>NZ_LT635493.1:782299-1195964 GCF_900120405.1 Urinicoccus massiliensis | reverse complement strand
ATTTCTCCTCCCGTTAAAGATTCCCAAAGGGCAACATCTCCAGGGACATAAGAAATTCGCTTATGAATTTCAAGGCTATCCTTCCAAACATCCTTACCGAATATCTCGGCAATACCAGCATCACGTTTTATAATTCCTAATAGGGCACGAATAGTTGTAGATTTCCAGCACCATTAGGACCAATAAACCCAACCACTTCCCCCGATTTTATCGTGAACGAAACGTCACGCAATGCTTGAAATTTACCAAACTTTTTTTGTAATCCTTGTACTTTTACTATATCGGTCATAATATAGACACACTCCTTTAAAATTTTTTAGATAAAAATCTAAAGCTATTATATTTTCATTTCAATACACCTTTAATTTAGTTTTATTTATAAAAGCTGTATTTCAGTAATTCGGCATAAACGTTCCACTCTTCTAGATATTTCTCTCCAAATCTACCAATATCATCAAAGGTAAACAATTCCTTTAGTCCTTTCTCTCCTACACCAAACATCGTCCAATTCAAAATCTCAATTGCTTTTTCAATATCAACTCCTTCCCTGAATTTAGAGTAATCAATGTCTTTATATAATTTATTTATGGCTTGATTATAGATTGGATTGAGCCTTTGTTTAATGATATCCTTTACTTCTACAGACTCCTCTTGTTTAGTTGATGCCAAGAATTCAAATGCCTGTGGGTACTTTTGTTGAACATAGAACTTTTGTAAAGCAACTCTTTCGATTCTTTTAAATAAATCAGTTTCAGACAAATCAATTTCTTCATTTAGATTCACGATTGCTTTACTACTATACTCAATCAAGTACAAGTAAAGATCCTTTTTACTGTTAAAATAGTTAAACAGCGAGCCTTTTGAAATATTAGCTCTTTTTACAATTTCGTTAGTAGATGCTTTTTCAAAACCATTTCGAACAAATTCTTTTATAGCTGCGTTAATAATTTGCTTTTGTTTTTCTGGTTTTAAGTTATTAAATTTTGAATAAATGATCAAAACCACCTTTCTTTATAAACCGATGACCTAACTGGTCATTTCCTCTTCACTAAAATTGTCTTCAAAACTAATAATATCATTAGGGGTGCAAGATAGAGCCTTACATATTCTTTCTAAATTTTTAAATGTAATTGGTTTATCCTTGCCCATTTGTGCCATAACATTTGTTGTAAGTCCTGCCATAGCTATTACATCTGTTTTCTTTAGTCCTTTTTTTGCTAACTGTATCCATAATGGTTTATAGTTAAGTGCCATAATATCCCTCTTTTTCTGTTCATTAGATTTATTTAATTATAGCATAAATATTGATTTCATTCAATCTTACATTGGTTTAGTGTTTTGTTTTAGAGAATTTGTTGTGTTATCCCGTCCTTATTTTGCCATAAATTGCTTAATACCTTGAGATTTAGCACCAGATAGTGATAGGTAATCCTTTGATGTTATCTCCAGATTTTCCCCCACTTCACACCGTGCATGCGACTTTCACCGCACACGGCGTTCCATCACAAGAAAGATTTTCACGTTTTAACTAAGACTTACACACTTCGTAACAAATTATTTTTTTCTCTAAATTAGTGGCAGTTCTGCCATTTTTCTAAGCTTATTACATTTCTCAATCTGCTTGACTGTTAACCCAAGCTCTTTTATATATTTTTGGATTGTATCTACTTTTGTTGCATGGATGAGTATATGAACTGCTTCTGTAACAAGAATTAAGTTGCTGTAACTATCTGTACCGCCTTGTTCAAGCGGTATCTTGTGATGGCAATGTATGTCGTTTGGTATAAGTTTTACACCTGTTACTCCACATCTGCCATATTGAGCTGCAAAGAGCGAGATTCTGTTGTCTGCAAACTCTATGCTTTTATCAAGCACAGGATGTCTCATCAACCAAACAAGTGTATCTACATCAATTTGCAGATTTTTATGAATAAAAGCTCTGCCCTTTACAGTGTATTTATTTACAACCTTTTTCTTGTGTTTTGCGTCCTTTGTCCTAATATATCCAACTGGAATTAGCGGATGTCCATTAAGGAAGCGAAGCTGTTTACTTTTTCCATATTTTTCTTTGATAAATCCTTTGTTTAGCATTCCACTGGTTTTAATATCAAGTCTGTTGTTCATCTGCTTTTTAATGTGAAAGGCTATTTTAGCAAAGTCCAAACTTACATTTGTTGCTATTTGGTAGTAATTATGCAAGCCTGAAACAGTGGCATTATACTTGGCTATTGCTTTGTACTGTTCCTTTTTGTTTGCAGGTCTTTTTATATCCGCAACACATTTAGAAATATCTTCTTTTGCATTTTTCAGTGCCTTATCACTTATATGCGACTGTACAACAAACTTTTTGCCTTTTGGTTTAACCTTCAGCTTAAATCCTAAGAACTCCGAATACTTTTGTTTTAGATTTGTTATTTTAGATTTTTCTTCACTTACATTTAGTTTTAATCTGTCTTGCAACCATTTTGTAACTGCCTGATAGGTTCTATTTGCATCGTAGTAATTACGGCAAAATATCTTAAAATCATCAGCATACCTTACAATGTATATTTCTTTTAGGTTGCTTGTTCTTAAAGCTCTGTAGGTATGGCTTTTTATCTCTGTTCCTTGACTGTTCGTTCTCTGTTTATATGGATAATGCGTGGGCATTGTCAGCCATTGAGAAGAAACCCACCAATCTAATTCGTTCAAGACTACATTAGATAGTAGCGGTGATAATATACCGCCTTGTGGTGTTCCCTTTGTTGGTGTAATTACCTTTTTATCGGGCATAACTATGTCTGCTTTAAGCATTTCCTTAATGATACAAAGTAACTTTTTGTCTTGGATTCCTAAATTCCAAAGCTGCCTTATGAGCTTTGCATGATATACGTTATCGAAAAATCCTTGTATATCAATATCGACTACATAGTGTAAGTGCTGTATCTGCATTAGTCTTGCACATTCTGCAATAGCGTGTTCCGTACTCCTGTTAGGTCGAAACCCATAGGAACTGTCATGAAACTTGGCTTCACATATCGGCTCTAATATTTGCAAGATACATTGTTGTACAATTCTATCTACAATAGTTGGTATTCCTAAAGGTCTAATTTTCCCATTAGGCTTTCGCATTTCCACTCTCTTTACAGGGCGTGGCTTATACCAATGAAACTGTTTTTGTATGAGAGAAATGTATTCTTCTTCATTTAGCCTTGATAGATGTTTTATTGTTCTGCCATCTACCCCAGCCGTATGACTTCCTTTGTTCCCTTTTATACTACGATAGGCAAGTTTAATATTTTCTCTTGAAGTTATCAACTCCATTAAATTTGAAAATACTTTATTATTACCGCTATCTTCATATAAATCATCAAGGACTTTTTGCAAGTCATAGTATTCCGTATAACGGATTTTGCTTTGTTTCAGTGTTTGTTTCGAAGTGGACACAGTCACCATCTCCTTTCGGATTTGATTTTCTTTGTCATACTCGAAGCTGTGTTTGTCTTAATTTCAGTTCTTGTACTTTCCTGTGACTGGTGGCTATCCCTCCACGAACTTATTATTTTCGCTTCATAGGTACTGTGCCACCACTTTCACCGAGATAAAGAATGGTTATATGCTGTTTTTTTCAGTCATTTTCCCATTCAACACTTCATTAGCATTAGACTGCTTCCATGCTCTTGGCTTACCACGTTCCGACAATCTTATCTTTGAATACGTTTAGGTTCTTCCTCTAAGCCTGTGTTTAGTTTTCACCATATCGCCTGTAACGATATATGGATTTTTATAACAACCATTCTTACTCATCCACAAACACCCCATCTTTGATGGGAATTGCCGTTAGGCAAATTCAAACGTTTAGACCCTTACATTCGGAAGTACGTCAGTGCTTTGGTATACACATTCTCACCATGCGTATTCGACACCCGACATATAGGTAGCACCGTCCACCTCTGAACAGCTTTCGTGTCTGATGTTAATATCAGTCTTACGGCTACTCTCTGCCGACTTCACCGAGCTTTTGACAATGAAATAGTCTAATATTCATTGCCAATCGGAGTATCAGTGTAGGCATTTCAGGGCGTTACCCCGTCATTCTACCTATCAGATTGCCAGTTCTCCTAAGTTTTGAACTTTCAGTCCTTCGACTTAGTGCATAAGCTTTTCACTTATGAACGTGTCGCACGGTTGTCATTCCCATAACCTTCCATCAGGTTGATAACACCCCATGCTCCAAGCCCTGCACCAATTGCTGTAACTAATATTTTTAATACATTTACTGCTTGTGTAAAAAATTCCATTTATATTTCCTCCTCTTTTTCTTCTTTTTTAATTTTATTTATGTGCTTTACTATAAAATTTTTAAATGTCTTGTCTTCTTTTTTTGTTTCCTTAAAATATCCAAAAATATGGATGTATTCTCCACTTTTAAATTCCTTCACACTTTTTGCCTTTTCCCCGTAGAGATTACAGTAGATATATTCTTTTTTAACCTTTCCTTCTTCTTTGCTCTTTCTAACTATTGTGAAGTTAGCTACCTCTTTTTCTCCTTCCTTTGTATCTATTGCAGTTGTTTTTATTTCTCCTACTAGATTTCCATTAATATTTAGCATTTCTCTATCCATTAATTTCTTCTCCTTAATCTATAAATTTCAATTAAAAAAGCGACTGAAATTATAATTCAATCGCTAAATGTCTTATATTAATTTGTTTTAAGTGGGACTTCTTATCCTTACCATTTTAACCTCCTAATTTTGAGTATAAAAAAAGACGATAGAGTTTTTAATTTCTATCGTCTAAAGTATTTTTATCTCATCAATTTATCCTATTATTTTTTCTAATTCTTTCATTGTAAATACTTCCTTTTTTTAAAATTAAATTTGAGTAAAAAAAACAGTGTTTTTTTGATTTACTGTTACTGTTTTAACAACCTGATTATAGAAAACCTCCATGAGAAAATTAGTTTTTTGCTTTCTTTTTTATGGAGACTCATATAAATTCAATCTATCGTTTCTCTAATATTTAGATTATATACAAACCCTTAATATGTTTTTTATACATTATTCATTCATTAATAACAATGCTGAAACATAATTTGAAGTTCCAATACTTAATTCATGTTCTTTAATTAACTTAAAATCAGGGATAGAAAATATTTTTATTGAATTATTATTTGCTGCTACAAACTTATCATTAACAACACCTGTGACAGTTAATGACGTTTTCAAATCGTAAATTTGTTCGTTTCCGCTTTCATCCCATACAGATACTTCTGTTCCTTCATTTGTAACAGGATCATAATATGTCAAAATAAATCTATCTCCAAATTTAAAAATATTATACGGAATATCTTTTTTTGTTATGAATTCACTTATTTCAAAAGTTGATTTATTTATTTTAAGGATTTTTCCTACAGGTTTAATATTAGCATTTCTATTTACAGTTACATATAAATTATCTTCATCTTCAAGATACATACTCGTTGGATTACCATATTCAGTGAGGTCAATTTCTGCTTCCAAATCTAAACTTGGCGTATAAACATTTAACATGGTTTTTGCTTCTTCTGAATCACTATAATTTAATTTTCTAACAAAACAAAATAATTTACCTGAAGAAGCTATTACTGTTTCTAAATAAACTTTTTCCAAAATTACAGAATTTCTCTTCTTAGACACTACATCATATGACTCCAGACAGCTGTCACCATTTAATGTGTTAATTGCATAGACATTGTTTCCAATACTGGCCATATGGTTTAATGCAATGTTGGTAAAAGGGTATTCTTCAACATCCAGTGACTGCTTGTTAATACTGATAACTTTTCTGGTATCTTTTTTATTTCCAAGTCCTTCAGGAATCATATAAATTTTATCAGCATTTACGGTCGGAGAGTAAAAAGGTGAACCCAGCATAGCATAAGAAAGTTTTTGTTTTTGAATAGAATCCAAGTTTATATCAAACCAAAGAATTTCCGATTTATAGTCTTGAGATGTTGTGATAACAAGACCAAAATCAATTTTCTTTCTATCAACAGAATTTTTAAGTTTGCTACACCCATTTATAAAAAATAAACTTACTATAATCAAAAAACATAATAAAATTTTTGCTTTATTTTGGATATCAGTTTTTACCCTCAAAAATTTTTCAATCAAATTTAAATATTTACTTTTCATATATTAAATTTGTCTCATCAGTCCAAACTAATTCCATAGGGTGAATAGGGTTAGAAGGGATAGTGGAATTGGCAAATGCCATAGTGTTTAAATCTATATTATAATTATCTAAAAATGCCGCCCACACAAGTTGTGAACAATAAAATTTTGCTCTAGTTGACATATTATAGTAACTAAAATTATAAGGTTTTGAAATCTGTTCATAACACCAGTCTGCAGCATTACTATCTTGTCTTGCCGTAGTGTTTTTCACAGTTACACCATAGCATGTAGTTTTTGTTGAATACCAATCATTTCTCCCAGTAGTAACTCCTTGTGATAATGATTCAACTACAACATTTCGCCCATATATTATAGCGGCATGTCCTGTTGGAATTAGTCCTTTGTATTTATCCTTTGTAACTAAAATCACACCTTTTCTTGTAGGATATTGTCCAAAAGATGCTCTTAACATTCCATCAGAAGCAGTAAAATCTGTTTTATCAGGCATGAGTTTTTTTGTTTCAACTTGTTCAATAAGTTCTTCTACTTCTTCTTTTCTAAAAACTTCAGATGCACTCTGATACTTTTCGCCAGTTTGATCAAATTCTTCCGCTTTCCCTTGATATTCATTAGCTTGAACAAACGTAGGGTTTAAAAGAAGACAAAACATTAGTACACTAACAATTATAGAAAATCTTTTTTTCATAACAAACCTCCTAATTACCTTAATTATTTATTTTCGTATCTTGAAAAACTTTCACTCATTATATTAGTTTTAAAACAACTAAATAATTTCTCTTCTTATAGCCTTGATGATTATTATAATTACTCAAAACGCTAACTCCATTTTGGATATATTTAAGAAATATTACCTACTGGTTATTTTTACAATTATCTTTCGTATATCCATAATTGGTAATTATTATTATACCATATATAACTCAGCTGTGCAATCGTTACCATGTCTTTATGTTCCCAAATCTCTATTTATATATTTAATCTATTTATTTTATAACTTGATTTTAACTTTACCTTATATCTATTTGTTAAAAACTCTCCAACATCTAACCACTAATTAAAACTTTGCAGCAAATAATATGTTAAAAATATATCTCTGAACAGTGAGCATTATTACTAATGAGCCTATCCCAAAAAATAACAGTTCATAATAGCATTGAAAACCATCATCTTGAGTCTGATTAATCCAAGATTTTGGAACAGCTTTGCTAAATGATTTATAAATACCAAATCCCAAAAACGTGCCAAGAGTGTTTGCTATCAAGTCATTTATATCTGTTGTTCCTATATCAAACATCTGAACAAACTCAATAGATAAGGATATAAAAAATCCAGCTAAAACTATATTTGCTAATCTATTATATTTTTTATAGAGAAATAGTAGAAAAAATCCCAATGGTATAAATAAAATTACATTTAAAAACATTTCTATTGGCCCTCTAATCATTTCCACAAAAGGAATATAAACAATTCTTGGGGCAAATGAGCCTTTAATGGCAATACCCGTCGCCGCCAATACCCCTGTGAGATAAAAGCAGAAAACAAAGGATAATATTATATGCCCTTTTGTTTGTTTTTTTCAACTACATATAAAATAGCAAAATAGATAGCTACTGCTAAAAATACAGGAATACATCCACTTAAAAAATGATACATAATAAATTCAAAATCCATGAATTACCTCCACCCATAAAAATCATAATTTTTCTCTTTTACTTTTATTTACTTCTTCTTCGTGTTCTCCCAAACTAATCCATATTTTCTCAGTTAGGGTTGTTTCAATCTTTCCAAGTGCAATCCTACTTTCATCATCTGTATGATTTTTTTTAGATGATTTAGGTATTCAAGCATTTCATCTCTTCCGATTTGTTATAGATTTCCCAGTTTTATTCCACCTCATTTCTATGAATTTCTATAAAATCTTCAACTTCATCAAACCCTAATACTAATTTCGCATAATCCCTGACTTGATCTTCTGTCTTTAAACTCATTTTCTATTCCTCTTCACTAAAATTGTCTTCAAAACTAATAATATCATTAGGAGTTCAAGATAAAGCCTTACATATTCTTTCTAATTTCTTAAATGTAATTGGTTTATCCTTGCCCATTTGTGCCATAACATTTGTTGTAATTCCTGCCATGGCTATTACGTCTGTTTTCTTTAATCCTTTTTTTGCTAACTGTATCCATAATGGTTTATAGTTAAGTGCCATAATATCCCTCTTTTTCTTCTTTTTCAATTTTATTTATGTGCTTTACGATAAAATTTTTAAATGTCTTGTCTTCTTTTTTTGTTTCCTTAAAATATCCAAAAATATGGATGTATTCTCCACTTTTAAATTCCTTCACACTTTTTGCCTTTTCCCCGTAGAGATTACAGTAGATATATTCTTTTTTAACCTTTCCTTCTTCTTTGTTCTTTCTAACTATTGTGAAGTTAGCTACCTCTTTTTCTCCTTCCTTTGTATCTATTGCAGTTGTTTTTATTTCTCCTACTAGATTTCCATTAATATTTAGCATTTCTCTTTCCATTTGTTCTATCTCCTTTATTCCATAAAAAAAGCGATAGTTTTCTCTATCGCTTCTACTTCTAATTCATTAATATTTCATTTTTCTCTGTATCTTATTTTTTCGGCTCATCTCGTATATATTTCATTTTTCCTCCCTTGGGCATAAAAAAACACCGAAATGTTTTTTTCGGTGTAAATTTCTCTATTTAATTTTATGGTTTTAGTAATTCTTTCCAGTTTTCTATAAAGCCAACATGTCTTAATTCAATATTTTCATATCTTGCTATTAGTGCTGTTAGATCATGATAAAAATTTTTGTAATTTTCTTCTTCAGAAACTATTTTAAGATTAACTAATGTAGCAAATATTGTATTGTTTGAAATATTATTTTTTAAATATTCTTTATATAGCTTTGGTGATTTTGTAAGCTTTGCTCCATATAGCCTGCCATAATGGGCACATATATTTCTTATATAGGCAAAATTTTCTATCCAAGATTCAAAGTAATGGTAGTCTGTATGAAAGACTTTTGCAATTTTACTTTTATCTTCATTTTTCATATTCTTATACATTTTAGATAAAGTTCCAAAACTTGCTACTTCTATCACTGCATAGAGTGGAATTTCTCCACCTTCATAATTGTCTTTAAAGTTTTTTATAAATGGTGAGCGTCTATTTCTTTTAACTTCCCTTGCTAATTCTTCTAGTACCCTTTCTTGTTCCTTTTGTTTCTCAAAATTATTCATATCTTTATATGAAAAGTTCCCATATCTTAAAGAAAAATAGTTTGTGATAACTGCTCTTAAAGAAACTTCAATATGCTCTATTGTTTCAAATATAAGCTGTCTAAGTTCTCTATCAAATTTATATAAACTTACAATATCTTCAAAACTTGTTCCTGATATATATCTTCCATCTTTTTTTAATGTGATACTATAAGCTTTAATCAGCCTATAATAGGATATTCTTCCAAGAATTTTCTTAGCATAAGTTTTATCTTCTACTAAAAGTCCTAAGTCTATTAAGTTTTTTACTTGATTTTCTATACTAATCGGTTCTTGATGAATTTTTTTCATTTTTTCTCCTAAAATCAAATGACCCGACTTGGTCCGCATTGTTAAGAGGCGTGTCGGGTACTGTTGACATTATTATATGTTATAAAATATTTTTTGTCAAGTATTTTCTTTTAATCTTTCCTAAATATCTATCTTACTTCTTATTTAATTTTAAATTTATTCATCTAATATTTCAACTACCATACTCTCTTTTAACTTAACCTCATCTTTTCTCTGTAGGTATTTCTCTATGTCAAATATATTTCTCTTATCATAATCTTCAAGGAACTTATAATTCTTATGCTTGGTTATGTCAAATTTATCTGAAAGAAATGGTCTAACTCCTCTTAATTGGTAGATACATTTCCCACCATCCATTACAGTTATTTCATCTTGGCTCATTAATTCTTTTCCAGTTTTTTGATAGTTTAAACCAAAACTCTTTTGATTCGATCTTGTTTCTGATATGTTATATAGGTCTATTGTTTCTTTTCCCAAACTTTCAGATAATTCTTTTAATGTTGTTCTTTCTTTGCCTCCTAAAAATAACGTCGAATCACAATTGCCAACTATGGTATCTGCATTATCTTTATAGATACTTTTTAGTTGTGATTGTGCTTGTAATATTATACAAGCTGATATTTCTCTACTTCTAATAGTTGCTATCAGCTTTTCAAATTTAGGAATTAAGCCGATATTTGCGAACTCATCAAGTAGGCATCTCACATGAACAGGAAGTCTTCCGCCATATTCATCATCTGCTTTATCACATAATAGATTAAATAATTGTGAGTACATTATTGATACTACAAAGTTAAATGTATCATCTGTATCCGATATTATTACGAATAAAGCTGTTTTCTTTTCTCCAAGTGTATCAAGTTCCAGTTCATCTTCTTTCATTAAGTCCCTAAGTTCCTGAATATCAAATGGAGCAAGCCTTGCTCCACAGGATATAAGGATTGATTTGGCAGTTTTTCCTGTAACAACTTGTCAAGGACTTTCTAATCATTTTTATCTCCTTTTTGATGTTTTTTCATCTCCATTTCTCTAAGCATTATCCTTTTTAATTTGTCTTGCATGGTTTCCGTTGCATTTTCATTAAAGTGGACAACAACCTCATAGGTTACTTTCCCAATTTTCTTTATCGTCTTTGTTCCTGTATTCTGTTCATTTTTATTTTCTTGCATATAGTTTTCCTCCTGTTTGTTGCAATTAAAAAAGACGATAGATTTTTACTTCTACCGCCTTGCTTAAAGCTCATATAACTGTCTATTCTGTTATCTGCATATTAAATTTTCAAATTCTTATTGTTTAACATTCCACCAAACATTGTATGATACATATCCTTAGAGGATTCTTCTATCTTGGTAATACTTGATATTTTATTTCCTGCGTCCTTTGATGAAGCTCCGCAAAGATAAAAGGCTTCATTTTCTGTTCCATAGTCTATTGCAATATATCTATCGTGATATTTTTTGCCTGCAACCTTCATTTTTAAGTTGATATTTGGATAATCTCTTCTAAAATCATTTAGGATGTTTTTTGTAAGCATATCTTTATTTTTCACATTGTCGCTAAAGACTATAATTTCAACATTGTCTTTTGCAGCTCTTAATAATTCTAAGGTTTTCAAGCCTATATAGTTATCTATTACGTAAATGCTTTTCTTTGCTGACTTATATATTTTTGTATAGGCAACATCCGCTTCAATCTTATCTCCATTCATCAAAAGGAAATGCTTGTAAGTGTCCGGATCGATAAAATTATCCATTACTTTTTTCAAATCTTCTTTAGTAGCCATTTGAGATTTTATTTCTGCAATATCATTTGTGTTTTGGTTGGTTTGAATAGCTATTTGGACTAATTCTTTTGAACCGATAAAATCTTGATTTTCAATAATGAAGTCTTTCATCTGCTTAAATGTTCTAATTAAGGCTCTGCTTTGCCTAATCGCAAGTTCTCCCCTTAATACAGTCATAAGCATATAAATACCTTGTTCCGTAAAGGCATTTGGTAGGTACCTTGAGCCGCCCCAACTTGAGGTGAAATTTTTGCACCTCAAGTTTTCAAACTCATTCTCGGTCAATTGAAACATAAAATCTTCGCCTTCAAACTTTTCAATATTATTTTTTACCTGTCTATTAAAGTTTTTAGTTTCATAACCATATATTTCAGCTAAATCTGCATCAAGCATTACTTTTTGTCCACGAATGAAATATATTTTTTCTTGTATAGTTTTATCATCTACAATAACTATCTCTTTATTTTCATCTGCCATGAAATGCACCTCCAAAATTATCTAAATATCTTTTCCAATCCGCCACGCACTGCGTAGCTTTTTGAAATAAGTCTCATATCTTTTTATATTTTTCTACTCCACCTTCAGCTTTTCCGATGTGTTCTACATTTTTCACAAGTCCCTTATTTACATTTTCATAAAACCATCTGCCAATCAAAGCCGGCGGTGTTGCTATTAACTCTCGTAAAACAAATTCTTTGTCTTTCGGCAAAAAGCTTATTTTATTTAGTAAGGTATTATATAAGTCAACATAACTTGTATTTTCTTGTAAACTGCTACACTTACAATATTCACTAATACTTGGGTAATTACCCTCTATAACTTTTTTAGTTAAAATTTTCAGTTCTTCATCGTTTACTGTAAATTGAATTCGCATTTATATATCCTCTCTTTATAACTGAGTTTATTATCATATCACTGTCATTTTATCATAAATACGATGATTTTTCCATACTGCAATTTTAAGCCCTCACATGATGTTTTCACACTTAGCTATATTCTGATACCTCTTTTGCCATTAACGCTCTAAAAAAGCCTCTCCACCGTCTTATATGAGATTATAAATGTTCTCCCTTGTCATAATCTTCAAGGGTATATACTGTTGATTTACTACACTCCTTTAATTTCCCTTTATCTTGTTCATACCAATGAATTAAGGTCGCATAATGGTCTTTGTAGTTTCTTCCTGTGCTTTGCATATAAGTCGAAAGCTTTTCTATCATTTTCTCCCTATGACCTTGCATTTTATCCTTTAACTTTCCATATTCTTCATCTGTTAAGGAAACATTTTTATATTCTCCGTAAAAAACGGGGGATATTTTTTCTATCTCCCCCTCTTTTTCTAACTCTATATCTATTTCTTTCTCTATATCTCCGTTGCAATTTTGTTGCAAAAGGTTGCAATGTGTTGCATTAGTGTTGCATTGCAACGCTTTTTGTCCTCTCGATTTTCTCGAACGCCTTGTAGACGCTGTTTCTGAACCTATAAGACTTGGGATTTCTGTTAAAAAATACTCGTCATTTTCTGTGATTATCTCCATCAATCCTTGTGCCATAAGATAGTTCACTATAACCATTACATCATCTTCCGTTTCATCAATCGTTAAGGCAAGCTCTTTGATAAAGTCTGTTTCTACTCCATCATAATACAGCTTCCCACTATCTTTTAAGCTAAGTAAAAGCAATTTAAGATAAATGATTGTATAGGTATCTCCTCCTGATATTTTTCTTAGCCTTTTGATTCTCTTATCTGTAAAAAAATCTTCTTTCAATTTTAACCAATAGTATCTTCTGTTGTCTGCCATTTTTATCTTTCCTCCCCTTTATTTTTATAATTTTCTTTAGCCTTTTCTTTTGCTTTTTGTTTGTACTGACCCTTTCTTTCCTCTTGCTCTTGAAATTTTTTCAGTTGTGCAATTACACTTGGTTTATCTCCCCTCTTAATTGCCTTGTCTATCTCTATAGATAAATCTATTCCATACTCGTCACCCACAATCTTTACTGCATATTTGATATGATCTATCTGCTTAAATTCGTCTTGAACTTTAGCTTTATCTTCAGTTAAGTCTTGTATCTCTTTTTCAAGGCTTGATATTTCTTTCTGCCAATCACTCGACTTTATAGCTGATGTTCCAGTAAATTTTTCTATAGTCTTTCTTGCTTTTTTGTAGTTTTCAATTTCATCTTTATGTGAATTGTTAAATTTATCTTTAAGAAAAGTTTTATCTTTATATTCCTGATATACCGCCTTATTTTCTTTGATGATGTCTGCACAAATAAAGCAACGATTTAACTCCTTTATTCTTTGGGTTTTGCTTTGAATATCTTCACTTATCTTTTTACTTTGCTTTGCCAGTTCAAAAACTTTTTCTTGTAGGTCTGCTATGGTTTGAAGATGATTATCTTTTAGATAGTAGATTGCTTTTACAAATCTCTTTAGGTCTGCATTTCCCTTTTTTATCTGTCCATAGTAGGATAGATTTTTTGTTTTTTCTCCCTGTATTTCGTTGTAGATAGAAATATATTCATAAAGGTTAAAGAGTTCTGCTTTGTTCTCCAGTTCATCTTTCTTGGTCTGTTTATACCCATCGTATTTTGCTTGCAGATTTCCAAGTAAAGAGTCTATCCAAGAAGTGATTTCTTTTATCTTGTTCTTGATAGCTTTTACTAAAGAGTTATGTTTTTTTATTTCTCTGTTGATGTTTCCTTTGTCGGTTTCGATTCCTTTTTTCTCTAAGGCACTGGCACTTGCTCCCATGTGAATGGTTGGGATTTCTTCTATCCCTTGCCTTTTGTAGGAACGATGATCCACTCTCTTTTCTTGATGATTTTTTTCTAAATACTGATTACAAAGTCTTGCAAAATTCTCTCTCCATTTCTCTGCGTTTCCTTTATTGTTCCAGTCTGTCAGCTCTACTTTTCTTGTTTTGTAGTTCCCGCTTTTTAGTTTTATCTTTTCTCCATTTTCATCAATTACATATTCTTTTTTGCTTTTTGCCTGCCACTCTCCTTTTTCATTGATTGGTCTGAGGGTAGTCATAATATGTGCATGGATATTATTATTTTCTTCATCACTTTCATCATGGATTGCAAGGTCTGCTATCATTCCTTTTGATACAAAATTTTCTTGTATGAAGTCGGTAATGAGTTTCTTATTTTCTTCAAAGGATAATTCTTTTGGTAAGGCGATAATGAAGTTTCTTGCAAGCTGTGCGTTACTTGCTTTCTCATTTAGTTCAACGCTATTCCATAAAGTAGTTCTATCTTTTAATGCTATGGGAACATTCTCCGGCAAGAAGATTTCTGAATGTAAAAGTCCTTTTTTATTATGATAGTCATGAACTTCTCCATCCCATTCATTTTTGATTTTCTCACAAGAGATATATGCTGCACTTGCAACTGCCGATTTACTTTTTCCTCTGCTTATCATGGAAATATTAAAGTGAAATGTTTCTGCCATCTTCATAAGCTCCTTTCATTTTTTATTTGTTTTTAGGTAAAGGAAAAAAGCAGACAGGCTATTTTTTGTATCTTTTCCTATCTGCTTTATCCGTATATTTTTATTAAGTTTTGGATTTTTTAATACTTGCTAAAATCCCTTAGTTTTTCTAAGGGCGCAATTATACACCCTAAAGGGTGTTTTGCGTTCTGCGAAGCTTTTTGCCCTTGCAGGGAGCTTCTGAAAAAACTAAGTTTTTTTATTCTGTTCACTCAATATCTGTTTCATCTTCCATATCTTTTCCATTTATCATTTCTTCATAGGCTTGTCTGTATTCTTCTGTATCAGTAGCAACTTTAAGTAGTTCTTCTATCTCCTCATTGGCAAACATAAGGGAATTTTCAATTACTCTTTCTACTATCAAGCCTCTTTGTATGAGCCTGTGATTTCTTCTTTTTCGTTCCTTTTCATTTGCCAGTTTTTCTAATTTTTTGCCTTGATTTTGTAATTGTTTCAGCTTTACATCGCACTTTTCTCTTTCTTCCTGAAGTTCAGAAATTTGTTCCTGTACTTCCTGTAATGTTTTTTCTTTCTTCATTTTTAATTCCTCCGTTTTGGTATCTGCTTGTTTCCATAAAGAAAGGTTAAGCACCTTTTTTGACACTTAACCTTTCCAAGTTTTTAGATTTTATCTTCTAAAATCTTTCTCAGTTTTTCTAAAATCCTATCCCTCCTCCCACTGATTGCTTGATGTGTAACTTTCTCTCTTCTGCTGATTGACCTTAGACTTTCTTCTTTGTAGAAGATGGCTTCCATTAGTTCTCGTTCTTCTTTTGTAAGAGTATTTAATGCTTTATGAAGTTCTTCAATTCGCATTTTTACTTCTACAATTTTTTCTAAGTCTATCTTTTCATCTATGATGTTATCTACAAAGTGTCCATCATGATCCAGTGCCGAAAATGGTATTACATTATGCTTCCAATCTTTTCTTTGGAGATACTTTTCATGCTCTGTTATCTTCCAATAGGCTTTGTAGACTTCTTCACTTACAGGTACGGCTTTGCCTTTTACATAAAGGTAATATTCTTTCTTTGCCACTTAGTCATCCTCCTTTTTAAGTTCTCTGTTTTGGTTTTGAGAATAAAAAAGGAGGACTTCTACACTTTGGCGTAAAAAGTCCTCTCGGCTTAAAAACTAATGTTTTATATAATTTTCTATTTGGTCGTTTCTGGTAAAGTATTATTGCTATGTGTAAGCAATTCCAAGAATAAAAAAGGATAATTATATCGTTCTGTGAAAACCGAAACTATAAGTTTTGACATAATTATCCCTCCATTATTTTCCCTCCTAAGTAAATTTATTATTAAATCACTCCTGCTTTTTCAAAATGCTTTTTGAGTATCTTTGTTGCAACGAATGCTCCTATGCAAGCAAGAACAAATGTTATCAAGGCAAAGCCTACTGCCCATGAAACTTTGAAATAAGATAATGCTTCATTTATTTGTGCTTCACTCATTTTCCATTTTGATGCTCTTTCCACAAAAGAAGCTGTTCCGAATAAAATCACAGGAATTACTGTCCCTAAAAAATCCGCTAATGCAAATATCCCATATCCAATAATCATTCGTCCCTTGCTCTCATAATTTCCTATAATCAAATCACATATAATTCCACCGATTACAGCAAAGACTGCATGAGGCAAATGTCCTCCTGACAATGCAATTAAACCAAGAAGCGTTCCTGATATTGTAAATACGCCCTTCTTTTTAACTTTCAAAGCCATAAGGATATAAACGGTAGCAGCTACCATAAAGCTAACTCCTGAAGCAATAAATCCTCCAATCACTGTTGTTGCCATAGCAAATGCAACCGCCATGTATATGACAATTCCAATTGCATTAAAGATTCCGATTGTAATAAAATCACGACCATTTAATTTGTTTTTCATAAAAGTCCTCCTAATAAATTTTCTGTATTACTATCACAAGAGCAATCATCAAAGCTCCTAATAGTCCAATCAACAAATCCGTTGTTCTAAACCTCAATTTTGTTAATGTAACCCTGTTCTCATCACTATCAAGTCCTCTAATGAGTGCTGAAGCTGACAGTTCATCTGAAATCTTAATCATTCTCATTAAAAGCGGAACAAGCGTATATTCAATATATTTAATTGGATGTAGCAAGGGGAAAAATCTACTTGTTACGATTCCTCGAATCTTCATATTCTCTTTTAATGCCTTGAGTTCTATTTTTATAGTTGGTACAAACCTAAGCAAAACACTAAAAGGTATACCAATGCTTCTTGGTACTTTCATTCTATTTAATGCTTCAAGCATTTCACTTACACTTGTAGTCTTTGTTATATATCCACCAAACATAGCAATTAAGGTCATCCTTGATGCAAAGTAAATAAACATATATATTGCAAATACGATACTTGCTTCACAAAACTTTCCAAGCCATAACTCTATGCAGTATAAAATCACAAAAAACAAAATAAAGCGTAATGCTCTTTTCCACATACTGCTGTATACATACAGAAAAAAGGCAAAGAGAATCAGTCCGAAAAGTAGAATTGTATCGCTTATAAAAAAGCTCGTAAATCCAACAATTGGAAGTAGAGTAAGTTTTATTCTCGGATCGACTGTTTTTCTATCCATCAAGTTATCTACCTCCTCTCATCTTGTCCAATATGAGAATTTTATTACTTTCACTCATATTCAAAACACTTTCTATTTTTCCATCTCCCATTACCCAGAGCTTACTCACTGTGTTCGCTAAAAACTCAAAATCATGACTTATTACCAAAACTGTTATCCCTTTTTTTAATTGTTCTTCAATCAGTTTTGCGACTGAAAGCATTGAGTCTTTATCACAACCTGATGTTGGTTCATCATAGATGAAAACTTTTGCCTGTTTCATCATTCCACAAGCTATTGTCAGTCTTTGTTTTTCTCCTCTTGATAAAGCAAACGGATGCTTATCTATATATTTATCTAAGCCAAGAACATTCAAAATAGACTTTGCCTTTTGGGTATTTTCTTTTTTATCTTTATTTGAAATACCAAGCAGCATTTCATCAAGTACACTTTCCGAAAATAACTGATAGTCTGAATCCTGAAATACAAAATATGACATATCCATTAAATCTTTACGATTCAACTCTTTATCTTTTTCCGCCCATATTTTCCCCTCTTTTATCTTCTCAAGTCCTGAAATTACCCTTGCAAAAGTAGTTTTCCCAGTACCATTTAACCCAATAAGACCAATGGCTTTTCCACACTCCATATTGAAATCAAGATGATTTAAGATGTATTGATTTTGCTTATTTCCAACCTTAGTTGCACTTGGGTAACAAAATTTCAAGCCTTTCCCACTGATACTTTCATCATTTAATTGATATAAATCTTTCTTCTCACTTATCCTGTATTCTTTTAATTCAAGAGTTCTTAGTCCATTATCATCCCAAAACTTCCCTTCAAGATGGATAACTTCTTCCCGACTCAAGTCCTGTGCAATCTCTCCATCTTTAACCAAAAGAAAACGGTCAAATAAAGATTTTACATAGTACAAACGATGTTCAATTAGAACAACAGTTGTTCCCTTTTTCTTTAATTTTTCCAAAATTAAAAATAGGTCAAATGTTGCTTTCATATCCAAATTTGCTGAAGGCTCATCTAAAATTAAAACTTTCGGATTCATTGCATAGATGCTTGCAATAGCTATCTTTTGTTTCTGCCCGCTTGATAATTCAAAAACAGATTTTCCTTTCAGTTCCTCAATATCCAGCTCTGCATATACTTCTTCTACTCTCTGTTTGATTTCATATCTTGATTTGCAGATAGTTTGAAGCCCAAAAGCTATTTCTTCATCTGTCGTTGTCGTGAAAAATTGACTTCTTGGATCTTGAAATACAGTACCTACAATACGCCCTATTTCATGAAGCGATAATTTGCTTATATCTTTTCCGGACGCAAAGGCTTCTCCTTGCATTTTGCCTTTGTAATAATGTGGAATAAGACCATTCATTACACTTCCAAGAGTACTTTTACCACTTCCACTTTTCCCTGAAATTAAAACAAATTCACCTTTTTTAATTTCAAGATTGATATTTTTTAAAGCAGTTCGCCCATCTTCCCATTCATAAGAAACATTTTTTAACAAAATCATGATTATACCTCGTACTGAGCTTTCCATAATTTTGTGTAGTAACCATTTTTCGCAAGAAGTTCACCATGCTTTCCTTTTTCAAGTAAATTTCCTTTTTGAAATACGAGAATTTGGTCAGCTTTTTGAATTGTTTTTAAATGATGAGCCACTACAAGTACAGTTCTATTCTTTGCAAGTTCTGTAATAGCATCCTGTATCAAAGATTCATTTACAGGATCAACATTACTTGTCATTTCATCAAGAATTAAAATCGGTGCATCTTTTAGAAAAGCTCTTGCAATAGATATTCTTTGTCTTTGTCCACCTGATAAAATTCCTCCATTTTCGCCAATATCAGTTTCATAACCTTTTGGTAAACTCATAATGAAATCATGTATTCTTGCTTTCTTTGCAGCTTCAATGATTTCCTCTTTTGTAGCTCCTT
This sequence comes from Urinicoccus massiliensis, assembly GCF_900120405.1. Lineage (GTDB taxonomy): Bacteria > Bacillota > Clostridia > Tissierellales > Peptoniphilaceae > Urinicoccus > Urinicoccus massiliensis. The sequence continues at coordinate 1,176,410 of NZ_LT635493.1, read as the reverse complement.
TTTTACCTACTCTGATATTTTCTTCAATCGTGTTATCAAACAATTGAACATTCTGCATGACAATGCTAATACGGTCTAAAAGCTCATCATAAGGAATATCCCTTATATCAATTCCTCCGAGTGTAATTTTTCCTTTATGCACATCATAAAATCTTAGAAGTAAGTTGGTTATAGTGGTCTTTCCACTACCTGATTCTCCAACTAAGGCTGTCATTGTTTTTTCAGCAATAGAAAAGCTCAATTTTTCCATTTTAAATTCATCTTTTTCATAGGAAAATCCAATGTTATCAAAAGCTATATCATTATCTTTCGGAACAATTCCATTCACTTTATCCGGGATTACATCTGCATATAAAATTCTTGAAAGTCTTTCGTAACTATCTACCGCCGAAACATAGTTCATATAGTGTTGTTCCATAGAAGCGAACGGCTTATAAAACTCTTTTGAAATTACTGCAAAGATAATAAAATTAAGTACATCAAGACTTCCCTTTATAACAAGTATTGCTCCTGCAATTAAAAGAACTAAATATCCAATATCCAGTAAAAACCCAAATATAGATAGCTGTTTTGCCTTGAATCTTGAAGCTACTTTGCTTGTTTCTCCAAACTTTTTTGTCTTGTTCATAAGCTCATTATCCAAGCTTTTATTGTTTGAAAAACTCTTTAGTACAGGTATTCCTCTAACATATTCAACAAATAAGCTAACCATATCAAGAAGTGCTGAATTATTCTGATTCTCTATTCTTTCAGATTGCTTAATTGTCAGATATAGAAAGACAAGTGCAATCGGAACAGATACAGCCATTAGAATAGCAAGTTTGAAATCAATACTTGCAAGACCGATAAATACGACTGCACCTATCAAAAAATCGCCAAACATTCTCGACCACATGTGTCCTACAACAAGAGACATATTATCAACATCTTTGTGTAAAATTGTATTGATCTCTCCCAGTCTTTCATTGGTATAAAATCCCAAACTGAATTTTTTCAATTTAATAATCATGCGTTCTCTGATTTGCTGAACAATATCAAAACCTGCACTATGCTTTTTCATATCTGCAACCATATTACAAATGCCTTTGAATACTACAAGTAACCCAATTGCAATAAAACCTTTATATAAACTTGCTAAACTCGTCCCATCAAATATCTGAAACAGTATAGAAAATACGATAACAATCATGGCTATGGAGCTTAGTCCATAAAGGGCAAAGAATACACTTGATATAATCAAATCTCTCTTGCCGGTTTTTGTAAGCAGCTTTAACATTTCTCTAAACATTTTCTGTTACCACCTCTTTCAAATTCCATCTATCTACCTTGTTCTGTGCTTCAACCATATCCTTATAGAACTCACATCTTTTCATCAACTCTTCATGGCTTCCTGCATCAAGAACAACACCCTTATCCATAACTATAATTTGGTCTGAATCTCTAATTGTGTTTAGATGATGAGCAATTGTAATAATGGTTTTATCCTTGCTTAAATCGTCAATTGCTTCGCCGATTAGTCTTTCATTTTCACTATCAACAGCTGCCATTGCTTCATCTAATATTAAAATCGGTGCATTTTTCAGTATCATTCTTGCTATGGAGATTCTTTGTTTTTCTCCACCAGATAACTTAACTCCCATTTCACCTACTCGTGTTTCATATCCATTTGGCAATGCTGAAATAAAATCATGGCATCTTGCTTTTTTAGCAGCTTCTATGACTTCTTCTTTTGTTGCATTTAGTTTTCCAATTGCTATATTTTCAAAAATACTTAAATCAAAAAGGATAACTTCTTGTTGCACACTACCAATCAGCATTGAGATATTATCTTGACTATATTCTTTTATATCTTTTCCATTTATCAGTATTTGTCCTTCATCTGCATCCCAAAATCCCATAAGCAAATTAGATACAGTACTTTTCCCACAACCACTTGCTCCTACAAAGGCGTTCAAACTATTTTTCTTAAAATTCAAATTGATATGTTTAAGCTCAAAGCTATCTTTTCCGTATGCAAAATTCACATCTTTAAATTCTATATTTCCAAATTCTAAACCTTGTTCTGTCTTTTTCTTTGGAAGCGGAACTGTTAAAACTTTTCCAATCGCCTTTAGTGCTTCCTTAAACACAATAGAAAAATGTTGCAATGTAGCCGTCTTACTTATAGATGCAGTAAAAGCAGACGATAAAATAATGGCAAGTATAAAATTAGGGGTTGTAATATTTCCATAGTAAAGAAATATACTTCCCAAAATCATGACAATAACTACTCCAATTTCCATAAATATGTCAATGAGTCCCATTGGAATTGTAATTGCTCCCATGCTCTTTTTAACCCAGTAAATATATTCTCTTGCCGTTTTTAATGTTCTTTCACTAATCTCCTCTTCTTTAGCAAAAGCCTTAATCACAGAAATATTTTTTACATATTCCATTAGCTCTTCTCTCATCTTATTTTCATGGTTAAAGTAAATAGCAAAGTTTTTATCCATTGTTTTCTGTGAAAGAACTTTTACCAAATACATGAGTGGAACTCCAGCAATCATTCCAAGAGCAAGACGCCAATCAACAAAAATCATAGCTACAAAAATAATGGTAGGCAGAAGTGTAACTGCCATTATTTCAGGAAGACCATGGGCAAGGTATACTTCCACTTGCTCTACATCATGTTGAACAATGTTGGTAAGCTCTCCTGTATTATGTTCTTTAAAGAATCCCAAACTTAGTTTTTTCAGATGACCGATAATATCTAACCTAAGTTCTGTTAATTTTTCGTATGCTTTCTCATGGGCAACCTTTGTTGCAAAATAATAAAACACTCCTTTTAATACAAACGATATAAAGATTCCCAAGAATATATACTTTAAATTACCTTCGTTAATATTGTTTGTGATTAAAGAACTAATCAAATATACAAGTAAGATTTGTGGTATCAAATCAAATACTATTTTTAAAGCAAGAAGTGAATTGGATAAACTATTTTTCCCAATCACTTTTTTCCTTAATTCTTTTTCCGGCATGAACAACTCTCCTTTCAAAATTGAATAATATTGAATTTCAATTCAGTATTAAGGTTTAAAGTAAGACTTTGCTGATTACGCAAAGTCTATTTTATCCGATCACTATATTTTTTTAAATTACTGTATCAGCAAATCAAAAATTATAGCACAATCTTTTTCCATTTTCTAATCTTAGTTCTAAACGTTCCAAAAGGGGCAACCGTATTAACATGAATAAACTTATAAACTTCCCATGTCGCTGTTTTAGTAGCTTCATCAGCCCATTTTCTCATATGCGGTTGAAATAATTCTTCTTCACTTAGTGTATCAATCATTGTATAGATAGATATAATATTTTCTTTCAATCGTTTCTTTAATTCTTCTATCGATAAATGAGCATAAGTATCGGTAAACCACTGATATAATTCTCCAAGTTGATTCCATTTAAACATATCCGACGGTGTCTTTACTTCAAAACCGTTTTTCTCATCTTTTTCCCATTTCAAAACTAATGTTGTCCATCCGAGTTGATAAGCAAGATTTTCTGCTGGTGTTCTGTCAACTTCAGGGACTCTCTTATCTTTGAGAGATTCAGGAATAATATCAAATTCAGAAATATACTTTTCAAAACTTTTATTTATCTCAGATTTCAGTTCTTCTTTATCTTTATATATCTTCAAAATATCTCCTCCAAAAATTTAAATTTATCGCATTTAAATATCAAATCAACTTACAATGATTCCACTCCCTTGTAATAACACTTTGCAATAAGTTTTAGCATATCTTTTGCCCACTTTTCACTTTGATAATGCCTTGCTATTTCAAGAAGTCCCTCTGTAAAGTTACTGGCTAAAATATGGGCAAGCATTGGATCATATTCCTGTTTCGATTGTCTTTTTAAACTTACTTCAATATGAACCTGCATTTGCGATATGAGTTTTTGTTTTGCTTCTGTATGCTTTGTACCTGAGCTTTTATCCATTAAAATAATTAACTTCTTACGATCTTTTAAAAGTTCATGAATATAATTTTCTCCAACTTCATCAAACCTTTCAGAAGCAGAACCTTTTTCCAAAGATTCTTCCTCATTAAAAGCTGACTCGAAGTTTATATAAACAGAACTTACTACTGCATCAAACAAAACTGCCTTATTTTTGAAATAGGTATAAATTAGTGCCACAGGAATATCTGCTTCTTTTGCAATTTCTGTTAATTTGGCACCTCTATAATCCTTTTTATAAAATACTTTTTCTGCTGCTTCGAGTATTCTATTTCTAACTTCTTCTTTTAATACTTGTGCCATAGCACACCTCTTTCTATTCCAATACTGAATATATATTTAATAATAAATCAAAATTCAATATTTGTCAAGATAGGTTTAAATATTTGTTTTTATATACTCACTCACCGGTATCCCCACTCTTTTCAAAACCTTTATTTTCTCCTGTTTCTTCTGTTCTCTCCTTGCCTTATATTTATCTTCATACTCTTTCTGTTTTCCGCTTGCTTTTCGTTTCAGGTAATTTTGATGTAGCTTGTCTTTTCTTTTCTTTATTTTTCTTTCTTCTTCCTCAAGTTTTTGTTTTTCTTCATCACTTAACTCCGCCTGTGGCAGTTCATAATTGCCTATGAAATTAAAGTAAATTTCTATCTTTTGCTTTGATGTCTGACTTCCTTTTCTATCTCTTTCATGTACGACAATCTTTTCTACAAACTCATTTATCATTGTGGTTGTAAGTTCATCAAAGTTTTCATAACGACTGATAAGAGATATAAATTTTTTAGCTCTGTCTGTTTCTTTTTCATATCTTGATACCTGCTGCTCCAAATCCTTAATTTCTTTACTTAAAGTTATCTGCTCCGTTTCATATTGGTTATTTAGTATTTCATATCTGCTATTTGGTATTTTGTTAAGGATCATATCTTCATAGATACGACACATCAGTCTTTCTAATTCCTGTAATCTTCCTTTGCTGTCAATAAGCCTTGTGCGTTTCTTTTCTATCTCTATTTTTTCCTTTTCTTCCATTTCATTTTGAATGGAACGGATAAAGGCTTCATTATCTTCATTAAGGTATTTTTTAATATCTTTTAGTGTTTCCCTAATAAGGTTTAAGACCGCTTCTGCTTTTATTCTGTGTGCTGATGGACAAAGTGTGCCACAAGGTGTTTTGGTATAGGCACTGCAAGTGTAATAGGGAATATTCTTATAATTGCTTGTTCTATGAACATACATCTTGCTCCCACAATCTGCACAATGCATTAGTCCTGTGAGTGGGTGATATTCTCCCCAACCGTCAGGATACCTTTTTACATTTCCTCTTATCCTTTGCACATTATCAAAGGTTTCTTGGTCTATGATTGGCTCGTGTGTATTTTCAAAAATAAGCCAGTTATCCTCGGATACATATTTGCTTTTCTTGTCCTTGAAGTGCTTTCTTGTTTTGAAATTGACTGTATGCCCCAAGTATTCCTGTTTCTTTAAAATGCTTGCTATTGTTGAGCTGCACCAACGATAGGGATGTTCAAAGTTTTTGCTTTGATATAGTCCATAGCCTAATTTCTGTTGATGATAGGCGGGTATATCTACTTTTTCACTCTCCAATATCTTTGCTATTCGATACGGACCATTGCCTTGCATGGTCAGGTTAAATATTCGCCTTACTATCTCTGCTGCTTTTTCATCTACTATCCATTTGTTTTTATCTTTTTCATCTTTGATATAGCCATAAGGCGGTGTGCTTGCAGTATGTTTCCCACTTTCGCCTTTTGACCTGAAAGTCGATTGTATTTTTCTTGATGTATCTCTTGCATACCATTCATTCATGATATTTCTAAAGGGAGTAAAATCATCTTCTCTGTAAAAACTATCTACATTATCATTGATAGCGATTAGTCTTACGCCCTTTTGTCTTAGTATCTCCATACATTGACCGACTTTGAGATAATCTCTGCCAAGTCTGCTCATATCTTTTACAATGATACAACCAATATTTCCTTGATTGACTCCGTTCATCATTGCCATAAATCCCGGTCTGTCAAACTGCGTTCCGCTGATTCCGTCATCTGTAAAATGGATGATGTTGGTTAAATTATTCTTACTTGCATATTCTTCAAGGATTTTCTTTTGATTAACGATTGAGTTACTTTCTCCTTCAAGTTCATCATCTCGACTTAATCTCTCATAGAGTGCTGTTATCTTTTCAAAATTCCTCACTTTTACCCCCTTTCTCTTAATTTTTCAATAAAAAAAGAATTAAGAAGTACATATTTCACTAAAATAGTGATTAAGTGTTCTCCTTAATTCTATTACTCCTGCTGCCAGCTTATATTTCTTATATTGCTTGACTGCAAAATGACTTGGGTCTTTCTTTTCAAGAGCTTCAAAAAGCCTATCAATTGGGTTCATATAGGTCTCGTCATCTTCTCTGACTTCACTTGCGTCAATCATATCCAAAAGTGTCTTAAAGTTCTTTTCTTCTTCTGGTGCTTCATAATAAATATACCCAATAAGAGCAGTGTAATATAACTTTTCAGCCTTTACCCAAAAATCTTCTCCTGCCTTTTCTCCATCTCCCTTGGTGTTAGCAATTATGGTTTGGACAAGCTTTAAAATATCTTTTTCACTTCTCAAGTATGCAAAGGGATTGTATTTCATAGATTTTTTAAAGTTTATTGTATTTAAAATCTTTATGTCATATCCATTTTCATAAAGCATTTTTCCACACTCTAACACAAGTGTGCCTTTTGGGAAGATTTGTCAAGGACATAAACAAAATTTCTTTGAAAAATTTATATCTTTTCTGTTTCTCTCTTGATTAGCTTTAATATTTTATCCTTGTATGTTTCGCCTGTACCTTGCTTAAAATGTAGGTTTACAGTATATTTTGTCTTCCCAATATCCATAACTAACTGTTTATGTGGTGGTACTTGTATTTTTCTTCTTTCTTCTTCCATAAGTTCTCCTTTCCATTTTTAGACAATAAAAAACAGCAAACCATTTTTGATTTACTGTTACTGTGTTAGTTTTTATTAAATTGCTTGATTTTCAAAATTGAAATTTACCTAATGCGTTTCCCAATTTTCATTTTCTTACGCCATTCTGGTGCCAATCCATCATAAGACCAATATTCATCCATATCAACAATCAAATTATCTTCAAGATAGATAAAACTTACTACATGAAAAGACTCACTATTATCTGTTGGAAAAACCCGACAAGCTAAAATAATAGTATCTTCATTTTCTTCAATTCTCTCTATTTCTCCGTTCCAATTTCCGGGATATTCACAATTTGCCCTTATATACTCATCTAAGGTAAAAAACTCATTTGTGCAATGCCATTTTATAACAGCATTCTTTTGAAAATATTTCCTAAGTTCTTCTGCATTTTGTGATAAAACCGTTTTGAAAAATCTATCTATATCCATAGTAATCACCTTAAAACCAATTCACTTTTTCATCTCTAAACAATGGTGTTTCACTCTCTTTGTAAGGATTGTAGTTATTACAATTACAGCCAAACTCTTTCAATACTTTTATCTTATTATCGGCTGTCCAAACAATCAAAGAAATACCGTCAAATTCTTCAACTTTCCCTGTAGAGATACAATTGATGTGAGACCAAAAACAGGAAATTCTCTCTCCTGTTTTTGGTCTCACATCATTTACAAATGTACACTTTCTCAACAAATTATAATTTTCTATTTATCTAATTTTATTATATCGTTTACATTATTGGAGCAAATAATCTTAAAATAGCTTGCCATAGTCCTTTAAATAAACCATTTTTTGCTTCTCTTTCATCTACTTTATGTGATTCTTTAAAGGAATCCTCAAAATCTTTTTTGATATCTTTTATTACATTTGTATCCTTCATATAAATACCACATTCAAAATGTAAATATAAACTTCTATAATCTAAGTTTATTGTTCCTACAGTTGCTATTTCATCATCGGATAAAAATACTTTGCTATGTACAAAACCATTCGTATAAGTATAAATTTTTACTCCACCTTTAATTAATGTATAAAAATAAGAAGAGGTTAAATCATATACAATTCTTTTATCGGGTATTCCAGGAACAACAATTCTGACATCTACTCCTCTTCTTGCAGCTAAGATTAAACTATTTATCATATCTGTATCAATAATTAAATAAGGTGTATAAATATAAACATACTTTTTCGCTTGATTGATAATATTTAGATAAATATCTTCGCCGGTTATAACATCATCTAATGGACTTTCCCCATAAGGTACAACGAAAGCATTTTCCTTATACTTTTCAGTAAAATTATATTTGTATTTATTATAATCATTATCTTCTTTTTTAAATGAATTCCACATTTCTAGAAACATAACAGTAAAATTCCAAACAGCTTCACCTTTTATCCTAATTCCATTATCTTTCCATACTCCTAATTTACTATTTATATTTATATATTCATCTGAAATATTAATTCCACCAGAAAAAACAGTATGTCCATCAATTATCATCATTTTTCTATGATCTCTATTATTCATAATAATACCTGCAAATGGCGATAATTTATTAAATTGCATACATTTTATTCCATATTTCCCCAGTAACTTTGGATAATTACTAGGTAGCATAGCAAAAGAACCCATATCATCATATAATACTCTTACATCTAGTCCTGAATTTGCTTTTTCTTTTAATATATCTAAAATTCCTTGCCACATAGTACCATTATTAATAATGAAATATTCTATAAAAATAAATTTTTTGGCTTTTTTTAGTTCTTCTAACATAACAGGATAAACGTCATCACCAAGAGAATAATAGTTTATCTCATTGTTTTTCGTTACAGGAAATCCTGCAAATTCACTTATATATTTTAATTGTCCTAAATTTTTAGTATCGATTTCTTTTTTTATAAATTCATCTTGTATTAAGTATTTTTGACCATTTTCTATATTTTCATTAATATTCTTTAAAACTTTACTTCTTTTCATATTATTACTAAGTATGATATATAGAAGTGTTCCAATTAATGGAAAAAGCATAATCAGTAATATCCATATTAAATCGCTACTTAATCTTTTACTATACTTGATAATCATTAAAACAATTATAATACTAAGTAAACCATAAACTACATGAATAATACTTATAAATTCTCCAAATTTTAAATATATAAATAATGTTAATAGAATTTGTATTAATAAACCTATTGCTACAACAATTCCTCTTTTTACTGCCATCCACATATTTTTTCTCCTCATACTAATTCATTTTTATATGTAATACTTTTATCTTCTTTATAGATAAACATTAATTTTGAGTTCTTATCTGTTCTTCCTTTATCAAAGGATAACGAATAAGTACATTACTATCTAGATTTTCTTTGTGCATATCAACTGCTGTTATTTGATGATTATCATATGTTGTATAATAATAAATTCCCTTATTTACATTACAGCAAGATGTATAAATTGTTATTTCAAATTTATCATCACCTAAATCACAGCATCCTCTTTGTTGATCAACGCTACCTAAAATGTGAAAAAATTGACTAACACTTGATTTTTCATCTTCTTTAGAAAAAGAATTTAATTTAGTATACGCTACTCTTATGAATCTTGATTGCGATGATAAATCACCTGGTAGACCTATTGCTCCCATTCCTCTACTATATAAACTTAGATCTAATTCTTTACTAAATTTATTCTCTGGAGATTTAGGTGATAAATACATATAATTATTTAAGGCAAACATTTGCTTATCAAAAGATGGATTATTAGTTAATACCCCTACTGGATTATCATATATTTTTATTCCATCAATAACAGACTCTACAGTTATTGATTGTGTGCTATCGGAAATAATCCAATGTAAGCTAGCTAATGGTAATTTATCACTAAATGGAGTATTTAACACATTCATTTTTTCAATCAAATTTCTAGCTTCATTTACATTTGAACATTGGCTTAAAATCCATGGTATCAGTTCAAATTGAGCAACATTATCTTTTCCTTCCTGTTTTTCTTTATAATGAGCATTTCCAACAAAATTTAAACCTGCTATTGCTAACCCTTTTTCGTTTATTGCATCGTAATATAATGGATAATCTTCAGTAACAAATGCCATTCCAATTATCGCATAATGACTCTTAATGTCATCTACTTCTCTAAATTTAAATTCAAAGTTTCTTGGTGTTATTGTTACTTCATCTCCATATGAAAATTCATAATCCAATGTTCTTCCAAAATAAAAATCTTTCGTTTTATAAGTTGCTGCTGTACACATATTCTTTCCCTTCTTTCTAATACTATTTCTTATCTTTTATATAACTCTCTTTAAAATTACTATTTAGTGATTATATTTAATTATACCATTTTTTCACTTAGTTTTATAGGTCTAACTCATTCCTCTTTACCTGTGATAGTTGTTTTTCTTGTTCCTGTAACTGCTCTATACAGGTCTTAACTTTTTCAGCCTGTTCTACTTCTTCTCGTATTTCTAATATTTTACTATATAGGCTCTTTTTATCTTTCTTCAAAGTGGTAAGTTCCGATTTCCATTTGGATATATTTAAGGTCTTACTTTCCCCTAAATGCTCTTTGAGATGTTTCCTTGCACTTTCAAATAGAATAAGCTTCGCCGTATGCTCATTATAAAAATCTTCCTGTTTTATTTTCTTTAACTTTGCATAGGCTTTGTAGATGTCCTTGTACTTCAAATATTTTTCTGACTGGTCGATGAGTTGTGTTTTTTCATCAATCTTTTTCTCGGTATCTTTTAAGGCTCTTGTGGTCTTGTAATTCTTATCTCTTAAAGTAACTATACTTTCTTTCAGTTCAGATAAGGAAATAATGTTTTTCTCTTTTAAGAATTGATAGCTTTCGATGTATTTTTCTAAATCTGTATTATGGTTATCTGCATTTTTACGGATAAGATTTTTAAAAACGGATAGCAAATTTTCTTTGGATGGGAGGGTAGATTTGAGATTATCAGTTTCTGCCTTTTCTTCTTTTCCTATTCCTCTTATCCAATTTAGTAAGGCTTTTATTCTTCTTGCAATCTCTTTTAATATCTTATTCTGATGTTTGATTTCTCGGTTGATATTTCCCCTGTCGGTATTTATGCCTTTCTTTTCCATTTGGGTGGCTGATACGCCTAAATGAATGGTCGGTATTTGTTCTATGCCCTGTCTTTCATAGGAACGGTGATCCACTTTTTCCTGTATGCTATTTTCTTCAAGATATTTATTTGTAATATCTGCCCATGCTTTTCGCCAATGCTCTGCTTTGTCTTGTTCGTTCCAATCTACTGCATTTATTTTCTTTGTTTTGTAGTTGCCATTTTTAAGTTTTACTTTCTCTCCGTTTTCATCAAGGATATATTCCTTTTTTGATTTTGCTCCCCATGTTGTATCTTCGTTTAGCGGTCGCATAGTTAATAGAATATGTGCGTGTGGGTTTCCGTCATTTTTATCATGTAGGGCAATATCGGCACACATACCAACTTTCACAAAATTTTCTTTTACATATTCCCTTACAAGTTCTATCTGTTTTTCCCTGTCTAATTCTTTGGGTAAAGCAATTTCGATTTCTCTTGCAAGCTGTGAGTTTTTACTTTTTTCTATTTTCTCAACACTGTTCCATAATACAGAACGGTTTGAAAATTCTTCAGGTGCATTTTGCGGTAATAGAATTTCGGTATAGGCTATTCCGCCTTTTCTTGTAAAGTCATGGACTATTCCGTCATATTCGTTTTTTATCTTTTCGCCACTACGATAGGCGGAAGCTGCTACTGCACTTTTGCCTTTTCCTCTTGAAATAATCTTTATACTAAGATGATATATCGCCATAAGAAAAAACCTCCTCTCTTTTTTAATGTGGGGACGATGGCGATGATAAAGACTTACTAAAAAAAATCGGATTGCTTTTTATCCGATTTCTTTTGGGAAGTACACAAGGGGTAGGAAATTTATTTCCGTAGGGGAGTGTAGCTCCCCTGTATCAGCGTTAGCTGATATGCTCTCTGCAAGAGCCTTCGGAGAACGCACACACCCTTTAGGGTGTATAAGTGCGCCCTTGTAAACAAGGGACTATTCCTCTATGTCCGTTTCTTCCTCTTGGTTTTCTGTGTTTTGATTTTGATTTTCTTTTCGCTTTTCTATGATTTTTAAGATTTTTTGATTGACTTCTTCTTTGATGTTTGGGAATGTGATTAGCTGATAAAATTCGTCTTTGGTAAAATCCTTGCTTTCAATAAAGATACTTTCAAAGACTGCTCCTTTTTCATAAATCCGTCTATCCCTTTTCTTTCGTTCTTCCTGTTTCTGTTGACTGATGAGCTTTTTTCTTTTGTTTTGTAACTGCTTGATTTCTTCTTCTGTCATTAAAATTTTTTCATCTATGTTTTTCATTTCTGTTTTCCTTTCTTCTGTTTTTGGACAAAGAAAAAACAGTAAACCATTTTTGATTTACTGTTAGTGTGTTATTTTTTATTAAATTGTTAGTTACTTCTTTTTCTTAAAAACCACGACTCCAAAAAATGGACAAATAGCTACCGTTTTTACTAACTCCATATTTGCTTTTTCTGACCAATGTTTCAACTCTTTCATAGAATAGAACCAATTATCCTTGGGACTATTTTCTCTCATATCTTCAACCGTATAAACTTCATTTTCTTTAAGGTATGGTTCTATATAATTTTTATATATTTCTTCAGGCGTGGTTTCTTTTAATAAAAATCTATATACCTTATTAAATAATTCGGTATCCTTTTCTGCGTCAAATAAAAGCATGGTATCGCACAAATAAAAATAACCATCCGTTGTAAGTATCTCTGAAATATTTTCTAACGACTTTTCTTTATAATCCCATGGCACTTGATGGAATGCTAACATACTAATAACTTTATTAACGCTTTGATTGCAATTTAATGCTTCAAAACTTCCTTGAATATATTTTACATTTCCATTACTACGATTTATAGCTTCCTGTAAATTATCTGCATTTGGCTCAATACCAATAACTTCATCTGAAAAATTACTACATACCTTTGAAAAATTTCCCCAACCACAACCTATATCCATTACCTTATCGCTTTTTTTCAATTCAGCTAATTTAAGCATAAGATTAACTAACTCATCTTTACTTTCGTAGGTTTGTCTCCCATCGGGACTAATAAGTTTGTTAATGTATTTATCTAATAATGCTGTCCAATTTTCAGCGATATTCTACCTCCTATTTATATTTTTATTGTCTAAATTACTAAATATTATAGCATTTTTAAGGTGCTTTTTCCATATCAGCTTTCTGTGGAATTTGACAGTTCCCTATAAAGTTAAAATACACATCGACCTGTTGTTTTCTCTCCTTGCCTTTTCTTCCTCCTGTTGCTTCATGGACTACAACTTTTTCTATATACTCATTTATCATTGGTACTGTCAGTTCTTCAATATCGGTATATTTTTCTATCATCTTTAAGAATTTATCAGTATCAACTTTTCTCTGATGATAACTTTCTATTTCATCTTCAAAATACTGTATTTGATTTTCTAAGTCTTGTTGCTCCGTATCATAGGTATTAAATAATCTATCAAAGTGTTTTACAGGAATTTTTCCAAGTGCGTGGTCTTCATATAGCTTTGTAATAAGGGTTGTTAATTCTGCATTTCTTGATGACAGTTTCTCTAACTTTTCTTTATCCCCTTGATACTTTTCTTCTCTTTTTTCATCGGACAATTTGTTCATCACTTTTAGAAATTCTTGTTTATCTTCTTTGGCAAAGTCTGTGATTTCTTTAATTGATTTCAAGAGAATTTCATTCACTGTCTTTACTTTGATGTAGTGCATACTGCAAGTGCCTTTTCTGTGTCTGTAATGTTGGCACACAAAACAATAATCACAATCGTATTTCTTTTCTTTATGTTCTGCCGGCTCTCTGTAACTTAACTTTCCTCCACAATCAGAACAGATTAAAAGTCCTGTAAATGGGTGGGAGGTTGTACCATACTTTGGGCTTCTTCTTACTGTTTTTCTTAACCTTTGAGCATTATTCCATGTTTCTTCGTCAATAATCGCTTCATGGGTGTTTTTGAAGATAATGAGTTCATCTGCTTTCGCCTTTCTGCGTTTCTTGGTTTTGTAGTCTACACTAATTGTCTTTCCCAATACAGTATGTCCCATATATTCTTGCTTTTCTAAGATATAGCTTACTGTGGTTGGTGTCCAAAAATATGGGTCTTCTATTCCTCTTTTCTTGGAGCTGTGGTTATTTTCAGGATAGTGTATTTCTGCATAGGCTGATGGAATAAGGACTTTATCTTTGGTTAGTATATCTGCTATCTGAGTTACTCCATATCCCTCTATTACAAGCCTATAAATGCGTTTTACGACCTTTGAACTCTCTTTATCGACAAGTAGCTCCTGTTTGTTCTTAGGGTTTCTATAATAGCCGTATGGAACGCTTGGTGATACTCTTTTACCCTCTTCCATTCTTGCTCTGAAGATAGATTGTATTTTTCTTGAGGTATCTCTTGCATACCATTCGTTCATAATATTTAGAAATGGGGTAAAGTCGCTTTCTGCTTGTTTTTCACTATCTATTCCGTTATTGATAGCGATAAACCTCACTCCCTTTTCTTTGAAAAGTATTTCGGTATAAAAACCTACTTTGAGGTAATCTCTGCCAAACCTGCTCATATCTTTTACTATCACAGTAGATACTTTGTTTTCTTCTACTGCTTTTATCATATTTTGAAATCCCTCTCTATCAAAGGTCGTTCCGCTTACTCCATCATCGGTATAGTGATAGATATTTACAAAACCGTTTCTTTTCGCATAGCTTTCAAGCAGCTGTTTTTGATTGGTGATGGAATTGCTTTCTCCTTGCATTTCGTCATCACGACTTAAACGCTCATAAAGGGCTGTTTGTCCTGTTCTTTTCGTATTTGACATGAGAATTACCTCCTTTCCAAGTTTTTGTTATTTTCTCTGTCCCTAAAAGGTTAATCCTTTTGGATCGGTCACTACATATGAAGAGTGCATTTGCATGAGATTCGGCTTTACAAAGAACCTTGTTTTACCACTTCCAGAACCTCCAATTACCAATACATTTTTATTCCTAGCATATTTTGGATTTTTAGGTCTATTGTTCATGGTAAGTCTTTCAGTTTGAGTTAGTAGCACATTGTTTTCAAACTTCTTGTCAATGTATGGCTCAATATCTTTTTCATTTCCCCATCTTGCCGATCCATATTCTCTGCCCTCTCTAAACTTTTTTGCTTTTTTCTTTTTCTGTATAAGGATTAACTTGATAACTACTGATAGAATTAGACCGGGTATCAGGTTTTTTATTTTTAATGATGGAATATATTTTAAAGTATCTATTTGACTAAAAGCCACTAGAATTCTATCTATTATATCTCCTCCTACATAAGAGTTGACATGGCTTGCAAAGATATTTCCTATATAAAAAAATAAGAGGTAAGGAAAATTTTCTAATACAAATTTCTTCTTATCTCTTATCTTAAAAACATTTTTTATATCTTTTATTATTTCATTTAGTATTTTCGAATTAATCACTTCCTCTCCATAAAAAAGAGTAGATTTCTCTACCCATTAGTATTTTATTTATCTTTTTTATATCTTATTACTGGAACTTGTTTTATTTTTTTACCTATCTTTTTTCTTTCCAAGACAAACATCATATTTTCATTTCTTTTAAAATATCCTAAATCTTTATGATAACTTATACCACACTTGCAATGTAATAGACCTATAAACTGTTGTCTCATCTTTGAGTTACATATAGGACATATTCTTTTATTTGTCATTTTGAACCACCATTATACTTATATTTTACTTTCAAAGGTATTTTTTAGTTTCTTTCCTAAAGCTTCTGCTCTCATTTTTTATCTATAGATAAGAGAAATTCTTCTACTGGATGATTCCAATCTTCTTTTTCATAGTATTCAACAATAAAGCTATTCATGCCTTCTCATCATATATATTATATATCCAAGTGTTTTTATTATAAACTTTGTTCCTGATGTTTATGTTTAACCTTATCTCTGTCAATAGTATCTTTGACTTTATCCTTGAAGTTATTAAGCCTTTCTATTACAGATTTTCTCTTTCTTGACTTATCTTTATTAAATTTCTGGACTGTCTTTTTAAAAGCTTGTTCCATTACTTTTATATCTTTTGCTTGAAAAAAGATAATGTTGTTTCCATTTTCTAAATCTTTCTTTATAGAAAATTTCACCCCATATCTTTTTAATTCTTTTTTCAATGTTTTTAAGTCTATGTCATTTAATTCTAAGGTTTCTACTTTACCTTTTTTTACAAGGTCTTTTACTTTTACTTTTTTAAATTTTTCTAAGGGTCTTGACTGTTCTATCTGTGTTTTATGTTTATTTATCTCTAATATTTTCTTCATCAAATTTATAACTTGCTTGGCTGTAACTATCCCCGCTTTTTTTACTATGGCTATTGTTCTGCTATTTATATCATCATTTTGCATTCACTCACCTACTTTCATTCTTTTTTTAATATTTCATAGGCTAATTTTGATTTCTCCTTCATTTTTTCTATTCTTCTATTTTCTCCTGTAAATATAATGGGACTGCATATTTCAAGTATCCTTGAGTAAATTCTTTTATCTTTTATAGTTTCAGGATTAGTTAAAGCTGATATATTTAAGTTTGTTGTTATAATTAGAGGTTTCCCACTTCTATATCTACTATCTATTATGTTAAAGATATGCTCAGCTGCAAAATCTGTATCTCTTTCCATTCCAAAATCATCAATAATTAATAG
This sequence comes from Urinicoccus massiliensis, assembly GCF_900120405.1. Lineage (GTDB taxonomy): Bacteria > Bacillota > Clostridia > Tissierellales > Peptoniphilaceae > Urinicoccus > Urinicoccus massiliensis. Next base: position 1,159,610 of record NZ_LT635493.1, on the reverse strand, counting down.
TTTCTTATGATTTAGGTTATCTATATACTTACTCTTATCAATCTCAAAGTTAGTCATATCATTTAAAATTACAGAAAAATTTGTCATTTTGACTGATATTTCTTTTTCTAGTAAAGCATTTGCTATGGCACTTGCAAAGTAAGTTTTCCCACAACCAACATTTCCTGTAAGAATTAGACCTATATTGTTTTCATATATTTCATCAAATTTTTCAACATAGTTTTTTGCTACTTTTTCATGCTCACTGTCTTTGTCCATATTTTTAAAATTCCAATTTAATAGGATAGGATCAGAAAAACACTCTTTTTTTAAGTGTTCAATTTTCAAAAGCCTTTTATTTTCTTTTCTTTTTTCTTCCTCTAATTTTTGTCTTTCTTTTTTACATTGACATAAAATACCAACTTTTTTTATTTCTCCAAAGAAGTCTATTTCTTTTTCAATTGGTGTTTTACATTTTGCACAATATTTTAATCCTGTTTCTTGATCTATATAACTCCTATTTTCTTCATCTTTTGATGGACTATTTGTTTCTGCATTTTTTATTTTCTGTTCTAAGATTTCTTTTATTAATTCCATATGCGCCTCTCCTATCAAGTATTTAAAAATTCTCTCCAAATATCCTCATCGTTACTATAGTCATAGTTTTCTCTTTTCTGATCTTCTCTCTTTATGACTTCTATGTTTCTAATACTTTCATCTGCATTGTATAAGAGAGTCAGTAGATAGGCATTAATGTTTCTAATATCCTTTGGAGCATTTTCTCTTAGGTATTTCAAAACATAGTCTATGTGTTTATAGTTAAGACTTAGAAATTTTTCTTTAAAATTTTCATTGGATATATGCCTCCCTCCTATTTTAATGTTTGTAAAGCTAGTTAAGGCTTTTACAAGTACATTTATCATTACATCTACCTGCTTCTTTTCTACTATTCTTACTTTTTCAAAGGTTTCATAAGATATATTCTTTTTTATAGTTTCTTTTAATTCTTCCTCCTCCAAAGTCTTTTTTGATTTTTCTCCTAGCTTTTCTAAGGGGGATATGGGGGTGGTATTATTAAAATCAGTATTATTAGTTTCAGTATTATTAGAGTCCTCTTTTGAAACTTCTTGAGGTTTGTTTTCTAAACTTCCTGAAGTTTGTTTTTTAAACTTCTTAAGGTTTGCTTTTGAAACTTCTGTAGTTTTATTATTTTCTGTGTAAATAAAGTTCTTTACATAGAGTAAATTTGGCTTTCCAAGTCCTAACCTCTTTTTTTCTAATAATCCTATCTCTTCAATTTCTTTCATTACTTTGACCGACTTATTTCTCCCCCAATTTAATACTTCCATAATTTCTTCTATTGTATAGATGATGTATACCTTGTTTTCTTCATCTAACCATTTATTCTTAATTGACAAGCTCATTCTGTCGAGTAGAATTCCATAAAGAATTTTTGCTTCTACGGATAGTTTTTTTAAATTTAAGTCGGTAAATAAAGTTTTGGGAATCCTAAAAAATGAATATTGTTCTGCTTCATTGCCATAATAATATTCAAATTTAACTATTTCTTTCATCATAACCCCCTTTCTTTTCAATCGAGTAGGAGGTAAATGATTATTTCATCTACCGTCCTCTCACACCACCGTACGTACGGTTCCGTATACGGCGGTTCTAAAGTTTAATTCGAACTTAATTCAGTTCTCCTTTGGTATATCCTTTTGAAGTCAATTTTCCATGACTATGTCCAGCTACCTTATCTTCGCTTTCCGAGCTATTTTCTGGTAGTTTGGTTATTTTTTTCTACAATCTACGTCATAGGCTGTTTTCTTCATAAATTCATACCTCCTCTAGTTCCGTCCTTCCTAGAAAATTGTTTCCTAGTACTATGACTTCTGCTGACTTCTCATAGTTCGTTGTTACTACTAAGTCGCCTATGAGACCTCCTCGGGTAAGAACATATTCTTTCCTCTCATCTATCTGCCACATTTACATTTACGCATTCCGTGTAGTTATTGGACTTCAACTTGTATAGCAGCCTTATCCTACGTACCTGCCTGATGTGATTTCTGTTCGTCAGACCAAGAGTTTGCCTGGGGCTTCCTTCAGATTCCACCTCACGATGGACACCCTTGCCTTTGGCTATGTGTTTCCCACTACCGGGCACACTCAGGACTTGCACCTGTTAGAATATGCTCATGCCGAGCACAATCGAGTAGGAGGTAAATGATTATTTCATTTACCGACCTCTCACACCACCGTACATACGGATCCGTATACGGCGGTTCTAAAGTTTAATTCGAACTTAATTCAGTTCTCCTTTGGTATTTCCTTTCGAAGTCAATCTTTCCATGAATATGTCCAGCTACCTTATCTTCACTTTCCGAGTTATTTTCTGGTAGTTTGGTTATTATTTTTTTCTACAATTTACGTCATAGGTTGTTTCCTTCATAAATTCATACCTCCTTTAGTTCAGTCCTTCCTAGAAAATTGTTTCCTAGTACTATGACTTCTGCTGACTTCTCATAGTTCGTTGTTACTACTAGTCGTCTATGAGACCTCCTCGGGTAAGGGCATATTCTTTCCTCTCATCTATCTGCCACATTTACATTTACGCATTCCGTGTAGTTATTGGATTTTACTTTGTTAGGCAAGCTTATCCTACGTACCTGCCTGATGTGATTTCTGTTCGTCAGACCAAGAGTTTGCCTAGGGCTTCCTTCAGATTCCACCTCACGATGGACACCCTTGCCTTCAGCTATGCACTTCCCACTACCGGGCGTGCTAAGGACTTTCACCTGTTAGAATATGCTCATGCCGAGCACACCTATAAAAAGAGATAGCTTTGATTTTGCTATCTCTTTTTCATCGTTTTAATCTATTTATTTTTATATTTAAATTACTTTTATTCTTTCATTCACCCCTTCTATCACTTCTATAATAAAATATCCTAGCACTGGCAAGCCATAAGGACTAAAAAGATATGCTAGTATAATTGCCTCTATAGCAAGTGCTTTTTCTCCATGATAAACAGATCCTAAAAATCCCATAATAGCGATAAATGAAATCAGTTTGAAAAATATTGTGCTGAGTCCTAATACAAACGTTAAAAATAGAGTGATGATACTTAACGCTATACTAATAGGAAACAATATGATTTTGAAAAAAACTCTAAATATTATCATATTCTCTTCAATCCTTATTACTTATGTTTTCTTTTCTTTTTTGTTAATTTAATAAAAAAGATGACAGACTTAATCCTAAATCGTCTTGTTTAAAAGTTTTGTGGAAGCCTTTAAACTTTGATTTTAATGGATTTATTGTATCTGTCATCATTATATCACTGTCCCCGCTTCCGTTGCCCCCTAGGATCAAGGTCATTTCTCCGGTTTCCACCTGGAGTTGACAGTCTTTTAAAACATCTTCCTGCCCGTAGGCAAAGGTTAGGTCTTTTATTTCAACAGCCTTCACTGGCCACCTCCATCTTGTAAGGATTCGTATATATTTTTAATGTTCATTTCCATCAGGTCCAAATAACCCTGGTTATTTTTCTTTTGGTCTGCTGTGACAAATTCCATAGAAGCCAGGGGAACCACCTTGCCGCCAATTTCTTCGGCCAGGGCCTGGGCCTCCTTGGGGGGCTTGCCATATTCGTAAAAGACCGTGTCAATCTTCCGGTCCCGGGCAAAGTCTACTGCCTTACGGATGGTCTTCAAGGACGGCGATTCTAGACTTGTCAGGCCTTGGAGGGGGTATTGGATCAGGTTGAAGTCCCGGGCAATATAGGCATAGGCATAGTGGACTACTAAAAATTCCCGCCGGTTTAGGGCCTTGAACTTTTCATTGTATTGGGCATCAATGTCTGTCAACTTGTCCACGCACTTGAGCTTGTTTTTCTTGTAGAGCCGGGCATTTTCCGGATACTTTTCCACCAGCTTTTCCTGGATGGCATTAAAGTATTTTTTGCCATTGACTACAGACAGCCAGGAGTGGGGGTCGTAGTTGATCTTATCCATACCTGAAGAAGACCCCTCCATAAGGTCTTTTTGCTTGCCCTTGTCCTTTAAAAGCTCTCCATCAGAATCTTGGAGATAGTAGGGCAAGAGGTCTTCTGAAATCCGGTCACTGATAAAAATCCACTTCCCTTCCTGGGGCACCTTATAATAGATTTGTCCGGATTCGTGGCCCATTTCAAGGCCGTAGACCTTTCCTTCTTCCACGTCAATGGTGGAATTTTGGGGCACCAATTTTCCCTTGGCCTCCATATATTTTTTCCCTTTTTTCACCAGGTCTTCCAGTTTTGACCCGTCTTGCCTGAAAAAGCAAACCCGCATGACATTTTCATGGGTGTGGCCAAACTCGATTTCATGGCGTTTATTGTCCAGCTTTAATTCCGTCATATATTGGAAGTCGCCAATGGCTGCGGCTCCCTTGTAGGAAATCAAGTCCACACTGTCGGACAATTTTAAGATGTCCAGGTTGGGCAAGTTTTCCTTGACCTGGTCCAGCCAGGGCTCCATGTTGGCCCCATTGACTACCAAGAGGTCGGCCTTGGCCAATCTTTTCATGTCCTTGGGAGAGGGTTCCCAAAGGTGGGGTTCCTTGTCCACAGGCATGAAAGATTCTACATCTGCCGTCTCCCCGGCAATCAGCTTGGTCATGTCTTGGATGGGGAAAAAGGACGTATAAATTAAAGGCTTGTCACTTTTTTTCTCTCCGCCCCCGCAGGCCGTCAGACAAACCAGGGCCAAAAGGGCCAAAAGATATCTTCCTTTTTTTCGCAAAAGGTCCTCCTTTCTTGACACAAGAAAGGACAGGTTGCCCTGTCCCACTTGTTTTCATCTTTATCTCTTTTTTTGAAGGTATTTTAGAATAAATTATTCTGCAATTTCTCCAATAATTTGATCATTGGTAGAAGATGGTTTTACAAAAGTTGGGAACCAACCTTCTTTAGCCAATAATTCGTCTTTGTCATCACCATAGCGCATGTGGAAATGGGTTAGAGCTTCTTCACCATGGACAGGCATCATTAATAAATACTTGTAAGGAGCATCTCCTTCTGCTTCAAAAATATCCCATTCCAAGGTTGCGTTTCCGTGGGGAACTTCTTTTGATTCAATAAACTTGTAAGTTCCTTCACCCTTTACTTCGCCCTTGTCTGCAGGGAAAGTAGATAGGTAGGTAATCTTGTCGCCTTCGATTTTTAAGCCGTCAAAGTCACATTGTCTCTTGGCAAGGTAGTCTGCTTTAGCCTTGGCCACATCAACATTTTCCTTTTTAGCTAATTCTTCGTAAGCAGATTGAACTTCAGGGCGTTCTAGGTAGCCACCCATGTTGTTCCATTCGCCTTCCCAATCAGCCAGGGAGACCTTGTCGTCTTTTGCTGCTTCTGCGTCTGCTTTTTCCTTGTTGTTTTCAGCATTGGCACTGGCATTGTTTGCCGGAGCAGCATTGTTGCCTGCATTGTCTTTAGGTCCGCAAGCAAATAAAAGCATGGAGCAAGATAAAGCCCCGATTACTAAAAGTAATTTTGTTTTTTTCATTTTGTCCTCCTGTTTTTGATCTTGTGGCGGCCTGGTCTAGCCCCGGAAAACTATGAAGAGGGGTTTTTTTCTTAACAAACCATTCCCAAGCTACAATCTTGCAGCACTTGGAGCTTCCAGGCCCTGCCACTCAATCATTCGTTTTACATGTTCATCTTATCACGACAAGAAAGTGATGTCAACAATCATTTTTATTATCTGTCCTGGTTCATATGTCCGTGCTCTCATATTATTTACCTCTTTGACGACTTCTTAAAAAGCCTGTATTTACCTATTCTTCTTGGATTTTTCAAAAAATATTTTCTTTTTATCCCAAGGATTTTTTAAAACCCATTTAAAAGCTATTCTTATTTAAAAAAATATTTTCTTTTTATTAGCCTATTTTCTTGTTAAAACTTTTTTCTTTTTTGAAAAAGCTTTTTTTCTTTTCCCTTGCAGTCTTTTCTCTAAATGGATAGTATAGAACTATCATATCTAAAATGGAGGTCCTATGAAAAAATCTGATCTTGAAGAAATTAAAAAAATCACTCTTGATATTTTCAACCATCCTGAGTTGGGCTATGAAGAGTGGAAGACCAAGGGGCTGGTCTTGGACTATATGAAAAAATATTGTCCCGACATCAGCTACCAGGAATTTGCCCGGACAGGCCTGAAATTTTCCCTTCCGGGAAGTCAGGACAAGGCTCTAAAAATGTGCTTTGTGGCTGAATTGGATGCCCTCTATCTCCCGGGCTATGCCCATGGGGACCCCGAAACAGGCGCCGCCCATGTTTGTGGCCACTACACCCAAACAGGAATTGCCCTGGCCCTTTTCAAACGGCTGATCCAAGACCAAGTCTATAAAAAGCTGGACTATGCCATCGACTTCGTCTTTGTCCCGGCAGAAGAATATGTAGACCTGGACCACAGAAAAGACTTGCGGGACGGGGGAGAAATTTTTTATTTCGGCGGCAAGCCCGAGGGGATGCGGTTGGGAATTTTTGACGACTATGACTTTGGGATTTGCACCCACACCATGGGTGGTTCCTATCCCAAGGACTCTGTGGAATTTTTATGCGACCTGGCCGGCTTCCTCTACAAGTACTACCACTTTGAAGGCCAAGCCGCCCATTGCGGTTTTGCCCCCTGGGACGGAATCAACGCCCTGTCCATGGCCACCAGCTTCCAAACCAACCTGGGCCTGGCCCGCCAGCAATTTAATGAAAGCAAGATGGTCCGGGTCAACCCCGTTATCTTAGAAGCTAGCCAGGGGATCAACACCATTCCCGACTCCATCACCCTGGGAACAGACATCCGGTCCAATGACCTGGACTACCTAACTCTTTTGTCCAAGCAATTAGACCGTCTGGCCCAAGGCTCAGCCTATGCCTTTGGCGGCAAGTTGACCATTGAAACAGAAACAGGCTACCTGCCCTTTGTCCAAGACAAGTACCTATCTCAACTTTGCCTGGACTTTACCCGGGACCAGTACAGTCAATTTGACTGCTACACCAACCGGCCCGTTGCCGCTTCTGGAGACATTGGCGACTTGTCCTACCTCTTCCCCTGCCTGCAAATTGGTTACAGCGGATTTTGCGGTCGCCCCCACGGCCTGGACTTCAACCATGTTGACCTGGACTTTGTCCTGGACCGTTTCCCCAGCTACCTCTTTGACCTCTTCTTCCACCTGTCGGGAAAAATCGACCCCAAAAAACTCTACCGCCGCAGCTACCAAGACTACAAGTCTGCCCTTAGTGAATTAGGAGGCACCATTCATGAAGATTAAAGACCTATCCATCCTTATCTTATTTGTTTTAGTCGTTATCACCATTGCCGAATTTATCGGCTTCCAATCCTTTACCATCGCCGGCCTGACCTTTAACTTCCTCCCCTTGGTCTTTGCCCTGGTCATTACCATGGGCCTGGGAATTAAAGCCTTCCGTCATGGTCTAATTCAAAAAATTTATTCCGAATCCAACATCCACTTTTCTTCCAGCTACATGATCATCATCATGCTCCCCCTCCTGGCCAGGTATGGGGCAGATGTGGCTCCCAAGTTGCATGAAATCCTAAGTATCGGTTGGGTCTTCCTTTTGCAAGAACTGGGCAACCTGGGAACCGTCCTCATCGGACTACCCATTGCCATCCTGCTGGGCCTGCGGCAAGAAGCCATCGGATCCACCCTGGGGATTGGGCGGGAAGGCGAGTTGGCCTATATTTCTGAAAAATATACTCTGGATTCACCCCAAGGACGAGGCGTCCTATCTCAATACATTTTCGGCACCCTCTTTGGCGCCATGTTCTATAGCATTGTGGCCCCCATCTTTTTAAACCTGGGCTTTTCCATTGAAAGTTTGTCCATGGCCTCAGGGGTCGGGTCAGCATCCATGATGGCTGCCGCCTCTTCCTCCCTGACAGCTACCATGCCCGACTATGCTGACACCATTTCAGCCTACGCCTCAGCCTCCCAACTTTTAACCAGCTTTTTAGGCACCTTTACCATGCTCTTTTTAGCTGTTCCCCTCCAAAGACGACTCTATAAACTCCTAACCAGAAAGGACCCCGACCATGAATAAAATCACTTCCATCAAAGAAATTTTAAGAGACATCCCCATCCTCTTTTTAAGCGTTGGTCTGATCCTCTTTACCCAGTGGATCAAGGGAATCAAAAACCCAGACGCCCTGCCCATTACCGGCAACACCCTTATTGGCCTCTTACTCCTGGTCCTCTTTGCCAGCCTGGCCCTGTGTTTGAAATTTGCCTTGAACCACCTCCACATCCAATTTTTAGACAACTTCCCCGTCCTGGGTTGGGTGTCTGTCCTAAGCTTGATCCTCTGCCTTGTTTTTCCCAAGGCCATTGACTACATCAATGCAGTGGACTTCCTTTCCATCACCACCCCCATCCTGGCCTTTGCCGGAATTTCCGTAGCCAACCGCCTGGGAGATATCAAGTCTATTTCATGGAAAATCGCCATTGTTGGTGTCTTTGTCTTTTTGGGAACCTACCTGGGATCTGCCCTGGTTTCCCAAATTGCCCTCCAAATTGCCGGAAAAATTTAAAGGCCTTTTGGCCATAAAAAAATCGGACTTTGAAAGTCCGATTCTTTTTTTATGGTGTTTATTTTCTTATTTTAATTCACGAGCTTGTTGGGAATACCAGTAGTCTCTAGAAGATGTATCATAAGGTCTGTATTTGAAGGTCTTTCCAACTGGATTTCCACTAGCATCGACAAAAGTTTCAATTTCATAGACTTGGTTGGGAATTAAGGAATTACTCCCTATGGTCCCTGCCAAGCGGAAGGTCATAGTTTGACTGTAGGTGTAGTATGGGTCCAGGCGTGCTGCTCTGTATTCCACCAAATCATTACTAATTTGAGTTGCACTTTGAATCCGCACTTGCCCACTAAAGAAGTTGCTCACTCCTGTAATTTCAGTGATTTCATCCACGTAACCGTCTTTTACATTGATACGGACATACTTATCCCTTAATTTTGCTAGGTCTGTCAGGCTCAAGCTGGATGAAACAAAGCTATTGTCCTTGCGTAGTTTTACTGTGTCTTTAATACGGTATTCAGACCTCTTTCCATCGCTGGTGTCTAAAAGAAGGCTGGAGGCGTTGCTATAGGCTGAATAAGTGATGTCATAAATTCTTCCCATGTGTTCGCCACTTTGGCCCATGGAAACCTTGTTGATGAGCTTATAGTAGACATTGTAACGAACCCTGTCCCCAATTCTTGGCAGGCTGAAGTAAGTGTCAGTTACATAGTAGGTTTCTTTTTCCCCATTGTTGAGTTTTAGGGTAATTTCCTTGCTGACAGATACCTTCTTGGAATCTTCTACTTTTTCAACAATCCCTTCAAGGTAGCCGCTGGGAGAATAGATCTTTACTTCTTTTAATTCTCCATTGATGGATTTTAATTCTACAATGTCGTTGACTTGGACCTTGTTTAAGTCGTAGTTTAAGCCGTAAGAAGTGACTTTTACATTTCTCGGTAGGGTAAAGTATTTTTGTCCTTGAGCAATCAGTTGGCCCCTTACCAGGTCAAGATTGTCTGTGCGGTCTGTATAGTCCAGGGTAATCTTGTCTCGGTCCAAACGGATAAAGCGTCCATAGATAGAGCTTTCTGTCTTCTTTAAGTCTACCTTGCTGGCCAGACGACCAGTTTGTTGGAGGCTGTTGTCCACTTCCTTGTAGGTAACCTTGACTTCTTGACCTTCTTTCAGGTCTTCTGCCTTGGCGGACTTGCCGTTTAGGGTAAAGCTGGTGGATTCATTGTAGTTGACGGCTAATTTTTCACTGCCTTTTTCCACAACAAATTGCTTGTTGCCGATACCGGAGCTTACCAGGGTGACCTTTCCTTCAAAGGTCTTTTCTTGGCTTGCTTTTTCATTGTACTTGTAGGCATCGTGGGTGATCCGGGCCATTTCATCCCGGCGGATTCCCCGGTTTCCTTCAAATTTACCGCTGGCTCCATAGGCATCAAAGACACCGGCATCTACTAGGGCAGATAGGTAGCCTTTCACATCTTGGTTCACAGAGGCCAGGTCAGATTGTTTCAAGTTGGATGTGTCTGTTTTTTTCTTTAATTTCAAAGCGCGAGCATAGTAAACGGCTACGCTGGACCGGTCGGGAATGGCTGTTGGATTGTAGGATACCATGCCATTTTTCTTGGCTTGGTTTAGGGTTTCTACATCCAATACTCCCCGGTAAAGGGCCACGCAAATGGATTGTTGGGCCCAGGTTGGCACGTTCATTTGACGAACAACTTCTCCGTATTGGGCTTTGGCATTGGCAGTTTCTGAAGAGGAAAGGTTGATAACTCCTTCCAGTAAACGCATGACTTCTAAGAATTGAACTTCTTTAGCCGGCTTGTAGGTGTGGTCTGAATAACCAGCAATCACTCCCCGGTTGCTCATGGCATCAATATAGGAATAGGCCCAGTGGTTGGCTGGAACATCTTTAAATTGAGCCGCTTGGATAAAGGTTGACGGTGCTAAAACAGCTGCCGACAAGGCTAGGGCTAAGCTTCTCTTAACAAATTTTGTTTTCATTATAAATTTCCCCTCCTTAAAGGTTCTTTTGTTATGTCTATTATACCATAGGATTTTTTGAAAAATATTACATTTTAATATCATTGTCTAAGGAAAGCCCCCTATCTTTAGCCCATTTTCTCTAAAGTTTTCCCCCGGTGGATTGTTTACAAGGGACTTAAAAAGTGATAAAATGAGTCTATTCATTTTATTTCAGTAAATTGTTAAAGAAAAAGGAGAGTGAGTCTATGATTATTGGTGTACCCAAGGAAATTAAAGAACAAGAAAGTCGTGTGGCCTGTACCCCGGCGGCTGTCTACCAATTGGTCCAAGCCGGCAATACTGTTTATGTAGAAAAGGGCGCCGGCCTTGAATCCGGTTTTTCCGACGATACCTATGAAGATGCCGGAGCCAAGATCTTGGACCAAGCCAAGGATGTTTGGGAAAAATCCGACTTCATCTACAAGGTCAAGGAACCCCTGGCCTCGGAATACAAATATTTCCGTGAAGGGCTGATCCTCTACACCTACCTCCACCTGGCTGCCAACCCCTCCCTGGCCAAGGCCTTAACCGACAGTAAGATGGTGGCCTTTGCCTTTGAAACGGTGGAAGAAGACCACAAGCTCCCCCTCTTAAAACCCATGAGTGAAGTGGCCGGTCGGATGGCCGTCCAAGAAGGGGCCCACTTTTTAACCAAGCCCAACGGCGGCAAGGGCATTGTCCTCCAAGGGGTGCCGGGAGTTCAACCGGCCCATGTTATTGTCGTTGGTGGCGGAACTGTAGGAACAGCTGCCACCCGGATTGCCGTGGGAATGGGCGCCCGGGTCACTGTTTTGGATGTCAACATTGACCGCCTAGGAGAACTTTTCAACATCTTTGGCGACAAGATTGAAACCCTCTTCTCCAACCACTACAATATTGAAAAGTGCGTCAAACACGCCGATATGGTTATTTCCACCATCCTGATTCCTGGTCGTAAGGCCCCCAAGCTCATTACCGAAGACATGGTCAAGAGTATGGAAGCAGGATCGGTCATTGTGGATGTGGCCATTGACCAAGGTGGGTCCACCGAATTGACAGAAAACCACCCCACCACCCACCATGACCCCGTCTTTGTTAAGCACGGCGTCATCCACTATGCCGTAGCCAACATCCCCGGCGCTGTGGCCATGACCTCCACCGCTGCCCTGTCCAACTCCACCACCAAATACGCCCTGATCCTGGCCAAGAAGGGCTGGAAGGAAGCCGTGAAAGAATCCGAAGGCCTCCACAAGGGCCTCAACACCGCTGCCGGCTATGTAACCAACAAGGGCGTAGCCGATGACCTGGCCTTGGACTATAAAGATGTAGACGATTTAATTTAAATCTTAAAGCACCCTCCGGGGTGCTTTTTTATGGAAATTTTTCCTTTTTATTTTCTAAAATTTTCCCCTGGCCCAGCAAGTAATTTTATCCTCCTCTTCCAAAAAATATAAATCTAAATCATTTTCATTTGATTCCCTCATTCCCTTTAATTCTCCCCCTGTTTGAGATATAATAAAAAAAGAATAAACGAGGGAAATTTGAAGGAGATTTTATAGAATGAAATTTTGTGTCGTTGGGATCAACCACCATGTTGCTCCTATTGAAATCCGGGAAAAAGTCCACTTTAAGGAAACGGATATTATTGAGGTTACGGATGCCTTGTTGGATGAATCCATCCTGGAATTGGTCATCCTGTCCACCTGCAACCGGTCGGAAATTTACTTTTTGTCCAACCAACCGGACCAGGATGTCAAAAGGGTTGCAGACTATCTAAGAGACTACTTCCAGCTGGATTTACAGGACAAGGACCTCATTGCCAAGGTGGGAGACCAGGCCCTCCACCACTTATTTTATGTGGCCATTGGCCTGGACTCCATGATTATTGGTGAGGACCAAATCCTGGGTCAAGTCGTCGACGCCCATACTACGGCCATGGACTTAAACAGTTCCCAAAAGATTTTAAACAAGATCTTCCGGGAGGCCATTACCTTTGCCAAGAGGGTCAAGACGGAATCCACCGTCTCTGACCGGCCGGTGTCCATTGCCTATATCGGGGTGAAAAAGATGGAAGAACTTTTCGACCTCTCCCTGTCCCGGTGTATGATCATCGGCCTGGGAGAAATGGGATCTCTAGCCCTGGGCTACCTTATTGAAAGGGGAGCCGAGGTGGTGGCTTGCAACCGGACCTATGAAAATTCCATTAAGATGCAGCAAAAATACCATGAGTTGGAAATCCTCCCCTTTGAGGACCGGCTCAAGGGTCTGGTGGATGTGGACATTCTCATTTCTGCCACTTCCAGCCCTCACACCATTATCAACTCCCGGGACCTCTTGCGGCGGACCAAGCCCCTGGCCATTATGGACCTGTCCCTGCCTCGGGATGTGGACCCGGCTGTGGCTAGTCTGGAGGATGTCACCCTCTATGACATTGACTCCCTCCAAGAAATTGGCCAACACAACCTGGAGGAAAACAAGCGGATCCTGGATGGCTACAAGCCAGAAATCGACCAGGTCATCCAAGAACTCAAGCACTGGATTTCTGAATCCAAGGTGGACCCCATTATGAAGTCTTTAAACCAACGTTGCGATGAAATTGCCGATGACACCCTCCGCTATATCTTCCGCAAAACCGACCTGACCCACAATGAGCAGCTCAAGGTGGAAAAAATTGTCCGGTCTGCCTTGAAAAAGGTGGTTCGAGAACCCCTCTTGTCTGTCCGGCAGATGGACGAAAGCGACCGCAAAGAAATTACCATATCCGTATTAAAGGAGGTTTTTGGAGCATGAAATACTATCCTATTTCCATTAATTCCACTGATAAAAAAGTCTTGGTCCTGGGTGGCGGACAAATTGCCAGCCGCAAGATCAAGTCCCTCTTAAGGGGGAAATTTGAAATCTATGTCCTGGCTGAGGATTTTGACCAAGACCTGGTGGACCTGGTGCGGCTCTACCCCCACCGGCTCCATTTAAAGGGCCAGGTCCTGAGAAAGGACTTTGTCTTTATGGGCTACGACCTCTTGGTTATTGCCACTGGCGACCCGGACTTGAACCAGGCCATGGAAGACTATGCCAAGACCAAAAAAATCCTCTATGTCCGCTGTGACAAGAGGGGGGATTCTTCCTTTATTATGGAAAAAATCCTCCAAAGGGGCCCCATCCATGGAAGTCTTTCATCTGACGGCCTCAGCCCCACTCTAACCATGCTCATTGGCCAAGAAGTCCAAGATTTTTTGGAAGACTATGACCTGGAAAAATTGGACCTTTTAACCCAGGTCCGGGACAAGCTCATGGACTTGGACCCCCAAGACCGGAGTCAAATTGTAAAGGACTTGTTTAAACAAGATAAGGACGCTGTGAAAAAGTATTTGGAGGAAAAGAATGAAAATCAGACTAGGGACCCGGAAGAGCAACCTGGCAGTGGTTCAGACCCAGCTAGTGGCCAAGATGCTTAAGGACCGCTACCCCGATTTAACTATAGAAATTGTCAAAATCTCCACCAAGGGAGATGAAATTTTACACAAGGCCATTAAGGATGTGGGCAGCAAGGGGGTCTTTGTCAAGGAAATTGAACAAGCCCTCCTGGATGGAAAAATTGACCTGGCCGTCCACTCCATGAAGGACATGCCTGGGGAAGTGACTCCCGGACTTTGCTTTGTAGACCCCCCAAGAGGGGAGGACCCCCGGGACGTTTTAATTACCAGGGACAACAAGCCTCTGAAAAAAGACGGTGCCTATAAAATCGGCACCGGGAGCCTCCGTCGGGCCCTACAATTAAAAAGGCTCTACCCCAACTGCCAAACTCTTCCCATCCGGGGAAATATTGAAACCCGTATGGGGAAAATCCAAAGCGAAAATTTAGACGGAGTGGTTTTGGCCTATGCCGGCCTCATCCGGGCAGGCTACCAGGACCGGGTCCAACACATTTTTTCAGAAGATGAGTTGATTCCCGCCCCCTGCCAGGGGATCCTGGCCCTGCAAGTCCGGGAGGACGACAGGGAAATCCAAGACCTCTTGAAGCCCCTGGCCCATGAAAAAACCACCCTCCGCTATCAAATGCAAAGGGCCTTCCAAAAGACCCTCAACGGTGGTTGCCAAAGCCCCATGGGAATTTCCAGCCGGATTGACGACCAAAGGGTCTACCTAAGGGCCTGCTTCGGCAATGAAGACGGCAGCGTCTTTTGCCAAAAAGACCTGGAAGGTCCCCTGGAAGATGGAGTCCAACTGGCCCAAGACTTGGCCCAAGCCCTAAAGGAGGAAGTTTATGACTAAAGGAAAAGTATATATTACCGGCGCCGGCATCGGCCCCAGCGATCTCATTACCCAAAGGGCCATCAAGGTCTTGGAAGACTGTGACGTCGTCATCTACGACCGGCTTTTAAACCCCGACCTCATTGCCCCCTACCTGGATAAAAAAGAAGTCTACTATGCCGGCAAGGCCGCCAACAACCACTACCTGACCCAGGACCAGACCAATGCCCTGATGGTGGAAAAGGCCCTGGAGGGAAAAAAAGTCCTCCGGCTCAAGGGGGGCGACCCCTATGTCTTTGGTCGTGGCGGCGAAGAAGCCCTTTACTGCAAGGACCACGGCATCGAATTTGAAGTCATTCCCGGCGTTACATCGGGGATTGTCTCCCTTATGTATGCAGGAATTCCCGCCACCCACCGGGGCAAGTCCACCTCGGTTTCCTTTATTACCGGCCACCGGGAAAAGGGCGACCCAGGAGACTTCCACTCCTATGCAAAATTAGAAGGCACCCTGGTCTTTTACATGGGCCTTAACAACCTCCCCTTGATTACAGGGGAACTTTTAGAAGCCGGCATGGACCCCAAGAGACCCTGTGCCGTCATCATGCACGGGGGCTATCCCGACCAAAAGGTCTTGACCTCCACTGTGGAAAACATCTGCCAAGATATCCAAGGCAAGGGCTTCGGCTCTCCCAGCCTCATTGTCATTGGCGAGGTGGTGGACCTGAGAAAGGACTTGAACTTTTACGAATCCCGTCCCCTTTTTGGCAAGCGGATTGTCATTACCCGGGCTAGAAGCCAAGCCTCCAGCCTGGCCCAAGCCTTAAGAGACCTGGGAGCCCAAGTTATGGAAGCCCCCTGTATCCAACTCCAGGCTGTCCACAAAAAGACCCTGGAAAAACGGATCCTGGCCCAAGACTTTACCCATGTCATCTTCCATTCTGTCAATGCCCTGGAAATTTTCATGGATAGCTATTTGTCCGTAAGAGACTTAAGAGACCTGGCCCCGGTTAAGCTCTGTGTCATTGGCGAAAAAACAGAAAAAGCCCTGAGGTCCTATGGCCTCAAGGCCGACCTGGTGCCCAAGGACTATGTAGGCGAAGCCCTGGTTCAAGCCTTAAAAGAAGACCCCAGCCCGGACAAGAAACTCTTTATTCCTCATTCCAACAAGTCCCGGCCAGAACTCATGGACCAATACAAGGACCTGGGTCAAGTAGACGACCTGGTCATCTATCGAAACATCAAGCCTGAAAAAATGGAAGACCTTTCAGGCCCCATCGACTATGTTTTATTTACCTCTTCCTCCACCGTGGACAACTTTGTTGACCACTATGGAAAAGAACTTTTAGAAGACGCAAAAATTGTCAGCATTGGACCCATTACCAGCCAGGCCATCCAGGCCCATGGTTTGGAAATTGCAGGATGCTCGGAAAAAGCCACCATCCCCTCTATGGTCCAATGGATAAAGGAGGATGCAGACCATGCGCATGCGAAGAATTAGAAACAACCCCTTGATGCGGAAGATGGTGGAAGAAACCAGTCTTTCCCCCAAGGACTTTATCTACCCCCTCTTCCTAGTTGAAGGAGAGGGCATCAAGAAAGAAATCCCCTCCCTACCGGGAGTCTACCATTTTTCCCTGGACCAACTGGACCAAGAAATTAAAGAAATTGAAGACCTGGGCATCTCCGGAGTCATCCTCTTTGGCATCCCCAACCACAAGGACGCCCACGGGTCTCAAGCCTATGCTGAAGACGGCATCATCCAAAGAGGGGTCCGGAAGATCAAGTCCCTCCACCCCAACCTTTTAGTAGTAACCGACGTCTGTATGTGTGAATACACAGACCATGGCCACTGTGGCATCCTGGATGAAAATGGCCAAGTCCTTAATGACACCACCACCAAGTACATTGCAAAAATTGCCCTGTCCCATGCCCAAGCCGGAGCCGACATTGTGGCTCCCTCCGACATGATGGACTTTCGGGTCCGGGAAATTCGCCAGCTCTTGGATATGAACGGCTACGAAAACACCCCCATTATGGCCTACAGTGCAAAATTTGCCTCTAGCTACTATGGTCCCTTCCGGGAAGCCGCCCACTCCGCCCCCTCTTTTGGGGACCGCAAGTCCTACCAAATGGACTTCCACAATGGCCAAGAAGCCTTGAAAGAAGTGGCCCTGGACCTGGACGAAGATGCCGATTTTATCATCATCAAACCCGCCCTGGCCTACCTGGATGTGGTGAAGGAAGTCAAGGAAAACTTCAACACCATCCTGGTGGTCTACAATGTCAGTGGAGAATATTCCATGTTGAAAAATGCCATTGCCCAAGGCTTGGTGGATGAATCCATTATCTACGAAACCATGATTGCCATGAAACGGGCTGGAGCCCAAATCATCATCAGCTACCATGCCAAGGAAGTGGCCAAAAAATTAAAGGAGGCCCAAGAATGACCCTTTTTGACCGCGCAAAAAAAGTCATTCCCGGAGGAGTCAACTCTCCAGTCCGGGCCTTTGGCTCTGTCCATATGGACCCCATCTTTTTTAACAAGGCCAAGGGATGTCATCTCTATTCTACAGATGGCAAGGAATACATCGACTATATCTGCTCCTGGGGCCCCATGATCCTGGGCCATGGCCGGGAGGACCTGGTTAAAAAAGCCCAAGGCTACCTGGATGAAGTCCTAACCCTGGGACTACCTTCCGATGTGGAAGTCACCATGGCCGAGACCTTTACCCGGGCCACCAAAACCGACATGGTCCGGATGGTTAACTCCGGCACCGAAGCCACCATGTCGGCCATCCGTTTGGCCCGGGGCTACACTGGCCGCAACAAGATTATCAAGTTTGAGGGTTGCTACCACGGCCATTCCGACGGCCTCTTGGTAAAAAGTGGGTCCGGAACCCTGACCTACTATGCCCCCACCTCTCTTGGCGTTCCCCAAGGCACCATCCAAGATACCATCGTCTGTCGCTACAACGACCTGGCCGATGTCCGGGAAAAATTTGACCAATTCAAGGACCAAATTGCCTGTATCATCATCGAACCCATTGCCGGCAACATGGGGGTTGTGGTTCCTGACAAAGAATTTCTACAAGGCTTGAGAAGGCTTTGCGACGACAACAAGGCCCTTTTTATTTTTGACGAAGTCATTACCGGTTTTCGGACCCGTTACGGGTCTGTTGGCGACTATTTTGACGTCAAGGCCGACCTCTATACCTATGGAAAAATCATCGGTGGTGGCCTTCCCGTAGGAGCCTTTGCTGGGTCCAGAGAAATTATGGAAAAACTCTCTCCCCTGGGAGGGGTCTACCAGGCAGGAACCCTGTCCGGCAACCCCCTGGCCATGAAAATTGGCCTGGACACCCTAAAAGTCCTGGAAGCCCATCCGGAAATTTATGAAAAATTAGACCGCTTTGCCTATGAATTGGACCAAGGCTTTAGCAAAAACCTTTCTGACCTGGGCATTCCTGGCAAGGTTACCCGTTTCCACTCCATGCTGAGCCTCTTCTTTGGAGAATTTGACCAAATCAAGTCCTTTGACGACGTCCAAAAGGCCGACACCGACCTCTATGCCAAGTACTTCCAAGGCATGGTCAAGGAAGGTTTTATCATGGCTCCGGCCCAATTTGAAGCCATCTTCCTTAGCGACGCCCATACAGAAGACATCATTGAAAAAACCATCCAGGCCAACCGCCGGGTCTTGGAAAAAATTTGTAAATAAGAGCCAAACAAAGAAAACCCTTAAGCCGTCAAGCTTAAGGGTTCTTTTATTTGTCTTCTCTTTTTTTCTTTACTTTTTTCAAACGAAAGAAGTCTTCTCTTTCCTTTTCTGCCAAGACGTCTTCAATCATCTTAATATTTTCCGTAAATTTGGGAATTTGGATCTTGTCCAAGGCATTGGCCCTTTTGGCCGTCTGCTTGATTTCCTGGGCAATCCGGAAAACGCTGGTTTCAATTTCTGCCAGCTGGTAGATATAGTAGAGAAGTTGGTTAAAATCCAAGGAAGCCTGGTCAAAGGCGGCTGTGGATTGGTGGAAGGAATACTCCGTCTTTAGGGGACGTTTCTTGTAGTTGATCTTGGGCACTTCCACCCCCATAACGGACCTGGATTGGAGGTCAAAGCCTGGTTCCAGGGCCATGGATTGGGAGAGGCCTTCTACATTTTCAGACCCCATGACAATGGTGGCGTCAATCAAGGACCCATAGGATTGTTCAATCATCTTATGGATTTCCCCTTGGAGGTCCTTGGCCACCCCATTTAACCGCATCATTTCTTGGATCAAAACGGTTCTTTTCTTATCTAAAAGTTCATATCCCTTTTGGGCAAAGGCCACCTGGTCTTTTAGGTTTAAGAGATTGGCCTTGGTGGGAATTACACGGTTACTCATCTTTCTTCCCCAAGAATTCTTCTTTTAATTCAGGAGAAATCCGGTCCAGGCTGGTTTCCGGTAGGAGTCTTAAAAGTTCCCAACCCAAGTCCAGGGTTGTTTCAATATCCCGGTTGCTTTCGCTACCTTGGTTGATAAACTTGTCTTCAAAGGCTTGGCCGAACTTCAAGACCATTTGGTCTTCCGGAGACAGGTCGTCGGCTCCAATAATTTGCGCCAAGGCCCGCACTTCTTGCACCCGGGAATAGGAAGCAAACAATTGGGAGGACAGGCTGTCGTGGTCCTTTCTGGTGTAGCCTTCCCCGATGCCGTCCTTCATTAGCCGGGACAGGGAGGGTAGGACCTGGATGGGTGGATAAAGACCTTGGCCTGCCAAGTCTCGAGAAAGTACAATTTGCCCCTCGGTAATGTAACCCGTTAAGTCGGCAATGGGGTGGGTGATGTCGTCATTGGGCATGGTCAGGATGGGAATCAAGGTTACCGATCCATCAATGCCTTGGATCATCCCGGCCCGTTCATAGAGCATGGCCAAGTCAGAATAGAGATGGCCCGGGTAGCCCTTTCTGGAGGGAACTTCTTCCCGAGAAGAGGAAACTTCCCGCAAGGCTTCGGCATAGGATGTGATGTCGGTCATGATGACCAAGACGTGTTTCTTTTCTTCATAGGCCAAGTATTCTGCCGCTGTCAGGGCACACTTGGGCACAATCAACCGTTCCATAATGGGGTCATCGGCGTAGTTGATATACATAACGACCTTTTCAGAAACCCCAGAATTTTTAAAGGCATTTTGGAAGTAGTCGGCTTCGTCGTGTTTAACGCCGATGGCCGCAAAGACAATAGCAAAGGAGTCTTCCCCTGCATCTCCGGTGATCTTTGCTTGGCGAACAATTTGGGCTGCCAGTTCATTATGGGGCAGGCCGGACCCGGAAAAGATAGGGAGCTTTTGTCCCCGAATCAGGGTCATTAGGGCGTCAATGGAGGAAATCCCCGTTTGGATAAAGTTCCGGGGGTATTGGCGAGAAACTGGGTTCATGGGCCGTCCATTGACATTTAAAAATTTATTGGAATAGATGGGACCCCCTTCATCAATGGGCTCTCCAATTCCGTTGAAAACCCGGCCGAGAATTTCCTTGGATACAGGAATCTCAAAGGGCTTACCTAAAAAGGTTACACTCCGGTTTCTGGTCGAAGCCCCCAGGTTGTCTCCAAATACTTGAAGGACACAGGAATCTCCATCAATTTTTGTCACTTGACCCACTTGTTTTTTGCCCGTGTCTAGGGATTTAATTTCAACAATTTCCCCAAAGCCTACGTGGTGCAAACGGTCAAGTTCAATCATGGAACCTTCCACATGTTTTAAACGCACATATTCTTTTTTCAATGTCTCATCCCCTATTATCTTTTATCAAATCTTCGTAAAAATTGTCAATTTCATTGCTTAAATGGACAAAGGCTTCTTCATCGTCATTTTCAATGTTGTATTTCATGTTGATAATTTTTCCAAAGAGGTCTTCATTCTTAATTTGCCGGATGGGAATTTTTTGGCTCAAGGCCTTCTTCCCGGCTTCATACAAGTGGTCAATGGTTTTTAACATATTGTATTGCTTTTCCAAGGGCACAAAGGTGTCGATCTTGTTAAAGGCATTTTGTTGCAAAAAGCCCACCTTTAAAACCCGGGCAATGGCCAAAAGTAACCTTTGGTCATCTGGCAAGACTTCTTCCCCAACCAAGAGGACAATTTCGTTTAACTTGGCTTCTTGATGGAGGATGTCCATGCACTTGTTCCGTAGACCCACTAAATCCCCATCCAGGGCCAATTCATAGTAGTTTTTCAAATCGGCAATGTATTGGGAATAAGAGGTCATCCATTGGATGGCGGGATAGTGTCTTGCATAGGCCAGGTTCTTGTCCAGGGCCAAGAAGACATTGACAAAGCGCTTGGTGTTTTCTGTAACAGGTTCGGAAAAGTCTCCACCAGCCGGGGATACAGCCCCAATCAGGGTAACAGACCCGTCCTTACCGGAAAAAGTTTCTGCCGACCCGGCCCGTTCATAAAAGCCCGCAACCCGAGAGGGTAGGTAGGCTGGATAGCCTTCTTCCGCTGGCATTTCTTCCAAACGACCAGAAATTTCCCTTAGGGCTTCGGCCCAACGAGAGGTGGAATCCGCCATCAGGGCCACGTCATATCCTTGGTCCCGGAAGTATTCTGCCATGGTAACTCCAGTATAGATGGAGGCTTCCCGGGCAGCTACCGGCATGTTGGATGTGTTGGCAATTAAGATGGTCCGGTTCATAAGAGATTGCTTGGTATAGGGGTCCACCAGGTTTGGAAAGTCTTCCAATACCTCGGTCATTTCGTTACCCCGTTCCCCGCAACCAATATAGATGATCAAGTCAGCGTCACAATATTTTGCAATTTGGTGTTGGGTCATGGTCTTGCCCGTTCCGAAACCACCGGGAACGGCACAAGTTCCCCCCTTGGCAATGGGGAAAAAGGTATCCAAAACCCTTTGCCCTGTCAAGAGGATTTCCCGGGTGGCCTTCCTGTGCTTTACAGGACGGGGAACCCGGACTGGCCATTCTTGGGCCATCTTCACTTCGTGGATCTTGTCATTTTCGTCCTTGACTCTTAAGAGGACCTCTTCAATATTGTAGGACCCCTCTTCCACCATTTCTTCAATGGTTCCGGAAACCCCCATGGGAATCAGGAGCCGGTGGGTCATGGAGTCCGTTTCAGGAACCGTTCCGAAGATTTGTCCCTCTTGGACAAAGTCTCCCTTTTTCACCGTAAAAGTCACAGGCCAGAGCTTTTCTTGGTCCAGAGAAATCAGACCAATTCCTTCCGGCATAAAGTTGCCGTGCTTGTCTTGGATGCTCTTTAGGGGACGTTGGATCCCGTCAAAGATGTTGGACACCATACCAGGGCCCAACTTAACACTCAAGGGCGCCCCAGTGGATTGGATTTCTTCATCCCTCTTGAGGCCTTCTGTTTCTTCATAGACCTGGATGGTCCCCAGGTCCCCATCTATGGAAATGACTTCGCCGATTAACTTCTTTTCCCCGACAACCACCATTTCCCTTACTTGGAAATCCTTCATACCAGTTGCTTTGACAACAGGACCGTCCACAATTTTTACATATGCTGTTTTCAATCCATACCACCTTCAACTTTCAACTGATTATGCAGCATCTTTCCTAATTCATAATTCAAACTGTCAATTTTTGCTTGAAAGCTGGCATTGATAAAGAAGCTTTCTTCCTTGTCCGATACCATAAAGCCCCCCAGGGCCTTTTTTTCCAAGGAGACAAAGTCCAAGTGGACCCCTTCTTCCTCGGCGATCTTATTAAAGGCGCCTTCCAAGCGGTCTCGGTCTTGGTCCATAAGGTGGACCGTAATCCTTTCCTCATTGACATCAGCCAAGATCCCCTTGAAGATATCCCCTTCCCTTTGGACATAGGCTTCACTTTCCCGAAAGGCCTTTAATTTTTCCTTCAAGCTGGCAATAAAGTCTTGAAAAAGAGCTTGTTCCTTCTTTAAAACCTCAATCCGGGTTTCTTCCTTGGTGTTCATGACTTGGTCATAGCCCTGTTCCTTGGCCAATTGGATCCTTCTGGCAATTAAGTCCTTTTCCTTTTGGTCCATTTCCCGGGTCTTATCTGCCAAGGCTTGGTCCAACCGGGCCTTTTCTGCCTCTATTTTTTCCTTGGACTCTTTTTCTTTTTTTAAATACACCATCTCATTAAAGATGGCGATTTTCTTTTCAAGATAAATCATTCCTTTGCATCATCCTTCATTCCAATACCGATGGATTCTTGAATGTACTTTAAGATAAAATCTTGGTCCATATGACCGTCGATTTCCGGAATTGTGACAATTAGAGGAGATGCCCTGTGCATCTTCACGTCAATGACTTCCTCCTCCAGGGCGTAAAAACCCCGGGTGGTTAAAATAATTAAGCCCACCTTGTCATTGGCCAGGGCCCGGTGGAATTCGTCCCTTAAGGACTCCTCATTTCCACACAAGACCCCTTCAATTCCCGCCATTCGCAAACCAGTTAAAATATCTCGATTATCCGTTAAGGCCAAAGAGCGCATTATAGGGATCCTAAAATCATAATAGAAATAATCAGACCGTAAATGGCAATCCCTTCAGCAAGTCCCAGGTAAATCATGGACTTACCAAGAATGTCCGGATCTTCACTGACAGCCCCAATGGCTGCAGAACCTACATTAGATACGGCAACACCAGCACCCAAAGCAGCAAGACCGGTGGATAGGCCGGCAGCCAAATAACCCAGGCCTTGGCCACTGCCGGAAGCAGTTTCACTGGCAGCTTGAGTGATTTCTGGTACTAGGGTCACAAGACCAAAGACGAAAACCGGTACAAAGATAAATAAATTTAACTTAATGACTGAACGAACAAACTTCTTGGACTTTTCTGTCCTGTTGTAGGCAAGAAAACCTGCCCCGGCAAAAAGTGCAACGACTGTTAAAGATAAAAACAAAATAATTTTCCCCATTTTAATCCTCCTTCATGGATATCTTATCCGCCTTAAACAAGCGGCCATTTCCCTTGTAAAAACGACTGAACATTTCATAGTATTCCAAACGCAAGGATTGGATAAAAACAATCAATCCTTCCAGGGCAATAATGACAATGTTCCCTACAATTAAAACCAGCGTATTTCCCCCGGAAGACCCAATCATCTTGCCCAGGGTTTGGAAGGCTAAAAACAAGCCCACATGGTTGATGGCAAAGGCCCCTACCCGGATAAAGGAAATAATCCCCGTAACCGTAGAAAGCATGGTTTCCACCAGGGAGAAAATCCCTTCCGTGTAATAGTCCACCTTAGATTCAACCACCTTCTTGTGGGTCAGCTTTTCCACAATGGGTCCTTGGAACAACATCAAGACCAAGGACAGGACAATGAAAAATACACTGACAAAAATCGGGACCACTACCAGCTTAGCCAGTAGGTAAACCCCAATATTGATAACATTCAAAAAAATCACAAGACCCAAAACGCCCTCTTTTGAAAAGAAAGCCTGGCTCTTTTCATCCTGCTTGACTTGGTTATAAATCCCAATTGCATAAGAAATCAGGAGGAGAAGAACCCCGAAACAAATGGCCGTAACCAGGGTCCGGTTGATTTGGTCAAAAGGCTTAAACCAAAGCCCCGAGAAAATTTCCTCACTCCCAAAAATAGACCCGTAGAGGGCCCCAAAGACCATAGACGACAGGCCCAGGCGTTTTAAAAGCTGTCCAAAGGCGCCCAGCTTGCGGGACAAGAGCATTCCTGCTAAGAAGAATACTGCCCCCTGACCAATATCACCGAACATGGCGCCGAATAAGACCATATAGGTAATCCCAAAAATCACCGTAGGATCAAATTCATAATAATTCGGTGTACCGTACATATTGATCAAGAATTCAAAAGGCTTGAAAAATTTCCAATTCTTTAATTTTGTCGGTGGGTTGGAATTCTTCTTGGGGTCGATAAAGTCAATAGATAAGCCCTTGTACTTGCCTTCCAAGGCCTTGATGGCTTCAATATCCGACAATCCAACCCAGGCAGATAAGAAATAATAGTGGTCCGACTGCAGCATCATGGTCTTTAACTCTTCAATCTTATCCTTCAAATAAATATAGGCCAGAGCCTCCTTCATGTCCTCTTGGTGGTCATGAACATATTGGACCCTTTCCGACTCAATTTGGTCCGATTGGCTCCTAAGCTCTTGGATTTCCACACCCAAATTCAGGATAATATCCTTGGAAATCCGCTCATCATGCCCTAAAATATCAATATCCATCCAGCCCAAAGACTTCAAAACCCGGTCAATTTCATTGTCCATTTCCTTGGGATAAATGGTGAAATAAATTTCCCGGTCCTTGTCCAGGGTCCCTGTGTGGTAAAAAACCGCCAGGATATTGCTGTAATTCTTCTTCAAGCGGAAGCGGCCTTCCGCCGTTAAAAAGCCAAAGCGGACATTGAAATTTTCCAGCTCAGACAAGTCCTCCAAGTTGGCATCAATATCGTCAAAAAGAGCCCGGTTATTTTCAATTTCTTCCAAAATTTCCAAACTCTTGTGGATTTGGTCATGGTCCGCCCTTTGCTTTTTCATCATATCAATGATGGGGTCGTAGTCCTTGTCCATATCCACCCGGTCCGTATAGACCCGGTCAATATCCTTGAACCCGTAAAAATCCCTAAGACCTTGGAGCAAGTCCCGTCCCTGGTCCAGAGATTGACTCGTCCCAAAGGGCTTGACATAGTTGAGTTCAATATTCTTGTCCAGGTTGTCTTCATCTTCCAAACTTAGGGCAAAATTATTCTTGTCTACTTCCCCTTGAGCATGAATAAATTCACAGGCATCCAAGCGCAATAAATCCACCAAGACAGAATTCATGGTGGGCTTGGGACCAATTAAATTCATCATTCGCATTTGCTCAATAGCCATTCACTTCACTTCCTTCTATATGTCCTAAATGCCTCGTTAAATACTTCAGCTTATCCTCCGTATCAATGTGGAAACGAGCACTTTCAAACAAGATCCTCAAGTCATTCATCTCACTTTCCAGGAGAATCAAATAGCAAAACAACTTGCCCATGTTCCCCTTAGAAAACTTGATCTGGCTCTTGCAATAATAATACAAAAACCGACTGGCCCTGCGGTGGCTGTATAAATACACATCCTCCCCTTCAAACAAAAAGGCATAGGGCGTTTGGGCGATCCTCTTTAAAAATTCCCCCTCCGACTTGGTGTAACAAAGGTCCGATAGACGCTTATAATTATAATAGTCACCACCAAGAATACAGAAATTCATAATTTCTTCCGGTAAGAGCTGATAATACTTCTTGGCCCGAGCCATCCAGAGAATATTCAACAAGTCAATCTTGCGACCAAAGATCCTCTTGAACCAGTCCTTGTTTTCCTTAGAAAACTTGGCCGTAGCCCCCAACAAATCTTGGTAGTAGAGCTTGTCCAGGTTCATTTCCATATAAAAAAGTATTACATCCTCCTCCTCATTTTGATAAGGCTTTAAAATTCTGTAATACTTGGTCATCTTTAGTCTATCAACAAATTGTGCGATTGTTTCATTCTTGAGTTGAATCTTTTGCTTGCCTAAAACCAGCTGGTTAAAAGTCAAATCCCCCACATTCTTGTGGAAACGGAGGCAACGTAAAACCAATTTCAGCCGGTTCATTTCCTCACTCCGGGTGTAGGCCTGCATAAACTCCTTGTAGGGTCCCGTTAAAAAATGCGTCAGCTTGTTAACCTGACCCCCCTCATAGGCCTTTAAAACATCTTGGGCATCATACACATTTTCAAAGGCATCAAACTCGGCCAAAAAACCATAGTCATTGACCCTTCGAAAAACATCTTCCAAGTCCTGCTTGCCTGCAAGCAGCAAAATGTCATCATCCTTTAGAAATTGACCATACATATGATCTATTTTGGCATTCAAAGCCGCAAATTTATTGATCATCGTCTGCACTTTCTTTCCCGAGAATTTTCGTAAAAGCACGTTCCACCAAGGCATCCTTCACCTTGCTGTACTCAAGATCCATATTCTTCAATTGGACCTGAGAAGCACTTTTTACCGCTTCAATATCCCTTGCGAAAGAATCCAGGGTTTCGTCATAAGACTTCTTCGCCTTTTCCTTAGCCTCCTTAGACCTTTGATATTCCAAAGAAGAAAGCTCCTTGCGGTAAGACTCATCCATTTGGTCAATAGACCGCTTGGTGTCCCCCTCCAATTCCCTTGTCTTTCGGTCAATATCAAGAATGCTTTCAATACTTCTTTTCAAAACATCCCTTCTTTCCAAAGATTATTATATGCCTATTATACCATAAGTTCAAGAAAAATAAATTATTTTCACCCCCGAAAACAAGTAAATAAAAGGCCTGGGGCGTGAAAATGTTTTTTTGTGCAAGTTTTGATAAACAGGATATGTAAATATAGGTCCAAGATAAATATGCAGAATTTCCCATGTAGGGGCGACCCTGTGCCGCCCATGTTGCGGATTCGGGTTTGTTTATATTGGGGATATATTTGTGAATGGTCTGTAGGGGCGACCTGGTTCATGACCTAACCCGATGAGAGCGAAGCTCGAATCGTAGGTAGGTTCGCAGACAATTGTTGCCAAATTAAAATTTGGACAATTGGTTGCATAAGACCTACTATGGCTCCTTCGTCGCCAAGTTAGGTCTGGAAGATACTAAGATTTCCCAAGAAGACAAACGAAGTGCAGTCTGATTGGTAGAAATCGACAGTGATCGCCCGTTCTTTCGTTCCCAGGGATATTTTGTATAGGGGACATCCCTATTTACATTCTTCTCTATATATACCCTTTTCCCTATATATTGGGGAAGGAAGTAGGGCGTCTTGATTCGCCCTATCCTTCCCCAAACCCCTACCTCTCACCCTAACGCACTGAAAGAAGCAAAAAATTTGAGATTCTAAAAATTTTGAACTCGCTACGCTCAAACAGCAAAATTTTTTAACGAATCTCAAATTTTTTGACCTCATTTTAAATAGTCGAATCGATACATATCCGGGAAAAATTTTGGATGGTCTGTAGGGGCGGCCCTGTGCCGCCCATGTTGTGGATTCGGGTTTGTTTATATTGGGGATATATTTGTGGATGGTCTGTAGGGGCGGCCCTGTGCCGCCCATGTTGTGGATTCGGGTTTGTTTATATTGGGGATATATTTGTGGATGGTCTGTAGGGGCGACCTGGTGTCGCCCGTTATTCCGTTCCCGGGTTTGTTTATATAGGGCATTATCTTACATACAATATTCTACTATGTCATTCTTTTCCCTATACGGGCTTGACAAGCAAGCCCCTACATAAATCTCTACATCCCCAAATAGGTAAACATAAGAAACAAAATCCCACAAAAAAAGAGACCCGGGCCAGGCCCGAATCCCACTCCTTACCCCTTCTTCATTTGTCGGTAACGATTCATATTGTCCTCATTCATAAACTCATAGGCATCGTTAATTTCCTGGAACTTCTTGGTGGCCGAAGGGTCCTTGTTAATGTCCGGATGGTACTTCTTGGCCAACTTCCGATAGGCCAACTTCACCTCATACTTGTCCGCCAAAGGAGAAATTCCCAAAACCCCAGCGGCCTTTTCATATTGGTCGACAAAACCCAAAGACCCAGGTCCTCCTTGGCCGGCCCCCTGGTAGCCCCCATAAGACTCCCGGTTGCCATAACCATAAGTAAATTGGTCACCAAAAGACCGAGCAAATTCCTCCCATTGCCGGCGGTAGGCCTCCTCTTGAGCCGCCCGACGAGTCTGCTCTTGCCGCATCCACTCCTGTTCCTGGCGGATCCTCTCCTGTTCCTGCATCCGCTTGTAACGGCGACCATAATCCCCCATAGAATCAAAAGAAGCATCCTTGCCTTGGAGGTAAAAATCCGCCTTTTCGTAAAAATACTCCGTCACCATATACTGCAAATACTTGAGATAAGACACGGCAACCTTGCCAATAAAAGGAAAGACAAAAATCAGCAAAAAAATAAAAGAATAGCGGGAAAACATTAATACATTGGAAAAAACCAAAAACAAAAAACACCCGCCAAAAGTCAACGCCGCCGTCAATAAATCCTTTAAAGAACCGAAAATATTCACTAAAATCGACACCACAGTAATCAGGGCACTCAACAAATAGTCAACAAAGACCCCGATGCCCTGGTTCACATGACCCAAAAATTTATTCATGATGCCCCTTTCGATAGCCTTCTAAAAAGACCGCATCCTCCTCAGCCAAGTCATTGACCCCGGCCAAGCGCTCAATATGGTGCCGCAGCTCATGGTGCAGCAACTTTTCCACTTCCTGGTACAAAAACCCCCGGGACTCATTCCCATAAACCTTCATCAAAGATCCATAATAAATCACAATCCGGGACCCGAAAGAATCCACCTGGTATTGCCCCATAATCAACAAATCGTGGTTCAAATCCTCCGGATGGTAGACCTCCTCCTCAGACAAGATCACCCCACCCGTTAACCCGTCAAAAATTCCTTGGGGTAAACGAAGAGCTGCCTCATCCAGCAGCTCCTGTACTTCTTCTATCGTAAACATGTATACTCCTAATCTAAATGCACTTCCCTTTCCACAATAGGGACCACTAGGGGAAGCACAAGGGCCAAAATAAGTGGCTTGGCAATAGCTTGTACCCCTTCCACAGGAAGCCGTGTCCACAAAGTTTGCACATAAGTATTTCCCGTAAAAGACATAATCCAAGCCGAATTTAATAAAAAGTTGCAAATGACTACTTGGAAAAGCCCCGCCAAGATAATATTTGGAATCGAAATCGGACGTTTCTTATGAAGCAAATAACCATAAGCCAGACCCACCAAGGCCGCCGTAAAAGCAAAACCCGGATGATAAGCCCCAACAGGCCGGATCAGAAAACCCAAAAAGTCCGATAAGACCCCGCAAACCGCCGCCGGGATCGGTCCCAGCAAGGCCCCACAAAGAGCCGACACAAGAAAGGCAAAGTTAATCCGAAAAACATTTCCGATTTCCAGAGAAACCACCCGGGCCACTACCACTTGCAAGGCCACAAAAAAAGCCATTACAACTAAAAATAAAGTACGTTTTGAAGATGTAGATTTCATATGAAAATAACCTCCTATTCTCGCTGGTAGCATAGGAGGTCCTATGTCGCAGCGGATCGAAAGAGCATCGCGAGCCAACTCTTCGTTTTATGGCATCTCCATTCCATAAACACTTAACGCGCATCTTTCTTTTCTACAAACATTCTTTCAATTGAATAAACAAGCCCAAAAACCCGGCCCATTTATAAAAATATTATACCATACCCAGGCCAGGCATTAAAGAAGAAGATTGAAAAAATGGAAGAGAATTGGTGCAGTTGTTTGTATTGGGCATTATCCCCCTTTGCATTTTCGGGTAAATTGTCTGGATGGTCTGTAGGGGCTGGCTCTGAAGCCCTAGCCCGAAATCTTTGATTTCGTAATGTAGGGGCGATTTTATATCGCCCATATGGATAAACAGGATAGGTAAATATTATGGAACATGTAAATAAACAGAAATTCCAATTGTAGGGGCCGGCCTGTCCGGCCCGTATGGATAAACAGAATATATAAATACAAGGGAACAAGGTAAATACACATTTATTCCCAATATAAACATATTCGAGTTTGCGGGTGGGCGATATAAAATCGCCCCTACAAGACCACCCCATAATTCAAAAAAACCTACAAACTCTCCCAAAAACCCCACCATGGGCCCCAATCCCCCTGGCCCACCATATGGCCCGGGCAAATCTTTCGACTGGCGTCATAATGCCGGACCACCCGGGACTTGGGAATCCCATACCGAGCCATCAAGACTCGGATCAAATCCCGGGCATAGGCATAAGTCTTGGCCATGTCGTTGCCCTGGTTGATACACAACTCCACCCCGATAGAATTCCTATTTGAAATCCCATACCGGCCCCGACCGTCGCCACAATGCCAGGCCGCATTCCAATCCTCCACCAGCTGGACCACCCCCTTGTCGTCCACAAAATAATGCGCCGAAGCCCGGCGGTTGCCCCCGTTAAAATACCGGAAATGATTCATGGCATCCGCACTGGCCGCCCGGTTTCCCGTATCGTGAACCACAATATAAGAAACCCGAGCCCCCTTGCGACTGGAAAAATTAAAACGAATCAACTTCTTCTTCACAAACATCAAATAACCTCCTTAAATTCCTCAGCCCAGCCGCCTTGGTGTTCTCCACCGACTTATAAGCCAGGCCCAAAAAACCAGCAATCTCCGACAAAGACAAATTTTCATAATAATAGAGCCGCAAAACTTCCCCCTGCCGGGGAGGCAAAGACCCCAGATAAAAATCCAGCCGCCTTTGCCCGTCCTCCCGGCAAACCGCCTCCTCCAAGTCAAAAGGATCCAACAAGGCCTCCTGAAAATCCTCCCCGGCATCCAAAGACTCCACCTGGCCCTTGAACCACTTCCTTTGCACCCCATAGACCCGGTACTTTAAAGCCCTTTGGACATAAGCCGGAAAAGCAACCCCCCGCCCCGGATCAAAATCCCGGACACAGCGACACAATTCCAAGACACACTCCTGGAAAAGATCCTCCTTAGAAGCCCCCTCCCAGCCATAAGCCCGGACCGTCTTGCGACAAAGACCCTCATAAGCCTCATAAATTTCCTCCATAGAATACTCTCGGGGATCCAAAATAACCTTCATACATTTCACCTCCTTTCCCCACCAGTATAGGAGAAAAAGCCAAAAAGTAAAACATATGTTCTTTTCTTCCTACCCCTGTTCTTTTCCAAAAACCTGGACAAAAAGAAAAAATCCCCCGTAGTTTTCAAAACTACAGGGCATTTTCTGAAGCTTTTATTGAAAAAATTTCCCCTTAGATCAAAAAATAAGCCGGGAAAAATTCTTGAAAGACAAGAAAAATTGATGTATCATATTGATTAGAACGTATGTTCTTTTTTGTTCGTAAATGAATGCAGCCTTCGCCAAAAAATGGATTGGGGATTGTGTAAATGCACAAACCATTGTAGGGGCGACCTGGTGTCGCCCGTTATTCCGTTCCCAGGGATATTTTATATAGGGAACATCCCTATTTACATTCTTCTCTATATATACCCTTTTCCCTATATATTGGGGAAGGAAGTAGGGCGTCTTGATTCGCCCTATCCTTCCCCAAACCCCTACCTCTCACCCTAACGCCCTGGATGTAAGAAAAAATCGACAAGCCTAAAAATTCAAAACTCGCTTCGCTCAAACATTGAATTTTTTTAACGGCTCATCGATTTTTTCTCTCAATTTGAATCATCGGATCGGTATATTTCAGGAAAATGTAGGTTGGTTTGATGTAGTTTTGTAGGGGCGACCCTGTGTCGCCCACATGGATAAACAAGATATATAAACACAAGGAAACAAGGTCAATACACATTTATTCCCAATACAAACATATTCGGGTTTGCGGGTGGGCGATATAGCCGTCGATTTCTAGCTGTTCAAGCAAAGCTTTCACAGGAAATCTTGGCATGAGACCTGCCACGAAATCATAGATTTCGGGCTAGGGCTTCAAAATCGCCCCTACAAGATCATCCATCAATTTAAAATGTAAATGTAAAAAATCACGTCAATAAACAGAATTCCCATGGAATTCAATAATATTTACCCATCCCCCTCATTGTTGCATATACACAATTGCAAAAATATGTCCAAATAATCCACCCCACCCAATCCAAACAAAAAAGGGAGGCAACATGAAAAATCAACCAAACCAACCACAACCACAAACCACAAAAAAACAAAAACCCCACCCCGTCCCCTACGAAAGGATCCAAACCATCCTTCCCGTCTACCTAGACCAAACCGGCGACGGAACACAAATCTACACCCAAGACGGGCAAACCACCACCCTGCCCGTCCCCATTACCCACTTTATGGACCAATTCGCCAAGACCTACTTCCTAGACCCCAAGGCCCTGAAATCCTTCTTCCGGCAAAAAGGCCTGACAGGCCCCCTGCCCCTCTACCTGGCCGGACAAATCTTCATCTCCTGCAAGGTCCGTAAACCAAAAATCTCCCGCGACCCCTGCTACGGTTTTATCGCCTACCAGGCCATCCAAGACCTAGTCCCACCCGCCAGCTTTATCCTGCCCCACTACCAAATCCCCCTGGCCTGTAGCCTAGCCACCGCCCAAAAAGCCTACAACAATGGAATCCTGGCCGAGAAAATCCTCGCCGACTACCAAAAAAATTTTTTCCAAAAAGACTAGGGGAAAATTCAATCCAAAAACATATGTAAAGTGTAAGCCGTTGAAAGAAAAAGAAAGGAGCCAACCATGGCAAAAAAAGAAAAAATCGCCCTACGCTTAGAACTGGACACAGGAGTCCAAAAAAATGGAAAACCCATCCTAAAGACCAAGTCCTTCTCCAACATCAATGAAGCCATTGATGACCAGGCCCTCTTAAGAGGCGGTCAAGCCCTGACCAAACTCTTTGACGAGACCTGCACAGGAATCTTGAAGATCGAAACCGTCCGCCTAAACCCAGAAGCCTAAGGAGGTAAACCATGAACAGATACCAACTCGAATGCACCTTTAAAACCCAAGCTGACAAAAACCTGACCCTGCGGATCAAAGACGTCAAAAAAGACCTAGACACCACAGCCGTAACCGGCGTCATGGACGCCATGATTACAGAAAAAATCTTTGGTAAAAACGACTTAGTCGTAGACAAGCTCTCCGCCAAGCTCATCGAAACCAAAGTATCCTCCTTGATTTAAGGAGGACCCACCTATGGAAGACATCCTATCCTCCATCGCCAATATGGGCTTCCCCATCGTTGTGGCTTCCTTTATGCTCCTGAGAATGGAGTCCAAAATGGAAGAACTCAACGAAACCCTAGCCCGGTTGATGGCCGCTATCGAACAATTGAAGTAAGAAAGAAAGAAAAGCCCTTGACCAATGGTCAAGGGTTTTTTCGTGGGATGGGTTTGTAGGAAAACCAATCGTAGGGGCGATTTCATATCGCCCGTATTGATAAACAGAATATGTAAATATAGGTCCAAGATAAATACCCAGAAAAACCAATCGTAGGGGCGATTTTATATCGCCCGCATGAATAAGCAGAATATATAAACACAAGGGAACAATATAAATAAACAGAAAAACCAGTCGTAGGGGCGATTTTGAAGCCCTAGCCCGAAATCTTTGATTTCGTGGCAGGTCTCATGCCAAGATTTCCTGCGAAAGCTTTGCTTGAGCAGCTAGAAATCGACGGCTATATCGCCCGACCCGCAAACCCGAACATATAAACACAAGGGAACAAGATAAATATTCAGAAATTCCAATTGTAGGGGCGATTTCCAAAGCCAAGTGTATCCCTAGGGGGCGGGGGCCTTCCTGCCGGGGCCCTCTCTCTTTTTCTTTAAAAATAAGTACAAAAAAAGAAGCCCGAGGGCTTCTTTTTTTATTTGTAAGACGATGTCTTATTTAGCAACTACAACTGTAACACCAGTTGCAGGTTTGCTTGCGTCACCTTTAGTGAATTTTAAATCAGCTGTTTTAGCACCAGAATCTACCTTAGTAGCTTCTACCTTAACGCCTTTTTCATTCTTTGGAAGATTTGCTTTTACAGTAGCTTCATCAATAGTAGATCCTTTTGGAAGTACTACTTTTGTAGTTGCTTTTAGCACTGTATTTACATCGTTTAAGTCTTTAGCGTCTTGAACTGCTTTGTCTACATCTGCTTTTGTTGCTGCAGCATCCACTTTACCTTCAGCAGCAGTTTTTTCAGCTGCTTCTAAGTCAGTTAATTTAGCAATTTCAGCTTTAGCATCTGCTTTAACGTCAGCACCCTTAAGGTCACCAATTAATGGTAAGTTGCTAGCTCCCTTAACTCCTAGGTCATTGAAAGTAATTTCTTGACCAGGTACAAGTTTAGTTAAGTCAACTCCTTCGTTACGTAACTCAAAAGTAGTAGCTGTTCTTGCTTTTGTACCATTTTCAATTAGGTAAACTTTTACAGTGTATCTTCCAGTTTTTCCTAATTCTGTAGCAGAAATGAATTCAGCTTTTACTTCACGAGCATCTTCAACGTTCTTAACTTTTTCTGGTAAGAAACCTTTAAGTGGAGTGTTTTCTGCAAGTACAGAAACAACATCTACTAGATTATTGTAACCTTTTTCAAAGTGAAGTTGGATTTTAGCATTTTCTTTTAATTGGTTGCCGAAGAATACTTTAGTATCTTCACGTAAGTCTACATATCCAATGCCATTGCCTTTATCAGCAATTTTAAGAGTAGTAACACGGCTTGTCTTTCCTGTTAAATAGTTGTCTTTAACAGCTGGTTGTGTCTTAACTTCTAAGATCTTGTAAACAGGATCTTCACTACGGTTGATTAGAATGTCACCAGATTTAGAACCTAAATCAACAACATCTTCACCATCAAATCCATAGTTAGCTGGGAATGCAGCTTTGTAGTTGCGTAAATCGAATTTTTCAACTTTAGTAGGTGTATAACCTGGTTTTTGTGCTTTAAGAACATAGTTGAACGTTCCTGGAGTTGAAATACGAACGATATCACTGCTAATATTGCTTGTGTCTACATCGTGAACTACAACAACTTTTGCTTCATTTACTTTAGCATTTGGTAATACGTTGTATCCTACATAAACACCGTTTTTAACATCAAGTTTAGCACGGTCAAAAAGAGCTAATAAAGCAGCTTTATCTTTAACTTCTGTTAATACTTCGTTTTTGTTGTCAGCTACAAAGTAGCGAGTAGAATCAGTTGTTTTAACAGTTACTTCTTTATCTGCTAGTTTATTTTTTAAATCATAAACATTAGCATTAGATAATTTGAACTCAGATACAGTTCCTAATGCAACTACATCTTTAGTTTCTGCTACATGACTAGCTACAGCTTCCCATCCATTACCTTCTTTAGCAAGTTCAGCTGGGTTACCTAATTGGATAATGTGAGTTACATTGCCTTTATCGTCAGCTAAAACGCGAACTAAAGAACCAATGTAATATTCTTTTTCATTACCATATACATTTGACCAAGAAATGTATTCAGGTTTTCCATCTACCTTTGTATACTTGGAAGGAACAAAGTTAGTGTTTGCATTTACTGTGAATTCTTTCTTAAGGTCACCTTGGTTTACAGTGAACTTGTTGAAAGTAGCATCAGAGATGATACCCATTGTTTCATGAGATGGATAAGCAACTAAGTCGCCTAATTTGTAAAGTGCATTGTAAAGCATTACAAAAGCGTCTTGACGAACGGCAGGTTTGGATCCATCAACAGGAGTGTTGATTCCGTCGAAGATTCCTAATTGAGCAGCCCAGTTCATCCAGTCTGTTGGCCATTTAGCAGCAGCAAGTCCGTCTTTAGTTAAGTCTTTTTTAACTAAAACGACTAACATTTTTGCTAATTCGTCGTAACGTACTTGTCTTTCAGGTTGGAACATGTTGTGTCCAATACCATGTAAGAAAGGAAGTGCGTTAGCAGGGCTAGCAACTGTAGAACCTGCAGCGATTAGACCATTTGCCCAGTGGTTAGCTGGAACGTCAGTATAGGGAGCGTAAACTCCGTTTAGACGTGCAGCTAAGTCTTGTTGGCCAATAGCATAGATTAGAAGTTTGGTAACTTCTGCTCTTTGGATGTCTTTATCCAATGCTAGGTCAGCGTTTTTGTCGTCTTTGTTGACTTTACGTCCTACAACGATTTCGTTGTCAACAAGCCATTGAACTTTCTCATTGGTTTCTTTCTTTTCTGGAACTTTAACTTCAGATTTTTTAGCATCTTTAGCTTCTGGAGCTTTAGTTTCAGCAAAGACAGAACCGAAAGTTCCTAGTACCATGACTAGTGCTAGTACTAGTGAAAGAAATTTCTTGTTCATATTGTCTTTCGACCTCCTTAAAATTTGTAGATCTACAAAAACCGTGAGGTTTTTGTCGTACTTTCAGAAAGTTCCGGACAACGAACAGTCATTTCCTGTCTCGCTTGCGCGAGGGGAATGTATTCAGTTGTCATAGAACATTTCTTATATATTCATTATACACAAGTTTGGCTTTTTGTAAAATTACAAAAGTGTTACAAAACAGGGTCAAGTGGTTTCGGGGCTGTATTTTATGCCCTTTGGGGTTTGGTAAAGGGTTCACAATTTTTTGTATTGGGGGTGGGGTGTATGGTGCCCTGTATGTATATTTTGGGGTTTGTGGGGTTTGTGGGGTTGGGGTGGTTGGGGTATTTGTATTGTTCCCTATATTTACATATTCGGGGTTGCGGTATCGGGCGATATAAAATCGCCCCTACGATTGGTTTTTCTGGGTATTTATGTTGTGCCCTGTATGTATATGTTCGGGTTTGTGAGTGGGATTTTTGGTGGGGTTATTTACCTTATTTCCTATGTTTACATTTTTAGGGTTGCGGGGCGGGAATGGATTGTCCGGGAAATATACCCCCATATTTATACATGCCCCGCGAAAAGGTCTTGTAGGGGCGATTTTATATCGCCCTTTTTGCAATTGTTAAAATGTGAAAATAAGGGGAATAGTTAAATATAATTTGTTCCCCATATTTACACATTCGAGATTGCGGGGTGTTGTTGGGGTTATTTATATTGTGCCCAATATTTATATTTTCGGGATTGGGGGGGGTTGGGAATGGATCGTCCGGGAAATATGTCCCCCATATTTACATATGCCCCACATAAAGGTCTTGTAGGGGCGATTTAATATCGCCCTTTTTGCAATTGTTAAAATGTGAAAATGAGGGGAATAGTTAAATATAATTTGTTCCCCATATTTACACATTCGAGATTGCGGGGTGTTGTTGGGGTTATTTATATTGTGCCCAATATTTATATTTTCAGGGTTGGGGGGGTTGGGAATGGATTGTTTGGGTATTTATATTGTTTCCTGTGTTTACCTGTCCTGGTTATCAATACGGGCGATATGAAATCGCCCCTACATTTTTGTTCCGGGCATGGAAATATTTTGCCAATATTTATATTTTCGGGGTTGTGGGTCGGGCGATATGGCCGGGAATATACCTCCATATTTATATATGCCCCTACTGTTTCTTTTTTCATTCTTCTTTTAACAGGGCTAATTTTAACGGGTTTTCTTGGATGTATTTTCGGACTTGGTATACTTCTTCTTCGCTACGGAGGACGCGTTCATAATATCCTTTTTGCCATATTTTTTCATGAAAGGGCGGGAGCTTTCCCTGTTTTACTTTTTTTATGTATTGGTTGGATAGGTAGCCTTTAAAGTTTTTGATGATGGTGGGTAGGGGTTGGCGGTGTTCGATTTTTTCGGGGCCGTCGATCATGAGGAGGAAATGCAGGTGGTCGGGCATGGTGGTTTGTTCAATGACTTGGCAATAGGGGTAGGTGGTTTCTATGTGTTGGTAGGTTTCTTGGATGATTTGGTCTAGGCAGGGGTTGGGGCCTTGGAAAAGTTTTTGGCGATGATGGCTTGCTATGGTGATGAAGTAGGCTCCATTCCAGCGGTAGTCATAGTTTTTTAGGCGAAGTTGTTTTCTGTGTGGATTCATGGTTTGCTCCTGTGGTTTTGGGTGGTTTTTCGTTTTCATCATTATATCTTTTTTTGTTTTTTCTGTCTATTTTTTGGTTTTTATTGGGGTGGTTGGGTGGTTGGTGGATGGAATTTGTGTGTATTTAAATTATTCCCTATATGTATATTTGCGGGGTTGCGGGCTTTTGATGGTTTGGGAAATATTTTACCAATATTTATATATTCGGGGTTGCGGGTCGGGCGATATGCCCGGGAATATATCCCCCATATTTATACATGCCCCGCGAAAAGGTCTTGTAGGGGCGATTTTATATCGCCCTTGTTGCAATTGGAAATATGTTTATATTGGGAATAAATGTATGTTGTCATTGTTCCCTTGTGTTTATATGTTTTGGGTTGCGGGTCGGGCTTTCACTGTCGATTTCTGCCAATCGGCCTTCGCTTGGCTCGGCCTCATCGGACTAGGTCATGAATAAAATCGCCCCTACATGGGTTTTCTGGATATTTATATGATTCCCTGTATTTACATATTCGGGTTTGCGGGGCGGGCGATATAAAATCGCCCCTACATGGGTTTTTCTGTTTATTTATATGTTCCCTTGTGTTTATATGTTTTTGGGTTGCGGGGCGGGCGATTACAACTTTTCATCAGCTCAAGTTCGCTTACGCTCCTTTCGCTGTGAAAGATTGCATCTTCCAGACCTAACTTGGCGACAAAGGAGCCATAGTAGGTCTTATGCAACCAATTGCCCAAATTTTTAATTTGGTTGCAATTGTCTGCGAACCTGCCTACGATTCGAGCTTCGCTCTCATCGGGCTAGGTCATGAATAAAATCGCCCCTACATTTTTAAATCGGAGATTTCGGGCTAGGGCTTCAAGGGTCGCCCCTACATTTTTAAATTTATTTTAAAAAAAGAGGTGAATTTTCATTCACCTCTTTTTTGGTCATTTCACTATCGATTTCTGCCAATCGGCCTTCGCTTAGCTCGGCCTCTTGGGAAATCTTAGTATCTGACCTTCCTCAATTCAGCCTTCGCTTCGCTTGGCTTCATTGGGATAGGTCATTAGTCTTCCATTAATTTTTGTCCGTTGATTTTGATTCCAGGTCCCATGGTTGTGGACACGGTTACGGATTTTAAATATTTTCCTTTTGCTGCGGCAGGTTTTGCTTTGATAACTTCGGATGCTAGGGCTTTGAAGTTATCGCGTAGTTTTTCGGGACCGAAGGATACTTTTCCAATGGGTACGTTGATAATGGCTGCTTTATCAACGCGGTATTCTACTTTCCCTGCTTTGATGTCTTCTACGGCTTTGGCTAGTTCGAAGGTTACGGTGCCGGATTTGGGGTTTGGCATTAGGCCCTTGGGTCCTAATACGCGTCCGATACGTCCGACAAGACCCATCATATCAGGAGTTGCAACGATTGTATCGAATTCGAACCAGTTTTCGTTTTGGATTTTGTCGATGTATTCTTGTCCACCGACGTAGTCTGCGCCTGCTGCTTCTGCTTCTTTAATTTTGTCGCCTTTTGCCAGGACTAATACGCGGTTGGTTTTTCCTGTTCCGTGGGGCAAAACGACGGTTCCGCGGACTTGTTGGTCGGCGTGTCTTGGGTCTACGCCCAGTCGCATTGCGAGTTCTACTGTTTCGTCAAAGTTTGCCTTGGCAATTTTACCGATGAGTTCTAGGGCGTCTTTTACGTCGTAGAATTTGCTACGGTCTACTTGCTTTAGGCTTTCTTGGTATTTTTTTCCTCTTTTTGCCATTTACTTTACCTCCTTGTGGTGCAAACGAGTTTTCTCTCCCACTTATTCAACTTCAATGCCCATGCTGCGTGCGGTTCCTGCGATCATGCTCATGGCTGATTCTAGGTTGGCTGCGTTTAGGTCGGGCATTTTAAGTTCTGCGATTTCCTTTACTTGGGCTTTGGTGAGTTTTCCAACCTTGGTCTTGTTGGGTTCACCGGATGCCTTGTTGAGTTTTAATGCTTTTTTGATTAAAACGGCTGCTGGTGGTGTCTTGGTGATGAATGTAAAGGAACGGTCTTGGTAGACGGTGAGTACAACGGGGATGATTAGACCGGCTTGGTCTTGGGTCTTGGCGTTGAACTCTTTGGTAAATTGCATGATGTTAACACCGTGTGGTCCTAGGGCGGTACCGACTGGTGGTGCAGGAGTTGCCTTTCCTGCTGGAATTTGTAATTTTACGATTGCTATGACTTTCTTTGCCATAGTGCACCTCCTCAAATGTGGTATAGCGGGGTTTCCCTCCCACTAGTTTGTGATATGCGTACGATTAGTTTTTCTTGACTTGTCTAAAGTCAAGTTCCATGTTGGTGTCTCGACCAAACATGGAGATGACGACGGTAAGTTTTCCTCTGTCTTCGTCGACTTGGCTGATGGTGGCCATAAAGTCTTTAAAGGGCCCATCAATAACTTCGACGATGTCTCCGACTTCATACAGTCCTGAATAGTCTCTCTTGTCGGCTACGCCTAGGGAGAGGACTTCTTCGTCTGTTAGGGGGACGGGTTTGGATCCCGGCCCTACGAAACCTGTTACTCCTCGGGTATTGCGTACTAGGTACCAGGATTCGTCATTCATAATCATCTTGACGAGAACGTAGGATGGAAAGACTTTGCGTTCTTTGACGACTTCTTTTCCATTACGCACGGAGATGTATTCTTCCATGGGGACTTGGATGTCAAAGATGAGGTTGTCCATGTTCCTGTTTTTTACCAGGGATTCCATGTTGGCCTTTACTTTGTTTTCGTGTCCGGAGTAGGTATGAATGACGTACCACTTGGCTTCTTGTTCTTTAGACTCGATTTGTTGGTCTGTCAATTGAATCACCTTATGCTTTGATGAAGAGGCTTAAGATGCCACGAATGACGTAGTCAAGTCCGTAGATTGCAAGTGCTACAATGATACTAACGACAATGACGACGAGTGAATAGGTGAAGATTTGCTTCTTGGTCGGCCAGATTACTTTTTTGAATTCTGAACGAACTCCGCGGAAGTATTTTCCCAGGCTTTTTTGGTCTTGTTCGGCCTTGGCCAGGTTGTTGGTTGTTTTCGCGGGTTTACTTGGGCTTGCCATCTATTCCCTCCTTTATTTTGTTTCTTTGTGGTTGGTATGGGTCTTGCAGAATTTGCAATATTTTTTTAGTTGCAGACGTTCTGTTGTGTTTTTTTTGTTTTTAAATGTGACATAGTTGCGGTTCTTGCACTCTTCACATTCCATGATTGCGCGATCAGCCATTTTGCACCTCCTGTTTTTATGCAACTTAAAGAGAACCCCGACTATGATCGGGGTCTTCAATCTGTAGTATTGTATCACGGTTTTGGGGGGCTGTCAAGGTTTATTCATGACCTATCCCAATGAAGCCAAGCGAAGCGTCGGCTGAATTGAGGAAGGTTCGCAGACAATTGCAGCCAAATTAAAAATTTGGGCAATTGGTTGCATAAGACCTACTAAGGCTCCTTCGTCGCCAAGTTAGGTCTGGAAGAGGTCGCGGCGTTTCAAATCTTTGATTTGTCAGCAAGCGACCATCCCTGCTATAGATAAGATAATGACCTAACCCGATGAGGGCGAGAGAAACGAAGCCCGAATCGTAGGTAGGTCAGATACTAAGATTTCCCAAGAGGCCGAGAGAAACGAAGGCCGATTGGTAGAAATCGACAGTGACATGACCTAACCCGAAATCTTTGATTTCTTAATGTAGGAGCGATTTTGTAGGGGCTGGCTTGTCCAGCCCATTTGCAAAACAGGATTTATATACACAAGGTCAACAAATTTCATGAACATGTTTCTCATATATCTATATATCCTGCCCACTAACACGGGCGACACCAGGTCGCCCCTACAAAGTTATTCGAAAATAGACCATAGGCCCTTGTGGTTACATGTTCGGGTATGTATAAAGGGCCGGCTACAACTTTTCATCAGCTCAAGTTCACTTACGCTCCTTTCGCTGTGAAAGACTGCATCTGACCTACCTACGATTCGAGCTTCGCTCTCATCGGGTTAGGTCATGAACAGGGCCGCCCCTACATTTTTACCTGAACTCTCCTAATACCTCTCTCAGGGTTCTTAAACTTTTGGTCTTGTATTTTTCTTTAAGTTTTTCCTGGATGGGTGGGGTGTAGATTTGGTCGAAGCCCATGCGGTGGGCTTCTTGGATCCTGGCTTCTAGGTTGGGGATGGCTTTAAGTTCGCCGGTGAGGCCCACGTCGGCCAGGAAGATGGTATTGGCGGGGATGGGGGTGTTTTTCAAGCTGGAGTAGACGCTCATGATCAGGGCCAGGTTGGCGGCGGTTTCTCTTAAGGGGATGTTGCCGGTGGTTTTAACCACGACGTTTTTATCGGTGAGGCGTTGTTTGCCTCTTTCTTCCAAGACGGAGATCAGGGTTTGGAGGTGTTCTTTGCGAACGCACTCGCCGATCCGCAAGGGATAGGGGGTAAAGCTCCGGCTCACCAGGGCTTCGACTTCTACGACGATGGGTCTTGTGCCTTCTCTTAGGACGGTTAAGGCGGACCCGGGGACTTCTTCTCCAGGGTCTCTTTTGGTCATAAAGTAGGCGGAGGGGTTGTCGATGGATTGGAGGCCATCTTCTTCCATGGAAAAGAAGCCCATTTCGCCGGTGGACCCGAAGCGGTTTTTGGTGGTGTAGAGGGTTCTTAGGGGGTCACCGGGGTCGCCTTCTATGACCAGGACGGTGTCTACCAGGTGTTCTAGGGACCGGACTCCGGCTAGTTCGTCTTCCTTGGTCATCTGGCCCACCATAAAGACCATCCGGGGTCTAGCTCCCTTGGCTAATTCTAGCATTTGGTTGGCGCAGGCCATGGTTTGGGTGGGGGTGCCGGGTCTGGAGGTGTAATCTTGGCTTTGGAAGGTTTGGATGGAGTCTAGGATAATGAGGTCGGGGTCAATTTCGGCCACGTCTGATAGGACTTGTTCCAGGGAGTTGGTGGAGGTAACCCAGATGTTTTCTGGAATTTTTTTTAGGATTCTTTGGGCTCTTTGGTAGATTTGGGAGCTGGATTCTTCTCCACTGGCATAGAGGACTTTGAGGCCGGCTTGGGCGAAGTCGCTGGAGACTTGCAGGAGCAAGGTGGACTTGCCGGCGCCGGGTTTGGCTGTCAGGATGCTGATGGAGTCGCGAACGACGCCTCCCCCCAGGACGCGGTTGAATTCTTGGATTTGGGTTTTATAGCGGCTGGTGGTGCTGACCTTGCTTTCTTGGAGTTTTTTGGCCCGGGAGGGTTTGGCCTTGGCCTTGCCGGGGCCTTGGATGGCTTGGTCTTCTTGAATTTCTTCTTCGAAGCTATTCCACTCTCCGCAGGATGGACACCGGCCCAGGTAGCCTATGCTGGTGTAGCCGCATTCTTTACACTTGTACTGGCTCTTGACTTTCTTCATCTTTTTCCTCTTGGTCTTCTTGGATTTGGATTTCTTGGCCTTGGACGCTGATGTGGAAGGTCCGGCCTTGGTCTTGCTTGCCTTCTAGGATTTTATCGGTTAGGGGTTCTTCAACGAGTTTACGCAGGGACCTTTCCAGGGGTCTGGCACCGTATTGGGGGTCGTAACCTTTTTGGGCGATGAAGGGGACCAGGTTTGGGTCGAAGTTTATCTGGGTTCCCACGTCTTCTAGGCGGTCTTGGAGGTCTTCTAGGAGTCTTTCCACGATGCTTTGGACTTCTTTTTGGCCCAGTTTGTTAAAGACGATGACTTCGTCGATCCGGTTGAGGAATTCGGGCCGGAAGAGTTTTTTCAATTCTTCCTGGATGGTTGATTTGATTTTTTCTCGGTCTTCTTGGTCTTCTTGACCCAGGCCGAAGCCCAGGGTGTTTTGTTTTTTCAAGTAG
The DNA here is from genome assembly GCF_900120405.1 of Urinicoccus massiliensis. GTDB lineage: Bacteria > Bacillota > Clostridia > Tissierellales > Peptoniphilaceae > Urinicoccus > Urinicoccus massiliensis. The sequence continues at coordinate 1,115,486 of NZ_LT635493.1, read as the reverse complement.
GCGGACCCGGCATTGGAGGTCATAATCACCAGGGTATTTTTAAAGTCTATGGTCCGACCTTGGCCGTCTGTCAGGCGACCGTCGTCCAGGACTTGGAGGAGGATGTTAAAGACGTCGGGATGGGCTTTTTCAATTTCGTCAAAAAGCAGGACGGAATAGGGCTTGGTCCGGACTTGTTCGGTTAACTGGCCTCCTTCGTCGTAGCCTACATAGCCTGGAGGGGACCCTACCAGGCGGCTGACGGTGTGTTTTTCCATGTACTCGCTCATGTCGAAGCGGAGCATGGCATCTTGGGAGCCGAAGAGTTCCTTGGCCAGTTGCTTGGCCAGGAAGGTCTTACCCACGCCGGTGGGGCCCACAAAGAGGAAGGACCCAATGGGTTTTTCGGGATCTTTCAGGCCCACCCGGGCTCTTTTGACGGACTTGGCTATGGCCTTGACGGCGTCTTCTTGGCCCTTGACGACCTTGTTGATGTTGGCTTCTAGGTCCAGGAGTTCTTTGGATTGTTCCCGGCTGATTTTGGTAATGGGAACGCCGGACCAGTCGGCGACGATTTCTGCAATTTCTTCTTGGTCTACCACCATCTTGCTTTGTTTGCTTTCCTTGTCCCAAAGGGCTTTTTCTTGGTCTAATTGGGCCTTGGTGGTTTTTTCTTGGTCTCTGAGTTTGGCAGCGGCTTCGAAGTCTTGGGCATCGACGGCTGCTTGTTTTTCGTTTTTATATTTTTCCAGCTTCTTTTCCAGGTCCTGGATGGAGGAAGGGCTAACCATGGAGTGGACCCTAAGCTTGGAGGCGGCTTCGTCTATGACGTCAATGGCCTTGTCGGGCAGGAAGCGGTCGTTGATGTAGCGGTGGGTTAATTCCACTGCGGCTTCAATGGCCTGGTCTGTGATTTTCACTCCGTGGTGGGCTTCGTACTTGTCTCTCAAGCCCTGGATGATGGTGATGGAGTCTTCTTCGGTGGGCTCGTCAACATAGATGGGCATGAGACGGCGTTCAAAGGCGGTATCTTGCTCAATGTAGCGGCGGTATTCGTCTATGGTGGTGGCCCCAATCATTTGCAGGTCTCCCCGGGTCAGGACGGGTTTTAAGATGTTGGAGGCGTCCATGGCTCCTTCGCTGGCGCCGGCTCCCATGACGACATGGAGTTCATCAATAAAGAGGATGGCGTTTTTTTCTTCTTGGACTTCTTCCAGGAGGCCCTTGAGGCGTTCTTCGAAGTCGCCTCGGTAGCGGGCTCCAGCCAGCATGGCTGACAGGTCCACCGAGTAAATTTTTTGCCCCTTGATGATTTCTGGGACATTGCCGGTGGCCATTTTTTGGGCCAGACCTTCCACTATGGCAGTTTTTCCTACTCCAGGTTCGCCAATGAGGACGGGGTTGTTTTTCCTCCGCCGGCTCAGGACCTGGATGATGCGTTGGATTTCTTCTTCCCGGCCAATGACGGGGTCAATTTTTCCCTTTTTGGCCACCTCTACCAGGTTGCTGGCGAATTTTTCCAGGTAGGATTCTTCTCCCTCTTGCTTGTCCCCTTGGGGGGCTTGGCCTTGGCCCATCATGGTTTGGATGGACTGGTAGATGGATTTTTCCAATTGGTTGGGGTCTATGCCCATGTTCCGCATGGCCAGGACTCCTACCCCCTTGCCCTCGCTTAAAATGGCCAGGAGGATGTGTTCTGTGGACACATAGCCTTGGCCCAAGGACCGGGCGATTTCAAAGGAGATTTCAAAAATTCGCTTGGTTCGCGGGGTGTAGTTGGCGGTTTGAACCGGAGTCATTTCCGGTGGCACCAGGTCCATGCTGACTTTTTTAAAGGACTCATAGTCCAGGCCGGCCTGGGCCAAAAAGGCTCCGGCTCCCTGGGACGGGTCCTTTAGCATGGATAAAATTAAGTGTTCTGAGCCTACATAGTTATGGCCCTGGCTCTTGGCTTCTTCTTGGGCCCGGATGATCATGGCTTGACTTTTTTCTGTAAATCGTCCATACATTCCCATTAAAATCCCTCCTTCATCATTCGCCGGCAGAGGTCGGCCCGGTAGATATCTCTCGATTCTTGGTCCAGCCGAGCCTGCTTTTGGATTTGCAGGCTGGCGTTTTGCAGGCGAAATATGGTTTCGTATATGTCTAATTGGTTTTCTTGCTTGATAATGGACAGGTCGATGCCCAGGCGGATCATGGACAGGCAATGGCACATTTCTTCATAGGAAAGAATGCGGGCATTGCGGAGGATCCCAAAGGACCGGCAGACCTTGTCTTCTAATTTAATTTTTTCTTGAAAATAAAGTTCTTTTCTCTTGGCTTCTTCCAGGGCCACAATTTCCAAAACGGCTTTTTCCAGGCGACGGATGTAGTCTTGTTCGGTAAAGCCCAGGGTTTGTTCGTTGCTAACCTGGTAGATGCCTCCTACGGACTTGGAGCCTTCGCCATGGAAGCCTCGTAAAACCAGGCCCATTTTGGTCAGACTTTGTTTGAGACTTTTCAGGCCACTGATTTCCAGGGCCGGCAGGTGGACCATGACGCTGGCCCTAAGACCGGTGCCTACATTGGTGGGGCAGGCGGTTAGGTAGCCGTATTGGCGGTCATAGGCAAAGTCCAGGTCTTTATCCAGGTCTCTTTCTACTTGCAAAAGACCCTGGTAGGCTTCTTCCAGGGCCAATCCCGGCAGGATGGCCTGGAGTCGCAAGTGGTCCTCTTCCAAGACCATAATGGAGACTTCCTTGTCCTCTCTTAAAAAGAAGGAGGCCCCGTCGGTTCGCTCCATCATGCCGGGGCTGATCCACTGTTGTTCCACAAAGTGGAGCCGGGACAAGAGGGAAACTTGCTTTAGGGGGTAAAAGGTATAGGTGTCGGGCCAACTGTCAATGGCATCGTGGACTTTTTTTGTGATTTCTTCCTCCTGGTCCGGCTTCAAGACCTCGGTAAAGGGGTAGTCCTTTAGATTTCGGGCCAGGCGGATCCGGCTGGTTAAAATAATATGGGTTTTGTCGTCTTTAATGGGATTCATGGGCCTGCTCCTTTAAGCCGTTGATTTGGTCTCTTAGGTCTGCTGCTTGTTCGTAGTTTTCTTCTTCCACAGCCCGGTCCAGTTGGGCCTTGAGGTCCATAATCTTCCGGTCCCGGTAGACTTCTTCCTGGAAGGCCCGGGGGATTTCCCCTTGGTGGTGGTCTTGGCCGTGGAATTGCTTGATGATCTTATTGAGGTCCGGGGCAAAGGCCTGGTAGCACTGGCTACAGCCCAAACGTCCGGTGTCCTTAAAGTCCTTCCATCTGGTGTGGCAGTGGGGACATTCCCTGCCCCGGGCTTCTTCTCCAGGGTCTTGGATCATCATTTGCAGCATGGCTGAAAGAACTCCTCCCAGGCCTTCATCCATGGTCTTGCTGATGCCCAGGTCTTCTTTCATGAGTTCTTCCAGGCAGTCTTGGCAGACCTGCATTTCTTTTTGCTGGCCCTCCCTGGTTACCAGGTAGGAAATAACTGCGGGTTTTTCGTGGCAATGTTGGCACAACATCTTAAACCTCCTTATTGAAAACCGATAGGAGGATATTTTTTAAAATATCTCCCCGGACCTTGTTCTTATCTTGGGCCCCTTGAAGGGAGGCATCGGACAGGGCCAGGTCTAAAATTTGCCTTTCCCTGAGAGAAATATGCCCCTGGTCATAGAGGGACCGCAAGATATTTTTCCCATGGAGGACTGTGATGCCGTCTTCCAGCTCCTTGGCATAGAGGGAAAATTCGTCTGTCATGTCTACTTCCACAATCCGGATGTAGCCTCCGCCACCCCGTCTGGATTCTACAAAGTAGCCCTTGTAGGGGGTAAAGCGGGTGGTTAAAACGTAGTTGATTTGCGAGGGGGCGCAGGAAAAATGCTCTGCCAAAAGGCTACGTTGGATTTCCACAATCCCGTCGCCACTTTCTAAAAGCTTGATAATGTATTCTTCTATTGAATTTGTCAGTTTTGCCATAAAATCATCCTTTGACCATCTTTGTCCTTTAAGATAAAAATCTTTTGTCCTTTTTTTATTTTACCATACTTGCCAATCTCTATCAAGCCTATCCACTATTGGCCCAAAAGTAAAAAGAGACCCTGGCGGGTCCCCTTTCAATCTTCCATATAGGCTTTTTGAATTTTTATTTCCTTTAAAGGACGGTTTTGGGCATCGACAGACGAAGCAGCAATATCATCCACTACCTCCATGCCTTCCAAAACTTGGCCAAAGACGGTGTGTTTGCCGTCTAGCCAGTAGGCGCCACCTAGGTTTTCATAGGCTTCCACCACTGGGTCGGGGTAGCCCCCGTCTGGACCCAGGGCCCTCATTTGCCGGATGATGTGGGGGTCGATGTCTGATCCTTGGACGATGAAAAATTGGCTGCCATTGGTTCTGGGACCGGCATTGGCCATGGACAGGGCTCCTCGAAAGTTTCGGTAGTCGGTGTGGAATTCATCTTCAAAGGGTTTGCCCCAAATGGATTCTCCCCCCATGCCGGTGCCTGTGGGGTCGCCCCCTTGGATCATAAAGCCGTCAATGACCCTATGAAAGAGGATGCCGTCGTAGTAGCCTTCTTGGATGTGGCCTATAAAGTTTTCCACAGCCTTGGGGGCTACTTCTGGGAAGAGGCGGAATTTAATCCGGCCTAGGTCTGTTTCAAATACGGCAATTTTTTCGCCGTGGGTTTTTTGTGCAAGTTGTTTTAAGGTCATAGTTCTCCCTCCTGAGCAATTCTACTGACATACTTGGCCATGTTTTTGGAAAAGTGGTCAGTGCGTTTTTGAAAGTAAAAGTAGGCGGCCACATGGAAGGTCCCCTTGAGGATGCTGGAGACGCTCATGGCGGCCCAAATTCCGTTGACTCCAAAGGCCGGCATCAGGGCCAGGGCCAGGGGAATCCGGAAGAGGTTAAAGACAGTGGCAATAATGGCCGGGTACTTGGTCAAGGCCAGGCCGTTTAAGGCCCCGGCTGTGCCAATTTCCAGGGTCATAAAAATTTGTGAAAAGGACAAAATAATCAGGTATTGGCCCCCATGGTAGGCGGTTTCCAAGTCCTTGGGTAAAAAGAGGCTAAAGAGGTGGTAGCGGCCGAAAAAAAGCATGAGGGTGGAGGCCAGGCCAAAGCAACCCACAATGACCATGCCCGTTAGGTAGCCTTGGTGGAGGCGGTGGAATTTTTTGGCCCCGTAGTTTTGTCCCATAAAGGTGGTCATGGCTTGGGAAAAACCCTCGGCACTCATCCAGGCCAGGCTCTCCAGTTGGGACCCGATGGTGTAGACGGCAATATAGGTTTGGCCGAAGCCTGAAACGTAACTCACCAGGACCATCCCCACAAAGGCGTGGATCAAGGAGTGGATACAGGCCGGAATCCCCAGGCTGAAAATGTCCTTGACATGGTGGAGGTCCAGGGGGGTGGTTTTCTTCATTTGGAAGATAACACCTTTTCTGATGTAGGAAGCGTAGAGGAGTAAGGATGTGGCCAGGACCTGGGCCAAGACAGAGGCAATGGCGGCTCCAGCTACTTCCAGTCGGGGAAAGGGTCCCCAGCCAAAGATCAAGACTGGGTCAAAGACGATGTTAAAAACCAGGGCCAGGATGGAAATCTTAAAGGGGGTCAGGCTATCGCCCCGGGCGTAAAAACTTGCCGTTAAAAAGGGGGTCATAAAGATAAAGACAGTCCCCAGGCTGATGATTTTTAAATAGGTCACGGCATCCTGGTGGGCCTTGGCTGAAAGTTGATAGATAGAAATAATGGGGTCGCTGGCCAAAAAGAGGCCCAGGGCAGCCAGGAGGCTTAGGCCCAGACAAACGGTCAGGCCAGCCTTCATAACCCGTCTTGCCTCTTCTTGGTTTTTGCTGCCAAAGGCCTGGGAAAGACCCACGCTAATCCCCACTGAAGCAATGAGGGCCAGGGCTTGGAGCATCCAAACGTAAAAGTGGGTGGTTCCCACTGAGGACACGGCCTGGGTGCTGAGGCGACCCAGCCACATGGCATCGGTAATGGTATAGGCAATGCCAATTAAGGAAGAAGCCATTAGGGGCAGGGAAAGTTTTAAGAGTCCCCGGCTAATGGATCCCTCCAAGAGATTGACAGACTTACTCATCCTCATCTCCCTGGTCTGTCAGGATGATGGGACCGTCCTTGGTAATGGCCAGGGTATGTTCGTATTGGGCACTTAAAGATCCGTCCAGGGTCCGGGCTGTCCAGCCGTTGTCGTCCATGGTTAGGTCGGCCTTGCCGATATTGATCATGGGTTCAATGGTAAAGACCATGCCTTCTTGGATTCTCAGGCCTCGGCCCTCCTTGCCATAGTGGAGGACTTGGGGGTCTTCGTGCATTTCTTGGCCGATGCCATGGCCTACAAATTCCCGCACCACACTGTAGCCCCGGGATTCGGCATAGCTTTGAACGGCGTGGCCAATGTCCCCTAGTCGGTTGCCGATTTGGGCCTTTTTAATACCCTCATAGAGGCAGGCCTTGGTGACCTTTAGAAGGTCGTCGGCTTCCTTGGAAACTTGACCCACCCGGTAGGACCAGGCGGAATCTGCCAGCCAGTCCCCAATCCGGACCACCATGTCTACGGTGATGATGTCGCCATTTTCCAAGACCCGGTTGCTGGGAAAGCCGTGGCAAATTTCGTCGTTGACGCTGGCGCAGATGCTATAGGGGAAGCCCTCGTAGCCTTTTTGTTCTGGGTAGGCCCCTCTTTGGACCAGGTAGTCCTCCACAAATTGGTCCAATTCGATGGTTTTGACTCCGGGTTTGATTCTCTTTCTTAATTCCTTATGGACGCTGGCTAAGAGGATGCCAGCTTGGTGCATTTTTTCGATTTGTTGGGGTGTCTTTATAATAATCATCTATAGCTCCTTTACAAGTTCTTTTAAGTCTATATCCGTCCCTGCCCAATTCCGGGCATGGGGGTTTATTTTTATGGCTTTTTTTAATTCTTCTAGGGCTCGGGCCGGGTCCTTTAGGTGGACATAGGCACAGGCCAGGTTATAGTGGAGGTTGACGCTGTCCTGGTGGTGGGTCAAACCCCGCTTGAGGATCTTTTCGGCCTCCCGGTCCTCCTGCAAGGCGAAGTAGATGGCCGACATGTTTAGATAGGTATAGGGATGGGAGTATTCCTCCAGGCTTTTTTCATAATAGGCCAGGGCCTGTCGAGGCCGACCCAGGCGGTTTTCCACCACCCCCATATTGTAGAGGGCCCGGGCATAGCTGGGACAGAGGTCCAGGGACTTTAAAAAATAGGTCCGGGCCTTTTGGTAGTCTTTTTGCTCTTCATAGAGACTGCCCAGGTCGTTGTAGCAGACAAAGTCCTCCGGCTCCAGGTCCAGGCAACGGAGGAAGAGGTCCCGGGCCTGGTCATAGTCCTTCAGGTCAAAATAGACATGGGCCAGGTAAAAATAGGCCTTGGTGTAAGAAGGGTCCAGGCGGATGGCCTCTTGATAGTTTTGAATGATTTGGTCCTTGTCCTGGCCCAAACTCTCTCCGCTAATGGCCAGGCCGTAGTAGGCCCCAGGGTGGTTTTCCAGGCTCAAAATCTGGCGAAAAAGGTCCTGGGCCCCAGCCGGGTCCTCTAGTTGCAGGGAAAGGTCCGCCAGTTCAAACAGACTGTCCACCTGCTCCTTCTTGGTCTGGGCAAAATGTAAGGATTTTTCAAAGGCTCTTTGGGCCTTTTTTAATTGGTTTTTTTCTAAAAAGTCATTGGCTAAAATGAGATAGTTGGCATATTTGGGATTCACAAGGTCACCTCTTCCTCTATTCTAACACAGGGCTTTTCCCCCGACAATGTTGGAAGGGCTTCCTTTTTATTTTTCTTAGGCTGGACATAAAAAGCCGGGGCTGTAGGCCAGTCCCGGCATGGTTTTTCTCTATTGTCGGCTTATTCCGCCTTATGGTCTGCAATAATTTTTTCTGCAATGTCCTTGGGTACTTCTTCGTAACGGGCATATTCCATGGTGAAGGATCCCCGACCTTGGGTCATGGCCCTGAGGTCTATGGCGTATTCATACATTTCTGCTTGGGGGGCTTCGGCGATGAGAACTTGGGTTCCGTCAGCTTTTTGGTCCATACCTAGGATCCGGCCGCGGCGCTTGTTCATGTCTCCCATAACATCTCCCAGGTATTCATCTGGAATGGAGACTTCGGCCTTCATGATGGGTTCTAGAAGGATGGGTTTGGCTTCTTCAATCCCCTTGCGGTAGGCCAGGGCTGCAGCCAATTTAAAGGACATTTCGTTGGAGTCTACATCGTGGTAGGATCCATCGTAGAGGGTGGCCTTGACTCCGGTCATGGGGAAGCCTGCCAGGACTCCATGTTCCATGGCTTCTTCCAGGCCTTTTTCTACGGCTGGGAAGTAGTTTTTAGGAACGGCTCCACCAAAGACTTCTTCAGCAAAGATAAAGTGTTCATCACAGGGTTCAAAGCGGATCCAAACGTCTCCGTATTGGCCGGCGCCACCGGATTGTTTCTTGTGCTTTCCTTGGACTTCGGTCTTGCCCTTGATGGTTTCCCGATAGGGAATGATAAAGGGAACCTTCTTGGTGGCAACGCCAAAGGTGTTCTTTAATTTTTCCAAGATGACATCCAATTGGACGCTTCCTTGACCTCCAATGGTTAATTGTTTGGTTTCAGGGTTGCGTTCAATAACAAAGGAGGGGTCTTCTTCTTGGAGGCGGTGGAGGGAGGTGGAAATTTTTTCTTCGTCTCCCTTGGATTCAGGTTCGATGGCATAGTAGATAACTGGAGATGGTTGTTTCATCATCTTGTAAAGGACAGGGTGGGCCTTGTCACAAAGGGTGTGGCCTGTTAGGGTGTGGGCTAGTTTGGTGGTGGCTCCAATGTCCCCGGCGTAAATTTCATCTACGGCCATTTGTTCCTTGCCCCGCATAATATAGAGGCCGCCCATTTTTTCTGGGCTTTCTTCATTGGCATTGTAGAGGGCTGTGTCCTTGGTGATCTTACCGGACAGGACCTTGAAGATGGAAATTTTTCCAACAAAGGGGTCGGTAATGGTTTTAAAGACGACAGCAGAATAGGGTTGGTCTGGAGAAACTTGGCGTTCTTCCCCAGATTCATAACGGAAGCCGATATGGGCTTGGTCGTGGTTGGGGGCTGGCATGTAGTTGATGATGGTATTTAGAAGGATGTCAATCCCGATGCCTTTTTCAGCAGAACCCACCAATAGAGGAACGGCATCTCCGGCTACCAGGGCTTCTGTAACTCCCCGTAAGAGGTCTTCCCGGGTGAATTTTTCTCCGGAAAAGTATTTTTCCATTAAAACTTCATCGGCTCCAGCTACCACTTCGGCGATTTCTTCATACATCCGTTCTGTGGCCTTGACTTGGTCGTGGTTTAAGGGAGCATCTTCAGGAGCACCCTTGGTGTACTTGTAGCCTTTTTGGAAGATAACGTCTGTTACACCTACAAAGTCTTCGCCTTCTCCTATGGGAACGGAAAAGGGAATGACCTTTTTACCGAATTTATCTTCTAGCTCTTCCATAAGGGCTCTGAAGTTGACATTTTCTCCGTCAATTTTATTGACAAAAATAATCCGGGGCAGGCCTATTTTTTCTGTGTACTTCCACATTCTTTCGCTACCTACTTGGACTCCGGCTGTGGCATCAATAATCATCAGGACGGCTTCACTGGCCCTTAGAGCTCCTTGGGCTTCTCCAATAAAGTCGATGGTCCCTGGAGTATCAATAATGTTGAGTTTCTTATTCCGCCATTCAACGGGAATAATACTGGTGCCAATGGACGATCCTCTTTCTCTTTCTTCTTTTGAAAAGTCGGACATTGTATTTTTTTCATCCACATGGCCAATCTTTTGAATGGCTCCGGATTGGAAAAGCATGGCTTCGGTTAAGTTGGTCTTCCCACTGCCGCTATGGCCTACTAGGGCTAAGTTGCGTACATTTTCTGTTGTATAAACCTTCAAAATTGATTCCTCCTTACATATGATAACGTTTTTATGTCCTCATTATACCATAGCCGGCGGACCTTGTAAATTCATTAGGAGGAATTCTCAAAAAGCCTTAAGGGAGGTTGTTCTACTTCCTGGCCAGGCCTTTGGGGACAAAAAAAGAAGCATAGGATCCTATGCTTCTAATAAGTTACATCATTCACTGGGCCGGCCCTGTAAATTACTTGGTAGGCCCCGTCCTTTTCTTCTACAAGGGAAAGTTCTGTTCCCAGAACCAGGGGCTTTTTCCAAAAATCTTCTACAGGAATCCCCTCCATGACATTTAAAAGGGCGTTGATAGTGACTCCATGGCTAACCACCAGGACATTTTTATGGTCCTGGGCCTTGAGGCGGTTTAAAAAACCCCTGGCCCTGTCCATAAGGTCATAGTAGTTTTCCTCTCCGGGAGGATGGTAATTTTGAGGCTCCTTTAAATAGCGGTGGAGGTCTTGAGGGTGGGTTTTTTTCACTTGGTCGAAAACTCGCCCCTCCCAAATCTTAACGGATAATTCTCTCAGGTCCGGATCTTGGACCAGGGCCAGGTCCCGGTCTCCCCTTAAAATTTGGGCCGTAGTCAGGGCCCGACCTTGGGGAGAGGTGTAGATGGCATCCAGGTCCAGGTCTTTTATTTTTTCCTTAAGGGCATGGGCTGCCCGGATTCCCTCCTGGGTCAGGGGGGAATCCAGGGCTCCCTGCATCCTACTTTCGGTATTCCACTGGGTCTGTCCGTGGCGGACGATATAGATCTTCAAATTTTATGCCTTTGTGATTTGGATATAGGCGTCCTTGCCATTTAGGGAGATGGCTTCTCCATCTACCTTTCCTTGGGTTAGACTGTCGGCCAGGACTTCTTTTTGGACAAAGTCCTTGTAGTGGTCAATGGCCTTTAGGATGTCGGGGTCTCCGTCATAGGTCAGGTGGATATGGTCAGCCACATCCAGGTCTTTTGCCTTACGCAGTTGTTGGACCTTGGAGACAAATTCCCGCATGTCCCCTTCCAAGATCAGGTCTGGACTTAATTCTGTGTCCAAGATGACAAAGAGGTTGTTTTCCATGCTGACATCAAAGCCTTCCTTGGAGTGGATCCGGACCAGGATGTCATCTTTTTCAATGGAGTAGTCTTGGCCCTCCAGGGTCACACTTACAGGCCCTTGGTCTAATTGGTCCACCAGGTCCTTGGCCTTGGCTTCTGCCAGGTAGTTTTGGAAGGCCCGGATATTTTTCCCAAGCTTGGGTCCGGCTACCGGGAAGTTGGGTTTTAATTCATAGTTCATGAATTGGCTCAAGTCGTCTTCATAGCGTACTTCCTTGACATTTAATTCTTCTTGGATCAGGTCGGTTAAGTCGCCAATGATGGCCTTGTATTTTCCGTCTACTAAGACTTCGGACAGGGGTTGACGGACCTTGATACCGGCATTTTCCCGGCTGGCCCGGCCCAGGGTTACCAGGTTGCGAACCAGGTCCATTTGTTCTTCTAAGTCATTTCTATAATAGCTGGGGTCTGCCTTGGGATAGTGGTCCAGGTGGACAGATTCCTTGCCAGTGAGTTCTTGGTAGAGTTCTTCTGTCAGGAAGGGGATAAAGGGAGCACAGAGTTTTACCACGCCTAAAAGCACAGCATAGGTGGTGGCAAAAACGGCCTTTAGGTCCCCATCTGCATCGGACTTCCAGAAACGACGACGGTTTCTCCGGATATACCAGTTGGAGAAGTCTTCCACAACAAAGTCTTGGATCATCCGGACCACCTTGGTGAGTTCAAATTTTTCCATGTTTTCTACAACTTCAGCTACCAGGTGGTTGTATTTAGATAAAAGCCAAAGGTCGATTTCTGTCAGGTCCTTTCCTTCCAGGCCTAAGTCTTCCATTTGGATGCCAGAAGTATTGGCATAGAGGCTGAAGAAGTGGTAGATATTTTTCAGGCCCCGGAAGAACTTGGATTCTGTATCTCTCAGGCCGTCTTCATCAAACTTGGTGGGAGACCATGGGGGAGATACATACATCAAATACCAACGGACCACATCGGCCCCGTATTGGTCAAAGAGCTTGAAGGGGTCCACGGTGTTGCCCCGGCTCTTACTCATCTTCTTGCCGTCCTTGTCCAGGATCAGGTCGTTGACCAGGACATTTTTATAGGGGCTTTCTCCAGTGATATAGGTGGAGATGGCCAAAAGAGAGTAGAACCAGCCCCGGGTTTGGTCAATTCCTTCATTGATAAAGTCTGCTGGGAACTTCTTTTCGAAGAAGTCTTCCTTGTGCTCAAAGGGGTAGTGCCATTGGGCAAAGGGCATGGCTCCTGAATCGAACCAAACATCCACAACGTCACTTTCCCGGGTCATGCGGCCGCCACACTTACATTTTAGATGGACGTCATCTACATAGGGGCGGTGGAGTTCGATGGAGGGGTCAATATCTTCAATGGCTCGGTCTGCCAATTCTTGACGGGATCCTACAGAAGTGGTTTCTCCACATTCTTCACACCGCCAGATGGGCAATGGGGTTCCCCAATACCGGGACCGGGAAATGGCCCAGTCATTTAGGTTTTCCAACCAGTTGCCAAAGCGTTTTTCTCCTACAAAGTCTGGATACCAGTTGACTTTTTTATTGTTTTCTACTAGCTTGTCCTTGAATTTGGTTACTTCCACATACCAGGAGGGGTGGGCGTAGTAGATCAAGGGAGTATGGCAGCGCCAGCAGTGGGGGTAGTTGTGCTTCATCTTTTGGGACTTGAACATGAGGCCGTGGTCTTTTAAATAGTGGAGCACATCCGGGTCAGCATCAATGACAAAGGTCCCCTTCCAGGGGGTGTCGGTGAACTTGCCTTCCTCGTCTACAGGCTTGATCATGGGCAGGTTGTAGCGACGACCAGTTTGGTAGTCATCTTCCCCAAAGGCTGGAGCAGAGTGGACAATCCCAGTCCCATCTTCAATGGTTACATAGTCGGCTACTGTAATGAAAAAGGCCTTTTTGTCGGGTTTGATAAAGGGAAGCAATTGGTCGTATTCCCAATATTCCATGTCTTGGCCCTTGAATTCTTCTAAAATTTCTACTTGAGCATCTCCAAAGACATTGGAGATGAGGTTTTTGGCCAGGTAGTAGACTGTATCATCCACCTTGACCTTGGCATAGATCACTTCCGGATTGACTGTTAGTGCCACGTTGGAGGGCAGGGTCCAGGGAGTTGTGGTCCAGGCCAAAAAGTAGGCATCTTCATCGGATTTTTTGAATTTTACCGTTACGGTTTTGGTGGAAATTTCTTCATAGCCTTGGGCCACTTCGTGGGAGGCCAGGCCGGTTCCACAGCGGGGGCAGTAGGGCAGGATCTTGTGGCCTTCGTAGACTAAGCCGTCTTCATACATCTTGTTTAGAATCCACCAAACTGTTTCAATATAGTCGTTGTCCAGGGTGATATAGGGGTCGTCCAGGTCAATGAGGTAGCCCATTTCCTTGGTCATTTGCCGCCAAAGGGACTCGTATTCAAAGACGGACTCCCGGCATTTTTTGTTAAAGGCTTCTACGCCGTATTTTTCAATATCTTTTTTGTCGTGGAGACCCAGCTTCTTTTCCACTTCAATTTCCACTGGCAGACCGTGGGTGTCCCAGCCGGCCTTTCTCCGGACTTGGAAGCCCTGCATGGTCTTGTAGCGGCAGGTCAGATCCTTGAGGGTCCGGGCCATGACGTGGTGGATCCCCGGGCGACCATTGGCCGTTGGGGGACCTTCATAAAAGACAAAGGGCTCACAGCCCTCCCGACTATCTACAGACCGATCTAAAAGGTCAATTTTATCCCAATAATCGGCAACTTCCTTCTCTCTTTCAACAACCGGTTTTTTACTTAAGGGTGCAAATTTTTCCATGTCTCCTCCTTTTTACTATAAAAAAAATCCCCAAGCTTACGCTCAGGGACGAAATATCCGCGGTACCACCCTACTACAGTTTCCTGCACTCTAGGTCCTATAACAGGGGACAACTGTTGGCTCATTTCCTAGCCAAAACTCAGAGCTGATCCCATAGACATCTTAATATCGGGCTTCCACCTAGTCCCAACTCTCTAGATTAAGATTCGTCTACAGCCGTCTCTTCAGGGTTTTTTGTTCTTAAAAAATCTGAAATTTTTTGCTGTTTAAATGATTCTACCACATCTCCCTGGATTTCTTCAAGCTTGATGTGGAAGGGGCAATTGCAAATTTGATGGCCCTTTTCCCGTCTGGAACAAAAAGAATTTTCTGCCATGAGGCAACGGTTGATTTCAATGGGCCCGTCTACTGCCAGGATAATATCATATAGGGTTACATCGTCCCTATCCTTGGCCAGGTAGTAGCCTCCATTGGCCCCCCTCTTGGAGCCTGTAATTCCTGCCAGGTTTAACTTGCGAAGAATTCGCAGGGTAAAGCGGTCGGGAATGCATTCTTGGTCTGCAATTATAGGGGCCCCTACAACTTGCCCTTGTCTTTCAGCAAGATGGGCTACAATCCGAAAGGCATAATCAATTTCTAGTGTGATTCTCATAGTCACCCTCTCATTCTAATGTATTTTTTTCCCTTTGTCAAAGGCAATTACATTTCTTGGTAGATCCGGTAAAGCAAGGTATCCTCCAGGTCTACTTGGTCAAAGGTCAGGGGCTGGTCTTTATAGACCTTGTCCTTGAGATAGGCCTTGTCTGTTAAAAGACCTATGGGGACCAAGTTTTCCCTCTTGGCCCGGCTGGCTGAAGTTAAAAGTCCATAAACCTGGTTGGACCCAATGCCTCCCAGGCTTTGGCCGGGGTCTAAGTCCCTTTTGGCCATGGCCACAGTTTGGGCCACAAGGTCTGTAGACAGGACACTTTCCTCCTGTCTTAAAACGGCCTTGGCAATGGAGATGGGGGTTTCAATACTGGTTAGGTGGTAGGGCCTGAAAATAGTATAGTAGGGCCCCTTGCCCATCTTTAAAAATTGGAGTTCCTTGTCCATCATGGCGTCTTGGCCCTTGACTAGGGCAAAAACCCCTGGAGCCATGCCATGGACAAAGTCCACAACGCCCGTTTTTTTGATTTTTTTGTCCGGTCCAAAGAAGTCCACCAGACTTTCCGGGTCAGCCTTGAGGCCGTGACAGCCGTCTATATCGGGTAAAAAGCCCGTGGCATTGCAAACGCAGTTGAGTTCAATCATGGTGTTGGTCCCATCTACAAAGGACGTCAACATCCGGGGGGACAGGCCCTTTTTCAAGGCCTCTTCCCGGACTTCCTCCTGGGTCACATGGCGGTTAAGGGGGTTATTTTTCCCCTTACCCAGGGCAATAACTTCCAGGCCCACAAAGTTGCAAAACTCGTAAAGCTCTTGGATGGACCCCGGCTCATCGCCATAGGTCCCGGTGTAGACCAGCTTATTTTCCCGGGCCAACTCTCTTAAATAGGGGCCAATTAAGACATCCATTTCCACATTTAAAGACACCAGGTGGATGCCCTTTTTCAGGGCAGCCAGGCTGATTTCAGCCCCAGCTACGGTATTACCCGTTGCATCTACCAGGCAATCCAGGTCCAGGTCAGTTAGGAGTTGGTTGTCTGTGGTGGCAATGAGGTAGCCATGGGCTATGTATTTTTTTGCTTCTTCTAAATCATGACATACTTTGACTTCCGCTTGGTCGATTCCCGCTTCCTGGCAAGCCCTTTGGATGGATTCAATCCTGCGACTTGCAATGGCTACAGGGATGAAGTGGTCAAGCTTGTTTAGTTGGGCCAAAAGATGGCTTCCCATTAGGCCGCATCCCACGATGCCCACCCTGATCTTGCCATAGGCTTTTAGCTCTTTATATAGTTCTTTCATCCAAGCCTCCTTATTTCCCTATTATAACATAGAAAAGGTATAGTATAAATTATTTTTTAGATTTCATCTTTCTTTTTCATAGAATGTTTGGCCTTTTTAGGGGACTTTTTAAAAAATTCTTTCTATAAAATTTAGACAAAAGTTAGCTGCATTTTTCTTTTTAATCCAGTATGATAAGAATAAAGAAAAAGCAAAATGTGGAGGAAGTCATGAAACAAATTTTATCTTATAAAAAACCAATTTTACTTTGGGCTCATATTATCACCCAATTTTCCCTATATTGGTTTTACTTAATCTTTATCAAAAAGGGAGCCAATAATCCCCATATCTTAATTCTATCCAGCCTTTTTTCCCTCACAATTTTTATTTCTTTTTTCATTCTTTTAGAAGAGCGGAAGAAAACCTATATTTACAGGGTTTGCACAACCCTCCTATGGATTCCTCTTTATTTTATCTTAGAAGACACCCTCGTCTCTTATGTCCTAAACAACCTTCTGCTTCTTCGGTATTTTTTTATCTTTCAACTTATTTTTTCCTATATGGATATTATTTTAGAAGGCCAATATCATTTTAACTTCTTTCGCCTTGGAACTGTTCTCTTCTTCCTAATAATTTTTCTTTTATCAAACTTCTCCTCTCTTGATGTCAATTTTTTGTTTCTATGGATTTACTTTCTCCTTTGCTTATTTCCCCTCCTCTTTTTTCTCATCAAAAGAAAAGATATTGACGATCGGGGGCTTTATAGTTATCAACTTATGATTTTAACTTCTAGCTTCTTAGCCCTCTATTTATTAGGAAGTTTTTATTTCTCCTCTTTTTGGAATTATTTAAATAATTTTGAGGAATTCTATATGATGAGCGTTTTGGCAGGAATTTTAATTTATTTGTTGGTAAAATCTTACCACTTATCCTTCAAAGACTTCTCTTCTCCCTTAAAAAAATGGATTCAAGTCTGCTTTCTTCTTTTTTTAATTCTTTTTATGGTTAATGGCTTTCCAAGTAATTTTTTCCAACTCTTCTTCCTGGCTTTTTACTTAAGTGCATTTTTTGTCATGATTTCTTCTTATTTCAATTACCAAGACCTCAGCCATCAAGATATTGATAGTCTATTAGACAAGAGCAAAGAAAACCTCTTACTAGATAAGTATGCCCAACTCTATGCCGAAAAAAATACTCGTTTTCTCCATGATATGATTCTGCAAGATAACATCCTCTTGCAAAAATTAGTCCAAAGAGCTCAGCCTTTTGAAGAAAAAGAACAAATTCTAGCAATTCTCTCTAGCAATATCAAAAAAATTCGCCAAGAGTTAAATGCTTATGACCCTATCTTAAATCCCAGGGAAAGTTTAAATAACACTTATTACCAGCTCATTAAGGACTTGGAAGACAAGTATCAAAACCAGGGCATTTTAATCGACTTCACTTGCCCTGATGATTTCCTCCTTCCTGGTCCCTATGACCGATTTATCTACAAGGTTCTTTATGAGCTCGTCAGCAATCTCTTTAAACATGGCAAGGGTTCCTACACAGAAATCAACCTAGCGAATAAAGAAGAGCAAATTTTTTTATCAATGGTGAACTATGGGGATTATTTGGACAAAAATTCCGGCCCAAACACTAGCACAGGTTTAAAGTTATTGACCTTTGAGACCAAACGATTGGGAGGTCACTTTAAAATGAAGGAAGGTAAAAACCAAGAAGAAGGCTACCTGGCTTTTTATCTAGACCTCCCCATAAAAAAGGAGCGAATCCATGAAGATTATGTTAATCGAAGATCATAAAATGTTGGCCCAATATTTAAAGACAGATCTAGAATCCAGCGGAGAAATCCAAGTGGATATCCTAGAAAATAGACAAGATCTCGAAGCAAAATTAAAAGAAGAAGCCTATGATTTATTTCTCGTTGATATTAACTTAGATGGCTTAGCTAAGGGAGAAAATGGCCTAAAGTTAAGTGAAACTTTAATCCGAGAATATGAAAGCAAGGTTTTAATTTTAACCGGTTATAATTTAGACTACTACCAAGAAAAGGCGAAAGAAATTGGTTGTTCCGGCTTTATTTCTAAGGAAGAATCTGCCCAAAGTCTTTTGAATAAAATTCGAAGTGTTTGCTTGGAAAATAAAACCTACTTCCCTCCTAAAAATCATCTTCCAGAAAAATTAACAGAGACAGAACTAAAAATTCTCCGCCTCTATGCTTCAGGAAAACCTCGGAAAGAAGTTGCTAAAGAGTCTTTTATGTCCACCTCCTCCTTGGCTGTTCTTTTAAACCGTATCTACAGCAAGTTAGAGGTTAAAAATTACCAGGAGATGGTTCAAAAAGCCAGAGAAATTGGCTATATTGACCCCTTTTAAGAAGAAGTGTCTAAGACCTTCTTCTTTTTTTCGGAAGATTTCGGACAAAAGTTAACTGTTTTTGATGAGTTTCTCCCCTATAATCAGAGAAAAAGGAGATGTATTCTAATGAAAAGTAAAAAAATAATCCTAGGCCTTCTCGTGGTCCTAATTATTCTAGCTTCTGCCCTCTATCTGAAAAAAGAATCCACCTATTCCCTGGTTCAAGACCAAGCAAAAACCGAAAATCCTCAAGGACAAAAATCGGAAAATCCTGACGGCCGAAGTCTTGAAGACATTGCTGCAGATAAAAAAATTGCCAAACAAAGGGCAAAGAATAGAAAGGATTGGTTAGAAGAAGGTTGGGCCGGATCTGTTAAAAGAGGTGGAGACATTGTTTTAGGGCCTATAGACTCTCAAAGGACTGAAGGCTTGTTTGCAGATTTAGATCAAGCGACTGAAAATTATATTGAATCAAAACCAGATGTTTATCCTCCAAGAGAGGACGGTCACGAGAACGACCACAATGCAGATTTGGTCTTTATGCAAACTGTAGACTATCGAGTAGTTGACTTAATTGGCTCCATTCCTTTAGACAAACGAAAGGGCCCAATCCAAGGTCTTAAAAACGAAGACCTCTTTGCCTATGAAGCCAGACGGTTGGATGGCAAGTATGATGAGCTCATCCTGGCCAAACCCCAGGGACAAAAAGAATGGAGAGTAGTCTTTGCCGGGTCTTACTATGACTTAAAAAAGGCCCTTCAATAAAAGCTTGGAAAAAAGGGAAACAATGACGACTACATTAAGACAAGTATACTCAGGAGCTGAAAATCAATGTTTGTTGTAACAAAACTCGAATGTAAAAAAATATTTACTAAGAATAATCTTCTCATTGCCTGCCTATTTCTTTTAATTTGCTTGGCCAAGATGCTTCCCTATGGTCAATCTCTAGACATGGTCTTAGACGAAGAAAATTTTGGATCTGGCCTTTCCTATTGGGCTTTACTGAAAAAAGAAGGAGTCAAATACGATGGCTTTTTAACTAAAAGTCAAATGAAAAAAGTTCGGTCTCTCTATAGGCAAAGTAAAGAAAAAGACTTTGTTGAAGGCGCACGATCTGAAGAAAAAGACCTTGGCTTAAAGTTGATTTACCCCTTTCAATGGCTCGCGGAAAGTTTGAATTTTCCCTCTAGTAATGGAATTCAAGACTTCTCCATCCAGATGAGCGACCAAGAGATTGAAGGTTTTTACCAAGACCGTTTAAAGGCCGTAAAAGCTTGGATCCATAGATCGGACCATCCCTATAGCCAAGCCCAAGTTCAAAGTATCTTGCACCAGGCGCGTCAGGTGAAACGTCCTTTCTACTATGCTTATAATGAAGGCTGGCGGTATATGCGAGACTTTCTCCACATGACTTTTTATCTGTTTTTAATCTATTTAGTCCTGGCCCTCTCTGCTCTAACTTCATCTGATGATGAGCAGGGATTTACTGAAATGGACTTACACACAAAAAAAGGTCGTTTTGGTCTTTACTTGGCCAAGCTAAGAGCAGGAGAAATTTTTGCCAGTTTAGCCTATCTCGCTTACCTAGGCTTTTTACTGGTTTATCACTGGATGATTTACTCCCTCCACGGAGCTAATGCCTCGATAGAATTTTATTCCAGCCCAGCTATTTTTAACCTCACCACCTGCCAGGGCTTTTTCCTAGAGGCCCTATCCGGGTATTTTGCTAGCCTGGTCATGGTCAATATTATTCTTTTTGTCTCCATGTTTTTCCACAAGACAAGGGTATCTCTTGTTCTTTTGACCCTCATTTTAATTTGGCTGAATAAGTGGGCGGCCTCTCCCCAGCCCTGGGCCAATACCCTCGCCTTCTTTACGCCGCAAAATTTTGTCCGCTACAACTTTTCTCTTTCCAAACTTTTGGTCCTTAAAGGCCACGTCTTTCCCTATACTTTGACAGCTTTTTTCTTATCTTTGGCCTACATTTCTATCAGTCGAATCTTCGCCATGCCTTTCATGAATCACTACTACTTAAAAGGAGGGAAGGGAAAATGAAGTATTTATTAACAGTCAACCGAAGAAGGATTCTTCCCTTCTCCTATCTTTTGACCCTCTGTCTATTTTTATTGGTTTCTTCCATTTATTTCATTAAGGATGAACAAAATCAATACTTACAAGGGAGCTTCCATGTGGAAATTTCAGATGGGACAGAATACCGCTATCTCATGAATCAAAAATGGTACGACAATGAAGAAGTAAATCGATTAATAAGTAAATACAAACTCCCCCAAGAACATTTGGCAAAAGAGAAGGTTGATATTAAAGACTTTTTATTTGTTGAAAATCTAAATGATGCCCTCCTCCAAGGAGAAAAGCCTTCAACACAAGGTTTCTTTGACTACCGAATGGACTTAATCAAAAAGACCTACCAGGATAATACCATAAAAGATTTGGACAAAATCCTCATTGGCTATTGTGAAGGCTGGAAGGTTCTTCTTCGAAATTTTGATAAGATTTTCTACGCAGTCCTTCTGGCCTTGGTCTTTCTTCTCCTTCCCATTATGAAGGAGGATGACCGGCTTAAAACTAAGGACCTGGTGGAAGCCACTCTTTATGGGAAGAAAAAGCTCTTTGAAGCTCGCATCGTGAATAGTCTAGAAATTGGTCTTTTCACCTATCTCGGTGGAGTTTTCCTCTTTTCCCTCCTGGTCTTTTTTATTTATGGAAGGGATGGCCAGGACCTCTTCATTCAAAATTCTAAAGAGTTTTTTCTCTTTCCCATTCAGGTCACCTATCTCCAATATTTTATCTATAAACTTTGTAACGGTCTTTTACTAACTCTTTGCTTTGTTCTCCTCTTCCTTCTTTTGGGAGAATTAGTAGAAGACACCAAGCTTTCCTTCTCCCTTGTCCTAGCCTATGTCTCTATCCATTTTTTACTCCAATCCCTATGGACTTCCCCGTCTTCCAGGAAGTTTCTTCTTTTATCTCCCCTCTCTCTAATCAACATCGAAAACTTTAATTCTAGTTTATCCTATCACAGTTTACAATCCTATTACCTAGATTCTCTAATCTTTCCTCTCCTCTTCTCTATTATCTTATGGATTGGTCTATCTCTTAGAAAAAAGAAAACTTTCAGCTAGCAATAAGGAGATTTTATCATGTTAAAAATTGAAAACTTAAGCAAACATTTTGGAAAAAAACTTGCCCTTTCAGACATCAATTTAGAATTAAATTCTGGTATTTATGGTCTTTTAGGAGATAACGGTGCTGGGAAATCTACCTTAATGCGGATTTTAGTCGGTGTAGACAAGCCAAGTAGTGGTCAAATTTATTACCAAGAAGAGGATATTTCTCAGTTAAAGGAAAAATATCGAAGTCTCTTAGGTTACATGCCCCAAGAATTTTCTGTTTTTCCTGGTTTTACAGCCTATGAGTTTTTAACCTATATGGGTGCCCTAAAAGGTTTAAGTAAAGCCACACTAAAAGAAAAAATCCCCCAAGTTCTATCTTTTGTAAACTTAGAGGATGTAAAGGACAAAAAAGTATCCAATTTTTCCGGAGGAATGAAACGAAGAGTAGGTATCGCCCAGGCTATCCTCAATGATCCAAAAATTCTTATTTTAGATGAGCCAACGGCAGGTCTAGACCCTGGGGAGAGAATTCGATTTTCAAATATCCTATCTAATATGTCCAAGGACAAAATTATTCTCTTCTCTACACATATCATTTCCGACATTGAAGCCATTACAAAAAATATTATTATTTTAAATGATGGGAAAATTAGAGCAAAAACTACATCCGATATACTCATTGATAAAATGGGTGGAAAAATTTTTGAAAAGTACATTCCCTTCCAAGCTCTCAAAATCTATGATAAAAAAGTTCATATTATTCGAATGCGTTATGAGGAAAAGGGATTAAAAATTCGATATACAGGAGAGTTATTAGAAAATTCTGTTTCCGTAGAAGCTACCCTTGAAGACTACTACATTCTTCATAAAAACCAAAACATCTAGGATTTGAAAATACTTCTCCTCAAAACTTTTAAATCCTATTTTTCTTCCTGTAAAATCCCCTGGGCACAGGCCATGGCTGAGGACCAGGCCCATTGGAGATTGTAGCCCCCGCAATCTCCATCCACATCCAAAAGCTCCCCTATCATGTAGAGGCCGGGATGGATCTTGGACTGGCAGGTCCCATCTACTTCCAGGCCCGACACTCCACCACAGGTTACCTGGGCTTGGTCATAGCCCATGGTCCCCGTCATATCCATTTGGTAGTGGGCCAGGAGCCGCCAAAATCTTTCCAGGTCTTGGTAGGCCAGGTCCTGCAAGGGGGTTTCCTTGGACAGGTCCAAGCTCTTGGCCAGGACATGGATGAATTTTTTATGGACCAGGCCCTCTAAAAATTCTTCCAGGCTCAGGTGGTAGTATTGGTAGGTTCTTTCCTGGACATAGGTGTAGACTTGGTCTAGGTCCTGGCTTCCATTTAAGAGGCTGAAATGAAAGGTTACTTTTTTCCCCTCCCTAAAGGCCAGGTTGGCCCTCCGGGACAGGTCCAGGACCGGAGGTCCTGACAGGCCGTAGTTGGTGATTAAAATTTCTCCAGCCTCCTGAGCCAGCTTTTCCCCATCCTGGTAGGCTTCCAAGAGACCTTCTACTTTAACACCTTGGAGGTGGTTTAAAAAGGGGTCCTGGGTCTTGACCTGGACAATGGCAGGAAAGGTTGGGGTCACTGTATGGCCCAGGCTTTGGGCTAACTTGTAGCCTTGTCCCCGGGACCCGGACTTGGGCATGGCCAGGCCCCCAGTAGCCAGGACTAGCTTGTGAAAAAATTCTTCTTGGCCCTCCTGGTCTTTTAAAACAAAGCCTTCTTTTTCAGGTCGGATGGCTAGGATTTCTCTTTGGCAAAAGACTTGGTTGTTTTCTTGGACCCGGCGTCTTAAGATGTTGACCAGGCTGGAGGCCTGGAGGGTCCTGGGGTAGATCCTTTGCCGGTGGTCGGCCAGGGTATCCAGGCCCAGAAGGCTAAAATGGTCCAGGACTTGGTCCTGGCTGGCCCTTTGAAAGACGGCCTGGATTAGGTCCTTATTTCCATGGAAGTGGCCTAGGTCCATGTCTTGGTTGGACAGGTTACAACGGCCGTTACCTGTTACCAATAATTTTTTTCCCACCCGGTCTTTTCCTTCAAATACAGTGGCTCCCGGCAGGAGGCTGGCTAAAAATAGGCCTCCGGCTCCGCCACCAACAATTGCAATTTTCACACCATCACCTCTTTCAAACTCCTTTTATCTTACCACAAAGTTCCGGGAAATTTTTCCCCTATCTTGTAATTTTCCAAAGTTCATTTTACAATAGAGTCATTCAAGGAACAAGAAAGGAGTCCCTATGCTAAAAGAACGATTTTTAAAGTATGTACAAGTCTATACAACTTCCTCGGAAGAATCCACCACTTCTCCCTCTACCCACCGGCAATTTGACCTGGCCCACATCCTCCGGGATGAATTGCTGGACCTGGGCCTGGAAGATGTCAAGGTCAGCGACCACTGTATTGTCACAGGTAGCCTTCCCGGGTCTTCCAAGGAAAGCCTGGGCCTCATTGCCCATATGGACACCTCCCCGGACTTTTCCGGTCAAGGGGTCAAGCCCCAAGTCATTGAAAACTATGACGGAGGCCCTATCCACTTAAAGGGAGCCGACCTAACCATGGACCCCAAGGACTTCCCAGACCTAAAAGACCTGGTGGGAAAAACCGTCATTACATCCGATGGGACTACCCTTTTAGGGGCGGATGACAAGGCCGGAGTGGCAGCCATTATGGAAGTCTTGGCCTATTATGTGGCCCATCCTGATATCCCCCGCCCCAGTCTTAAAGTGGCCTTTACTCCCGATGAAGAAGTAGGTCGAGGGACGGAAAATTTTGACGTCCAAGACTTTGCCTGCGACTATGCCCTAACGGTAGATGGAGGGGGCCTGGGAGAATTCAGCATTGAAAACTTCAATGCCGCTTCTGCCACTGTCACCATCCAAGGCTTGAACATCCATCCCGGGTCTGCCAAGGACAAGATGGTCAACGCCCTGGACATTGCCACGGACTTCCACCAAGCCCTGCCTGTAGCCCAAAGGCCCCAACACACAGAGGGCCGGGAAGGCTTTATCCACCTCCACACTTTTTCCGGCACCATTGAAGAGGCCCAACTCAACTACATTATCCGGGACTTTGACCCGGACCTCTTCCAGGAAAAAAAGGACCTAATCCAAAAGCTGGGGGACTTTATGGCAGAAAAGCACCATACTCAAATCCAAGTAGACATTAAGGACTCCTACTATAATATGAAAGAAAAGCTGGACCAGGTGGACTTTTTAATCCAAGAAGTCCTCAAGGCCATGGAAGAAAATTCCGTGCCTGTCCGCTTGGAACCCATCCGTGGAGGCACTGACGGGGCCATGTTGTCCTACAAGGGCCTCCCCTGCCCTAACCTCTTTACCGGTGGCCATCACTTCCACGGCCGCTATGAATGCATCGCCCTGGAAGACCTGCAAAAGGCTGTAGATGTTTTAATCTCTCTGGTGGCCTCCCTGGGTCAAAGAAACTAGGCACAAAAAAAGTCCTCTCCAATGGAGAGGGCTTCTTTTATTTTTCAAATCTTATAGGGAATAGGATCCAAGATAGAGGTAGTTTCCTTCTTGGGCAAATTGGTCTTCCATAACCCATTCTTTTTGGCTGCCGAGAGTCTTCATCATTTCTTGGAAGTAGAACATCATAACGCCACAGTCTACCAGGGACCGGTTGTCTTCTTGGCCGGTAACCATATAGAGTTTTACTTGGCTTCCTTCCAGGACAAAGCGCCAGGGTTGGGTGTTCTTGTGGCTTGGAGCATAACGAACGGAAGAAAATACATCAAAAAGACCCAGTTGGTCCAAGGTTTCCGGGTTGGCTGGTGTATTAAGGTCATTTTCAAAAACAAATTCCCTCACATCCATCCGAGCACTGTGCTTTTCGGGTTCAAAGAGTTTTTTCTTCTTGGGATAACCCAGGGCGATGATGTAGTCAATGTCTTTTCCCTCGCTGCCAAAGGCTTCTTGTTTGGCTTGGGCGTCTACATGGTCCATGGTGATCCAGCAGGTTCCAAGGCCCAGGTTAACCAGGTCTGTGTTGATTTCTTCCAGGGTGTAGCCGGTTTTTAATTGGTCTCTTGCTTCCCGACCGGCAACGGTCATGGATAGGTAGTGGGGAGCCTTGATCATGACTCCGGCATATCCTGCCTTCCCTTGGAGGCGGTCACAAACCACTTGGCCATTTTGGAAAAAATTAAAAGAAATTCCAGCTGCCTTGCAGTTGGTGTTTCCACGGTCTACAATGTTTTGGACCCTTTCCAGGTCCTTTGCAGACAGGCCTTGGTCCTTATAGTCCCGGACGGACTTTCTCTCTTGCAAAAAATTTGTCATTACCATTTGTCTTTCCTCTCAATCCATTCTTCTCAAAATTAAATTACTTACTTTTATTATACCCTTTTTGCAAACCTTTCACAAGGACCATGATATAATAGACTTTGATAGGAGGTAAGCATGAACTTTACAGACGCCCAATTAGATGCTATCCACCATACCCGGGGACCCGCCCTGGTTTTAGCCGTGCCCGGAGCTGGTAAAACCACAGTTTTAATGGCCCGGCTGGCCCGACTAATCCAGCTAGGTTATCCTGCAGAAAAACTTTTAACCATTACTTTTTCCAAAAATGCCTCCCTGGATATGAAGAAACGCTTTCGGGACCTCTTTCCCCAACTGGAAAGCCCCCACTTTATGACCATCCATGCCTTGTGCTTTCAAATCATCCGCCAATTCCACCCCCAGGCCAAGAGCATCCAGGTCCTGGCCGACAAGGACTATAAAATCCGCCGGGACCTCTTGACCCGGGCCTACTTAAAGCACAACCAAATCACCCCGTCGGAAGAAAAAAGAGACCAGTTTTTTCAAGAACTTTCCCGGGCCAAAAACCTCATGATCCCCTTTGACTCCTATGTCTTAGACAAGGAATGCAAGACAGCCCACTTCCATTTAATTGCCCGGGACTATGAGGCGGCCAAGGCCAAGGCCAATCTCATTGACTTTGACGACATGCTGGCCCTGGCCCTGGACCTCCTGAGTCGGGACTCCATTGCCAAAAAGGTCCAGGGGGCCTTTGACCTGGTCCAGGTGGACGAGGCCCAGGACACCTCCAGCCTGCAAATGCGGATTATCGAAAAAATCGCCTCCAAGGGGGAGGTCTTTTTGGTGGCCGACGACGACCAATCCATCTACGGCTTTCGGGGGGCCAAGCCCCAGGACCTTTTGACCTTTGAAAGGGACTTTGGGGCCAAAAAATACTATCTGGAAGACAACTTCCGGTCCACCGACCAAATCATCCACCTGGCCAAGACCTTTATCCAGGCCAACAAGTCCCGCTATGAAAAAAATATGCTGGGCCACAAGGGCCAGGGCCTGGATGTCCAGCTGGTGGACCTGGCCCAACCCCAGGACCAATACGACTTTATCAAAAAACAGCTGAAGAAAAATGCCCGGGCCGCCGTCCTCTACCGCAACACTGTCTCCTCCATGGGCCTGGTCAACGCCTTTTCCCGGGAAGATTTTTCCATCCGGCAAAAAGAGGCCCGGTTTTTCCGCCACCCCATCCTCTATGACCTGCTGGCCTTTATGGACCTGGCCCAAAACCCCAAGGATCATGAAGCCCTCTCCCTAATCTACTACAAGATGCGAGGCTATCTTTCCAAGAAGATGGTGGCCCAGGCAGGAAAATCCCGGGGCAATGTCTTTGTGGCCATGGCCTCCACTCCAGGCCTCCAGGACTTCCAAAAGAGAACCATCTACGAAATCAAAGAGGACTTTATCCACCTAAGTGCCCTGAGTCCCTGGCAACAGGTCCGCTTTATCCTAAAGGACCTGGAATACGACCAATATCTCATGGACCTCCACAAAAAATCCAAGACCAGCCTGGACCAACTCTACTCCGTCTACAAGCACTTTATGGAAATTGCCAAGGCCTGTAAAAATCTGGCAGACTTTAAGGGTCGGCTGGCCTTTTTAAAAGACAGTATCCTCCAGGCACCGGAAGATGGCCCCCTGACCTTTTCCACCATCCACGGGGTCAAGGGCCTGGAATTTGACCAGGTCTTTATCCTGGACCTGGTTAACGGAGAATTTCCCAGCCTCCAATCCCTGGAAGACCCCCTGGTCCTGGAAGAAGAACGGCGGCTCTTTTACGTGGCCATGACCCGGGCCAAAAAGGAACTCTACCTTTTAAGGCCCAAGAGGATTTTTTCCATGCCTACAGAAAAAAGTCTCTTCTTAAAAGAAGTGGGAAAAATCTTAACCTGACCCCAATCTTTTCCCTCCCTTTTTCGGGAGGGATTTTTTTATAAAAAATTTTTCATCTCCAAAGCCTTTAAAGTCCTTGCTTTAAGCCAGGAGGCATTACTATATAATGTTATTTTTTCCTAAATCTATTGCATATCACCACTATATATAGTATTATATAAAAGTATTAATAGGGGTGTTAAATACGTTATGTAAGTTGTCGTTAGCGTGTGTTTTAAGGGAGTTAAAAATGTTACAAGTAATCAAAAGAAATGGAGACCTGGCAGACTTTGACAAGGAAAAGATTAAAATTGCCATTGAAAAAGCCATGCACTCCAGCAATGGTGTTTTTGTAGACCAACAGGCAGACCTCATTGCCGATGAAATTGAAGCCTATGCTCATCAATTGGACAGCCAATTGACCATTTACGACATTGAAGACCAAGTCTACTACAAGCTCTTGGAAAATAAAAACCCCGCCACAGCCCGGGCCTATGAGTCCTACCGGTCTGTCCAAGCCTATAAGCGGGAGCAAAACACCACAGACAAGGAAATTTTAGGCCTGTTAAATTCCACCAATGACGATGTCATGAATGAAAATTCCAACAAAAACGCCGTCATTGCCTCTACCCAAAGAGACCTCATTGCCGGAGAAGTCTCCAAGGATATTGCCAAGAGAAAAATTTTGCCGGCAGACCTGGTGGAAGCCCATGACAGCGGCGCCATCCACATCCACGACTTGGACTATATGATCCAACCCATCTTCAACTGCTGCCTGGTCAACATGAAGGACATGTTGGACAAGGGAACTGTCGTCAACGGCAAGATGATTGAAAGCCCCAAGTCCTTCCAAGTGGCCTGTAATGTCATGACTCAAATCATTGCCCAAATTGCCTCCAACCAATACGGGGGCCAATCCATCAACATTGCCTGCCTGGGCAAGTACCTCCGCAGGTCCTATGAAAAAAATCTCAGCCTGGCCCTAGAAACTTTAGGCGACGTCACCCTGGCTGAAAAAATGGCCGACTCCATGACCAAAAAGGACCTGGAAAGCGGCATCCAAACCATCCAGTACCAAATCAACACCCTGATGACCTCCAATGGTCAAGCTCCCTTTGTTACTCTTTTTATGTACCTGGATGAGGAAGACCCCTATATTGACGAAGTGGCCCAAAT
Source organism: Urinicoccus massiliensis (assembly GCF_900120405.1). GTDB lineage: Bacteria > Bacillota > Clostridia > Tissierellales > Peptoniphilaceae > Urinicoccus > Urinicoccus massiliensis. The sequence goes on along the minus strand of NZ_LT635493.1, from coordinate 1,086,861 downwards.
TATTGAAGAAATCCTAAGACAAAGAATCAAGGGCATTAAAAACGACGCCGGCGTCTATGTCACCCCGGCCTTCCCCAAGCTCATCTACGTCTTGGACGAAAACAATGTCCACAAGGACTCCAAGTATGCCTATTTAACCTCCTTGGCCATCCACTGTACTGCCAAGAGAATGTACCCCGACTATATCTCCGCCAAGAAGATGCGGGCCAACTACGAGGGCAATGTCTTTTCCCCCATGGGTTGCAGGGCCTTTTTGCCCCCCTGGAAGGACAAAAATGGCCACTACCAATTTGAAGGCCGCTTTAACATTGGAGCCTGCTCCATCAACCTACCCCAAATTGCCATTTTGTCCTCCGGAGACGAAGACAAATTCTTTAAACTCTTAGACAAGCGTCTGGACCTGGTCCGCCGGGTGGGCCTCATCCGCTACGACCACTTGAAAAATGTCCGGTCCGACAGCTCCCCCATCCACTGGCAACACGGGGCCATTGCCCGGCTGGGTAAGCACCAACCCATTACTGACCTGCTCCATAACGGCTATGCCACCGTTTCTTTGGGCTATATCGGCATCTACGAAGCCACCATGCTCATTAAGGGAGTCTCCCATACAGACCCCAAGGGCTACGACTTTGCCATGAAGATCATGGACCACCTAAACGATGCGGTGAAGAAGTGGACCCAAGAAAGCGACATCAAGTTTACCCTCTATGCCACCCCAGCAGAGTCTCTCACCAACCGCTTCTGTAAGATTGACAAGGACCGGTTTGGAGAAATTGAAAATGTCACTGACAAGGGCTACTATACCAACTCCTTCCATGTGGATGTCCGGGAAAAAATCACAGCCTTTGAAAAATTTACCTTTGAAGCCAAGTTCCAAGATCGGTCCACCGGAGGCTGCATCTCCTATGTAGAAATTCCCAACATGAGCCACAACCTAGAAGCCTTGGAAACCATTGTCCGTTTCATCTACGACAACATCCAATACGCCGAATTTAACACCAAGTCCGACTACTGCTCCCAATGTGGTTTTGACGGAGAAATCAAGTTCAACGACCATGACCAATGGGAATGCCCCCAATGTGGCAACACCGACAAGGCCACCCTGTCCGTGGTCCGTCGAACCTGCGGCTACCTGGGAGAAAACTTCTGGAATGACGGCCGGACCAAGGAAATCAACAGTCGGGTCCTCCACATCTGATGCGCTACGGACAAATTCGCCAGTACGATGTGGCCAATGGCCCCGGCATCCGGACTTCCATCTTTGTCACCGGTTGCCGCCACCACTGCCCCGACTGCTTTAATCTAGACTACCAGGACTTCCAGGCCGGAGACCCCTGGACAGACCAGGAGACCCGGACCCTGCTTTCCTACCTCCAAGACGACCTAGTCCAGGGTCTGACCATTTTGGGTGGGGAACCCTTTGAGCACTGCCAGGCCCTAATCCGGCTCTTGGAAGAAATCAAAGAAGAAGTGGACAAGAAAATTTGGATCTACTCGGGCTTTCTCTACGAGGACCTGGTCCAAGACCCCCAGGCCCGGACCCTCCTTTCCCTTTGCCATGTCTTGGTAGACGGGCCCTTTATCCGGGAGAAAAAAGACCTAAGCCTTCGCTTTCGTGGGTCCTCCAACCAAAGGATTATTGACCTGAAAAAAAGCCTTGGGTCTGACCAGGTCTATTTATGGGATGAAGGTGCGGACCATTAAATCATTTTATAAGACAAAAAAGACCAGCTAGTTTGCTGGTCTTTTTTCTATAGATGACTAAAGGCAAAGCCGGAACTACAGGTTCCGGCTTTTTCTTATCTTCCTAAATAGTCATGAATTTCTTTTAAAATATCTTCCTTAGTCATCTTGAAGTAGTTAAAGACTTCCTTGCCAGGGCCTGAAGCACCGAATTCGTCAATACCGATGTTCATACCTTGGAAGCCGGTGAACTTGGCCCAGCCCATGGTGGACCCGGCTTCAATGGACACCCGTTTTTCAGCACTTTCCGGCAGGACTTCCTTGCGGTAGTCGGAGGATTGGGCTTCAAAAACTTCCCAGGATGGCATGGAAACCACCCGGACTCCCAGGCCTTCTTGTTTCAATTCTTGGGCCACTTCTAAACTCAAGGCCACTTCAGATCCTGAGGCTAAAAGGATGAGGTCTAAGTTTCCTTCTTCTTTTAAGAGGACATAGCCACCCTTCATGGCCTCCCGGCTGGTTTCTTTTAATTCAGGACAGGTTTGCCGGCTCAAGGCCAGGGCCACAGGAGTCTTGGTCAACTTCAAGGCACAGGCCCAGGCTGCTGCCACTTCTGTAGTATCGGCAGGCCGGAAGGTAATAAAGTTTGGAATGGCTCTTAACATGGCCAGTTGGTCAATGGGTTGGTGGGTGGGTCCATCTTCTCCTACCCCAATGGAGTCATGGGTAAAGATAAAGGTGGAGGGTAGACCCATAAGGGCTGCCAGGCGAAGTTGGGGTTTCAGGTAGTCAGAGAAAACCAGGAAGGTGGCCCCATAGGCCCTAAGACCTCCGTAGACGGACAGGCCGTTGACAATGGCCCCCATGGCATGTTCCCGGATACCGAAGCCAATGTTGCGGTTTTGAGGACTTGTAGGGCTCATGTAGCCTTCCCCATCAATAAAGGTCTTGTTGGAAGGAGCTAGGTCTGCAGACCCTCCTAGAAAGTGGGGCACTTCCTTGGCAATCCGGTTTAAGATCATACCAGAAGATGCCCGGGTCGCCTTGTCGCCTTGGGCCTTCCAAAAGTCGTCCTTTTCCAAAAAGTCCAGGTCCAAGTCTCCGGACCAAACTTTTTCTAAAGCGGCATAGTCCTCTGGATATTTTTCTTGGTAGGTCTTGCAGAGGTCAAGCCATTGGTCGTAGTCTGCATTTTTCTTGGCAATAATTTCTTCTTGGGCCTGGTAGACTTCCGGGGCAACGCTAAAGGCCTCTTGGCCTTCCATGTGGTAGAAGGCCCGAGTTTTTTCAAGGCCTTCCGCTCCCAGGGGCTCCCCGTGGGCCTTGGCAGAATCTTCCTTGGGACTACCGTAGCCAATCTTGGTCTTAATTTCAATAAAGCTGGGGCCCTTTTCTTCCTTGGCCTTGGCAATGGCTGCCTTGATGGCTTCTGTATCGTTGCCGTCTTCTACCTTGGAAACGGACCAGCCCAGGGCCCGGTAGCGGCCAGCTGTATCTTCTGTAAAGGCAATATCTGTAGAGCCCTCGATGGTGATGGCATTGGAGTCGTAGAGGACAATGAGCTTGTCTAATTTTTGGGTTCCGGCAAAGGAAGCGGCCTCGTTGCTGATGCCCTCCATTAAGTCTCCATCCCCACACAGGACATAGGTATAGTGGTCAATAAGCTTGATGTCGTCCTTGTTGTAGACAGCTCCTAGGTATCTTTCTCCCAGGGCCAGGCCCACAGCCATGGAAATTCCTGAACCCAAGGGACCTGTTGTCACTTCCACTCCCTGGGTGTGGCCATATTCTGGATGGCCCGGTGTCTTGGACCCCAGTTGGCGGAAGTTTTTTAAGTCCTCCAGGCTTAGGTCAAAGCCAAAGAGGTGGAGCAGGCTGTAGAGCAAGGCAGACCCATGACCGGCAGACAGGACAAAGCGGTCCCGGTTGGGCCAGTTGGGATTTTTGGGGCTGATATGTAAAAAGTCAGACCAGCAGGTATAGGCCATGGGGGCTGCTCCCAGAGGAAGCCCTGGGTGGCCAGAATTGGCCTTTTCAATGGCATCCACACTCAACATTCGAACCGTATCAATTACCTTTTGATTCATTTTCATCGAAATCCTCCCGAACAATTTTTACTGCATTCTTCTTTGTTATTACCTGGATTAAAAACTTGGGTATGGCCAGTTGCCTTTTCCAACGACTGGGGTTTTTTATCAGCCGGTAGAACCACTCTAGGTGGAGGCGGATAAAAATTTCCGGGGCCCGTTTTTGTTCCTTAGCCAGGATATCCAAGACCCCTCCATTGCCAATCCAAACTCCCCGGCCCAGCCTTTGACTGGCCTTGTGGATAAAGACCTCCTGGACGGGAAAGCCCAGGCCCACAAAGACGATGTCTGCTTGGAGCCTTTGAATTTCTTCAATAATTTCTTCCTCATCCTGGGTCAAGTCTTGGTCCAGGGAGCTTTTTCCGTAGTAGCCATGGTGGCTTCCCACCACCACTAGGCCGGGATAGTCCTCTTCCACTTCTTGGGCAGCCCTTTGGGCAATGCCCTTCTTGGCTCCCAGGAAGTAGACCTTGTAGCCCTCTCTTTGAGCTAGTTTCAAAAGATGGATACTGACATCAAAGCCCGTAACCCTTTCTTCCAGGGGGATTTTTTTCATCTTGGCCCCTATGACCAGGCCGATGCCGTCGGCCAACCTGAGGTCACCGGAATTTACAAGGTCCCGGATCCAGGCCTTGTCCTTGGCCTCCATGACAATTTCTGTATTTGGTGTGTAGATCCTCGTTTTCTTCCCCTGGACCAAGGCCTCTTCCAGGTAGGCGTCTACCTGGTCCATACTGAGGGCCTGGACCCGGCTTCCAAAAAAGGAAACTTCCATCTTATTCCTCCAATAATTCTTCCAGTATCTGGCGGTTTTCGTCTGTCTTTTCCTGCAAGAGTTTTTTCTTCTCCTGCAAAAAGTCCACAACTTCTTGGTTGTCTATAACCCCTTCTACTTCTCTTACCACATCTTCCACCTTAAAATCGTCAATATGGAAGCAGGCCTTCATGTCCAGGTCCTTGGCCAGGCCGTCCACCTTGGGGTCGTAGCTAATGGGGACAGTGGGAATGGTCCTGGAAATTCCATAAATCAGGCCATGGAGCCGCATGGGAATAAAGGCCTTGAGGCAGTCTACACAGGCCAGCATTTGGGCCACAGAAATCTTTTCGTCGATTAATTTTACCCGGCTCAGCTGGTCCGGGTCCAGCCCCTCCATCAATTCCTTAAAATAATCCGCGTCATTAGGATAAAAAAGTGGCAGGAGCAGGAGATGGTGGCCCCGGTCCAAGAGGCTGGTCATAAGGTCTTGAAAGCGGTCCTTCAAGTCATGGGGCTGGGGCCAATCCCTAAGGGCCAAGCCAATATAACCCAGGTCCGGATCCAGATCCAGATGATGGAAGAGGTCCTGCCTTTGGGCTCCCTGGATGGGGTTGAGCTTGTAGACTGGGTCGGCCGTCACCTTGATCTTGGGCTTGTGGACGCCAATTTCCTGGATGAAGTCATAGGACATTTGGTCTCTTAGGGTAATCATATCCACCCGGTTTAGGACCCGGGCTGTAAGCCAGCGGTTAAGGGAGGACTGAATGGGACCAATGCCGTTGGCCAAGAGGTAGACCTTCTTTTTAAAAAACTTGGCCAGGACAATCAGGCCCAGGTAGTAGTAGAGACTCCGGGTAGAGGTAACGTCCTGTAAGAGGGACCCCCCGCCAGAAATTAAGATGTCGCAATTTTTAATGGACCCAATGACGTCTTTTAAGTAAAAACGGTCCACAGCCTTGACCTTGTAGTGGCGGCTGGTTTTTTTGGGGTTGTTGGACATGACGGTAATATCGAATTTTTCGTCGGCTCGGACATCCTTTAAGATGGCCTCTAAGATGGCGTCATCTCCACTGTTGTCAAAGCCGTAGTATCCGCTAAAAAGGAGTTTAGTCATAGGCTTCCTCCTTTCTTTCTACTTTGATTAGGCTATAAATAATAGCAATCAAGAGCCAAACCGTCAGGGTGATTTTTGTCAGATAGAAGATATTTTCGAAAATACCGTGGACAAAAATTCCAAACAATCCGGCCAAGGCAGCTGCTCCTAAGATCCTTATTTGACTGTCTTTTGATTTAATTAAATACTTGTAAGCCTGGAAGAAAACCACTGCCATAAAGACCAGAAAGACCCCTAGGCCGAAAAGGCTCATTTCCGCCGTCAATTCCAGGTAGGTGTTGTGGGCATGGAAGGTGGGGTAGATTTGGTTGTAGTTTTCATACATGGCCTTAAAGGGCAGGTGGCCCAGGCCCAGGCCCCAGGGGTGGTCCTTAATAATATCCAGGCTGGTCTTCCAAATGGTCAGTCGGTAGACTGTGGAGGTGTCCTGGAGGTTTTGAATACTTTGGATCCGGTTGATAAAACCCTGGGGAGCCAGGTAGACCAAGGCTGCCAGGCCCGGAATGCCCAAAAGAAAGAGTCTTTTCTTTACCAGGAAGAAAAAGAGGGCCAGGCCAGCGATGAAGCCTAAAAGGCCTCCCCGACTCAGGGTAAAGAAGAGAGAAATACAGGCTAAAAGGAAGATTCCCCCGTAAAAAATCTTGCCCTTGTCCTTCTTGGCCGACCAGGTAAGGCCCAGGGCCAGGGGAAGGACCATAACCAGGTATTCGGCAAAGACATTGGGGTTTCCGAAAAGAGAATAGACCCGGACCCGGACATTGGGGTTATTTTCCACATCCACCCAGTCCTTGGACAATTCCGCTCCAGTAAAAATCTGGCTGGCTCCGTAAAGAGAGAGAATCCCCATCCCAGCCACCAGGGCAAATAAGAGGATGTAGATATCCCTTTTCCTTTCCACCAGGGATACCATGCTTAGAAAGAGTAAGAAGCCTCCAGTATGGATGGCCAGGTCTCTTAGGCTTCCTTGGACCAGGCTGCTGGTAAGAGTAGCCACCAGTAAGAGGACCATCCAAAGATAGACCATGGCATGACTGGAATCATAAGTCAGATGGATTTCCCTCCGAAAGAAAGAAAAAGCCACCAGTAAAAGGCCGTAGCCCAAAATCAAGACCAGGCTGGCCAGGTCGGGCAAAAAACCGTAGGAAAAAATCACCAGGGCCAGGGCTGCCAGGGGGTGGAAAAAACTCCCCAGGACAAAAACCAGGCCCAAGATGGCAACAAAGGCTAGGGACTGCCGGGTGAGAAGGGCCAAAAGAACAAAGACCAGGGCCACTAGGCCGTTGACCAGGACTTTATTTTTCATGGTCATCCTCCTCATAGATCAAGTCCTTGGTCCAAAGAAGCCCCCGGGCCAGGACAGATTCCCTGGCCAATCGAACCCAGGTCTGGGTCAAGGCCAGGCCAAGACCCAAAAGGGCCAGGACCAGCAAAAGCTTCCTGGGTCTCAATACTCCTAAGACCAGGGACCAGAAAAACAAGGTCCAGCCCAGGCCGCAAAGGCCTTCCAGGGGGTCCTTAAATTGGCTGGCATAGGCTCCCAAAAGAGAGGGACCCCTAGCAGATTCCTTCCAATTCGTCAGCCTTTGTCCTCCCCGGTCCAGGCCCCTGTAAAGGCCGGAAAGGGCCCGGTTGACATAGGCTCCATCCAGGGACTTTTTCCCCAAGCGAGCCAGGAAAGACCCCCCTAAAACTAGGGAAAGACCCTGGCCCAGCTTGGAAAAAATCTTTTGAGAGATTGATTTTTCATAATAGGCATTTAAAAATCCAACAAGGGCCCGGATTCGGTAGACAAGCACACTGTTTTTCAGCATGTCTGACCCTCCTTCCTAGTTTCCCTTGTGGAGGACTGACATGTCAATGCAGGTTCCATAAAAGGTGTTTCTCTTGGTCTTTAACCGGTATTCACTTCCTACCCGCATGGCTTCTCCCCCGACAGTATAGGCATCTTGGGACTCAATATAGTCCACCTTGACCTTGAGGTAGGCTTGGTATTTACCGGGAACAGGAGCTTCAATCCATTGGCCTTGGTAGTCCAGTCGGTCGGTATAGGGTTCAGACTTTACCTCTTCAATACTTCCAACCAAGCCCCCCTTGTCATAGTGGTAGATTTGGTCTCCCAGGACCATTTGGTCAATGGATAATTGCCGGACATTGGTTACCATAAAGGTTACAGTTCCTTCCTTGGTCCCTTCAGCTACCGGTACTTTTTGTTGGTATTTTTTAACCCCGCCCACTAGGGCAAAGAGAATAATTAAGATAAATAAAAGGTCAATAATATTGATTAGGCCGAACAAGCGGCCCTTTTGATCGATCATCTTCAAACTTTACTTTCCTCTCCTAAGTATTTCAGCATAAATTTCCTCATGGACCTTGGCCATGGAGGTAACGCTAAATTTTTCTTCCACCCTTTGGTGGAAACTTTGGCCCATTTCTTTCACCTGGTCCCGGTTTTCATAGCAGTGGACCAAAATGTCCTTTAAGGCCTCATCATCTCCCGGATCAAATAAGTAACCATCTTGGCCTGGCCGGATCATTTCGGGAATCCCCCCAATCCGACTGGCAATGGCCGCCTTCTTTTCCTTGGCCCCCTCTAAAAGGGCATAGGGAAAGCTTTCGCTTAAGGAACAGAGGACATTGACATCGATGGCTTGGTAGAGGGAGTAGGGGTCTTGAATCCCCCCTAAAAAGAAGATATCCTCTTCCAGGCCATAGTCCTTGACCCTTTCCTTGAGCCGGTGACCTTCCGGTCCATCACCAGCAATCAAGACCCGGGCCTTGCCCTTGAGGCCACTCTTGTGAAAGGCCTCAATCATAGTCTTTTGGTCTTTGTTGGCATCTAGACGGGCCACAATACCAAAGGTAAACTTGCCATTATCTTCCAGGCCATACCTTTGGTAAAAGCTCTTGGGGTCCACCTTTTCTTCCTGGCTATACATGTCGATCCCATTGTAGATGACAAAAATCCTGTCCTTGGGAAAGCCCCGGTCTATGAGCATCTTTTTAAAATTTTCAGTAACGGCAATATAGTAGTCAAACTTTCTCAAGGCATAGGAATTTAAGGGTGTAAAAATCTTATCCTTAAAAAAATTGTCCTTAAAATCTAAAAGATAGTCGCTGTGGATCGTGGTGACCCGAACTTGGTCCCCCTTGTAAAAAAGGGCATTAAAATTGGCACGAGCCCCATGACAATGGAGAATGTCCGCGTGCATTTCTCGCGCCTTTTTTGAGACCTCTTTCATGACACGAATGTCAAAGCGGCTCCTTTGTTCTACAACTTCGATGTCTAGGCCCAATTCCTTTCCCTGGCGGTAAAAGGTGTCCTTGATAAAACAAATGACCTTTGTGTGAACCCGGCCCTGGAGTCCCTGCATCAAAGCATAGAGATGGGTTTTCGCCCCTCCTGCATCGCCTCCGCTAATTAAGTGGAGAACTGACTTCATAAATGGCTCCTTTATTTTACACTATAGGATCCCCGGACAAGAACAAGAGCGCTGGTCTTGGCCAATAGGCCCCGGCCGTCACTTCTTGGGATAACCAGTAAATGGTCTCTTTCTACTTGACGGGCATGCTTGATATCTTTTCCCTTGGTTAAGTCACTTAAGCCACCCAGGTCTGTGGCAATGGCTGTGGCTTCTCCTGACCGGAGGATTAATTCGCTTCCTGCAGCGGCAATAATCCGGTCTCCTGCCTTTAATTCCACCAGCTTCATTTCGCTTCCTGTGGATGCCATACCGGCTCCGCCTGTATTTTTTAACTGAGCTAACTTTTCATTGAGATAGGAAACAGTCACCACCGGATCTTTTTCCGTTCCATAGATGGCATTTCCACCAATTAAGGCTAGGCTCAAAATCCCTAGGACTGCAACAGTCTTTTTCATAGTCATCCTCCTTTTTTTCTATTATACCAAAAAACCGGCTCCTTAGTAGAAAAACATTGTAATTTTCTTCCTTGGCCGAAAATCTTCACGAAAAAACACCCCACAAGGGGGTGTCTTTTCTATGTAGGCGTTATTTTAAACCCAAACTAACCCGCGCAGCCTTCTCAATATTGTGCATCGTTTCTTCTTTAAAACAACCAATTTTATCGCGAAGTCTTTTCTTATCAATGGTCCGTATCTGCTCCAAAAGTACAACGGAGTTTTTTGGCAAGCCAAACTCTTCAGCACTTACACCAACATGGGTTGGTAACTTTGCCTTGTTTAATTGAGAAGTAATTGCAGCAACGATTGTTGTCGGTGAATATTTATTTCCAACATCATTTTGCATAATGACGACTGGCCTGACGCCTCCTTGTTCTGACCCCACTACAGGGCTTAAATCTGCGTAAAACAGATCTCCTCGCTTAACTATCATAATTTCACCTTTTAGGACTCCGCATATCCATTATAAAAAGAAAAAAAACGATTGTCAAATGGTCTTATGGCTGGTAAAAGCACAGGGATTTTAGTCCTTGAGCCATTTTCCAGCCATATTCTCCAAAATAAAAACTATAAAATCTTTTTTAGGACCTGGGGAATTTCTTCAATGACATCCAGGGGCATTAAGGATTGGCCATACTTTTCATTGGCCAGGTCCCCGGCAGCCCCATGGACAAAGACCCCCATGGAGGCCGCCAAAAAGGGGTCCTCCAAAGCCGTCAAATAATAGCCAATGATTCCGGAAAGGCAGTCCCCCATTCCTGCCACAGCCATGGAGGGATTGCCAGTGGAATTGACATAGTCCCGGTGGCCATCCGTCACATAAGTTTCGGGACCCTTTAAGACAAACACGCAATTTTTGTCCCGGGCAAAGTCCTTGGCCAGGGTCATAAGGTCTTGCCGGGGGGCCTGGCAGTGGAAGAGCCTTTGGGCTTCAGCCTCATGGGGGGTCAAGACAGCCCCCCTTAGGTCCGGAAGCTGGTCCAGGCCACTTAAATAGGTAAGACCACCTGCATCCACCACCTTTTTTATAGGAGCAGAAAGCCCCTCTGCCAGGGCCGGGTCTTCCGGTCCTAGGCCCGGACCTAAAACCAGGGCATCCACCTGGTCCAAAAGAGGTGCGAGACCAGACTTTCGGTCCCGCAAGACCACCTCTGGAGCCGCCAGGGTAAAGACCGGCTGGTCCTCTGGGTCCACCAGGCCGAAAACCATACCGGCTCCCGACCGATAAAGGGCCTTGGCAGCATAGACAAAGGCCCCTACCATCCCCCTCCTTCCAGCCAAAAGAGCCAGCTTGCCTACAGACCCCTTGTGGGCATTCAACTCTCTTTTTTTCAACTGGCCCTGTAAAAATTCAGGCAGGGAAAAACTAGGCCCCGACTCTCGAATCCGGGCCACAGCCAGGGCATAGTCCCCCTCATGGCTAATGGACAGGTCAAAACGGTAGCCCTTCCAGGCCCCCCAAGGTCCTGGCCCATGACCCACCTCTAAATCCCTTAAGGCCACAGGGCCAATCCCCCGACCCAGGGCCTTGGCCATGGCCTCCTTGGCAGCAAAAAGCCCCGCCATGGTCCTGGGGGCCATCTTCCGCTTCCTTAAATAAGCCTGCTCCTTGGGACTAAAGACCCAGTTGATAAACCGGTCCCCATGTTTTTTATAAATCCTCTCCAGCCTTTGAATTTGGCATAAATCAATCCCGATCATTGGACTCACCTCATGTTTATTATACACAAAAAGTCCCCTCCGGTCATAAAAATAAAAAGTGTTTGACCTTCCCCACAAGCTATGCTAAGATGGGAGTAAGTTCATAAAACGAAGACATCAACCCAGTACCGGCAAGGGGCAGGTCCTTCCCGAGAAATTACACTGATGGAGTTTATAGTCAAATGAGGCATTCGCGAAGAAAGGTGGTACCACGATCCATTCGTCCTTTCACAAGCGGAGGCTTTTTTTATTTTAGGAGGAAAGTATGCAAAACGTATATGATATCTTGGTGGAAAGAGGCTACGTTGACCAGTCCACCGACGAAAAAGAATTAAGGGAAATTTTAGGCAAAGAGCCCATTACCTTTTACATTGGCTTCGACTGTACTGCCGACAGCCTGACCCTGGGCCACTACCTACAAATTATGGTTATGCAACACATGCAAAGAGCCGGCCACATCCCCATCGCCCTCATTGGTGGCGGAACCACCATGATTGGGGACCCCTCCGGCAAAAACGACATGCGGAAAATCATGACCGAAGAAACCATCGACTACAATGCCGAACAATTTAAACGTCAACTCCGCCACTTCCTGGATTTTGACAATGGCAAGGGCCACTTTACCAACAACAAGGACTGGCTTTTAAACCTGAACTTTGTCGACTTCATGCGGGAAATTGGCGTCCACTTTACCGTCAACCGGATGTTGACCTTTGACTGCTACAAAAACCGTATGGACCAAGGCCTGACCTTCTTTGAATTCTCCTACATGCTCATGCAGTCCTACGACTTCTTGAAGCTCTATCGAGACTTTAACTGCCGCCTAGAATTAGGCGGGTCCGACCAATGGTCCAACATGATTGGAGGCTACGAGCTGGTTCGCAAGCTAGAACAAGACAAGGTCTATGCCATGACCTTCAAGCTTTTAACCACTGCAGAAGGGAAAAAAATGGGTAAAACCGAATCCGGCACCATCTGGTTGGATCCGGAAAAAACATCCCCCTACGAACTCTTCCAATACATGCGAAATGTGGATGACCGGGACGTCATTAAATTTATGAAACTCCTAACCCACCTTTCCCTGGAAGAAATCGACCAATACGCAAGCCTGGAAGGCGCCGACCTCAACAAGGCCAAGGAAGTTTTGGCCTATGAAATTGTCAAAGACATCCACTCCAAGGAAGAAGCCGACAAGGCCAAGGAAGCTGCCAAGGCCCTTTTCGGCCAAGGCGGATCCCTAGACAATGTACCCACTACAGAAATTGACGAAAAAACCCTGGCCGAAAACAAGACCGTCATTGACCTGATTAAACTTGTGGGCTTCGTCAAGACCAACAGCGAAGGCCGCCGACTGGTAGACCAAGGTGGTATCACCATTGGAGAAGAAAAAGCCAAGGCCTTTGACCAAGAAATCACCAAAGACCTCTTTAAAGACGGCCAACTCCTTTTAAGAAAGGGGAAAAAAGTCTACCATAAATTGGTCTTGAAATAAGCATCCTAAGAACTAGGAAAACCACCCGTAACTGGGTGGTTTTTTATTCCGAAAACTAGGTCTGATCATCTAAGAGGACATACTTAAGCTGGATTTTTTGGATTTCCCCTAGTCTCCATAGCCTTCATCTCCCATTTTTAAACCATTGAGCACTTTTCCTAAAATCTAGTCAAACTTTTCATTTGCTGACTTTTCTCTTATAATAACTTGTATAGTACATAGCCCATTTATGTCCCAAGTCAAGGAGGTCCCATGTTATTTAACGGATTAAGCCCAGAAGAATTTCAAGATTTTATCCTCTGGTCCAAGGCCATGACCCAAGTGTATGGTCCTGGCCAAGCCATCTTTCAAGAAGGCCAAGAAGCACTAGATATCTATGTCCTTTTAAGGGGCCGTGTGGAAGTAGACCAACTTTCCCCCAGTGGCCGCCAGACAGTTGTTGCCCATTTTTCTCAAGAACATTCCATCTTTGGAGAAGTCTATGCCCTTTTGGCCATCCCCTTTGACTATTCTGCCTGGGCCAAGGAAGAATCTGTCATTTTAAAAATTCCAGCCCAAGCCGTCTTAAGGACCTTGGGCAACAAGAGTCAGGAAAAAATTGCCAAAAACCTGGTCCGGCTCCTGGCCTCCAAGGCCTACACCCTCAACCAAAAGCTCATGGTCCAAACAGCCCCCTCCTTGAGGGAAAAAATCCTCATGGACCTGGCCCAAAGACAAAAAAATGGCCAGGTGGTCTTGGACTTTAGCCGGGAAAAATGGGCTGAAATCCTAGCCGTTCCCCGGCCCAGCCTGTCTCGCGAACTGTCCAAGATGCAAGAAGATGGTTTGATTTCCATAGACAGACGAACAATTTCTCTTTTAAATGAAATATTGTAGCATATGTTACAGAATTCCTCCTTACCAGAGCTTTATACTTGTCTTAGTTAGGAAAGTATGAATCAAAGGAGGAATTTTATGTTTTGTTACCAATGTCAAGAAACAGCCAAGGGTCAAGGCTGTCAAATTAAGGGCGTCTGTGGAAAAGAAGCTTCCACAGCCTGCCTCCAAGACCTTTTAATTTGGGTCACCAAGGGCCTAAGTCAAGTGACCCTGGCCCTTAGAAAAGAAGGAAAACAAGTCCCTAAGGAAATCAACCACCTGGTTACAGGAAACCTCTTTAAAACCATCACCAATGCCAATTTTTCCGACCAGGACCTTTTGGCCAGCATTGAAAAAACCATCCAAGTCAAAGAAGACCTAAGAAGGCAAGTTTCCAAACAAGAAGGCCTCTTTGGTCCGGCCCTCTACCAAGAAAAAGACAAGCAAGCCCTTCTAGAAAAGGGAGCCCAAGTTGGTGTCTTGTCCACCAAGGATGAGGACCTACGTTCTCTACGGGAGTTGACTATTTATGGTCTAAAGGGTCTCAGCGCCTACACCAAACACGCCAATGTCCTCTTGGAAGAAAACGAAGAAATTGACCTCTTTATCCAAGATGCCCTAGTGGCTACCTTGGAAGAAAAATCCATTGATGACATGGTGGACCTGGTATTAAAAACCGGCCACTATGGGGTTCAAGGCATGGCCCTTTTGGACCAAGCCAACACCCGGGCCTATGGCCATCCTGAAATGACAGAAGTTTCCCTGGAACCCAGAAAAAACCCCGGAATCCTTATTTCAGGCCATGATTTAAGGGACATGGAGATGCTCTTGGAACAAAGTAAGGATAGCGGTGTAGACATCTATACCCATTCAGAAATGCTTCCGGCCAACTACTATCCCGCCTTTAAAAAGTACCCCCATTTTGTCGGTAACTATGGAAATGCCTGGTGGAAGCAAAAAGAAGAATTTGAGTCCTTCAATGGCCCCATCCTTATGACCACCAACTGCATCGTTCCTCCCAAGGAGTCCTACAAGGACCGGCTCTTCACTACAGGAGCTGCAGGATTCCCCGGTTGTAAGCACATCCCTGGAGAAATTGGTGAAGAAAAAGACTTTTCTGAAATCATTGCCCTGGCCAAGACTTGCCCGGCTCCAGAAAAAATTGAAGAAGGAAGCCTAGTTGGTGGCTTTGCCCATAATCAAGTTTTTGCCTTGGCTGACCAAGTGGTAGATGCCGTAAAATCCGGTGCCATTAAAAAATTCGTTGTCATGGCTGGTTGTGACGGCCGGCAAAAGGGTCGGTCCTATTATACAGACTTTGCCCAAGCCCTGCCCAAAGATACGGTCATTTTAACAGCAGGTTGTGCAAAATACCGCTACAACAAGTTAAACTTAGGCGACATTCAAGGCATTCCTAGAGTTCTGGATGCCGGCCAATGCAACGATTCCTATTCCCTAGTTTTAATTGCCCTAAAGCTGGCAGAAATCTTTGGTCTGGATTCCGTAAACGACCTGCCCCTAGTTTATAATATTGCCTGGTATGAACAAAAGGCAGTCATTGTGCTTTTGGCCCTTTTATCCCTAGGAGTTCAAAATATCCACCTAGGGCCCAGCCTTCCCGCCTTTATCAGCCCCAATGTCTTAAAGGTTCTTGTGGAAAAGTTCCACATTTCCCCTATTACTAGCGTCCAAGAAGACCTAGACAAGCTTATTTATTAATTCAAAAAGCTCAACACCCCTCCAATTGGAGGGGTGTTTTTCTATAGTCTAACTCTGATCATCTTTAGTTATAAAAAACTTTACAAGACAAGTAAGCATTGCGATGATATAAAAAATATAAAATATTTGTAAAATAACTACTGGCATTCTAAGGCTCGCCTCTGGATGTTTAAAAACATAGTTTAAAAAAACAATCATTATTACAAGCATCAACCCAAAGAAGATTAAATATCTTTTTCTACCTAGTCCATCTAGCATACTTATATCTCCTTTCTAATTGGAAGTCCAGCTAAAATTCCCTTCCATACAATGAGAGTCTATACTTACTTTCTTTAATTAGGTCTATTTCCTATGGCTGAAAAATCAGAAATTCCGATAAATATTGTAGACAAAAGACTTACTAGGCGGTTTTTCCCCCTAGTCTCCATAGCCTTCATCTCCCATTTTTAAACCATTGAGGACTTTTTCTAAAATATAGAGGGCTCCTTCAAACCATAACACTTGTATAAAATATCTATCATTTTTTGTTTGCTAATTCCTCTTATGCCTAAAGCTTGTAAATCTATCTCTTCAAAAGCTATCTCCGATAAAAATTTTTTCATATCTTCTGCTATTTCCGGACTAAGCTCCATCCTTGTCTTTTCTGTAATTAACTGAATTAATCGGAAAACATCATTTTTATGCTTCTTTAAATTTTTACTGTCAATGTGTTCCCCTTGCAATCTTCGCTCCTTTAAATCAAGCCATGCTTTTGCTTTAAATGCTATTAAGCAAGTTGTACTCAATACCGGGATTCCATCAATCATTATTTGGCCTTTTTTCAAAAGTTCATAATATGCTTCATTTAGAAGGATTGCTGACAAGCTGGATATTTCGTCATCTATCGGGAGTGGTGTAAGGACTGCGCCCTCCTCTAATTTAATGAAATCCGGATTTCTGGAAAATATCTCAATCATATATGGATAGTCTTCACTTCTAGGTGCTGTGAACCGATAAAATTGCGCATTCCCAGTACTTTTATTCAAATGTTTATAGTCCACTTCTTTAATATAGTCCCAAAACTGCCTAAAAACTCTGCTGTTATAGATTCAACAATTAGCACAATATCTATATCTTTTGTTGCACGAAATGCTAATTCTTCATTTTCCATAATTAAAGTACAAGCTGTTCCACCGATGATAACATATTGATTTTCAAATCCATGAAATCTTTCCTTAAATTTTATAAATCCATTTATCATTGCCCTTGCAACCTTCTTTCTTGCAATTCATCTATTGCCTGGTGAATTCTTTCATCATGTGTATCCTTAAAAGATAAAATAAGGGAAAGATCATCAGCGTTCTTATCCTTTGAAAATTGTTTAGGCTTGTATGCCCATAATTCAAGTTTAACATCCTCATCAGGATCTATTAATTCTTTTGCTAAAAGTGCTTTATCATAATCTTTTTCACTAATTGCATAGGTTTTAACTCGGTTTGGATTTAACATCGTTTTTTCGGCCAGGGCTGTTTCGCCTGCAAATACCATGTCCTCTGTAACTTGCGTCTTGTCTATATATCCTACTTCCCGGACAGGACTCGATAAATATATTTTTGCTCTTTCAAACAATTCATACCTACTATATTTTGACTCAATAAACTGGTTGACTCCATCTTTTGCAACAAAAAACAAACCCGTTGCTTTTATTTGTTTTACTGCCCTGGACAAGGTCATTGCCGTATAGGGTAGCTCCTTTCCGGCATCTGAAGTATATAGGCGTTTTTTCTTGCTGTACATATAAAACAAAAACAATTGCTGCGTAGAGTAAACAAACTTATTCGGGGGTTTTTGGTCTTCTATTTCTTCCATAAGCAGTGTTCCAATAAATGGAAGAAAAACCTGCTTATCCGTAATAAATGATATATTATTGTCTAAAAAACTTTTTCTTCGATAATTTGATATTGTGACAAGGTCAAATACAACCGGCAGCTTATCAAGCTCCTGCATTTTTTTTATCTGTTTTTTTAGCGACGGGAGTGTCGCAAGTTCTACTGTTGGAGTAAGCACTATACAGCGTTTATTTCCAATACATGCTATACGGAAATCATAACTTGATGAAATATAAAGCGGTAAAGAATCTTGGCCATTCCATTCTTCATATTTAATAGAAATTCCGAACACACTTGTACGCATATTCACACCCTCCCCTTTTTAACTTATTTATTTCATTTTAACCTAATCAATGTTAAAAAGTCAATTTTTAAAGTTAAAACCTTGGCTTCATGTTTTTATGTATTTTCTATCTTGTCTATTTGATTTCTCCATGAAAGAATCAAAACCACCCGTAATGGGTGGTTTTGATTCCAGAAACTAACTCCGATCATCTAAAAGGCCATACTTCACCTGGATTCTTTGGATTTTTTCCAAAAAACTTTCCCCAAAGAAAAATAAAAAGGCAAAGGTCCCTGTTGCATGGATCAAGTCAATGGGGAGTCCTCGAAGATAGGATAAGACAATCATGTCCTTATTGATTTCTTCATAAAAGCTAATGACAGAAATGGGGTTCATAATGGACCCAAAAAAGAGAAAAATTGATAAAAAGCCGTAACTTGCCATGGTCCACTTGTTTTTGGGAAGCTTGAATTTTTCAAACAGGCTCCCGGCAACAAAGCCAATAATGCCAAAGCAAAACATCTGCCAAGGGCTCATGGGGCCCTGGCCAAAAGAAAAATTTGACACAAACATAATCATGGCCCCTACAACAAAGCCTGCTTGAGGCCCCAGGGCAATAGCTGAAACAATGGTTACGGCCGCCACAGGTTTTACATGGGGAATCCAAAAAAAGGCCATCCTGCCGGCCACTCCTATGGCTGAAAGACCGGCAATTAAAATCAACTCTCTGGTTTTAACCCCCCGGCGTTCAAAGAGAAAAAGCAGGGGCAGGCTGGTTAGGAGCAAGATACATAGGCTGATAAAGAGGTATTTTCGATCATTTAAAACCGTCATGCCAAAAATCAAGAGGCCGGGAATCCCGATAAAGATAACCAGGCCAGACAAAAGACTTACCAGACGATTTTTTTCCCTAGTCTCCATAGCCTTCATCTCCCATTTTTAAACCATTGAGGACTTTTTCTAAAATATAGAGGGCTCCTTGGGGACCATAGAGGGTTTTTTCCAAAACATCCAAATAGCCCATGGTGGGGCCTTGAATTTCCAGTCCCCGGACTCTTTTGTCTTGGGCCATGGCCTGGGCCAGGTCATTGCCATCCCCAAAGACCATTTGGACCCGGTCCAAGGAGGCCAATTTTTCTTCCATTAAGATTTTTTCAAAGGCCGGGTAGGACCCCTGGCTACAGGTAATTTGCCCCGGCACCATACCCAGATAGTTTTTCAAAAAATCATGAAGGGGCAAGAGGAGGGAGGCTGGTCCACTTAGGGAGTAACCGGCCCCCTTGGGTAATCCCAAAAGGGACGAATAGCGAGCCAGGAAGATGTAGGCCCGGCCCCGGGCTCTTTGGATTTCTTCCATAACCGGGTCCAAATTCATGGGAAGGATCCGGGCCAGGTCCTTGAAAAAAGCTTCCGTTGCATCAAAACCCACAGGCTGGCCCTTGGGGGGAATCCAATAGGGCATGGCGTATTTTTCCTTTAAATATTTTGCCAGGTCCAGGCCGTCTTCGGGACTCAGGACAAGGTTGAGCTTGGCCCTTCTCAAGTCCTTGATTTGGTCCAGTCCCTGGTCAAAAAAGTAGGTTCCTACTTCCAGTCCTGCCTTGGATAAGAGGTCTTTCAGACAGGCAATATTTCCCATAACATGGTTTTGGAGGAGAGAAAAGCCCAGGAGGTTGACCCGGTTTTTTTCCACAGGCAGCTGGGCCGGTTGGAGTTTTTCCAAGAGGGCCACCAGGCCCTGACTCAAACCCTTTCCAAAGGCTTGAGAATACAGAGGGGTTGGAATAAAAACCGTCAAGGGTAGGCCTGGAACCCGGCTGGCGATTTTTTCCAAGTCATCTCCAATGAGGGCTGCTCCCGGAGAATTCACCACAGCCAAAAAATCAGGCTTCCGGTCTCGAATGTCTTCCAAAAGGTCTTGGAGCTTTTTTTCCACGCCATAGACATAGTCCTTGGCATCTAAGTAGGTACAGGGAACCCGGCTTTGACCAAAGTAAAATTCCTGGGGATAGGATTGGGGGTCAAAGGAAACGGACCTTAAGAGGGCCCCATCCACCACAGCTGAATGGTAAAACTTACAACCGGTAGGGCCGTTTAGGAGGGTCATCCCTCCCCGGAGGCTTTCCAGGCCAAAGATCAAACCGGAAAAACTGTCAGCCTTGATATTTTTTAAAGTATTTTTCATCCTTCCTCCACCCTTCTTGTACATTTTGTTGGAAAATCGTCACCCACCTCTTGGCCAAGGCAATTCCAGATTGGAAGCCCCCTTCTGGAGTCAATTGAATGGTATCGTGGTAGGGGGCATCGTCCATGTTGGGGCCGTTGTAGTTGGCCAAAACCAGGTCTGGCTTAAGCCGGCTCACATCCTGTCGTCTTTTTTCCGCCGTATAGTCCACTTCCCAATCCAAGATCTTGTCCTTAAAGGGATTTTCCGGATAGACGTCTTGGGAAAAGTTAATCATCCCCACCTTGACAATGTCCATGCCCAAATCCAGGGCTGTTTTTAAAATCCAAGTCAGCTTATTGTTGTAGGCCACCACCATGAGTTTTTTCCCTTGGAGGTAGGGCCGGTACTTGTCCATCTGCCTTTGGTAGTTTTCCCTTTCCCGAGCTATGATTTTTTCCGAAACTTCTTCCTTGCCGTAAAAACGGCCCAGGGCCTTGATAAAGTCCATGGATTCTTCATAGCCAATGGGCAGGGCATGGGGAAAGAAGTCCAGGTCATAGGTCTTTTTGAAAAAATTTTCCAGGATTGTATTCATATAATCATGGTAGGCCGGAAGGTGGAGGCCCGCCCTTAGGAGGGTCCGGACAGAGCCTGTAGAGGTTTCATTTAAGTAGCGGCAGTGGACCTTGGCCCCAAAGGCCCCCAACCAGTCCTCCAGAATTTTAAAATTCCCACTGGTGGCATTGGCAATGGGTTTTTCTCCATAGAGGTTTACCAGGTAGGGGTCGGGTTTTTCCTGGGGGTCCACCAAAAATTTTGCAATTTCCTGGTAGGCCAAAATCATCCCCTGCATATAGTCCCCGGATAAATTTCCATCGGTTTTTAAGGCCAAGATAGATGTTTCAGGTCCTGCTAGATCCTTTACCCCATCCACATCGTCTCCAATAATTCCCGAAGGACAGGTGGTAACCAAGACCACCAGGGCCGGTTTTTTCTCCAGGGCTTCTTGGAGGACCCTTCTCAGGTCCCGGATGCCACCAAAAACCATGGCGTCTTCCCCCAATTCCGAGGATAGGATTTTGGGGTGGACCTGGACAGGAAGGATCTTTTTCTTTTCAAAAAGAGACCTCCGACCCAGGGAAGAAATGGCCTGGTAGGACAGGTTGGCACAAGACCTAGGCCCATGGCTGATGATAATGGCGTCCTTTACTTGGACGGCAATATTCATGGCCCCATTATAGGCGCAACCGTGGAGGGGTTCTTGCTTGACCAGGGCCTTGGAATAAGTCCCCCGGCCCTGGCTGGGGTTTTTCTCCTTGGGCCCTCCCGCTTCTTCGGGGACTTCCTTGCGGATTTTGTGGCCCAAAACCACCTCTTCCAATTCATGGTCCCCCAGGGGCTTGGCCGGATATAGGCGACTTTGGTCCCAAATCTTACCGGCAATCCGGTCCATTTCCAAAGCCACGGGAGAATCTTCAGCCCCCTCCACCACACATTGGCCATGGCGTTCACAGGCGGCAAAAATCGGATCTCTTGGAATTTCTCCCAGAATGGGTAGACCCACTGCTTGGGCAAATCTTTCCACCCTTTGGAGTTCTCCCTCAAAGCCCCTTTCATTAAAAATCAAACCCCCGGCCCGGGGACCCTTTTGACTATAATTTGCCAGACCCCGTAAAATATTGTTGGCTGCATAAATCGACATAAATTCTCCGGAAGTGACAATATAGACTTTTTCTGCATACTGGTCCCTTAGGGGGACGGCAAAGCCCCCACAAACCACATCCCCTAAAACATCATAGAGGACAAAGTCATAGTCCTTCCTGTCCAGGCCCAAGTTTTCCAAGAGCTCAAAGGTAGATAGAATTCCTCGACCGGCACAGCCCACACCAGGTTCCGGTCCCCCGGCCTCTACGCAGTCAATGGAGTAAATCCCCTGGTGGACCACATCAGCCAGTTGGTAGTCCAGGGGGCCCACTTCCCGCATATAGTCTAAAACAGTCTTGCAATCGCGACCATGGAGTAAAAGTCGGGTGGAATCATGCTTGGGATCACAACCAAGCTGTAAGACCCTCTTCCCCTTTTTGGCCAGGGAAGCTGAAATATTTGCAGATACTGTCGACTTGCCTATTCCACCCTTTCCATAAATTGCAATTTCCATTTTAAACCCTTCCTTTCTTATTTGGCCATGGAGTTATCTCCTACATCCCGGCCTAAATCACAGGTGTAAAGCCATTCAATTTTATCCCCTGCTTTGACTTCATATCTTGAGCATCCATAATTTGGAAACCAGCCGTTGACCTTGTACATCCAACCAGACAATTCCCCACAATCAAATTCATAGAGGTTGTTAATCCCCATAATATAGGCAGAGTTATAGGCCGGAGTAAAATTAGATTCCATATGGATCTTCCTGGCCTTGGTCTCCCGGTCCAAAATATCAAAAACAGATTCCCCGGGATGAAATTCCACACTGGTTTCCGGCAAAATAATCCCATTTGTTGGTAAAACATCAATCTTGTCCAAGTCAAACCGGTCCATATTATCCAAGATTGTCTTGCACTGGATGGATAGGGTACAGGTTTCCAACTGGTCTTGTTTGGCAACGCTGCCGGGTTCTACCGGCTTGGGCTTGCCTGCTGGTGTCGGAGCTGTTTGATATTGGTCTTTTTTCCCCTTAGAGGTTGCAAGGATAGCTGCCTGCTTGGCTTTTTTATCTTCTTGGTCTTTTTTTGCCTTTTCCTCTGGAGTCACCTGGGCTTGTTGCGTCTGGGCAATGGCCTTTAATTCCGCCTTATTTTTTGCCTGGCTGGCAGGCTTGTTGGCTAGTGGAGGAATCCCCTGAACTTGAATGACCTTTTGGTCCTTAAAGGCCCCCTTATCTACACTGGCTTCGATTGTCAGCTGACTTTCCCTTTCTTCAAGGTCCAGGGTCAATAAACCCTGAGAATCAATTTGGGTTTTTCCCCCATGGGGACTGACAATGGCCCAGGCAATGCTTCGGTCATAATCCCCTTCCCCTTGAAATTCCCCAACAAATTGAACCTGGCTTCCAGGAGTGGCCGAATCTTGACTACTTGAAATAGAAAAACCGCTAATCTTTCCCGGTTCTTTTCCTGTTAATTTTTGTAAGTCCTCGTTTTCCTTTTTTTGGAGTTGACTAACCTTTTCTGCATCGGCCTGTCTATCTGCAGGTCGCAAGAAATCACTATTGTAAAAAAGTGTGATTATGAACAAAAGTCCTAGAACAACAAGCCCCAGGATCTTTTGTTTTTTTGTTAAGTTGTTAAAAGCCTTCATTTTATTTTAACCCTGCCAGTTGGTGGATCAGTTGAACAGCTTCTGCTCTTGAAATTTCTGCTTTAGGAGCAAAGCCTTCAGGACGTCCCTTAACGACTTTCTTTTCTACCATTAAGGCACAAGCTTCTTTTGCCCAAGAGTCAATTTCCTTATTATCTTTAAATTGATCTAAAACAGCCAGGTCAGCTTTTTGCTTATCAAGAGCTCTTGCCAACATAGAGAAGGCTTCTTGACGGGTAATAGTGGCATTAGGATCAAAGTTTCCATCCCCACGGCCAAAGATAATTTCATGGGCAGTGGCAATGTTGATGTCTGCTGCATACCAGTCTGTATCTTTCACATCCTTGAAGTCCTTGCTTTGTCTTTGACCCAGGCCCAGGTTTAAACCTTGAACAAGACCAACGGCAAATTCGCCCCGAGTAATGGCTTTTTCAGGTTGGAATTCCTTGCTTTCATTGGCAATTCCATAGCCCTTGCTTTCTGCAATTAGCTTTTCAGCCCAGTTGCCCTTGATGTCCTTAAAAACTTCTTCCTTGGCTTCTTCTTTTTTGGTATCTTCCTTAAGGTCTTTCTTAACTTCTTCCTTAGCGTCTTCTTTCACTTCTTCTTTTTTAGGAGCTTGAGCTTCTACTTTTGTTGCATCTTTTTTAGCTTCCTTGGCTTCACTTGCTGCAAAAACTTGTCCTGTTAGGGAAAATAAAAGGACACAGGCTAGTCCAAGTGCTTGTTTTTGTGTGTTTTTCATTTTTTCTCCTTCTTTCAAGGATAAGAACCAGGCTCGCTTTTAACGAATACTAGAAATGGTTCTTATCTTTTTTCAATTTCACCCAATTGCCGGGTCTTAATTGCTTTAACAAACTTAACATGAAAAGTAGCCATTAAACTCTCTTTCCAATGTTTAAATATACCACTTCTTTTTTTATAAATCTAGTCTTTTATTTTTAAATAAATCTTAAATAATAAAACTTCTTTCTATTTAGCTCCCGCCACTTGGTGGATGAGTTGAACAGCTTCCGCTCTTGAAATTTCCGCCTTGGGAGCAAGCCCCTCCGGACGGCCCTTAACCAAGTTTTTTCCCACCATTACAGAGCAGGCCTCTTGAGCCCATGAGGCAATGTCCTTCTTGTCCTTAAATTGGTCTAGCACGGCCAGGTCAGCTTTTTCCTTGTTAAGAGACCTTGCCAACATAGAGAAGGCTTCTTGCCGGGTAATGGTGGCCTTAGGATCAAAATTTCCATCTCCCCGGCCAAAGATAATTTCATGGGCCGTGGCAATCTTGATGTCCGCTGCATACCAATCTGTATCTTTCACATCCTTAAAGGCCTTCCCCGGTCTTTGGCCCAAGTTTAAACCTTGGACAAGACCCACGGCGAATTCGCCCCGGGTAATGGCCTTGCCTGGTTGGAAGGTCCCACTTCCATTGGCAATTCCATAGCCCTTGCTTTGAAGGATTAAATCCTTGGCCCAGTTTCCTTCCAGGTCAGTAAAGGCTTCTTGACTTTTTCCTCCCCTACCTTGGCCTCCTTGGAGGGCCACATCCTTCATATTAAACAAGGGCGTCTTACCTTCTTCAAAACGTTTCAGGGCAACCAACGCCTCCATGGCTTGGTCTGTTCCCATTCCATTGGCTTGACTTTCTGTGTGGATGTGTTTAAAACCACCACCTGGAGCCTTATAGCTTAAAAGAGCATCTACCAGACTATGCTTTTGTCCACTGGCATCACTTTTAACGAAACGGTAGTCCTTGGCTGGATCAATCCCTAGGCTAGTCAAGGCAATAATAGCTTGGGCTGACGATTCTGAATTTTCATTTCCCATAGTTGTGTAGCCCCCTGTAGGGAGTTGCATGTCAGAAAGAGCTTGAACCCCTCGATCGATGGCCCCCTTGACCCTGGCTTGACCCTTGTAGGGAGCCAAAGCATACAGAGCCATTGCCGTCATGTCCGGGTCAGCCTTGTCCCCCATCAGGTTCCAACCGCCACCCTTAACTTCCCTCCGTAAAATTTCCCCAATCATCCGATCCCTGGAATTTTGCTCTTGAGCCGGTTCAATAGGAGATAGGTCATAGCCCTTGGTATCCAGGGCAATTAGGGCCCAAATAGGTCCATTTAATCCTTGCTTGATTACACTATTAAAATTAGACAGGGGCTTCACCAAGTCATGGCCAGCAACATTTCTGGGGTCCTTCCCAATGGCTGTTAGGGCACAAATGATCCTGGAATATTCCGTAAACTTGTTTTTTGACAGGTCCCCATTCTTAGCTTGAACATGGGCCTCTACCCTCTTGTAGTAGTTGTCTAGGTAACCATCCGGTAGCTTTTCTCCACTTCTTGCCAAAGATAAAACCGTCCACTCTCCGGCTATGGTTCCAAAGTTTGGCTGGTCTACAGTTTGGTATAAAAACTGGGCCGTTTCAGCCACTTCCTTGTTGACTCTTGAACTGGCAAAGACCTGACCAGTCAAAGAAAATATCAGGCTAAGAGCCAAGAGTCCCGTAATTTTTCTTTTCATATCCCTTCCCTTTCTTGATCAAAATTTATTGCTTCCACTGCATCTTCAACTGTCAAAATATTGGGGTTTTCCTTGCGAAAAATTTTATTGGCCGCCGTAGTATAGAAGTGGTTGCCCGAAAAAAATTCCCTGCGAGAACCCTGACTGATGCACTCTCCATTAAAAAACAAAGAACACCTATGGGCCGTTTCAGCACAAAATTCCACATCATGGCTCACCATTAAAACACTGCCCCCCTCTTGCAAATAGTCCCTTAAAAGCCCCTTAAACTTCAACTTAAAATCCCCATCCATTCCCTTGGTGGGCTCATCTAAAAGCAAAATTTTCGGTCTTTTAAGAAAAATCTTAGCCAAGGCCAGGCGTTCCATCTCCCCTCCACTTAAATCAAAGGGGTGGTGGTCCAGGATCCTGCCCAAGTCAAAGTCCTCAATGACTTTTTTTAAGGCCTCCTGGTCTTGGGTCATTTCCTCCAACTCCTCCCGAGCCCTTTTATAAACAAACAAGGCCTTGGGGTGCTGGGGAACCAGGGCCAAATCCTCTGGCCTTGTCCCGGGTTTACGTCGGACTCCCTCATGAAAAATCTTTCCCCGATGGGCCTCCTCCACCCCGGCTATGACCTTTAAAAGGCTGGACTTACCTGCCCCATTTCCTCCCAGGATAGCATGAATTTCTCCCTTTTTTAAGTCGAAATTCACCCCCTTTAAAACATCCGGCCCCTCCTTTTGATAGCGGAAATAAATCTTTTCCATGGATAAAAGACTGGGACCATCGACAAAGCCTTCCCGGTCTTGGTCCTCTAAGTCCCTTCTTTCTATTTTAGGCCGACTTCTCAAGGCCTCCCCAACCGTTAGGGGAACCTGGTCCGTCCAGGAACTTTTCGCATAAATTTGCACAGGACTGGGAAGAGATTTTAAAATCGCCTGGGGATTGCTTTTCATTTCTTGAGCGAAAGACCTGGGGTCCCCATCAAAAGCAATTTTCCCATCCTGTAAAAACAAGATCCTCTTAGCCAGAGCATAGGGCTCCGTCAGACGGTGCTCACTCACCAAGACAGTAATGCCCAGCTCTTGGCAAACCCGGTTTAGCCCCTGGAAAAACTCCAAGGAAGCAATAGGGTCCAGCATGGCCGTAGGTTCATCCAAGAGCAACAACTTTGGCTGCATGCACAAAATAGAAGCCAGGTTCACCATCTGGAGTTGCCCCCCAGAAAGGTCCCTTACCTTCTTTAAAAACCAGGGCTCCATACCAAAAAAACTGGCAATCTCGCCAACCCTAAGCCGCATAGTCTCCTGGTCCAAACCCAGTGACTCCAAACCAAAAGCCAACTCATGCCAAACCTTGTCCGTGACAATTTGATTTTGAGGATCCTGTTGGACAAAACCAATGCCCTGGGCATCCTCTCTTAAGCTCAGCTGGTCCAACTCCTTCCCCTGGAAAAAAATCCTCCCTTTTTTGTCACCAAAGGCAGCCAGAGGCTTTTTACATTGCCTTAAAAGAGTCGTTTTTCCCGAAGCAGACAGGCCCGTCAAAAGAACAAACTCCCCCTCCTTTAGGGAAAAATCCACATTGTTTAAAATCCAGGGTCCCTCCCCAGGATATTTAAAGGAAAAATTTTCTACTTTAAGTATTTCCACCGATATTCCTCCAAAAGAGATACAAACACAGGCATAAAGGCAAACAAGATAAAGGCCCCAAAGGCAAAAATAGAAAAAGGCGTCAATTTGGCAATTTTCACCATGGGATAAATCACCAACTTAAACTTCCTCCGGTAGGCTGCCAAGATACAAATCGAGGCACAAAAGACCAAAAGGCCAAGAAGGACCCAGTCCCTTCTTTCCATTTTAAAAAGTGCAAAATGAGTCCTGCCGGGAAGCCCGTGTCCCCTGGCCTTCATAGAGTCCGCTGTTTCAATACTGGCCTCCAAAGACCAGGTGACAAAAATCGAAAAAATCTTCAGGGCATTTTTAAACCGCCGCCACAAGTTTCCCTGGGACAAGTCCTCCCCAATCCCCAAGCGACAGGCATAAATGGTCTTAATCCTTTCCTTATAAAGAGGGACAAAACGTAAAACCATAGAAAGAATCAAGGATAAAGACGGGAAAACCCCCGCTGATAAGTACAAAATGCGGTCCGAAGTCATAATCCGGTTGTGGCAAGCAAGCCAAAGGATGGTTGACGTAAACATGGCCCCGGCCGACAGACCAAAAAAAATAGATTCTAGGGTCAAGGGATTCCCATTGGGAAAATAAGCTAAAATTGTGGCCCCTTGGTGGACCAAAAGAGGGTTTAAAATGCTAATAAAAACCCCCGATCCCAAGGCCATATAAAAAGTCTTTAAACTCCTGCCAAAGCCCACCTGGATCCAGTTATAAACCAAGGCCCCCAACAAGCTGAAGACTTGAACCACAGGATGTCGAAGAAACATGGTAAAGGCCACAATTCCAAGAAAAAATCCCCCCTGGCCCCAGGGGTTGTAGTCCTTAAAAAAATCATTCATAACTACCTCTTAAAATCTAGGTCCTAGGCCTAGGTCAAATTCCGTAAAATTCACTCTCCATCCCCTAAAGCACTTTAAATTCCCTCTGGTTTAATTGAGGCGGAACCATAATCGCCGTCCCAATCAATTCCCTGGTTAAATTCGCTATGAGCAAACTTAAAGCATTCGCCCCTTGGCTAGCCAAGTCATAGGCCATCTCCCTTACCCGGTCCAAAGAAACCGGATCTGTAAAAGCTACATGGATGCTCTGGTCAATTTGCAAATAAAACAAAGACCTGGGTCTTGGTCCCACCTCAGTATGGAGCTGGTAAACCACCTCAGTGCCCCCTTCCAATTGTTGAATTCCCACTTGGTGGCTAACGTGGATATCCAAGGGCTCAGACCTGTCCGGAATATTCTCTAAAAGACCGCCTGTACACTTTTCCAACTGGACAAGAACATTTTTAACTTCCATAATTTTTCCTCCTATTGAAAGACACTTGGAAAATCCAAGCGTCCTTCTGCTCATTTATGAATTTTGGTTCTGAAAAAAGCTCTTTTACTCCAAAATGGAGAGGGGTGAAAGCATCAAAACATTGAGAGAGTAGGGGGGATGCCTTCACCCAAGAATCTATGCTCCTGCAATAGGCCGTTACCGGCCCGGAAACAAGCAAATTTTCCAATAAAAAAAGACATTGGATTGACCAATGCCCGTATTTGCACAGTTATACTAGGGTGTAAATGGACGTTTCCTCGCGTCTTACACAATCTTTTATGCATGTATTCTGACTTACCTATCCTAACAGACTATCCCCTTCCCGAAAAAATCAGTGGTTTCGATAGCCCACTCCTGGCTTACAGCGGCGGGACCGTTTTGGATTTACACCAAATTCCATCTTAGTTTTCATCAAGTGAAACAACATAAAAGCTTTATTCTTTATTATGAATTCATTATATATTTTCAGTCTGGTAAAGTCAAGAAAAAAGTCCTTAATTCCCCCTAAATTTAGGGAAAATTAAGGACTTTTTTTCTAGTTTTTTTACAAAAAAATTAAGGAGCAAGAATCTCTTCATGCTCCTTAATTCCTCTTCGTATTTTTTACTACTTACTTATTCAATTGATAGATAACCGTTGCCAATTCTGCTCTTGTAAAGCTGGATTTGGGTTCAAAGGTGTTTCTATCGGTTCCATGGAGGATGCCTGCTTGGGTCATGCGTTTTACGCTGTCTGCTGCCCAGGATGACATTTCTCCTTGGTCTTTAAAGTATAGGGCTCCTCTGTTTCCATAGGCCTTGTTGGTTGCTTGGAAGTAGCGGTCTAAGATGGTGGCCATTTCTTCTCTTGTCATGGTTTGGTCTGGAGCAAACCTGCTGCTGCCGGTTCCTTCCACGATCTTCTTTTCTTGGGCCCAGTTGACGGCTGCTTCGTAGTAAACGCCTTTTGGCACGTCGGTAAACTTGTTCTTCTTGTAGTTTTCTTCCTTAATACCTGCTAGACGAGATAAAACGGTAACAAATTCTGCTCTCGTTGTTGGACGGTCGGGGCTAAAGTTTGTAATGGAGGTTCCGACTAGGTAGCCTCTGTCCATGCAGTATTTGATAAAGTCTCTTGCCCAGTGGCTCTTGATGTCGGTCATGTTTTGATAGCTGGAATTTCTTACCAGGACCTTGTGGCCTTGGTTGATTTTTTCTGCTTCTTGGGCCAGCTTATCGGCAAGTTTTAAGTCCTTGTAGGCCTTGTTTAACTTGTCGTAGGCTCTTTCTAGGGACCTTTCTGTCCGTTTGGAATAGTTTAATTCATCCTTTGCTTGGTCTAAAGTATCTTTTAAGTCTTTCCAAGTTTCCTTGGTGTAGTTCTTTTCTTCCAGCCTTTCAATGGTTTTGATTAAATCTCTTAGATTCTTTTCTGCCTTGGTCATGTCTTCAGGAACAATCTTGTGCTTGTCCAATTCATCCTTGGCTTGTGTCAGGGCTATCCGAGCGGAATTTAGAGCATCTTCGGAAGAATTTGCATCCTTCAATACGGCCTTGGCCTTATACATTTCCTTGTCAAAAGCATCCCATGCCTTGGATTCATAATCTGCCTTCTTGAGGTTGGATAGTCTACGGATTAAGCCTTCTAAGGATTCTTTTGCTTTTTCTTTGTCTGGAAGTGTATTTGCTTTTTTCAATCCACTCATGGCATCAGTGATAATCTTACAGGCTTCCGTGTAGGCTTGAAGATTTCCTTGGTGTTTTGCAGATGTAAGAGCTACTTGTAGTTTATCTCTGGACTCTTGAGTGTAGCTAGAATCCTTGATAAGCCCTTCTGCTGTAGCTACTAGACTATCAAAGTCTTTCTTAGTTTTTTCCTTACCTGGATTTTCTGCCTTTAATTCAATTGTATAGGAATCTCCCAATTCCTTGGCCGTTTTTGTGAATTTTCCTTGGTATAGGACTCCATCCTTGGTTACCACAGTATAGAAATAGGTGTAGCCTAGGTTACTAACAGGAATGTTAGTGTCCTTACTTAAATCATCGAAGGTATAAGTTTCTCCCCCAGCCGTAATGGTTAAGGATTTAATTTGATCTTTTCCGACTTTCTTGCCTTGACTGTCCTTAAAATTAAAGTCAATTCTTCTTAAAGAAAGCTTCTTTCGGTAAGTTCCTTTGACGATAAGGTCTACATCATCTGCTGGCATAACAAAGGAATAGTTTCGTGTGATAAGACCAGTCTTTTCATCTTTTGTTTCTGAGTCTTTGTTTAGCTTTACTGGCTTATCAGCTTGGTCTTGGGCATTGACTTCTGTAATTTCTTCCCCCTGTACTTGGAAACGAATGGTGTGGCCTTCTTGGAATTTACTCAATAGTTCTAATTCAGTTTTGTCATCTGTAGATTCCTGAATATTGGTAAATTCAACCTTTGTTCCTTCTTGTAAAAGATGGATGTTATGTTGCTTATTTAAATCAAAGGCCCCTTCTCCTTCATCTCCACTCTTCACCCAGGATAGATATACACAATTTTTTGGATATAAGTCACTTAGATCGTGAGATGGAATGGGTTTCAAGTGGTAAACTCCTTGGTCATCTTTTTCTATAGGCAATTTCAAAAGGCCATACCGGGCCTCCATCCCAGAAAGTTTCCACTCACTAGCACTATCATCAATTTTTAAATATAGGGTATCTCCCTTTTCTACCTTCACATCTTCTGGCCTAGTAAAATCTTTAAAGTCAGTTCCATTAACGGACCAGGAAACCTTTAGGGGTGCCTTAAAAACATCTACATTCCCAGGGATCCAAACAGTAAATGGGTCGTTATATTCTGTTGGCATGCTAGTTCTTTCAAAGCGAGGGTATAAAACGGTATCTTCCTCAATAGGAGTTTCTTCCGTATACTTTTTTCCTCCATATCGCTCATCATACCAACCTAAAAACTCACCTAGAGTATGTTGTGGCCAGGATGCTTTTATTTTAGGATAATTATCTGATATCCATTGAAATGGTTCTTTAAAACACGAACCATGTTCCACAAGTTGTACCAGTTCTTGACATTCTTTTCCTCCTTGTCTCTCACCTTTATATTTAAGTTCTACCCCTCCTAGTGAATTCGACTTATCAGCTGCCATATCAAACAGAACAACATGTTGTTTTTCTATATCATCGGACTTAATCACCATAGAATACTCACTAGCCTTTCCTCCCTTCCCCTTGATAAAGAGGCTAGTGGTGCCATCTGGATTAAAGTTAATTGGTTGATCAACGTAACCAGAAAGAGCTCTTAAATCGCCTTCTGGGTCTGCACCATCACTAGTTTCAAAACGAGAGGGTACAATATAACTAAGGGTGTTATAGGCATGGATATTAGTTGATTCATCAATTCTAATTGTAGCTTTGTTATTGAAAATCCGTTCCCGGTCTTGTTTGTCTTTCACTACAAAAGAAATTAAGTTCCCATTAATGCTTCCTTTTCCTAAAACTCTTTTTGGATTACCAAATTCCACCAAACTAATTTTTTGTATACTGGGTTGGGCATATTGGTGCTTATCATCTTGGTCTGTATTCTCATTTTTTTGTAGTTTAAAATATAAGTCTGTGGTATTTTTATCCACCTGAACATTTTCTTGAGTCAGACCTTGAAAACCTGGATGTGAAATCTTCACGGTATAGGTCCCTGGACCTAATTCCCATACAAGTGCTGAACCTTCATCTTTTTTACCTGAGTCTCCATCTGTATCCGTATTCTCAATTTTAATCTCAGCATTGTAGAGTTTTTGAATATAGGTCTTGTCTGCATAGCCAGACACATGGATGTTAACAAGATGTTTTTCTTGCTTGGCTTGATTTGCTTTTTTTGCTTCTTCTACTGCTTTTTCTATTTCTTGTGTTTTTTCCGCTTTTGTTACTCTGTCTTTATAAGTTGTTTTTTCTTCATCACTTAAGTTTGCCAAACCTTCTATTGCTTTGTTGGCTTCTTCTTTGGCTTTAGATAAGTTTTTATCTTTTCCATTTTTCCACAACTCACTTAAATCAATAGTAAGTGTTCCTCCATGACTCTCACCTGTCCTATCGCCCCAATCAACTTTAATTTCTTGTAAATTATCTATATCTCCTATAATTTTATATTTCTGGTTCTCAAAATTAATAGATGAATCTTCAGCCGTAGTTACCGCGCTTAAATGCTCATTGTTTAATGCATACCGTTCTCCCCATAGATTTATGCAAGGATTTTCGAAAATATTACTTTTTGGTTTTATGGTTATTCTTTGCTTAGAGGCAGTAATTGAAAAATCAAGCTTTTTAAGTTCTCTTCCATCTGCTATTTTGTTTCCATCTAAAGACAAATATGTTCTACCATTTTTTGTTTTTGGAAGGTTTTGCAACGGTACTAAATCATCTGATGTGATTTCATTATTCTGAAGACTTACTTTATCAAGTAGTGTCAGGTCCTTAAGAGGGGTTAGGTTACTTACCTTGGTATTGTTTATATATAACATGGTTAAATTCGTTAGTTTTTTTAAGCTGGAAATATCTGTTAACTCTGATTGAACAAAGTCATCTTTCTGTTCTTGACCCTTTTCTAGCCCCCATATTTGTAAGCTTTCAAGTTTTGTTAAATCTTTTAAATAGGATATATCAGTTCCATCATAATGTAATAATAACTCTGTAACATTTTTTGCATTTTCTAGACCTTTTAAATCATGTATAATATCTCCATCGTCATAGCAATAAAAAGCAATCTCTGTCAGCCCTGCCAAGTCTGATTTTGTTATTTTCTCGTCTTCCTTTCTGTCCAGCGATACATTTATAAGCTTTTGCAAGGTTTTGTCCGGAATAACATTTTCATCTTCTGGCACTTCAGAACTACTTCTTTCTTGACTTGAAAGTGTTTTTTCATTTTTTTCTATAGGTGTATTTTTAACCTGCATTTGCAACACATTTGAATGATTTGCACCTACCTTTTCCGCATAAATTGGTGAATTATCAATTTCTTTAACAGCCAATAAGGAACTAGGAAAGGAGGATATTAAAAGGACAGCAGATAGTGCCCCTGCTAATTTTCTGTTTTTACTCATTGTTTTCTCCCTTTATAGAAAAGAAAAAAGAGAGAGGGGAAAGTTCTCCCCTCTCCCTCCTTTCAGCAATATTCTTCCAAATTTATTTAGCTTGTGTTAAAACTCTACCAGAATTTGCCCATTGGGGAACAAGGTCTTCAATGGATGGGGCAAAACGGTAAGATCTTAGGGCAGTAGGCATATCTCCACCACCAGGTTCTCCCCAACCAGCGTCAATATCTTGACCATAGGCCATGGTAAAGTTCCACCTCATGGCAGCATTCTTATTAAAGGTTTGTCCTGCAACGCCAACATTTGGCATAAACCATTTACTAGAATCTAATACCTTTGCATCTTTATCCACAGCATAGTTTACTGTATACATCCATCCGGAATAGTTGTTAATATCAAATTCTCCAATAGGATCAAAGCCTTGCTTGTTAATACGACGGATATAGCCTTGGTCTAAGCCTTCCATCGTTACCTTGTTAATTTCTCCAAATTTACGGAAAACTTCTGTTGCTGTAGTTCCCTTGGGTACAACAATTGTCGTTTCTCCTACTTGTGCAAAACCTTCCAGAGCATTCCTTACTTTTGCTTCATCCTTATGTCCTTTATGACCTGGAGTTTCCATCTTAGGCTTATAGGTCCCATCTAACCAAGCTTGCGGATTGGAAACGTCTAGTCCTACATTAATAGTCACTGTTTGTCCTTTAACTCCTCCTGAAATAGTGTAGGAGCCTTCTTCAAATTTTTTATCAGTTTTAGGAATGTTTAGTTCAATCACATTGGTTTTAGTTAAATCTAGGGTAAAATCAGCATTTCCACCAGCTTGAACTGTTTGTCCATTTAAGGTAAAACCATAATTTTTTTGTGCTTTTAGGTTTACTTTTACGTTTTTTAAGGCAGCTTCATTTTCGGCAGCATAGTATATATTCCCTCGCACAACATTTTTATAGGTTTTTCCTGTTTTACTAGTCCCTCCAAAGGTTGTAATTGTGGTATAGTCTGCTTTTCCTAAAGTGCTTGTTGCTTTGATATAAGATTTCTTTACATCCTTGCTAATATCTGCGTCTTTTGCCAGGGCTTGGCCTGGAATGGCAACAACTGAAAATAACATGACAAGAGCTAATAGATAACTCCAAAATTTTTTGTTCATCTTTATCCCTCCTAGGGTTTTATTGGCTATTCATTTCTTAATAGCAGTGATCATCTTACCTATTTTTCTTTTTTGTCCTCTCGGACATTCTCTGAACTGTCCAAGGGAACCACCCCCTTTACTACGGTATTCTTGTAATTTTTCTCTTTATGGGTTTTTCTATGTAACCATAAAGATACCTCCTTTCTTTTGCTTGTTAAGATGTTTGTGATTGTTTTTTAATTTAGGGGATAAGCCTTGTTAGGAAGATCTACTGTCTTTCCTCGTTGGCAGGGCAATATGCGTCTTTACTTTATGGGCGACTTACAACTACACATCGGTTCACTGCGTCCCTTTGGTCCTTGTTCACCGTGTGAGACTGCATCTTCCAGACCTAACTTGGCGACGAAGGAGCCATAGTAGGTCTTATACAACCAATTGCCCAAATTTTAATTTGGGTGCAATTGTCTGTGAACCTGCCTACGATTCGAGCTTCGCTCTCATCGGGCTAGGTCATAAACAGGGTCGCCCCTACATTTTGTTGACTGGCTT
Organism: Urinicoccus massiliensis; assembly: GCF_900120405.1. Classification (GTDB taxonomy): domain Bacteria; phylum Bacillota; class Clostridia; order Tissierellales; family Peptoniphilaceae; genus Urinicoccus; species Urinicoccus massiliensis. Next base: position 1,051,708 of record NZ_LT635493.1, on the reverse strand, counting down.
TCCCTTATTGTTGCATTTTTGTTTTGGTGTTTATGGGCGACACCAGGTCGCCCCTACAATGCAAAATCGAAGATTTTGGGCTAGACCTTCAAGAATCGCCCATACATTTTATGAACCGGCCTTTCCCCTCATTTTTATATTTTCTGATTTGGTGTTTTCGGGCGACACCAGGTCGCCCCTATAGGCTGATGAATGGTTTTGTAGGGGCTGGCCTGTCCAGCCCATTTACAATCCCGAATATATTTATTTTGGGATTATGGGTATTGGAATTATTCCCTGTATAAAAACATTCTGATTACCAATACGGGCGACACAACAGACGAATCTTTCCAATCGATGAACTGTAGGTTCATCTCTTGGAGATTCTTTGTATGAGACCTGCCACAAAATCGAAGATTTTGGGCTAGGGCTTCAAGGGTCGCCCCTACATTTTGTAAACCGGTTTTTCCCTCATTGTTATATTTTCTGATTTGGTCCTTACGGGCGACTTACAACTACACATCGGTTCACTGCGTCCCTTTGGTCCTTGTTCACCGTGTGAGACTGCATCTTCCAGACCTAACTTGGCGACGAAGGAGCCATAGTAGGTCTTATACAACCAATTGCCCAAATTTTAATTTGGGTGCAATTGTCTGTGAACCTGCCTACGATTCGAGCTTCGCTCTCATCGGGCTAGGTCATAAACAGGATCGCCCCTACATTTTGTAAACCGGACTTTTCCCTTATTCTTACATTTTCTGTTTTGGTCCTTGCGGGCGACACTAGGTCGCCCCTACAAAATTTTACAATGCTTTTATTGCCGGTCGATTTGGTAGAGGACTTGGGCGACTTGGGCCCGGGTTAGGGTTTGTTTGGGGTTGAAGTTGCCCTTTTGGTCTCCTACTAGAATTCCTTGTGAAGTTAGGGTGTCGACAGATTCCTTTGCCCAAGAGGAGAGCTTCTTTTGGTCTTTAAAGGTCCGTTTTTCTCTTTTACTTACTTTCTTTTCTACCTTTAAATACTCTTGGAAGACTTTTGCCATTTCTTCTCGAGTCATGGAGTCTTTGGGTCGGAAGTTTCCATGGTAGCCTGCGACTAGGCCTTGCTTTTTACTCCAGGCTACATAGGGGCCGTAGTAGGTGTTTGGATCTACGTCTTTAAAGGATTTTTCCGCTGTTACTACAACCTTTCTTCGACGGCCTAGAACGGTAACAAAGTCTCCCCGGCTGACGGGATCGTTGGCTCCAAAGGTTCCGTCTCCCTTGCCGGCAAAATAGCCCTTGTCTAGGCAATAGGTCATGGCTCCTTGGGCCCAATGGCCGGGAATATCTCGCAAGGTTTTACTTTCTGACCTTATAGGCTCTTTTGTCTCCACGTCTTTTACTTGGACGAAGCTTACATCTACCCGGTGGTCCTTGTCTACGGAATAGAAGGAATAGGATTCTATTTTCCCCTGGTCTTGTCCGTCAACCAGGACCCTGTCAATGACATAGCCCTTGTCCGGGAGGATTCTTAGGGTGAAGTTTTGATTTTTTTTCACTTGAATGGACCCGGAGGGGGCAACAGTTCCCCCTTGGTTATGGCGGACAGTAATGGTGTAATGATCTGTTTCTTCTATTTTGGCTCCTAGATCTTTTCCCAAGTCTCTAGTGTAGAGCCATTCTACCTTGTCTCCAGCATAAATCTTGTGCAGGGAGGCAGAGTGGTTAGGAAAGACACCATTAACCCGGTACATCCAACCACTGTTTGGTCCACCATCAAATTCTGCCAGGCCTTCAATGGCGGATACGTAAACTCCAGAATAGGTCTTGTGGTAGTTGTACTTATAGGTTAAGCCGGTTTTTTGTAAGAGAGAAAAGGCAGTATCTTCCCCAGGACGAATGGATAGGTTTTGGGCCGGGAAGTAGGTCCGCCCCTTGGGGTCTTTAACCAAGATGTTGGCTTGGTCTTTATGGGCCCCTTCTTTTTCCTTGACCTGGATGCTAAAGGTCGTTTTGAGTCCACCATAGGCAATGGTTACAATACGGTTGGGGCTCCAGGAAGAGGTGGAAAAATCAAAGACATTCAAATCTCTATTGTCCAGAACTTTGCTAGTCCCGTCGGAATAACTGGCCCGGACCTTTAACCCGTCTAGGCTGGGTTCTTCTCCTTCTTCATAGGTGGTTTTGTAGGGTAGGGAAAGAATTTCTAAATCTCTTAGGGTAACAACAGTATCAGGATCAATGGGCTTATCGGGTTTACTTGGGTTATCTTCCGGTTTTTCTTGACTAAAATCTTTAAAGCGGAAGGGGTAATAAGGAGCCTTACCTCCTCTTTCCTTAAAGTTTTGGTAGGCGGCTAGGGCTTGGAAGGCTTGTTGGGTGGACATGGAATTTGGTCCTACAGCATAACCTCCTTGGGCAACCTTTGTGTGGGTAAAGTCTTGGTCCCCTGTAACAAAGGACAAGAGGCCATCTACTACATCTTGTTTATGGTAGGAGAATCTCGGGTCATCTTTTGGATCAATTCCCATAGAAACCAAGGCCAGTAAGACTTGGGCTGTTGTTTCTGAAGTCTCTACATTTTGAGCACTATAGTAGCCAAAGTCCTTGGACCGGTAGCTTGACAGGGTATCTAGAGCCTTGTCTATGGCTTTTTTTACCTCTGCTTGGTCTTTATAGGGGGCCAAGGCTTGAATGGCCATGGCGGTGGTGTCTGGTCCTAAATTATTTCCGGGATTGTAAAGATCCCAACCCCCATAGGGCAATTGACGGTCCAGAAGGAGCCGGATTAAACGCTCCCTAGTCCACCGAGCATCCTTTGGCAGCTTATAGTTGCCAGAATCATAGGCCAAGAGGGCAAAGATATAATTATTAGTGGTTGTCCTTTCAGCTTCCATAGCCTTATAATTTGCCAGGCTTTCAATTAAATTAACCTTTTTCCCTTCTTTTGTTTTAAAATTTTGGACATCAAAGCCCGCTGCGGTCAAAGCCAAAATCGTTCGTTCATAGTCTGTCCCTGAATTTGGCTTTTTAATTAGGTCTTGGGCACTGGTTAAAAGCTTTGACGTATTTATAAAATTTTGACCATAAATGGCCAGGTTGACAACATCCCAGTCTTCTTGACCTCCCCCTCCTGTTCCATAATAAGAAGGAGCTATTTTTTCTAATAGGTCTTGAATCTTTTGCTTTTTTACCTCTTGGTCAAGACCTCCCCAGGTTTTTTTTGCTTCATAAATAACTCTTTCGCTTGTTTTGTTTCCTGCCTTATCTTGAACTGTATAAGTAACAAAAAAATTTTGAAGAGTCCCTTGGGGGTAGTAATCCACATTTTCAATTTTTAAAATTTCAGGTTCTACTTGGATTTGGTCTGTTAAATCCTTATCCACGTCATCATAAGCGGTTATGCCTTTTAAGAGGTCTTCTTTAGTGAAAACATCCCCTTCATAGCAGGTTACAGTTTTATTTGGAATGAAAAGGACGGGAGCGACTTGGTCTTTTTCATCCCCTTCCTTCACTACGGAATATTTGGTATCAATATAGGCGGTTTGTCCTCTTCGGGTCGAGACTTTAAAGCGAAGATATTGGGGGCTCGGTGTTAGATATTGGGTGTCAAACTGGCCGTCTTTCCAATTTTTAGCTTCCCCAATGGTTATTTCAGAAGTAATGTCTTCTTCTTCGTCATAGGCTTTCACACCCTTTAATAGGTCTTCCCGGGTGACTTTTTCAAAGCGTTTGAAGACATAGTGACTTTTGACTCCAGTGATGACAGGGTCTGGGTCTCCTGCGACATCAAGGGCAATTATATATTTTTTTTCTTGTTCATCTGGTTTGTCCTTTGAAACATAGATATTGGCAAAGTTTGTAAATTTATTTCTATAGCCTTCAGCTTTTGAAGGATTTGTGTCCTTTAACTTGTAGACATAGTCTCCTTGAATTTCCTTTGCGTCTTCTCCTGCTCCTAACCAAACTTTGGCCCTAGCATCGGCAGGAATCGCTCGAATGGTCACTTCTTTGGTCCCAGCGGGTAGGGCTATCCGATACTCTTTTTCATCTCTTCGGAAGGGGTACCTAAGAAAATATTCTTTTCCATCTACAAAAAAACGTAATTGGGCTAAGTCTTTGGAAACCGGCCCCTTATCTTCCTGGCTTGTTTCTTGAACTTGGGTCCTTTCCATTCCCAGGTCTTCCTGGGCAAAGCTGGCTGTAGGCAAGATGGATGTTGCTAAGATAATCCCTGCCAGCAGGCTGGCTAGTATTTTTTTCTTCATTTTTTCTCCTTTCTCATAAAAACAACCGGAGACATAGGAATTCTATCCCTATATCTCCGGTTGTCCGGTCAATATATGTACATTAAAGTTTTATGGACTTTTTCACTTCTTCCACCCGAATGGGTTCTCCATCTTGGATGATGATCTTTACTTCTCCGAAACTGGTCTGCCGAATTAAATTTAGCAGCTTGTTTTCTCTTTCGCTTACTTCTTCTTTGGTTTTTTTCACCCGCTCCTCACCTCCAGCTAAATTTTTGGGCGTTAAGCACAAAAAAACCCTAGGCAAAAAAACTTGCTTAGGGCTTTACACACAGGCTCCTGTGTTGAATTCTAAATTGTTTATTGCTTATATGCACACCCTAGTCCAAGAAGGTATCACACAAATAAAATGGCAGTTCTCCTGACTTACGAATCATCGCATCATTTACTTCCCTTCCCAATTTCTCAGTGGTTAGTAAGGCTCCTCGTTTACAGTGGCCGGACCGTTTGTGATTTCCACACAATTCTCTTTTCATTGCTAGGCAAACCATTTTATTAGCTATCCTTTTATTCACTTGAGTTTATTATAGCACATATACTTTTAAAATGGGACTGGTTTTTGAAAAATTCGTTCGAAATATAGACAAAAGTTTATAGTGTATCTTTTTTCTATTCTTCCCATTTTCTCATCATAACCACCCGTCAAACGGGTGGTTTGATCACGGGCTATAAGCCCGAGTAATACCAACCAGCGTCTCAAGGCGCTGGTTTTCACTTTGTTCAAACCTTATTGTTTTTGCCTCTTTAGCTAGCCCTGAAAGGGCTTTACTTCATCTTCTTTTGAATGGATCTTCGTATTCTTTTACACTTAATTTATCCATTGCTATGTCGTGTTGCTCTTGCTCTCTTATATACTTTGCTATTGTTTGCTCATTCAATCCTACCGTACTTACATAATATCCCTCTGCCCAAAAATGTCTGTTTCCAAATTTGTATTTTAGGTTTGCATGCTTGTCAAACATCATTAGTGCACTTTTTCCTTTCAAGTATCCCATGAAACTTGACACTGATATTTTTGGGGGAATACTAACTAACATATGCACATGATCTGGCATTAAATGTCCTAAATATTTCTCCCAAACTATCTCGGTATTGATTAAATACTATTTTTCGTCTATACTTTGGTGTAAAGACAATATGATATTTACACATCCACTTTGTGTGTGATAATGAATTTGCCTTTTGAGCCATTTAAGTCACCTCTTCATTATTTTAGGTCTGAACAACTCTATTATAATGCTGAGGTGATTTTTTGGTATAACCTTTTGTTGCCTACCCGCATAGCGGGTAGTTTTTTGTTTCGCACGCTTCGCGTGCTCAACTGACTAAAGTCATCAATAAAAATAAGCACTAGTTCCCTAGTGCTTAGCTTGGTCCAAGCATTCCACTTGAACTTTTTCGATTCTCTTGTCCTTGACGCTTAAAATCGTTAGGATGTTTTGGTTCTTATAGATGACCTGGTGGGGCTGCTTGTCATCTTTATCCGGGATAAAGCCCAGAAGTTCAATGGTAAGCCCCGACAGGGTTTCGTGGTTTTCCGAGGCAAAGTCGGTGTGGATGGCGTCATTAATGTCGTCCAGGTCCATGGACCCGTCGATGATGTAGGTATGGGCATTGATTTGCTCAATACCCTGGTCTACGGTGTCGTACTCGTCTTCAATGTCTCCCACGATTTCTTCCACAATGTCTTCCATGGTGACCATGCCGGAAAATCCCCCGTACTCGTCAATTAAAATGGCGATGTAGTTTTTGGTGGATTGAAGCTCTTTTAGGAGCCGGTCCACATTTTTACTTTCGGGAACGAAGTAGGGTTCTTTCAGGATCTTGTCGATGTTGATGGTCTTGTACTGGCTCTTGGCGTATTCCACAAAAATGTCCTTGATGTAGATGGTGCCAATGATGTTGTCTGTGTCTTCCTGGTAGACTGGGGCTCTGGAATAGCCGGTTTTCAGCATCTCTGAAATGGTATCTGTGGTAAATTCGTCATAATCAATCATGTAGAGGTCTGTCCTGGGGGTCATGATTTCATAGGCCTTGATGTCGTCAAAGTCCATAATGGAAACCATCATTTCTTCCCCGGACAGGTTGATAACACCTTGCTCTTTCCCCACCCGGATGTAGGATTTCAATTCTTCTTCGGAAATTTGCTCTTCCACATCGTCGGAATAGTTCCCTGTAATCTTGAGGAAAAATCCTGTTAGGATAGATAGGAGGCCCACAAAGGGTAGGCTGATAATCCGGAAAATTTCAATAAAGGATACCAGGCTTAGGCCTACTTTTTCCGGTGCTCTCAAGGCAATCCGCTTGGGAATTAATTCCCCAAAGAGGATGGAGAAAAAGGACAGGACAAAAATCACCAGGACAAAGGCCAGGCCGGAATGCAATCCCCAATGGCGGGCCATATAGGGGGCCAGGTCCTTGGCGGCTAGGCCGGCTGCATAAAAGCCTGTCAGGACAATCCCTACCTGGATGGTGGACAAAAATTGTTTTTGCTTGCTGGTTACCTTTAAGAGCAGGCGGGCCTTCCTGGACCCGTCTTCTTCTTTTTCTTGTATTTTTCCCTTGTTGGACGAAATCAACGCCATCTCTGCTGCAGAAAAAAGACCATTTACAATTGTTAAAATAATTATGATTAAGAGTGGTAGACTAACCCCCCCACCATCATCCATAAAAAAACCTCCTCGTTTTTTTATTTATTATATCAAATATCACTTGGAATTACTATCTCTTCCTTGTTTGAAGAAGTCTCCCAAAAGTTTGACGGACATGGGGTGGGTGGGTTTTTTAATTTCGTGACCTTCTTGGATGTCCAAGCGGTCGACGATTTCTCCTTGGTCCATGATAATGACTTGGTCGCAAAGGCCATAGGCCAGTAGGAAGTCATGGACGATAAAGAGGTAGCTTAAATTGTGCCTTTCCTTGATATGGGCCAGGAGTTGGAGGAGTTGTTTTTGAACCAGGTAGTCCAAGCCACTTAGGGCTTCGTCCAAAAGGAGGATCTCCGGCTCTTGGATCAGGGCCCGGGCGATGCAGAGTCTTTGAACTTGACCCCCGCTGAGTCTTCGAGCATTTTCCTCTAGGTTGAGGTGGCCCAGGCCCACTTGGTCCAGGGTCTTTCTGATTTTTTCCTCCTGGTCTTTTTTGTCCAGCTTTTGGTCCATGAATTTAAAGGGTTCTTCCATGACCATTCTCATGGTAAAGTTGGGGTTTACGGCTCCATAGGCGTTTTGAAAAACCACTTGTACCTTTTTACGGAGCTGTCTTCTTTCAACACGGGTCCGTTCTTTGACAGTTTTGTCGTCAAAGTAGATTTGTCCCCCGTCGGGTTTTTCCAATCCAACAATCAACCGTCCCAGGGTGGACTTGCCACTGCCGCTTTCTCCCATGATTCCCAGACAGGTAGAGTCCTTCACTTCCAGGTCCACCGATTTTAAAACGGTTCTTCCATTATAGGATTTTGTTAGTTTTTCAATCTTTAAATCCATAATCCCTCTTTTCTGGTATATCTCGGTAGCGCTTATAGGTTCTAGGGGCCAGCAGGGCCTTTCCGTACTCGCTCTTGGGGTTTTTTAACACTTCTTCCAAGGGACCACTTTCAATGAGGTCGCCTTTTTTCAGGATGACGATCCGGTCTACCAGGCCCTTGAGAAGCCGGTAGTCATGGGTGATGACCAAAAGTTGGGTCCCCTTGCTCTTGCAAATTCTCAAGAGGTCGGCTACATTTTCTGCATTCCAACTGTCCAGGGCTGAGGTGGGTTCATCGGCAATGACCATGTAGGGGTTTAATTCCATCATCATGGCCAGCATAACCCTTTGGAGCATCCCTCCACTGAGTTGGAAGGGGTATTTTTTCAAAAGGTCCCGGCTGTTTTCCAAGTTGAAGTCTTCCATGGCTTGGACGAACTTCTCCCGGGCCTGGTCTTTTGATATTTTTAAAAGGCTGGTTAGAACTTCCAGTCCATGGGACTCTATGGTTTGCATTTCATTAAAGAGGCCATGGGGGTTTTGGGCAATGTAGGCAATTTTCCGTCCCCGGATTTCTTGCCAGTCTTTTTCCTTTAATTTTAAAATATCCCAATCCCGATAGGTCAATTCTCCTTGAATGTCTGCTCCTTGGGGTTTTCGGCCGATTAAGAGCCTAGAAAAGAGGGTCTTACCGCTGCCGCTTTCCCCTACAATGCCCAAGGATTCGTGGGCTTCTAATTCAAAATTTAAATGGTTTAAGAGGACCCTATCCTTGATTTCTAGGGTCAGGTCCTTGACAATTAGTCTCTCCATAGGTCAACCCTTTCTTGTTTCTTTAGGTATTCACCTAAGAGGTTAAAGGTCACGACTGTAATTAAAATAGCCATACCTGGATAGATGGCCAGGCCTGGAATGGACCGGATATAGGACTTGGCGTCGTTGAGCATCATGCCCCATTCGGACACATTGGGTTGGACCCCAATGCCCAGGAAGGAAAATCCGGAAATCATCATGACCACTTCTCCAATACTCATCAAGGCCATAATTAAAATGGGTTTAAAGACAAAGGGCAGGATGTGAACTCTAAGGATATAGGGTACAGGTGCCCCCATGGTTTTAGCTCCCAAGACGTATTCTTGGTCCTTCATTAAAACCACCATGTTCCGAATGACCCGGGCATAGGGAACCCAGCCGACAGACGAAACAGCAATGATGATGTTACCCAGTCCTTGGCCCAAAATTCCTGCAAAGGCCATGGACAAGAGGAAGGGAGGAAAGGCCAAAACGATGTTGGTTAACCAGGTGAAAGTTTTTTCTACGCCTCCACCGGCCCAGCCCACCATGAGCCCCAAGGGAACGCCAATGCACAAGTTAATCAAGGTCACGATTCCGGCAATACTTAGGGACAGCTGGGTCCCAGTTACCAGTCTGGAAAAAACGTCCCGACCCATGTGGTCTGTTCCCAACCAATGGTCCGGTCCAGGCAGTTGAAGCTTGGCTGATAGTTCTACAAATTCAGGATTGTAGGGGGCCAGATATTTGGCGAAGATGGCAATAAAGACCAGGGTCAGGGCCATGGATAGAGCTATATAAAAAAGAATTGGTTTTTTCATTCCTTACCTCCCAGTCTCGTTCTCGGGTTAATAAAGTAGATCAGGCTTTGGGTGCCTCCATTTAGGATGATGGCCATGAGACCAAAAAGAAGAAGGGACCCTTGGATCAAGGGTAGGTCCGAAGTCCGAACGGCCCCTACAAACATCCGACCCAGTCCGGGCCAGGCAAAGACCTCTTCAATTAAGACACTTCCTGAAATAACATACATGATATTGGACGATAAGACCGTCATAAGAGGGATTTTTATGTTGTTCAAGAGGTGGTTTTTTAGGATATACTTTCTATCCACTCCCCGAACCAGGGCATTTTCCACATGGGGCTTGGCCATTTCTTCCAAGAGGACATTGCGGATAAATAGACTGGTTTGGCCCACCAGGGGCAGGTTCAAGCAAATGGCCGGCAGGATGTAGTTGGCAAAGCCTCCCCGACCTGAGCTGGGTAAAATTTGTAGTTTAACTGAAAAAAATAAAATCAGCATGTAGCCCAGCCAAAAGACAGGAATGGATACAAAGAGGAAGGACAGGCCTTGGACCAGCTTGTCCACCCAGCTTTTATTGTAGATGGCGGCTAAAAAGCCTCCCAGACTGGAAAAAATTAAAAGAAGGACAAAGGACACCGCCCCCAATTGCAGGGTGGGGATGGTGGCATTGGCCATAACGTGGAGGACGGGCCATTTTTTGACATAGGAATTGCCCAGGTCTCCCTTGACGGCCTTGCCCAGCCACATGGTGTATTGCTTGGTTACCGGCTTGTCCAGGTTTAAATAGGTCCTGGCCCGAGCCAAACTTTCATCATTAATCCCTACGTGGATGGTTCTAAGATAGTTGGCTGCTGGGTCTCCCGGTTGTATCTTGACCAAGACAAAGGTAAAGATAGAAATCACTACCAGGGTTAAAAAGAATAAGATGATTTTTCCCAGGCCCTTGGCCAGGGGATTTTTCTTCATTAGAGACATAGTTGACTCCCTTTAAATAAAAGAAAAGGGATAGTTTCCACTATCCCTTTTGACTTACTTGTTATCATGAGCTTTACTTGTTGAAAAAACGGGGAGGCGGTTTTCTTCAGGCATGAATTTAACATTTTCCAATTCGCCGGCCCGGTAGACGCAAGTAAGAGCTTGGTAGGTGACGGGAATATAAACTGCTTGTTCGTTTAAAGTTTTTAAAACGTAAGCATAGTCTTCCTTCATCTTGTTTTGGTCCGGTTCTACCAAAAGCTTGTTGATGGTGTCATGGAGTTTATCTCTCATGGGTAGACCCTTTTGAGCTGCATTGTCAGGGCTTCCATTTTCAGATTCAACAGTCATGGCTTGTAGGACGGCATGGGGATCCCATGGAGCACCCCAGGTGTAGTTTACCATAAGGTCAAAGTCACCCTTGGCTGCATTGGACCAGTGGGTTTTTTCTTCCAGAGCATTGAGTTCAACGTCTACACCAAGTTTTTTCCATTCACCTTGGACATATTCTGCCAGGCTCTTGTCGCTGTTTTTACTTGCAACAAAGGGGAAGACAAGTTTTAATTTTTGACCATCTTTTTCCCGAATTCCATCGGATCCTTTGACCCAACCGGCTTGGTCTAGGAGTTTTTCTGCTTCTTCTAGCTTGTAGTCGTAAATTTCTACTGGAACATCGGTATTTGGTACGTTCTTAGCAAAAAGGGTGTCGGCTGGTTGTTCAACTCCGCCAAAGATGTTTTTAGAAACACTTTCCTTGTCAACGGCATGACTTAAGGCCTTACGAACAGCAAGGTCTTTTAGGGGACCTCTAGATGTGTTGAATAGGATCAGCCGAGTGGACATTGGGTCAGAGCTTTCAGCTACATACTTGTCATCATTTTTGTAAGTGGTGAAACGGTCTAGGCTGATTAAGCCGTTTCCATATACCATATCCAGGTTTCCTGCTTCAAATTCCAAGGCTGTGGTTTCTGCATCAGGAATGGCCTTAATGGTTACTTCTTTTACGCCAGGTTTTTCACCCCAGTAGTATTCGTTTTGTACAAAAGTTGCATATTCGTTATCTTTGTGGTCTTTTAAAACCCAAGGACCGGTTCCGATAGGAGCCTTGATTCCCTTGGCAGTATCTCCATCATCTGGGAAGCCTGCATCCCCTAACATACGGATGGGGCGAATCATAGCCAGGTCATAAAGAGCTGCTGAATAGGGCTTGCTTAGGGTTAATTCAAAGGTGTAGTCGTCTACTGCCTTGAAGGTATCCAGGTAGTTGGTGAAGGTAAACCAGTTGTGGTTAGGCTTGTTTTCTTCAGAAAAGATGGTCTTGAAGTTCTTTTCAACGTTTTGTGCGTTGAAGTCAGATCCATCTGAGAACTTAACACCCTTTCTTAAATGGAAGGTATAGGTCTTTCCATCTTCTGAAATATCCCAGGATTCTGCCAGGGAGGGTTTGATTTCTCCGCCTTCTCCATAGTATACCAAGCCTTCATAAACCATATCTTGGGTTACGAATTGGCTGGGTAGGTACATATGTGGGTTTAAATCTCCTACTGGGTCCTCGTTGAAGGGGATAGTTAGAGTGTCATTGGACGCTGCATCTCCACCTGCTCCTCCCTTGCCACAAGCACTTAAGCCTAGGGCTAGGGCAAATAGGCAAAGAATTGCCAAGAGTCTTTGGGTTTTCTTTTTCATCACATTCTCCTTTTCTGGTTTGTGATTTTGGAGTTTATCAGGCTAAACCATTCCCTTCTTTAATAAAAAAAAGTATGTAGACCTAGAATCTCCATACTTCCTTCCATTCTTAAGTCACTCGCTTAAATTCCAATACTGTAGAGGTAGCCTGGCTTTACAGTGGCGGGACCGCATAGGACTTGCACCTATTTCCCCTCATTCAATTTGGTTCTAAACTCCAAAATACAGCACTATTTACTTGTATGTGGATATTGTATAGAATTTGTAAACTAATGTCAAGATAATAACTATCATTGTAAAAAATATTTTTTTGCTTAAAAGACTTCTCCTGTGGTATATATTAAACAGAAAGCAAATCACAAATAAACACAGGAGGAAAAATAATGAAAACTCTTCGTAAAAAATACTTAATTCCATTGACATCCTGTCTTGTCTTGGGTCTAGTGAGCCCGGTTTTGGCCCACCCCTTCCATGATGTGGACCACCATTGGGCCAAGGATCAAATTGTCTGGGCCTATGATAAGGGAATTGTTTCCGGAGTCAATGCCAACCATTTCTCTCCAGATGCTACCATCTCCAAGGGTGAATTTTACCGGATGGTCAACCAATACTTTGGCTTGACCCGTAAGGCCGACATCCACTTTACCGACGTAACACCCAACATGTGGTTTTATGAGGATGTCCGTAAGGCTGTGGCCTTTGGCTACATTTCCGACTATACCGGAACCCTCCAAGCCATGTCTGCCATTAGCCGGGATGAGGCTGCAAGAATCCTAGCCAAGGTCTACAATCTTTCTGCCCAACCCGATGCAGCTAGAGACTTTTCCGACAGGGACCTTATCCGGAATCCTGGAGAAGTTGGAGCCCTTGTCCAAAAGGGCATCATGGTGGGAAAACCCAACAGGGAATTTGACCCCGCTGGATTTTTAACCCGGGCTGAATTTTCTGTTGTCTTAAAGGCTGCCAATGATAAGTTGGGAAGTCAATATGTCCCCTCTCCAACTACCAGCAGTCAAACCACTACAAGTAAGGACAAGTTTGGCTATGCCCTAGATGCTAGCGACTACAATATCTTCAAAGACAAGATGCTAACCAAGGGCTACAGTCTGGACCAAGTCAAGGACCTTTGGGACCGGGGTTACCGCAATCCAGATAAGATTGACCAAAGGACTGGATCTTATTGGGCCAATTGGACCAGCTACAATGACTTTTACCGCTACTATCGAGGTCTAGGCTATAGTGAAAAGCAAGTTGAAGACCTTTGGAACAAGGAAGCTGGCCGCTATTCCTATTGGTATCGTAACTCTGCCAACTACGACGATTTTTACAACTACTACAAGGGCCGGGGCTATTCAAATGACCAAATCCTCCATTTTTGGAACAATGGAAAAGACCCCTTAAACTTCTTCCCTAGCAACCGCTCCTATACAGACTACCGGGACTTCTACCGCTACTACAAGGACCGGGGTTACAGCAATAAAGAGATTGATGATCTATGGAATCAAGGCTATGGTTGGTATTATGACTATAGAGATTACTTTAGAAGTTATGATGAGTTTTATAACTACTTCAAGGGAAGGTATAGTAAAAAAGATATTGATAAATTTTGGAATAATGGCAACTACCGCCTATACCCCCGGACAGACAAGGACAACCGTATTATCTGGTATTTTGAATAAGAAAAAGAGACCCTTTTGGGTCTCTTTCCATACCGGCTCCTTTTGGAGTCGGTTTTTTTATTGGCCAAAAAAGGATCCGCCAAAGTTCGGTACTTGGTCTTGTCCCTGGTCTTGGCTTTTAGTCCTTTTTTGAAGGTCTTGACTTTCTTGGAAGGTCACTTCTGCCTCCCTTTCTTTTTTATTACGGATATACTTAATTTTAACCTTGTCCCCTAACTTGTAGGAATACATCAGTTTTTTCAGGCTATTGGTATCTTTAATGGCCTGGTCTCCCAATTGGGTGATGATATCTCCTTGTCTTAGGCCGGCCTCAGCTGCTGCTCCACCAGGATAGACATCCATGACAAAGGCTCCTTCCTTGACTCCCAGCTTGACCCGGTAGTGGTCTTCCACCGTTTCAGGATTGGCTACCACAACGCCTAAGCTGACACTTTTAAAGCTGCCTGTTTGGATGACTTGGTCAAGAATGGGCTTTAGGGTGTTGATGGGAATGGAGAAGCCCAGACCTTCTGCCGAGGAAATCTTGGCTGTGTTGATCCCAATGACTTGGCCTTGGCTATTAAAGAGGGGTCCACCGGAGTTTCCTTCATTAATGGAGGCGTCGGTTTGAATTAAGCCATCAATATAGTTGCCTTGGCCAGACCCTACAGACCGGTTCAAGCCTGAAATGATTCCCTTGGTCACAGACCTTTGTAGGTCCAGACCCAGGGGGTTTCCAATGGCAATGGCTGGTTCTCCAATGGCGATCTTGTCAGAATCCCCCAGGTCTACAGGAGAAAGGTCTTTCTTGGCATTGACCTTTAAGATAGCCAGGTCCAAGCTGGGATCCTCCCATAGGACTTGGGCCTCCTCTTGGGATCCATCATTAAAAAGAGCCGTAACGGTATTTTTGGTCCGGTTGGCCACTACATGGGCATTGGTTACGATATAGCCCTTTTTATCTACGATAAAACCAGATCCCGACCCCTTGACAGCCATGGGACCGAAAAAGGTGTTTTGGACACTTTCTGTGGTAATTCCCACCACTGAATCCATGGCCTTGGCCGCTACTGCCTGGCCAATACTGGCATCATCGGAAGCCTGGATTTGAATTTTTTGTCCAGGAGCTGGACTAGTTCCGGTCATGGCTGGGGGTCTTAGGGCATTCATAAGTCCTGCCCCTACCAGGCCCCCTACTAGGGAGCAAACCAGGGCCAAGGCAATGGTCCCTCGTCTTTGTTTCTTTTTATCTTTTTTTCTTTGCCTGTAGGCTGCTGCCTCCAGGTCATAATAGTCTTGGTTTTTTAATGGTTCTCGGTCCATTTTTTCTCCTTCCTTTCTTTATTGTCTTCATGATAGCTTTTAAATATGAAGTTTTTGTGAAAAGAACCTGTTCTTTAACTTAAGATTTTTAAGTTTTGGATATTTATTATCAAATCTGGGTATAAGTACCAGGAAAGGAAGGGATTAAATGCTTAAAGATACCATTATAAAGCGTAGAACGGTTCGCCGTTTCACCGATGAAAAAATGCCCCTGGAAACACTAAAGGAACTTTTGATGTACGCCTCCATGGCTCCATCCAATGCCAATGCCCACCCTGTGGAATTTATTGTGGTCAGTGAAAAGGAAGATTTTGCCTACCTGGCTGCCATGGACCGCTTTGGTGCCAAGCACTTGGCCGACGCCCCCCTGGCTGTTTTAATTGTTGCCAACAAGGATGTCTGCAAGTATTGGGTTCAAGAAGCTGCCATGACTACGGCCTACCTAGACCTTTTGGTCCAAGAGGAAGGCTACCAAGCCGGCTATCTCCCATTCCACGACAATACCACGGACAAGAATGAAGATGCCGAAGCTTATGTCCGGGACTATTTTAATATCCCCGACAATTATGGCGCCCTGGGTATTCTTTCCATTGGGAAAAAGGATGAAAGAGTCCGGACCCGGAAGGAATTCCCCATTGACGAAAAAATTCACGAAAACCGCTTTTAAGGTCCTTTAGCAAGGAAAAAGAGCCATGGATAGAGTTTCCATGGCTTCTTTTTTTATCCTATCATTGGGGGATTTCCTTTTTCAAGACCGTTCCCCTTAGAAAAACAACCGCTTACCAGAAAGGGCTGGAAATCCGGTCCCTTCCTGCTAGAATAATACTTGAAGGGAGGCTCTTATGAATGTCGAAATCTTTATTGATGACCAGTACGAAGAAACCACTGTAAAAATTTATGCCAAGACCTATTCCAAGGAAATAGATTGGATCAAGGACCAGGTCCTGGGTCACCCCCAAGACAAGATTACAGCCTTTTCTGGCGACGATGTTGAAATTCTAGCCTACAGGGACATCCTCCGCTTTTATGGACTGGACAACAAGATCTATCTAGATACAATGAACAATACCTACACCACCCGCCTACGCCTTTACCAATTAGAAGACCGGCTGCCAAAAAAGCAATTCATTAAAATATCCCGGTCAGAAATTGTCAACCTGGACTATGTCAAGAGCTTGGACTTATCCTTTTCCGGAACCATTGCCTTGGAATTAAAAAATGGTCAAGTAACCTATGTTTCCAGAAGAAGTCTAAAAAATTTTAAAGAAGCCCTTGGGCTTTAGGAGGTATGTATGAAAACTCTACGAAAAATAATTCCAGCCTTTGTCCTGGGTGTGGGGATTGGAAGCTTAATGGAATGTCTTTTTAGCTTAATCTATGGCCAAGTTTTTATCGGGACTCCAGCCTTTATGGCATCCCACCCCTCTCCAGTTTTTGTAAAAATCATCCAAACTCTCCTCTATGGAGGCTTTGGACTTGTCTCTCTTTTGGGAGAACAATTCTTCCCAAAGAAAAATAATAAATCCCTCTTCAAGGCAACGGCCATCCACTTTCTTTTGATTTTTGCCTACTTTGTCTTTATTGGTTTTTACCTTCGTTGGTTCCCCAATACTCCCAGCGTCTTTATCTCCCTGGGTATCTTCATCCTGATTTATTTTGTCATCTGGATTTTGATTTACCTGGCTGAAAAAAGAAAAATCGAAGAAATGAACCGGGTCTTAGAAAGAAATCACAACCACCTGGTTGATGAATAAGAGTTCCCTATTGATAAAAAACCACCCCTAGGGGTGGTTTTTCTTTGCTCTTAAGATTCAAAGCGGATGACTTGGTCTTTTATATTGACTTCCGCCTCCAGGCCAAAGGGGACAATACAACGAGGTGTGGCATGGCCTACATTGATGTTGTAGACAAGGGACAGGTCCTTGTCTTGGAGCTCTTCCAGTAAAATTTTCTTGTAGTCTTCATAGTAGACCTTGTCTTGAGCTTTACCCAGCAAGACCCCCTGAACTTGGTCAAAAAGCCCATAGTCCTTTAAGGCCCGGACCATCTTCCGGTAGAGGGCAGGTTGGGACTTTTCTTCACTGGTCTCCAAGAGGAGGATTTTTCCCCTCCAATCTTCTAGTTTGGGAAAAAGCTGGTATTTTTCACATAAATCCACCGTATCTTCAAAACGGGAATTGTCGAATAGGGTATAGATGGACTCGATACAGCCTCCTAGGATCTTTCCCTTGAATTCTCCCGGACCCTTCAAGAGTTCAAAACCTGTATCCGGGTAGCTTTCCATTGCTTGGCCCAGACTCTTTTCACTAAAGTCTTGTCTTTCCCGGTACCACAACTTGCTGGGCCGGATTTCCTTAATAGTCCCTGTCTCAATTAATTCCTTAAAGTAACTTTCCGTATAGGGGAGCATGTCCTGGGCCAATTCACAAATATCCGGGAGGAAGGCCTGGCCGTAAAAGGTCTTAAGCCCCAGCTTATGGAGCATAAGGTGGTTGATGGTGGTGTCGGAAAATCCTAAGAAGATCTTTTCTTGAACTGCCTCTTTTAACTGGTCTTTTTCAAATAAATAGGGCAGGAGCCTGTAGGTATCTTCCCCTCCAATGGCACACAAGACCATGTCGATGGAGTCGTCTTGAAAGGCCTCTATAAGGTCCTGGGCCCTGGCTTCGGGGTGGTTTTTAAGATAGTCCATTCCCTTTAGGGCATGGGGCAAAAAAACTATGTCCAGGCCCATTTTCTCCAATCTTTCCTTTCCCAGCTTGACTTCATGTTGGATAAAGTCTTCTCCTAAGATTCCACTGGATAGGCTGACAATGCCAATTTTTTTCACTTTCATATCCTGATTCTCCTTATCTATTCTTACGTAAAAATATGGAAGAAAAACTGGCAAGCACAAATTCCGCCTGCCAGTTCCCCTATTTTCTAGGCCCTATGGCCTAGTCTTCTTTTTTATGGTGGACAATACTCACCAGCTTGTCTCCTTCTTGGATTTTTCGGACCCGTTTTTCAAAGTCCAGACGGGATAGCCAGATGGTATGCTGGCAGCCGGTGCACTTGAGTTTTATGTCCACACCGGTTCTTAGAATCTCCCAGAGGTTTTCGCCACATGGGTGGCCTTTTTTTAAGGTGATCTTATCCCCCACTTGATAAACTAACATTGAAAGCCTCCTTTTAATTTTATTGGTTGACGAGTTGGTGGACCCAAAGGTTTTGGTCCTGGTAGGATACAAGAATATCCTTGTAAACATGAGTGGCATCCATTTCCTTGCCCAGGGGTTGGTAAAAGACTTCTTTATCCGTTAGGTTGCCGGCCACTTCTCCTTCTGCTGTGGCATAGAGGCTGCCTTGGTTGTCAAAGAAGTCTTTGGCATTCATGGATAGGATATGTTTGCCCTTTTCCTCCAAATTTTTATTGTAGCTGGTAATAATCCCGCTGTGGAGGATGTGGACTTCTTTTTCCCTAAAGACCACACCGGAAGCCAGGGGAATATCTACATGGGTCACTTGGTCCTTGTAGATTTTCACCAGCTGTTTTTCCGTCATAAGGTAGGTGACTTTTTTCCCCTTGTAGAGGCCCATGCCCACTTCCGAGGGAAAGTCGAACTTGTCCATGGCAGAATCCTTGCGGTAGACCCGGGTCTTGTAGCCCGAAGCTGAGGTGGACAATTCGCTCACGGCAAAGTCATCCTTGCTATGGACATCAAATTGCAGGATAAAGTTGTCGGTTTGGAAGATTTGTTCTGTGGTCTTGCCCTTAACCAGGTAGAGGACTTCATGGTTGTCCGCCTTGCAATGGATGATGGTTTGGCCATCTTCCTCCTGGACCTGGAAGAGGTCTTCTTTTAAGTTGACTATGGTTTCTGTTTTTCCATTTTTATCTAAAATCTCCAGCATCTTGTCTCCAGGTCGGTAGAGGTAGATGTGGCTTTGGGCGATTTGGGCCTTTAAGTTTTCCCGGCTCCGGTCCACCTTCTGAAGCAACTGACCCTTGAGGTCGTAGAGGTAGAGGTAGTCTCCGTCCCAAACGGCAACGGCTTGGTCCATGGCCTTGGCCTCCTGGATCTCCCCATTGATTTCTTTTTTCCAAAGGAGTTTGGTGGTTTTTACATGGTTTTTTGGCCAAACAAGATAGGTCAAAAGTCCTCCCAAGACCAGAAGGAGGATGATCAGTTTTGTCCATTTTTTCAATATTCTGCCTCCATTCTGGCAATATCTTCTTTCAAGTCCCGGATACTGCCATCAATCTCATCAAGGTCCAGGCTACCAAAACCCAAAACCAGGGTTGGGCTGGCACTCTTGGACCCCTTGGCCCGAAATTCATTGAGCCCCCTAAGGAAGTAGCCTTTTTCTAGCAGGCCCTGGACCAGACTTTCTTCATCCAAGGGGCTGGCCAGGTGGAGGAGGAGGTGGAGTCCCGCCTCTTCCCCTTGGACTTGCCCCTGGGGAAAGTATTTTTCCAGGCTCTTGACAAAGACTTCCCTTTTTTTCCGATAGTGGTTCCGCATCCGGTTTAAGTGCTTTTCAAAAGACCCCGTCTTGATAAAAATCTCCAAGGCCCTTTGGCTAGAGGCCGAAACTGGGCATTGGAATACCGTCAGCTTGTTTTGGTAGATTTCCAAAAGCTTTTTAGGCAGAACCATGTAGGAAATGCGCAAAGACGGGGAAATACACTTGGAAAAGGACCCCATATAGATGACCCGGTCCCCCCGGTCCATACTCTTGAGGGAGGGAATGGGCCGGCCGCTGTAGCGGAATTCTGAATCGTAGTCGTCTTCTAAAATATATTGGTCCTCTCTTTTTTGGGCCCAGTCTAAAAGGTCCATCCGCCGGGCCAGGGGCATGATGCAACCTGTGGGAAATTGGTGGGAGGGGGTGACGCAGGCAATGGTGGCTGGACTTCTCTCCAGGTCCCGGGTCTTCATTCCCGCTTCATCCAAGGAAATGGGCAAAAACTCCCGACCCCCCACTTCAAAAATATGGCTCAATCGTTCATAGCCCGGGTCTTCCACGGCAAAAACCGTATCCCGGGGCACCAGTTGGTTAATGAGAAAGAGCAAAAATTCCGTTCCGGCACTGATGATAATTTGCTGGGGACTGACATCTGCCCCCCTGGAACTGTAAATGTACTTGGCTATTTCCACCCTTAGGCCCAGGCTCCCCCTGGGGTTGGGGTCGTTTAAAAGCTGGCTGTCTTTGGCTACGGCGTCCCGGTAACACTTCCGCCAAATGGTATAGGGAAAGAGGTCCTCGTCTACGGTATTAAAGGAAAAATTTACCCGGTGGGCCTCCTTGGCCTCTGCCAGGTTGTCAAACTTCCCCACCCCTTGCTCCACATATTGGAGGTTGAGGTCCTCTACAAAATAACCCCTTCTTTCCAGGCTCCTTAAATAACCCTCATCCACCAATTGCTCATAGGCATCGGTAATGGTGTTGATGGAAATATTTAAAAAACCTGCCAGGGCTCTTTTGGATGGGAGTTGTTGGTCTTTTTTTAAGTTCCCCTTATGGATCTCCTCCTTGATGTGGAGGTAGAGTTGCTCATAAAGGGGGGTTTTTGAATTGGGATTTAAGTTGGGAAATAGCATTTTACACGTCCTTTATGCTATTATACTAAATTTTGAAAAAAAAATCATTAAGTGTTATACTATAAGGCATCTACTAAGTTTAAAGAAAATAATCAAGGAGGTTTTTATGACCGAAAACAATCGACAAGACCAATATAAATCCACCAACACCAAGCGTTGGGTTGCCCTAGGCCTGGCCATTTTGCTCTTAATTCTCAGCAGTATTTCCTCAGGCATTACATCTAGCCTATTTAAGGCCAAGGAAGAAAATAGTGAAAACTTCTTCACCAGCCTCTTGCAAAAAAATAATCAAATGACAGAAACCAGCCTCCAAGGCAGCGACGCAAACAACCGGATCCTCCTGGTTCCCATTGAAGGGGTCATCTCTTCCAACAAGGGCACCAGCCTCCTGTCTTCAGGGTCTGAATACAACCAAGACCTGATCCTGGCCTCCCTGGACAAGGCCAAGGACGATGAAACCATCAAGGGGATTATCCTGGAAGTCAACAGTCCTGGCGGTGGCGTCTATGAAAGTGCCCAAGTCTATGACAAGGTCATGGAAGTGAAAAAGGCTAGAAAGATTCCTGTCATTGCCGTCATGAAGTCCATGGCTGCCAGCGGTGGCTACTATATCTCCTGTGCTGCAGACAAGATCTATGCCAGCCAAGAAACCATGACTGGGTCCATTGGTGTCATCATGTCCAGCCTCAACATGAGCGGTCTTTTTGACAAGCTGGGCATCCAAAACCAAACCATCAAGTCTGCCGCCCACAAGGACATCGGGTCCACCAGCCGCCCCATGACAGAAGAAGAAAAGGCCATCCTACAAGGCTACATCAACTCAGCCTATAGCCGTTTTGTAGACGTAGTGGCCAAGGGTCGCAAGATGACCAAGGACCAAGTCCTTCCCCTGGCTGACGGTCGAATTTATGACGGAGCCCAAGCCAAGGCCGTAGGTCTTGTAGACGAACTTGCCTACCCAGACCAAGCCTATGCCGCTTTTGAAAAGCAACTGGGCCACGAAGATATGGAAATTTTCTCCTATTCCCCTGGACTTTCTCTGGATTCTCTTCCCTATCCCTTTATGAAGGGTCAAACCAAGGAAGAAGTCTTGGCCAAAGAATTGGAAAAGGGCTTGGCTAGTCCTACAGCCAACTACCTCTATGGAGGTGGATTCTAATGGACCAAGAGCAAAAAAATACTCTCCAAGAAGAAAACTTGCAAGAAGGTCCCAAGGAAGAAGTCCAAACCCCCATCTACAAAAAAGTTCTCCTGGACCAAAGGGTCCTGGCGGGATTTTTCCTCCGCCTGGTGGCCTTTGTCATTGACCTGGTCCTAGTGGGGAGTCTCAATGCAATCCTTAACCCCCTATTTACAGACCAGGCTGTTGTAAAAAACCTGGTGGCCATCTTGGTCTACCTGGCCTACTTTGTCCTAACTACTGGTTTTACCAAGGGCCAAACCCTGGGTAAGATGATCCTAGGCCTGAAAGTGGTCCGGGTGGACGGCAAAGAATTAAACTGGGCCGATGTCTTCTTCCGGGAAGCCTGCTGCCGGTTGATCTTAAAGATTGTCCTTCCCCTCTACCTCTTGGCCGGGGTAACGGATAAAAAACAACACCTGGGAGACCTGATTTGCGACACCATGGTTATCAAGGCCGCCTATGAGCAAGAGCTTTTTTACGAGCAAGTCTACCAAATTCCCAGCTACCAAAAATCTTATTTTATATAACGACTACAAAAAGGTTCTATAATAAATGTTGGGGTCCCCCTAGACTCCAACATTTATTTTTTGCCATAAAAAATGCACTTATCTCTTTTTTCCTTTACAATAAAGTTACCACAACAAAATGAAAGGGTGAGATAAGTGCAAAACTATACTAACACAAATCTATTGAATTTAAAAGGTGTCTCTATTGACGAGGTAGTCTCTTTTGATGACCACATTGATGTAAAACTCCATTCTTTATACAAGGAGGGACTTTGTCCTGTTTGTGGTCATAAGACCTCTCGCATCCATGATTATCGTCTGCAAAGGATCCAACACACGCCTATTGGCTTGCGGAAGGTCTTTCTTTTTCTTCGGAAGAAGCGCTTTGTTTGTCCTCATTGTCAGAAGCGTTTTTATGAGTCTTTGGATTTCTTAGCTCCTTATTCTAGACGGACTAAGGATCTCCACTTCTTTATCCAAGACCAATTAAAACAGGTCCGGTCTTTATCTTCTATTGCCAAGGACTTGGGTTTATCTTCCTCTTGTCTCACAAGCTATCTAAAGTTGGCTCCAAGGAGGCGGCCAAATCTTCCTCGGGTCTTAAGTATGGATGAGTTTAAGGGAAATGCTGGTGGGGATAAATACCAATGTATTTTAGTGGATCCAATCCATCACCAGGTACTGGATATTTTACCCTCTCGACGAAAAAAAGCTTTAATGGACTACTTTTCTTCTTTTCCCAAGGAAGAACGAAGAAGGGTGAAGTATGTGGTTATGGATATGAGTCATCTTTTCTACGCCGTCTTAAAGGAATTCTTCCCTCAGGCAACCTTCATTGCGGATAAGTTTCATTTTACAAGACAAGTCTTTTGGGCCTTAGAGAATGTCCGCAAGACACGACAAAAGACAAGGGATGCAAAGTATCGCCTCTACTTTAAACGGTCCAAGTCCATCCTACGGAAAAAAGGCAGTCGGCTAAGCCCCGAAGAAAAAGAAAAGCTGGAACTGATGCTTTGGCAAGACAAGGAAATCAAAGAAGCTTATTTCTTAAAAGAACGCTTTTATGACGTCTTAGATGCCTCCAGCAAAGAAGAAGCAAGACAGGCCTTAGACAAGTGGCTGTGGGTTGCTAAAGAAAGTGGATTAAAGGAATTTAAAGCCAGTATTCGGGCCTATGAAAACTGGAAAGAAGAAATCCTAAACGCCTTTTCCACAGGCATCACCAATGGACAAACAGAAGGCTTTAACAACAAAATCAAAGTGATTAAACGGGTTTCCTATGGGTATCGGAATTTTGAGAACTTTAAGAGTCGCATTTTAATGGTCTTTCGGGCATAAGGAAGGGGCGAGAATAGATCTCACCCCAACATTTGACAAAGAGCCTACAAAAACAGGTCTTGAGCTTATAAGCTCAAGACCTGTTTTTTACTCTTTTAACCTAATTACATCATATCCATGAAATATTTGTTTATTCTTAAGAAACTATTTTGTAATTGTCACAGTTTGACTTGCTCCATCCCAATCCACTTTTGCTCCAAGATTTTCAGAAATTAAACGTAAAGGTACAAAAGTCCGTCCTTGCTTAGCACTTGCAGGAACATCTAAGGTCTTTTCCTTTCCTTGCGCTAAATAAGACTTGGAGTTCAGCTTTAAGACAAGGAGTTTGTCTCCTATAGTAACCTCTTGTTTGGTCCCATTCCAATCTACTTTTGTTCCAAGAGCTTCAGAGATAAATCGAATCGGGACTAAGGTTCGGCCATTTTCAGCATAAGGTGCGACATCAGGAGTTAAAGTCTTACCATTGACCACAATCTTTATTCCTCCTGTTCCCTTAGGCAATGCTTTTGCAGGCTGTTGACTAGGATTTTCTGAAACCTTCTTAGCCTTCGCCCAATCAAAGACTAAATAAGCTTTTTGCTCTCCAGCACCCTTTGCCCCTCCTTGCAGAGCATCCATAGCATCCACCCAAACAGCTACTAAAATTTTATCTTCTTTTAAGTTAGGTCTTACAAATTCATGATTTTTACAATATTCTCCCTGAATGGGTGTTTTTTTTGTTTCATTACGATTTGAGTCCTTATCTCCATCATAGATAAATAAATTAGTTAATTCCCCTTCCATACTCATAAACTCCATCTTTTTCATTTGAATATTGTAGATGGCCTTGCCATCCTTTTCAACCACTCTGGCAATATGTTTTAAGGCTGGATTTCCCATAGAATCTTTATCGATTTCGCCATATTTTTTTAATTGTACCGGTACATCGTAAACTTCTTCACCTGCTGCAAAAGAAGCTCCTGGTAAAAGCAGCCCTAAAATTAGGGTAAAAAGCAATACTAATTTTTTCATCTTTATTCTCCTCTTTTTTCTTCTCTTCATCTACCTATTTCATTCCTTTGGCCGGTCTCCCGGCCAAAGATCTTTTTAATTATGGTCCACATTATAGAGAACTTGAGCTACTTGGGCTCTTGTAAAGATTCCCTTTGGAGCAAAATTTCCCTTTTCATTTCCCTTAACTAAACCTAGTTTTGCCATTTCATTGACAGCATCTTTGGCCCAGGAAGAAATAGTTCCTTGGTCTGGAAAAGTTGCTTGGCTCTTTTCTTTTAAATTTTTATTGACAACTTTTAAATACTTAGCCATAATCGTTGCCATTTCTTCCCGACTGATATCTCGTTTTGGTTGGAATATTCCGTCTCCAGCCCCTTGGACAATACCATTTTCAGCTGCCCAGATAATATAGGGTGTATAATAAGTTCTCCCCACATCTTTAAAAGTATTTTTACTATATTGATTTGGGTCAATCCCTGCCATGCGACCTAAAACTGTTACAAAGTCCCCTCGAGAAATCGGTGCTTCTGGTGCAAATTGATTATTGCCAATCCCCTTGAAATATCCTTTTTCAACAACATAGTTAATGGCGTCCTTTGCCCAATGCCCTTCGATATCGGTAAAGCCTTGTGACTTAGCTTGCTCCTTGGGTACAACTTGTTCAGAAATTTTTGTGTCTTCTACCCTTTTCGGTTCTTCTTTTTTTACACTTGTCTCTGAAGATGATTTTCTACCCGGCTTATATGGTTTATTTGGATAACTTGGGTGATTCGGTGTGGAAGGAACATCTGGCTTTGAAGGAGTTGTTTCTTTTGTCCCCTTTTGTAGATTGTATTGACTTAAAGCATCTTTTAAGCTTTCTACCGCTTGATTGACTTCATCTTGGCTTGCTTGTTCTTTTTCAGCAATTTCTGTTGCAGTTTTTAAGGCTTGGTCGAAGGCAGTTTGAACTTCGGAGGTAACCCAGGTCTTGTCTTTCTCTACGTCTGTTCCATCCTTGCTAGTTGTATCTGCTTGTTTTGTTGTTTTTGCTTTTTCTAAAATAGTCTTTAAGGCTGCTTTATCCACTGGTTTTGGACTTTCTTTTGTCCCCTTTAAGACAATTTTATCCACAGGTGCCTTCAACACTTCTTCTCTTCCTGCTTCCAACTTAGGCCATCGGTCAAAATTGGATCCATTTCCATGTTTAAAGAGAATCTTTCCATCTACAGTCTTTCCGTAAATGATTTGGTATTTTTCACCCTTAATTCCTTCTTGCTCAACGCGAGTTTTCCCTTTTTCTAAGTTTGGATCTTCTCTCTCAATGACCTTAAAATCAATATCTTCTAATTTTTCCACGCCCAGAAGGTCGCGGCTAAAGACCACATGCTTATCGTGGTCAACTAACAACTTACACGGTGTCTTTAGGTCATTTCGATAGCTTACTTCCATGGGGATTTCTGTATGCTTCTTGCCTTCTAATGTAAATTGAAATTCTGTGGATTTATCTTCTTGCATACCCAAGGCTTTTACTGGAACATCCTTGCCCCCATACGTTACTTTTATTCCTTGAACCATTGAATTTAAAACACTATCTGCCGCAAAATGCAGTTTATAGGTTGTCTTTGCGTCTTCCTCTTGAACTTGGACATAACCCCCCAAGAAGGGATTTGCAATAAATTCTATTTCTTCTCGATCTGGAATAACCAACTTCCCAGGATGGAAGTTTTGCGTGTTTTGATTCACTTCTTTTTCATAAGCTAGTTTTTTTGCTTCATAAGCCTGTTTATTCCAAACACTTAAAACTCGATTTTGTACACTCTTAATGACTTCTTCCTTTGTCTCAATGGCTTTGCCTGTAATCACGCCATTGATGGTTTTATACGTTCTAGAAACTTTCTTAAGACCTGTAATGCCAGGCGTCTTCACTTGAACCAAACCTTCTGTCAATTGGGGGTCCTCTTCGAGAAGAGTTTCATAATAAATCCGTTCATAACGGTCATCTGTTGTCTTTCCTTCAATTTGTTTATCAGATAAGTTTAACCAAGTTTTTTGAATAGCTGCTCCATCCCCTAAAATCTTTTGCATGGGTACTACTAAGGCAGTCAAGTCTATCCTATTTTGAGCTCCTCCTGTTATTTCGAAGCGATAAACTCTCTTGTTGCCATCTTTGTCTGCTAGGTATGCTTCTTTTACTTGCCCATTTGTATCCTTATACCAAAGTTGACCAACGGAAACCATTGGCTCGTTAATGCCAAATTCTTTATCTACAAATTCATTAAAGGTCACTTGATAGCGAGTCTTTCCTTCCAACTCTTCCACAAGCACATTATGGTCAAGGGTTGTGTTGGCCATGGATGGTGCCCCTGCTTCATGATAATGTTCTGCCATACCGTAAATCGTTTTTGGGTTTGTCAAAGGATCTACCGGGCTTGCTGGATCTGTTTTTGGCATATTTGGAATGCCAGGTTCTTCTTCAGGGAACCCATCCATGGGGGTGCTTCCACCATAGATTCTTAACATCGCCGGTTGTTGCCCAGCACCAGGTGTTCCGCCAGCAATGGAATCCATGGCATCTACCCAAACAACAAGTCCTACTTCTCTTTTTTCTTTCACTGCTTCCAGGGGCACATCAAAAGCAAATTTAGTGAAATATTCTTTTTCCTTGCCTTCCTTGTCTTTAAAAGTTTTTTTCTCCGATCCAAGTGCTGGGATTAAATTATCCTTTTTCGCATGATCATATTTCGTCCCTTCTTTAATAACAAATATGTTGGTTAGCCCTCCAAATATGCCACTAAAGTCAATGGGCTTTACCGATAAGTTAATGGTGGCCTTGCCATCTTTAACTGTAACCGTTGCATCTTGGGTTAAGGCCTTATTTCCCATGGATGCTTTATTTTCATAATAATTTTTTAGATCTACCTTTACTGGGTAGACTCCATCTTGAATCTTTTGAGGATCTTCGGGGATCGGGGGAGTATCTGGTTTTGTCGTATCTCGAACTTGTAAAACGACTTCTTTATACTCATAGTCCGTTCCTACAGAAGGGAGCGCATGGATTTTTAAAGGCACTTCTTTTCTTACTTTTCCTGGCAGGACAAAACGGAAAAGACGATCTGGGCCCGCCTGGGTCATTTCGGCTTTGTATTCCTTCCCGTCCAAAAGGGCACTGACTGTATCCGTATAGCACATATAGTCCCCGTCGCTTTTTTTAAATTGATTCCCAAATCCAATTTTATAGACCGTAATCCCTTTATCTTCAAATTCTTCATATTCTATTTCATGACTCCAAAAATCGTTGGATATATCTAACTTTTCATCCTCGTCTGTTTCTTCTGGATCATAGTCTTTTTTATAAAAAGCTGCATCGTCAACAGTAACAGACTTGTCTGTAAATTTGGGGATTTCCGATGTAGGTTCACTTGGTCTTTCTTTTGTCCCTATTTGAATACCTGTTTCAAAAGTTTGTATTGCTTGATCTAGGCTGTCTTTTGCTGCATTAATGTCGTCTTGGCTTGCTTCTGGATCCTTCAGGACAGTTTCCGTTTCTCCAATGGCTTTTTCTAAGGCTTCTTTGGCTGTTTTTACAATAAATTTTGTTCCTTTTTCTACTTGATCTGCACTTTCTTTAACAATTAAGTCTTCATTTGTTTTCAATTTTTCCTTGGCCTTGACGAGACTTTGTTCTAAAGCAGTTTTATCTACAGAAGCTGCTTCTTCCCACTTAGCACTTAACTTTAAGTCTCCTGTAACGGGAGTAGAAAAGTCAAATTCTTGGTCTCCTTGATACCATCCTTTAAAGACATAGGTCTTTTTTTCTGCCTTTTCTTCCCTTTGGATACGCATTCCCTTAGAAAATTCTCTAGGTTCCACGGCTTGTTTTCCCGCTATCACCATTTGGGTTTGAGCAAGCTGGTTTTGATCATTTGTATACTTACTGGAAAAAGCTACAGTATAGAGAGCATTATCAGCCTTTTTCTCCACTTCAATTTTATTGGAAAAATCGAAGGTCAATTTAGCATTTTGTGCTCCCGTACCTGCTTTTCCAGGCTCATAAGGACTCTCTCCACCATTAGCTATAGAATCCATGGCATCTACCCAAACCCTTACCCAGGCAAAACCCTCTTTTTCTAAGAGGTCTTTTTGTAGAGTAAAGCGAAGTTGCTTGGGAAATTCTCTAGGCTTTCCTGTTAAATCTGTATCCATATGGGTGCGAACGACGTCCATTTTTATTTCTTGTGTCTTGGGATCGTTGTATTTATAGTAGTTGTCTTTATAGTAAAAGATATTGGTAACATGGCCAAACATATTCATAAAGGAAAGACCACCTAAAAAGAAGTCCACTGTTGCCATATCTCCTTGAACTGTTACTAAAGCTGTTTTTACTAGGGCACCATTCCCCATGGATGCTCTACCCGGAGTATAGGCATGCATCAGTTTCACAGGAACTAAGTATCTTTGCGTAGCTTCTACCTTCTTTTCTTCCCCAAGAGCTGCCTGAATCGCCGGCTTGGGGTTAGGTAATCCCTCTTGACTATCTTGTGCATAAATGGGCATGGAGCCTATGAGAAGTATTCCTGCTAAGGTTGCAGAGCAAAACCGCTCCCATTCTTTTTGATTTTTCATTTTTTCTCCTTTCAAATACAATCAAACTTTTATCCTTTGATGTGTTCTTTCTTTTTACTTAATGGTGGTCAATATTATAGAGGACTTGAGCAACTTGGGCTCTTGTGAAAGGTCCTCTGGGTTCAAAATTCCCCTTGTCTGTTCCTTTGACTAGGCCGAGTTTTGCCATCTTTAGGACAGCATCTTTCGCCCAAGGGGAGATTTCTTCTTGGTCAGCAAAACTTGCTGCTTGTTTTTCTTTTATGGTTCTCCCGGTAGCCTTTAAAAAGTTTCGTATCATTAGGGCCATTTCTTCTCGGCTGATGGTTCGATTTGGATCGTACTTTCCATCCCCTACACCTTGGACAATCTGTTTCTTTGCTGCCCATTCCACATAGGGACCGTAATAGCTAGAAATGGCTACGTCAGAAAAGCTAGAAGAGGAATAATCTTTTGTCTTCACTTGGGCCATTCGTCCTAAGACGGTTACAAACTGACCTCTCGTTGTGGTTTCATCTGGGGCAAATTTGCCTCCCCCGATTCCCATAAAGTAGCCTTTACTGGTAACGTAGTCAATGGCTGTTTTTGCCCAATGGCCGTTTGTGTCACTGAATCCCGTTTTTGATTTTATGGCTGTTTCTTGGCTAGTCACTGTTTTTTGGGTTTCTGTTTGCTTAAATGGGTCGGTATTAGTAGTCGTTTGACTATTTTGGAAACCAGCTTGAAAGAGATTGTTATTATTGGCGGTTCCGGACCGAGATACTTCTTTGGCTTGATTCCAGTTGAGGGATAAAATTGCTTCTTGGGCTCCCTTTCCTTTTATCAAGGGGTTCCCATGTTCTGTATCTGAAGCAATATGGTCCATGGCATCTACCCAAACCTTAATCCGCACTTTATCCGCCTTCTTATTCATAATCCAAGACCAGGTGTTATTGGCTCCCTGGTTTGCTTGCCTTTCTCCCCCATCTAAGATAAAAAGATTGTAGAGGTTCCCAGTTAAAGTCTTTCCTCCAAAGTTTCTTTGCATAGGTCCAAATTGAACGTTATAGCGGCATTGGTTTTTGGACACTTCAACATAGGCTGTATGGTTGATGGCATTATTGGCCATGGAATAACCGGAGTCAAAGGCCTTTAAAACTTCCACTGGTACTTGATAGGTAATGACATTTGCTTGTTGTTGGTTGTTGTTTCCTGGATTAAGGTTGTTGCCGTTTTGATTTCCCGTATCAGTATTAAAATTATTTCCTCCACTATTTCCACCATTAGAGGGTGCCTGTGCCTTCACAAGGCCCTCATAAGCCGATTTTAAGTTCTTAACTGCCTCATTAATTACTTTTTGACTGGTATCTAGTCCCAGCAAGGTTAAGGCATTTTGATAGGCCTTGATATATCGCGTATTGGATTCATAGGTATAGGCTTCTCCTCCTGCATTGCCATAATCTTGGATTGCCTTAATCAAGGCTTTTTTGTCGGCTATTCCTGGTTGAGGACTAGGAGGTTCTTCTCCTCCTTCCAAGTCTTTTTTCATTTCTGTAAGGTTAAAAACTAACTTTGCATTTTGCGCTCCAGCACCTTGGGTGATCTTGTCATAAGATGCCTCCCCTTGCATATTCGAATTTAAAGCATCCATGGCATCTACATTGACTTGGACCCAAATGCACTCGGCCTGTAAAAAAGCCTTTTGATCCATCTCAAATCGAAGCACTTTGGGAAAGGTATTGGTCTTTCCATCTAAGCCTGTATCTTGCATGTTCTCGATAACTTGCATGGGGCTTGTCTCTGTTCCCGGAAAAATATTGTCTTTATAGACAAATAACTTGGTTAAGTGTCCATACATATTCATAAATTCTAGGCCTTTAAAGGTCAAGTCTACCTGGACTTTCCCATCCTTAACCACTACCTTAGCTTGATGAATTAAAGCACCATTTCCCATGGATTCTTTTTCCTCATGGGCATGCATCAATTGTACGGGAACCGTATAGGTTTTTTTTGCTTGGACTTCTTCTTTTGCTTCTGCAAAAGCAAGCGTGGGCATTTGTAAAAAAATGATAAGGAAGGCCAATACCCAGGCCATTATCTTTTTTTTCAAGTTTTCCTCCTTACTTATTTCTTTAAATTTTCAACTTGCTTAAAAAAGTAGTCTCCTACTTCTTTAAGCTCCTCTTTTGTTGCATATCTAGATTCTTTTCCCGTTTGAACCATCTGATCTCGAATGGATTTGGGAATAATCTTAGAGGTGAATCCCTCCATTTTTTTTAAAAGTTTGGGGTCTACTTTTCCAGGGCAAAGGTAAGTCCCTAAGGAATTTTTCCCTTTCAACAATTCTTCCAAATTCTTCTGGACCTTAACCCCATGATCTGAATAAGGCATGGCTCCCAAAGTAGCAAAGAGACCTAGGTTTTTTTGTCTCGTTGCTTCAATGACCTTTAAGGCTGCTTTGTTGGGCTTGGCCTTATCTATCCAGGCACCAATTAAGGCATAGTCATAGTCTTCTGGGGGACGATGGTGTCCAATTTCTTGAAGATCTAAATCCAATCCTCTTTTCTTGAAATTAGTATAGATGGCCTGAGCCATTGTTTTGGTATTTCCCGTCAGGGATGAATAGAGAATGAGCCCTTTCATTTACACCTCCTTGGCTGTAATGTAGCTTTTCCCTTCTAGTTGAACCAACTTAAGGGGGGTATCGTACAATTGACTGATTTTCTCTTCTGTTAAAACTTCTTGGGGTGTCCCTTGAAAGACCACTTCCCCTTGTTCTAATCCAATAATTTCATGGGAAAAGTGAATCGACTGATTAATATCATGAAGAACCATAACAATCGTTTTTCCTAAGCTTTGATTGAGGTCTTTAATGAGTTTTAAGACTTCAATTTGATATTTGATATCTAGATAGGTGGTGGGCTCATCTAAAAATAAATAGTGACTATCTTGAGCCAAGGCCATGGCAATCCATGCTCTTTGAATTTGACCGCCAGATAGCGTTCCAATTTTTCGGTCTTTTAACTCATCTAAACCGCAAAGATGAATGGCTTCTTCTACTGCTTCAAAATCTTCTTGGCTGGGCCTTGCCATAAAAGCAATATAAGGTGTACGCCCATAAGACACTAAGTCTTTTACTGTCAGGTCTGCCTGAATTTGGTTTTTTTGTTGAACAATCGCCACTTTTTTAGCAAATTCTTTTCGTGGTATTCGTTGAATAGACGTCTTGCCTAGGCGAATGACTCCGTACTTTGGATTTAAGTTCTTAGTGCAAAGTTTTAAGAGGGTGGATTTTCCACAACCATTGGCTCCTAGCAGGGTCGTAATTTTTCCTTCCTTAAATTGGAGATTCAGGTTTTTTAAGACTGGTTTTTTGCCATAGGCGAAATAGAGATGGTTAATTTCCATAGGTCTTCCCTCCAATCTTTAAGAGGATAATAAAGAAGATTCCACCAAAAACCGTCATAACGACTGAGGCTTTTACCTCATAGGGATAAGCTATCACTCTTCCTAAGGTGTCGGAAAAAAGTAGGATAATCGCTCCTAATAACATGGAAAAGGGTAAGAGGTGTTTATGGTTCGATCCCACAAGAATTCGTCCAATATGTGGAACAATAAGACCTAAAAACCCTACAACTCCAACAATGGCTGTGGATACTGAAGCTAAAACGATGGCAATTAGAGCCACTAAGAATCGATCCCTATTTACATTTACGCCCAAAGACTTTGCCGTATCATCTTCTAGAGAAAGAAGATTGCAAGTTCGCATTGTTAAAAGTGACACTAGCAAGCCGATAACTCCATAAATTGCCATTACTTTCACATCTACCCAGGTTTTTTGGGCAATATTCCCCTCAATGATGGATTGGACGTTTGTTAGTGTTCCCCCATTCATGGCTTTGAGGGCATCGGTAATACCTATAAGGGTCATGTTTAGAGCTACCCCCACCAGAATGAGTTTGATGGGGTTGGACCCTCCTTGCCAAGCTAGGGAGTAGATCAAAAGATAGGCCAAAACACCTCCAATCACAGACAAACCTGGAATGGCGTAAAATAACGTTGGAAATGAGAAGGTAATCAGAGTTGCTGTTAAATAGGCTGCTGAAGAGATTCCAATAATACCAGGATCCGTCAGGGGGTTTTGCATCACCGCTTGAAGTAGAACTCCTGAAGTAGCCAAGGCAGCTCCTGCCATGACAGCAATAATAATTCTGGGAAACCGAAGGTCAAAAACAGTAGCCACTTCGGAATCATATTCTAAGAAGAGTCCCCTTACTAATTTTGATAGGGACATTTCAATGGATCCTGTTTTTGCAGAATAAAGAATTAGGAGAATGAGCAGTAAAATAGCACCGCCGTAAAAGGATATGGCCTTAGTTTTTTTCATAGAAGATTACCTCCAGATCGTCGAGGGCTTCTTTATAATTAAATTTAGCCGACATGCCAAACCGTTTATAAGACAAGTCATAAACTTCTCCATTCTTAACTGCTCGAAAGTGCTTCCAAATATCATTTTCTGCAAAATCTTTTTTAAACATTTTCATCACCTCATCAGGAAGAGCATGGGCGCACCGTAAAATCATATCTGGATCTTTTTGAAGCATATCTTCCGTATTAATGGTGATGAATTGTTGATTTGTCCCCGCATAAACATTTTCTGCTCCTGCAAGTTCCACCAAGGATCCTACATAAGAGTTTTCTGTTGCTACGACGTAAGACCCTGGCAATCCCATAAGGATTAAAACTTTTATAGCTTTTTTTCCTTCGTGTTTTTTTCGATAGTCCTTTATAAATTTTTCATAGTCATCTCTTAGGGCTTTTGCTTCTTTTTCTCGATCTAGTAATTTACCTAAGTCATCAATGGATTTATACATGCCCTCAATATTATTGAGGTTTAAGAATCCATAGTCCAGGCCGGCAGCCTTATATTTTGGCAAGAGGTCTGAAATTAAAGATACGGGTGAAAAAACATAATCTGGTTGAATGGACTTTAATTTTTCAATATCGGGAGTCATGGCCATCCCAACTTTTGGTACATCTTTGTATCGTTCCGGCATGGGGTCTATCTTGGAATCTGGCACAGCCACTAGGTCTAAATTAAGTTTTTCCATGATATAGACAGTAGCCATGGATGTAGCTGCAATCTTAAGGTCTCCTTTACCAGCTGATTTCGATCCCTGCTTTTGATCGACACAAGATGTTAACAAAATAATACAAGCTAGAACTAGAATGATCATTTTAGTCTTTTTCATACAGGCCCTCCATTCTAGAATAGGTCTTTCTTTCCAAGCTCTTATAGTAAATATAGAGCCCAACAGTAACAAGGATTCCACTAAATGCCAGAAGAGTCAAAAGCCCAATTCCAGCATAGATGAAAGCTTTTGTTATGGGCCCCAGAGGGGCTTTCTTTTTTACCCCTTTTTTCTTGTCTTTTTGATTGGAATAATAAAGCTTTTTAATTTGCGGATCATCCTTTGTCAAGAGTCCATGCTTATAACCTAAATCTCCAGCCGAAAATTTTGAGTTAACCACTTTTTGCTCGACTTTCTTTCCTGGCTGAGCCGCCGGAATAATTTGCCCAGCACTTGGAAGATTTGTAGGTCCTGCAGTGTTCTCTGAAATTGCGGCAGATGTCTGATTCAATATTTGTGCTTGCGAGGCCTGATTTTGATTTTGAATAGGTGCCCTGGAGCTAGAGCTTGTCGATCCACCAGACAGAGTTTTAAAATCTGTATTTCCAGGTGTTGGATTTGCAATGTCATAGTAAAAAATAACATCCCTTCCCATGGGTCCAACGAAAAAACTCCCTCGAACGATTACGTCTTTTGATGGAATTTCAATACGGTAGTCTTTTGTCGTTTCTGTAGATGCTGTTACCTGAGCTGGAACAGAATAAAAAGAAGCATCGCCTCGTTTTTGAACCGCAAAGGTTTCATTCTTAATGTAATTGGCTAGATTATATCGAACCGAAAGAAAGATTCGACCATCATCGGTCGTTTCCACCAATGCCTGAGGGTGGACAACATTCTCTGTCATTCCTTGGCCAATACCTGGGTTGTTACCAGGATCTTCAATTACACCTGTAACCGGATGAATGTAATAAGGCGTTGCCTTGAATATTTCTTGCGTATAAGCCAAGGCTTCTTGACTAAATCCAAACAGTAAAATCAGTGTCAAGAAAAGAAAGATTTTACTTTTTCTCATTTTTCCGCTCCATTTCTTTTATAAAGGTCTCTTCTTCCTGAATAAAAGCAATTTCTTTTAAAAGTTTCCGAGAGATAACTATGGCCGCTGTCAATATACCTGCGAATAAAAGTAAGATTAACCCTATAATAGGCCCTGATTCTTTCATCTTTTTTACTTTTTCTACGCTCTTGGACTGCTCATCTTCTTTCGTTGGATTGTTTTCTTCTATTTGAGAAGAATTACTGGCCATATCCACTTGTCCAAGAGGAGGGAGGTCTGCGGGAGCTAAAACTTGACCAGATCCTGCAGCTCCACTTTGAACAGGAAGACCTTGAGTACTTTTTACAGGTGTAGCCTGAGGTTTCTTAACGCTTTGCAAGAAGGCCTTTCCTCTTTCAGCAGCTGTTGATCCTTGTGGCCCAACGGATGCTTGGCGTAAAGAATTTTCAGCTGGCATATTCGCCACACCTTCTTTTCTTCCACTATTTACTAGGGCGTAATTTCCTGGTTTATTTGTTTGAAAAGAAACAAATTTTTCATCTGTTTGAAAATCTATTTTTTTCTTAGCTCCTTGTGTATAGTCGTACAAATTTAAACTATCCGTTTTTTTAAATTTTAAAAGAGGCAATTTCACCGTAAAACTTTTTTGAGGTGAGACTTTTTTTCGAGTCGCTTGGATTGATTTCTCTTTCCCAGTAAAATGATCCAGATTTCCTAAAAAGTCAATATTAAAAACATTGACCTGGTCTAAAGGAGAAAAATCCTTAGAAATGCCTTGGGCTTCTGGTCCTGTCAATCTGTTTCCATAAAAAGAAAATTCTTCTAAAAAACAATTCCCAGGATAATCCACATAAAGCCCTTTATTTTCTTTACTTCCTGAATTTTCTTTTTTAAAATCTGGTTTTTTAGGTCCCTTTTCATACTTGGCAACCAATGTTGCTTGGTCTGGAGTAATCTTTTTTGCCTGGTCCCAGTCAATTTTTATTCGAGCCCGGATCGGTTCATCTCCCATGGGCTCTACTTTTGGATCAACATAAACGTTGACCATTTGATCTTGGTTTAGCAGTTCCACCACAAAAACTCTAGGTCTTTTTTCCGCTTCATTGGGCACTTCAATTTCATAACAACCTTTTTTTGTTGCTTGATATGTACCATCTTTTTGTTCTACATATAAATTGATTAATGAAGCCTTAATGTTCATATACTCCATCAAATCCGTGCCAACATAAAGAGAGGCTTTTTTATCTTTTACAACTAAATTTCCCGTTTGTATAAAAGCCCGGTTCCCCATTGATGGTTTTTCTTCCATGGCATGCCAAAGTTTAATGGGGACTGTATAGCAGCCATCTTCCAATTCAACTGGTCCGTCTATAGGAGGACCTTGGTCCTGTCCATACACTGAACTTAAACTAATCCATACAAACAACAGGGCTAAAACTAGTCTTTTTACTTGTAAATTAATCTCCATTTTAGTGAGCATTCATTCCTTTCTCAAATAGTAATTCTATCTACCCGTTGATAGCTATTATCATTAATGCTATTAAAATATAACGTATTTCCTCTTTTTAAAAAGTCTTTTCCTATAAAAAAATAAGTCAACCTAGGTTAACTTATTCCTCTCTTTTATTAAGCTTTATAGTTTTTTTTATCTTATTTAATAAATTTTGTATAATTTACACTTTATTGTTTGTACATTTTGCCAAAATTCTCTCTCTTCTTTCTGTTAACCCTGGTTTTGTTTTTCTTAAATATTGAACAGGTTTAAAGTTAAAATACATACAACTCTTTCCACTTGTAAGCCTAGGCCAAGATAGGATTCTATCGTTAAATAAATTCCAGTTTGCAACAAACCTTGTCCTAGGTTGTACCACGACAGGTCTTGGGGTAGATGCAAGGTAAATAACCCGTTTTTAGAATTTATTTCCTCTTTTCCATTTTCTCCAAGATAAGAAATCTTCGATACAACGCTCTTTTTTTGATAGCCTTCTTGATTTTTTGTCATTCTTGTTGCCTTTAATTGAATCGAAATGTCCTCATTGACCTCAAGATAAGATTGTGCTTCAAAATTTTCCCGAAGGATACAAGGTTTTAAACGAGAAAAATCCTCTTTTGATTTTTTATACAAGCAACAGGTTATAGGATATAGGCCTGGCAAAAAATACTTTTTAAAGTCGTAATTTGTCCAATCTTTTTTACCTAGCTTTTTTGTATGAATTTCCCTAAGAATTTTTACCTTCTTATTTATTTGATTAAAAAAATTTTCCCCCTTGCTTGTTAAAAGAATACTTACAAGTTCTTTTATTTCCTCCTCATTTAGACAAAAAGTTTCCTGTAAAAAAAGCTCTAAATTTTCTTTTCTTTGATGGTAGTCCAAAGCAATTTTATAGGCAATTTTTGTCAATTGATAGTCTTGTCCATTCTTATATAAGAGACCCACAGTCATCATTTTGTCTAGGATTTTTTTAGCGTTGGTTTTTGAACAGATAAAATAATTTGCACAAGCTGTAATCGTCTTTGGTCCTTTATTTTCTAAAATATAGAGTAGATAATTTATCTGAGGTTTGGTTAAGTTTAAATCCGTCATGCATTTCCCTCTAAGATCGAATCTGTCTTTGCATATAGATGACTGCCTGGCATATTCTTAAGGTAGATTCTCGATGAGATGTGATTAAGATAGTTTTATCTTGCCTATCTTGATAGATAGACTTTAAGATTATCCCTTCTGTCATGGCATCGACATTCGCTGTTGGTTCATCTAGAAGGTAGAGTTTAGGATTTTTTAAAAACAATCTGGCCATAGAAAGCCGTTGCATCTCCCCAGAGGATAAAAGATTTTGATCTCGTACAATTTCTGTATCCAACCCCTGGGGTAAATCCTTTATAAAATCATAAATAGCCGCCTTTTTACAAGCATAAATTAACTCTTCTTCTGTAGCACCTTTTTTGGCAATTAATAAATTATCTCGAATGCTCCCTTTAAATAAGTGGGTAGACTGGGACAAATACCCTATATTCTTTCTTAAGTTGGAACTATTTATCTCTTTTAAATTAATTCCATTATAGTTTATTTTTCCCTTTTCTGGATCATAAAACCGCATCATCAACTGAATAAGGGACGATTTTCCACAACCAGATTTCCCCGCCAATCCAATGATTTGGTTTTTTCCTCCTTCCATAGAAAATTGATCTAATAAGGGTGTCTTATCATGAGAGAAAGTGACTTTTTCAACTTTAAAATTCTCATAATCAAAAGTTTTTCCTCCCAATACTTCGTCTACTTTAGGATCTTCTTTTAAGAGGCCTAGGACTCTCCTGGCACAAGCTAGAGTTACCACAAGATTGTTGGCTAAGGAAGCTAGGGCTGATGTCGGTCCAAAGGAGGATAAAAAGATAACCCAGGAAAAAATAAATAAATTAAAGGGAATTTGTCCATCTTGATAAAGTTTCGCAGCAAAAACTCCAAAAAATCCAGATAAAGCAAAAACCAAAAGCCTCGAAAGGCCAAAACTTTTTCCACTGTCTCTCGTTAAATTTTTTGTAGCTTGATTTAATTTCTTGGTTTGCTCGGTAACTTCTTGCGATCTTTTATCTCCATAGTTAAAGTTGACAAGTTCTTTAATCCCCTTAAAACTTTCTAAAATATTTAGATTGAGATCAGATAAAATTTTTCTTTGGATTGGGCCTAAGTCTCTAGATTTTTTCTCTGT
This sequence comes from Urinicoccus massiliensis, assembly GCF_900120405.1. Classification (GTDB taxonomy): domain Bacteria; phylum Bacillota; class Clostridia; order Tissierellales; family Peptoniphilaceae; genus Urinicoccus; species Urinicoccus massiliensis. The sequence goes on along the minus strand of NZ_LT635493.1, from coordinate 1,012,679 downwards.
ATAAATAGGCACAGCTACTCCAAGAATTAAATGCGAAACAAGTAAACAAAGACCTATGGCCCAATGAATCTTTACCATAAAGATTGTAAGAACCAAGGTATGAATAATGGCAATTATGACCGGAGAAATAGTATGAGCATAAAAAACTTCCATTAATTCAATATCTGCACTGATTACAGAAATGAGTTCTCCTTTATTTTTTTCTTCCATTTTTGCAGGAGCTAAATCTCTCAGCTTGCGAAAAACTTTATCTCGTATAATAGCCAAGGTTCTAAAAGCCACAAAATGATTTAACAGTTGTTCAAAATAGCGAAATAAGGATCGGCATAGAGCCAAAATACCAAAGGTTATTAGGCCCGTTTTAACGTTGAATTCCCCCGTCAAAAGCCAATAACTCCCAAGACTTGGAATCGCCGTAGCCAAAATATGTCCCAAGGCTCCAAAAAAGACAGCTCCCATCATTGGAAAAGCCAAGGGCCTAACGAGAAATAAAAGGTCTTTTAATAAAAGCAATGATTTTTTATAAGTTTGCATTTTTTATCCCCCACTTTTCTAATTCTTCTTGCTGTTGGTAGAGCATGGCAAAAATCCCTTCTTGCTTAACGTGGTTAAAAGGACCTTCTTGTATAACTTTCCCATAATCTAAAAAGTAAATATAATCTGCAATCCGAGTATTTTTTAATCGGTGGGTAATGAGGATAATATTCGTATTTTTCTTTAACTTTTCTAAAAGCTCCAGAATGATTTCTTCACTTTCTGCATCAATGTTGGAAATAGCTTCATCTAAAACTAAAATCCTGGCACCTTTTAAAAGAACTCGAGCAATTGCGAGTCGTTGTTTTTGTCCTCCAGATAAGTTGCTGCCACTTTCACTAATTTTTGTATTTAAGCCTTCTTGTTCTTCGAAATAATCAGCTAAGCAAAGTTGGTCTAAAACTTTCCATAATTCATCTTCACTGGCATTTGGTTTAGCTATTCTCAAATTATAAGCTAGGCTTCCTGTGAAAAAATAAGGAGTATTATCTACATAGGCAAGAGATTCTAGAAGATCTTGGTTTTTTGGATTCGTCTTTTCTCCATAGTAAATTTCTCCTCCTTTCGCCTCAATTTGACCCATAACCAGCTTAGCTATCGTTGATTTTCCAGATCCTGACCTTCCAACCAGGGCTGTAATGGCATTTTTCTTAAAGTTTAAGTTGAGTTTGGTCATAAATGTTTTTTCCGTATAAGAAAAATCTAATCTTTCAAATCTTACCCCTAGCTCACCTGCCTCTAAATGATTTTCGCCATCTCTTTTTTCTTCCATTTCTAGAACAGTGTAGAGATCTTCTGCCGCTGATATTCCTGTCATAGCCACATGAAAAAGGGACCCTAGTTGGCGTAAGGGCGTAAAAAATTCTTGTGATAGAAGAATGAAAATCAAAGAATTCCGTAAATTCATTTCCCCTTTTAAGAAAGCTAAAATAGATAGAACAATTCCCAGACCCGTTCCTAAATATGCCACCAAATCCATTGCTGTAATATTATTAAGTTGAACTACTAAGAGCTTCATCGTCTTTTTACGAAAATCTTCTGCCAAACTGTTTAGTCGTTGATTTTGATCCTCATCTACTTCAAAAATTTTTAACGTTGTCATCCCATAAAGAAAGTCAATAAAAACTTCTGCTAAGTTTGTGTAGGATTTCCAATACGATTTAACAACCCTAGAAGCTAAAGCTTGCACTAAAAGAATTGCTAGAGGAATTGCCGGTATAACAGCTAAAAGAGTTAAAGAAATACTTTTATTCATGGGATAAAGAAGCATAAATAGCAAAAGGGGAGCTAGGATGGAATAAACAACTTGAGGTAACATCTCTGCATAAAAAAGATTCAGTTGTTCAATTCCTTCCACGCTGGTCTGTATGACCTTGGCTATAGACACTTTTTGACCAAAATTTTGTTTAAATCCATAAACTTTTTCAAAAAGAGCCTTACGCAATTTCCCCTTGATTCGAATAGATACAAAATAAGAAACATAAGAATACAAACGAGTAAACAGATAACCAGTTAACATTATGACAACCACTTTACCTGAAAAAACTAAAAATTCTTCTTGTCCCTGAGTTATTTGCATCACAAAATCAGCTAGGACAAAAATTAAGGCAACATTTAAGCCTAAAATTCCTAACTTAAGCATACACAGAATAAAGATGAGTATTTTTTCTTGATCAATTTCTTTTAAAAGTCTTCGATTAAACATACTCTTCCTCCGTTCTTGTTTTCACGCAAAAAAGGAAGTAAACATAATGAAAAATGAGCACCAAAATAAGAGCCAACCTAGCATGAAAATGGTTGACAAAATAAAATGAAATGCCTAAAAAGAAAGTTACCATCGCTAAAATTTTTATCTTTTTTTTGCGAGTGAACCCCTCTTTATTTTTAAGGGGCTCTATGTTTTTTTTGTATAAATTTGTAGATTTAAACCACTGATCAAATTTTTTAGATCCTTTGGAAAAGCAACCTGCCGCTAATAGGAAGAATGGTGTTGCGGGTAATAGGGGTAAGTAAACACCAAGAATCCCTAGACCCATAAAAATAAATCCTAAACAAACAAAAATAGGTTTCACAAAAATCTCCTTTCTGCCGGGTAGACAGAACCTATTTTGCTTTTATTATAGCAAAGAAGATTTTTTATGTAAAGAATTTTGATTCCTCCTATCACTTTAAGACCATTTTATTTTTTGACTTCTACCCAAGCATAGGATATATTTATCCTCTATACTATCACCTGCTCATCTTAACATGACAGGATGTGGTATGTTTTATCCATACAATCCGCATAGAACGAATGTTATGTAATAACAAAATCGAGCAAGCGAAATGCTTACTCGATTAGGTCCAACTTTATGGGGTCACTCTAAAAACGGGTAGTTATGGTTAGCTTAATTTAGCTTGCCAAGCTTCTTTTTTTCAGGAACTTGGGCATAGACAATGGCCGCCATCATAATGGCACAGCCAATGAGCTCTCTTGGAGTCATTCTCTCGTGGAGGTAGATGGCTCCGGAAATAGCTGCAAAGACACTTTCCAGACTTAAAATCAAGGATGCCACCGTAGGGTCTGTGTCCTTTTGGGCCACAATTTGTAGGGTGTAGCCAATTCCTGAGGACAGGATCCCCACATAGAGAATGGGAATAGCTGATTCTAAAATGTTGGCAAAAACCACATTTTCCCTTACCAGGGCCAGGACCAAGGAAAAAAATCCAGCGACAAAAAATTGGATACAGCTCATCTTAACCCCGTCTACCTTGGGAGAAAAATGGTCGATAACCAGGATGTGGACCGAAAACAAGACGGCGCAAATTAAAAGTAGGATGTCCCCCTTGCCAATGTCAAAGCCACTTTTAAAGCTCAATAAGTACATACCAATGGCTGCAATAACTACGCAGGCCCACATCTTCAAGGTCACCCGCTTGCCGATAAAAACCCCCAGCAAGGGGACGATGACTATGTAGAGGGCAGTAATAAAACCGGCCTTGCCAGCAGTGGATTCCATAATGCCGATTTGTTGGAAGGTCATGGCGAAAAATAGGGCCAGGCCACAAGAAATTCCTCCTAAAAGCAGGGTTTTTTGGTCCCCCTTGTCTGGAGCCACGCCATTGTTGGCCTTTTTGTCCCTATTGGATAAAAAGGGAATCACAATAATTAAAAGGAAAAATCCTGCCACCATGTTTCTGGAAAAGTTAAAGGTAAAGGGTCCAATGGAACTTTGCCCTCCCAGAACCTGGGCCACAAAGGATGTCCCCCAAATAAATGCCGTTAAAAATAATAGCAGGTTACCATAAAATTTCTTGCTCATAAAATCCTCCTCTCTCTCTTCTTAGTATAGCATAGGTGATTTTCACCATGCAATCGTTTTTCCAATCTTTTTAAAGAAAGACACAAGTCCCCTTGTGCCCCCTTCCTACCTCTGTGTTCTTACATAAAAATTATAAATTCCGTAGGCAATCCGTCTTTGGTCTTGTTCAATGCTAACTTCCAGTAAAACTGTTTTTTTAGTCTTGTGGATCAGGCTGGCTGTGGCGTAAATCTTCCCCACCTGGCCCGGCCGTAAATAGTCCATACTCCCCTTAAGGGTCACAGACCCCCGACCCACTGCCATGGCAAAGACCCCGGCAGCCTGGTCCCCAATGGTAAAGAGGACACCACCATGGATATTGCCCAGGGGGTTTAGCATTTCATGACCACAATCCAGGCTAATGGTTAAATGGTCGTCTGTGAGTTCTTCAAATTGAAAGTTAAAAAACTCGTAAAAACCCACCTGTCTTTTTTTAAACCGCTCTCGAACTTCTGCTTCTGTTAAGACTAATTGTCCCATAGCTCCTCCTTATAAAAAGGTTAATTGCCGGATGGACCGGTCCATTAAATTGGACAGGCTCACGCCGACCAAGCGATAGCTTTCTGTTTTTTGGTAGACCTCGGGAAACAAGTCTTCCAAAACCAAGACCATGTCTTCTGCCCGGTAGATGGGAAGTTCCAAGGTCCTGGACCGGGTATGGGTTTTGAACTTTCCCGTCTTGACCTTGAGGGTCAGGGTGTAGCCCTGGATATTTTTGTCCAGGCAGTCCCCTTCCAATTCCCGGCAGAGGTCCAGGATATAGGTCCATAAGACTTCCGGATCCTGGCTGGCCCTTTCCAGGGTGGTTTCCGTTCCCAAGCTCTTTCTTTTTCCCGACGGACTGACCTCTCTGGGGTCAATCCCCCGGATCCGATCGTACCATTGGATCCCCGCCTTGTTAAAGTGCTGGTAGAGGAAGGCCCGGTCCAGTTGGTAGAGGTCCCCAACAGTATAAATCCCCAGGGCCTTTAACTTTTCTGCCGACTTTTGCCCCACCCCATGGACCTTTTCCACCTTTAAAGGAAGGAGGAGGTCCGGAATATCCTCGGGACCAATCATAAAAAAGCCGTCGGGTTTCTTCCAATCGCTGGCTAATTTTGCCAAAAATTTATTATAGGACAGGCCCACAGACAGGGTCAGCCCCGTCTTGTCCTTAACCGCTTTTTTGAGGTCCCAGGCCCTTTTTTCATAGTCCCCAGGCCAGTGGTCAATGGCCAGATAGGCCTCATCAATGGAAACCTGCTCCACCAGGGGGCTAAAGGTCTTTAAAACTTCAAAGACCTCCCGGGATTTTTCCAGGTACTTTTCCCGGTGAAGGGGGAGGACCTTGAGTTGGGGACAGAGACTCTTGGCCATAAAAACTGGCATGGCCGAATGAACCCCGTAGGCCCTGGCGGCATAGTTGGCCGTAGTCAAAATCCCATCGTCCCTTTGGCCCCCCACAGCCATGGGCTTGTTTTTATATTCAGGATGGTCCAATTCCTCAACCGATGCATAAAAGGCATCCAAATCCACATGGAGAATCTTCATCATTCACCTAAATTCTAACTGGAATCCAGCACAAGTTAAAAGATACTTACCTAACTAGTATACTACAAGTCCCGGCCTTTTAAAACCGGTAAGACCGGCCAAAACTTTCCCTTCTATTCCCCCTAAAGTGTGGTAAAATAAAGACCATGGAGGTATAGGATGAAAAAAATTGCCCTTTTTGATTTTGATAAAACCATTACCCAGGAACATTCCATTGGAAGCCTGTTAAAATTTATTTTTAAAAATCACCCCCTGCATGCCCTCCCCTTTGTCTTGCGCCTGGTCTTTTCCCTGGTCCACTCCCTACTTGCAGGGGACTACCGCCACTTGAAAAATTCCGTTTTAAGCTACTATGACCTCTTGACCCCGGAAGAAAAAGACATTTTTTTACACCAGGTCATGCCAAAAAAATACTACAAGGACGCCCTGGAAGAACTTTCCCGGAGAAAAAAAGAAGGCTACACCCTCTTTCTCGTCAGCGCTTCCATGGAGGCCTACCTGGTGCCCCTGGGTAGGGACCTGGGCTTTGACTACATCCTGGGAACCCGGTTTATTGACGGCAAGATCCGGGGCCTCAACCATGCCAAGGAAGAAAAAGTCCGCCGGCTCAAGGCCCTTTTTGACAAAGAAAAGATCCCCTATAGCCAAGCCACCACCGTGGCCTATAGCGACTCCTACAAGGACGACAAACCCATGCTGGACCTGGCCCAAGAGAGGTTTTTAATCAACTCTCCCGTCCATGCCCCAGGCTATCAAAACCTAACCTGGAAGTAAATTCTCCAGCCTAGGCCTTCTTGACAGGGGGATTCCCCCGCTGTAAAATAGGACTAGACTTGCTACCGTGGCTCAGTCGGTAGAGCAGCAGATTCGTAACCTGCAGGTCGGGAGTTCGATTCTCCCCGGTAGCTCCATAAAAAAATTTCCATGCTAGAATGGCTTGTTTTCAAGGCTTAGCATGGTTTTTTTATTGCTTTTTCCACCTAGGGTTGGCCTTCCTTGGAATTAACTCTTGATTTATCTTCATGTTAAGTCAGGAGAATACGGACCTTAAGGGGGTGAGAAAATGAAACAAGATAGGCCTCGTTGACCTCCCCCTCTATTGTAGATCCCTTCTTTTCCAGCTAACTTATAAATTCAAGCCCCAATAAAAAACACAGCGAACATTTCATTGTTCCTGTGCTTTTCGTCTTTGAGGATTTCAAATTTTTCTAAACCATATAGCAGTCTTCTTTAGTGTTACCAATAATCCAACTCCCATTTACAAATCCGCCACAGATGATAAGTTCCTACATTTCCTCTTGGGATTCTTTTCGATAAAGGACACCCCATAAATTTTCTGCCCCTCTTCATAACCATTTGACAAAGTGGATTAACTTTCCATTCTTTATAATAATCTGCTTTAATATGGATAGTTTCTAACCAGCAGGACCTAATCAATGTCAAATTCAGCTTTTAAAGCATCTGTTAGTACTTGAGAAAAGTTAATATTTTCATTTTTCCCCATTTCATTTAGATAGCTTGGAATAGTCAAGGTTTTCTTCACATTTTTACAAGCTACTTTTTTTACATAGGCAGCTAAATCTATACCTATCAAACTAAGGAAACTTCCCTTTTGAGAGAAATATTCCTTATCTTCGTCATCTATTTTTGTCGTTAAGTTGACTATATCACTGGAACTTGGCATGGGTTTTCTATCGACATAAAATTCATACAAATAAGTCCCTAAAACATCTTGGGCCATGTGCATACTCTCATTCTCATCTTTTCCACAAGTTACACATCCCTGTAAATCTGGAAATACCACAGTATAGCCTTCTTCCTCTAGGTTTTTATAAAAAATAGCTGGATACGTCACAAACATAAAATCCCTCCTTATGTAGGTAAGGAGGGGCTTATTTCAGCCCCGCTTGTTTCAAGATTAGGTGTTCCAAGGGTTTTGGTAAATCCTTGGATCCATGGTCAGGAACAGTTGTTATCCTTCCTGTCTTGAAATTCTTAAATTTCTTATGGGAACCATCTCCACTTTTAATATAAGTAAAGCCGTTCTTTTTAAGAAATTTAATCATCTGCTTAGACGTCATTGGCATGATGATTCCTCCTTACAAGATTAATCATACGTGCTAATACGTATTTAGTCAAGGCTTTTTAACGTTTCTATAGAAAAAGCGTGAACACCCAGTTCACGCTTTTTTATTCTGCATCTTCACTTGTTTTTTGGGCCTGGTCTTGGCTTGTTTGACCTGGCACATAGTCTCCGTCATGGCGGACATAGACCATGTAGACATTCTTGTCGGACTTGTATTCTCCCATAAATTGGGGCTTGTACTGCTTGTCTGTAGCCCTGGTAATTTCAAAGGCCGGGACTTGGTAGTAAAAGTCGATTAAGTCATAGTTGTCATTGATGCCGCCGATGTTTTTACCCAATTGCCGGACCAGTTTTTTAATGGCTGTCTCCTTGGACCAATTGGGCTTGTAGGCCAAGGTCAAGGGGTTTCGTTTCCCATAGGACAGGTAGTGGACCAGGCGGTGGTTTTTATCCATGACCACTGTGGCCTGGTTACCAGAAGACCGAATGTCTCCATCAATGTATTCCCTAAAATAATAGGCAGTTAAGTCGCTGTCCTTGTATTTTTTTGCCCAGATCAGTGTTGGATAAAGGGCCGCCCCTTCAAAGCTCTTGTCCTGGGACAGGCAGGTGTTAATTTCTGTCAAATAGTTGAAGTAGTCCAGGGCGTAGCCCAGGTCTTCCTGGCTGGGGGTGACTGCTTCGGCCTTTGTTTCATAGCGGTGGGGCTTGTCCTTTAACAAGAGCTCCCGGATCATACTGGCCCCCATTTCATAGTCTACCAGGTAGTCTCCCACTTCTGTCAATTGGCTCAGGTCTTTGCCTCCACTAAAGTCATTGACGCCTTCAATCATAAGGCTGGGGTCTTCCAGGTGGTTGCCCGCTTCATGAAAGAGGTCTACCCCATTGACAGACCCCACCACTCCCTTGGACAGGGGGGTGTCGTTTTGGACTTCCTTTATTTTTGTAAAAATGGATTTTTCTTTATTCTTTTTGCTTTTGCCTTCCTGGCTGGATTCTTTCTGGAAAAAGTCCTTGGCTCTTTCTAGGCCTGGCTCCAGGCTTGAACAAGCTGTCAGGCACAAGCTCAAGGAAACTAGCAAGATTAGTTTTTTCATGGCTCCTCCTATCTGTGTTATTTTACCACAAATTAGGCATCTTGACTATTTTTTTACCACCAGAATATTTTCCGCTTCTTTTTTACTCAGGGTGGCATTTTTCCCTTCCAGTCTCACAGTCATATTTTCAGAAAATTTTTTCCTCAACTCCAGTTGGGCGCCAGGCAGTAGGCCCCGGCGTTCATAGTGGTTGTAGTTGAGTTCATCAATAATTTGCAGGATTTCAAAGGGCCCCTGGTCTTCCTTGTCCCACAAGGATTCTGCAACTTCTTGGCCCCCATTGACATAGATGGGGCCTCCATGGGGACAGGTTTTGGGATAGGCCAGGTACTTGTTTAGTCGGTCAATGAGCTGGCCGTCAGAAGCATGCTCCAAACTTTCCGCCAGTCCATGGACCTTGTCCGGAGGATAGTCCAACTTGGTCAACAAAAAGGTCTCCCAAAGCCGGTGGCGGTCTAAGAGGTTCTTGACCCGGTCCTCCCCTTCCGGTGTAAGGGTAATCTTATGAAAACTCACTTGGACCCAGTTATTTTCTTTTAACTTACGGATCATTTCTGTTACAGAAGCAGGAGCCACATTTAAATCTTCTGCAATTCTTTTATTGCTGGCATGGCCATAGCGAAGCATAAGGTCGTAAATGACCTTTAAGTAACTTTCTTGTTGTCGACTCATTTTTCCTCCCTCCTAATTTGGTCGGCCTAAATTGATTCATGTTCTCATTATACACCAGTTCCCGGAATTTTTCCACGAAAAAAGCAGAGATTTTGACAACCTCTGCTTGACTTGTCTTAATTTTCTTCCTGGGCACAAATAAAGCTGGCTTTCCTTTTTGAGGGATGGTCAACGGGAATGGCCCTTAGGAGTTTTTTGGTGTAGTCCTCTTGGGGGTGGATAAAAATTTCATCCCGACTCCCCCTTTCCACAATTTTTCCCTTTTCCATTACAGCCACATGGTGGCAGAGGTTGGCCACAACAGCCAAGTCATGGGAAATAAAGAGGTAGGTGAGGGAAAATTCCTTCTGGAGGTCCTTTAAGAGGTCAATGATTTGGGCCTGGATGCTGACATCCAAGGCCGAGGTGGGTTCATCTAAAATCACCAGGTCCGGTTGGGTCACCAGGGCCCGGGCAATACTGATTCTCTGCCTTTGGCCTCCGGAAAATTCATGGGGGTAGCGGTTGTAGTAGCTGGAAGATAGGCCACAAAGTTCCATGGTTTCTTTGACCCTTTCCCGGGGGTCTCCTTGGACCCTCCCAGGCATATTTCTTAGGCTTTCCAGGATCATATTGCCTGCTGAAAAGCGGGGGTTTAAGGATGAATAGGGGTCTTGAAAGACCATTTGGATTCGGGGCCTCACCTTGCGAAAGTCTTTTTTAGACAGGGTCACCAGGTCTTGGCCGTCAAAGAGGATTTTCCCTTGGACTTCCCGGTAGAGGCCGATGATGCACCGGGCCAGGGTGGACTTACCGGACCCCGACTCACCAACAATTCCCAGGGTTTTTCCCTGGTCCAGGCTAAAGGATACATTGTCCACGGCCAAAAGTTCTTCCTTTTGACCAAAAAGTTTCTTCCCCAGGGTGAATTTTTTTGTTAAATTTTCCACTTCTAATAGGCTTTTAGTCATGGTCCACCTCCTGGTGGTTGGCAAAGATGGAAACCATATGGCTTTCCGATAGCCAAATTTCTTCAAAGGGCTCTTCTTGGTCAATTTCCTCTTGGGAGGCTTGGACCCGGATGCTTTCCACATGGCTTTCAATGCCGTCTGCATGAATGTTTATGCTGGGTCTTGCCGCCAAAAGGGCCCGGGTATAGGGGTGGGCAGGTTGGTCAAAAATCTCAAAAACGGTTCCCCTTTCCACCACCCGGCCATGGAACATGACCACAACATAGTCGGCCATTTCCGCCACCACGCCCAGGTCATGGGTAATGAGGAGGATGGCCGTGCCGGTTTTTTTCTTAAGCTGGTCCAAAAGACAAAGGACCTGGGCCTGGATGGTTACGTCCAAGGCCGTTGTAGGCTCATCAGCAATTAGGAGCTTGGGCTTGTTGGCCAGGCCCATGGCAATCATGACCCTTTGCCTTTGGCCCCCGGAAAGTTGATGGGGGTAGGCCTTTAAAATTTTTTCAGGTCGCGGCAGGTCCACCATTTTTACCAGGTCCAGGGCCCTTTGCCTGCTTTCTTTTTTCCCCAGGTCCTGGCCGATTTTCAAGGCCTCTTGGATTTGGTAGCCAATGGTCAGGCCGGGATTTAAAGAAGTCATGGGTTCTTGAAAGATCATGGCCATTTCCCTCCCCCTCATTTGCCTTAATTGGCTGGGGGACATCTTTAAGAGGTCCTGGCCGTCAAAGAGGATTTCCCCTTGAACTACTTCTGCTTGCTTCTTGGGAAGAAGGCCCATCATGGACAGGGCGGTCACACTCTTCCCCGACCCTGACTCTCCAACAAGGCAGGTGGTGGAGTGGGCCGGTATGGAAAAATTGACTCCCTGGATACTCTTTACCAGGCCTTGGTCTGTATGAAAATAGGTGTGTAAATTTTTAATTTCAATAAACATTAGGCCCTCCTTTGCTTGGGATCAAAGGCATCCCGAATTCCATCTCCCAGGACATTTAAGGCGAAGATGCTCAAGGCAATGGCTAGACCTGGAAAGAGGGTCAGGTGGGGATAGTCTCGAATATAGGCCCGACCAGTAGAGAGCATGGCTCCCCATTCCGGTGTAGGTGGGGCAATGCCCACCCCGATAAAACTTAAAGAAGCTGCCGATAAAATAGAGACCCCTACACCTAAGGTTGCTTGGACAATTAAGGGGCCCAGGCAGTTGGGTAAGATGTGGACCAACAAAAGTCGTCCCAGGCCGGCCCCTGTCGTTTGGGCCGCTTCAATGTACTCTTGCTTCTTCACCGACAAAACACTAGCCCGCATAATCCGAGCATAGCCCGGAAGACTGGAGATGGATACGGCTAAAATGACATTGCCAATCCCTCCCCCCAAGGCTGCTGCAATGGCTATGGCCAAAACCAATTGGGGGATGGCCAAGAGCATGTCCATAATCCGCATGATAAATGCATCCAGGGGGCCTTCAAAAAATCCTGCTAGGGCTCCCAAAAAAGTCCCGGCGATTAAAGAAACCACCATGGACCCCAGGCCAATTAAAAAGGACAGGCGGCCACCATAGAGGATCCGGCTCAGGATGTCGCGACCAAATTCATCGGTTCCCAGGATGTGGCTAGCGGAAGGAAGTTGGAAACGGTCCACCAGGGCCTGGTCTGCATAGCCATAAGGCGTCAAAACCGGGGCCAGGATGCAAAAAAGGATCATAATCCCCAAAAGGGCCAGGCCAAAGACAGCCAGTTTATTTTTTTTAAATTGTCGCCAAAAATCTTTGGATCTTGAATGCATCTTTGTCACCTGCTCTTACTTCTTATTTTGGGGTCAACTACGGAATAGAGAATGTCAACCAAGAGGGAAATCAAACAATAGGCCAGGGCAATAAAGAGGACCCCGCCCAGGATCAGGGGGTAGTCCCTGGTCTTTATGGATTCCACCATAATCCGGCCAATGCCGGGAATGGAAAAAATTGTTTCCGTCAAGACAGACCCCCCTAGGAGGCTGCCCATTTGGAGGCCGATACTGGTGATTACTGGCACCAGGGCATTTCTCAAGGCATGGATGATAATGACCCTGGATTCCTTGACCCCCTTGGCCCGGGCTGTTCGAATATAGTCCTGGTCCAAGACATCCAGCATGGAGGACCGGGTTTGCCTTAGAATGACGGCTGTGGACTGGAGTCCCAGGGCCATTCCCGGCAAGATCATGTACTTAAAACCCATAAAACCCGAGGAAGGCAAAAGTCCCCAACGGACAGAAAAGAGAAGAATTAAAAGCAATCCCGACCAAAAGATGGGCATGGCCAAACCAATGAGGCCAAAAACCATGGAAATTTGGTCCCAGACTGAATATTTTTTCACTGCACTGAAGATCCCCAGGCCAATGCCGAAAAAGAGGGCAATGGACAGGGAGAAAAAGGCCAGCTTCAAGGTGTTGGGAAAGACTTGGGCCAGGGTGTCTGTGACAGAATTTCCCGTAATGTAGGACTTACCCAGGTCAAAATGCAAGAGGGCATTTTTTAAAAAACGACCGTATTGGATAAAGAAGGGGTCATTTAAACCCAAAGACTCCCTGGCGGCCTCCATGGCCTCCTTGGGTGCTGTGGCCCCCATGGTGGCTGTCACCGCATCTCCAGGGGTAAAATACAGGAGGGTAAATACAATAAAACTCACACCAATCAGGGTGGGTATCAGGGAAAGTATTCTTTTGAAAATATACTTCAACATAGGCTATCCTTGTCCTTTATTAAAAGACAAGTTCCCACAAGTCGTGGGAACTCGCCAGCTCTTCATTTATCCTATCTTATTTTTCAATGGTCCATAGGGCTTGGGAGGTCCCGGCCAGGATATCAAAGTTTTTGACAGCCTTGCTGGCTCCCAGGACTTGTTCTCCATTGGCAATGTAGATCCAGGGGTGGTCCTTGTCTACCACTTCTTGGGCTTGCTGGTAGAGTTGTTCCCTATCTGGGCCGTTATCCAATTGGATGGCGTCAGACAAGAGCTTGTCCACTTCCGGATTTTGGTAGAACATGAAGTTGGGTCCTTCTCCTAGGTTCTTGGAGTGGAAGGGAGAGAACATGGCATAGTGGATATCTTGGATGGATGGGTTCCAACTCATGATAAACATGTCGTGTTCCTTGTTTTTCACCGCATTCATATAGACGCCCCATTCCAGGGTGGTAATTTCTACATTGTAGCCCAGGTCTTGCAATTGGGCTTGAATAATTTGGGCCATGTCTTGTCTTTGTTGGTTGTCGTTGACATAGAGCTTAAAGGTGTGGCCCGGTTCAATGCCTGCCTCTGCAAATAATTTTTTGGCCAGGTCAGGGTCGTATTTTCTAGCTTCCAACTTGTCAGAAATACTGTAGGGGAATTCAGGATTGACAGGTCCTGTCGCCACCTTGCCCACTCCTTGGAAGACGGTCTTTACAATTTCTTCCATGTTAATGGCATGGGCCATGGCTTCTCTGGCCTTGGGGTTAGCAAAGGCCCCATCTTGGTCACAACGTAGACCTAAGAAGTGGATGGACCGGTCCAGGCGACGGAAGACTTGCAGATTTTCATTTTCTTCAATTTTTTGAATGTCCTTGGGGGCCACTTCATAGGCCAGGTCAACCCCGCCACTTTCCAATTCAATAACCCGGTTGTTGGCTTCAGGAATAATCCTTAGGACCAGGTTTTTTATCTTGGCCTTGTCGCCAAAGTAGTCATCAAAACGGCTCAGCTTGATTTCTTGGAGTTTGGTCCAGGAATCAAACTTGTAGGGGCCAGTCCCAACAGGGGCCTTGTCATAGCCATCTCCGGCTTCTGTTACAGCCCTTTCACTTAAGATGGCTGCAGAGGGATGGGCCAGGGCAGCCAGGAAGGACCCGTCTGCTTGGTTTAGCTTAAATTCTAGGGTCAAGTCATCTGTGGCCTTGAGGCTTTCAGGGATAATCTTGCCAAAAATGTAGCTGTAGCCATCGCTGTTAATGAGGCGTTTCAGACTAAAGACTACGTCGCTGGCCTTCAAAGTATCTCCATTGTGGAATTTAACTCCGGGTTTCAAGTGGACGATAAAGGTCTTGGCGTCAGGTTGGTCTATGGATTCTGCCAGACTTTCCACCAGCTTTCCATCCTTGTCCACGTCCATGAGCTTGTTGTAAATTTGCTTCATAACATTTTCTGAATAGACGTCGTTGTATTTTTCAGGATCCAGGGTAATGGCATCCGAGGCCACCGCCACTCTTAGGGTGTCGGGATCTTGACTTGCGCCAGCTGGGGCCTCTTTAGACCCTCCAGATCCTCCACAGGCGGTAAGAACTAGGACCAGGGCCAGGGCCAAAAGGCCTAATTTAGTTTTCTTCATCTCTCTCCTCCTCATGTGTTTTCAATAGTTGTATCGATAGGCTCACCATAAGACGGGTCATATAGACCAGGCAATTTTCATTAATCATAAATTGATTATTGTGAGCTTGGGGTCCAAGGCCCGTTCCAATCCAGAGAAAAAGACTGGGAACTTTTTGGCTATAAAAGCCAAAATCTTCTGCTCCAAGTTCCGTCCCGGGGTCATCCATCAAATAATCTTGTATAGACATAGAATTTATACCCAAATTCAAATCTTTTATAAGATTTTTAAGGCTATTTTTTAAATAATCCAGGGCATTTTTTTGTAAGCTCGGGTCATTATAGACACTGGGGTAGCCTTCCTTGAAGGTAAATTCCCCCCGTCCTCCATAGAGCTGGGGAATTTCCCGGACAATTTTTTCCACCATCTCCTTTAGGTCCTGACGAACTTGGGGGTTCATGGACCGAATCATGCCGTCAATGTGGATGTGGTCCGGCAGGATGTTAATGGCCTGGCCCCCATGAATTTTTCCCAGACTCAGGGTGTATTGGTCTTGGGGGTTAAAGAGCCGGTCTTTTAGGCTGTAGATGTGGTCTAAAACTTTAGAGCTGATAAAAAGAGCGTCCACCCCCTCCTTGGGCCGGGAGCTGTGGGAGGCCTTGCCATAAATATCTAGGCCAATGGCATCGGAATAGGCTGTGGTGTAGCCCTTTTGGATGCGGATTTTCCCCTCCGGAGCCACCCAAACGTGAAAGCCCAGGGCCAGGTCAACGTCATCTAAAAGGCCACTTTTGACGATTTCTCGCCCGCCTCCTCCGGCTTCTTCCGCCGGTTGAAAAATCAACTTGACCCGGCCGGGAAGTTGGTCTTTTATTTGATTTAAAACCTTGGCCACACCCAAGAGGTTGGCTGCATGGGCATCATGGCCACAGGCATGCATGACTCCTGGATTTTTAGAGGCAAAGGCCAGGTCTGTTTCCTCCTGGATGGGCAGGGCGTCCATGTCTGCCCTAAGGGCCAGGGTGGGGCCGGGAAGGCCTCCTTGGATTTCTCCCACCAGGCCTGTCTTGGCCACCCTCTTGCAAGGAATGCCCCAGGCCTGTAACTTTTCCTGAATGAAGGCCCTTGTTTCCACTTCCTGAAAGGAAAGTTCCGGGTGCTCATGAAATCTCCGGCGGTAGCTGATGACTTCCTCCTGGCCTTGGTCCACCAGGTCCATTAGTTTTTCAAAATCCATGGTTCACCTCCCACCATAACTTCTATAAAATAGCGAAACAATTCATTCATGTAACTTGTTTTTCCACCACCCACCATGTCTTCCGGGTGCCATTGGACACCCAAGAGGGGCTGGTCCACCCCTTCAACGGCTTCCACCACCCCGTCCTGGGTCCGGCCGGTAATCCGTAAGGCCTGGGGAACAAAGCGACAGGATTGGTGGTGGATGCTGTTGGTGTAAATACTCTCTTGGCGGAAGATTTTTCGCATCAAGGACCCCTCCAGTAGGTCCACCCGGTGGTGGGGGTAGGACCGGTCAATGAATTGATGGTGGCTCAGGGTACTTTTCTTCCTCTTGCTTAAGTCCTGGTAAAGACTCCCACCTAAGAGGACATTCATCAGCTGCATCCCCTTGCAAATGGCCAGGATGGGTTTTTTCAAGACAATGGACCCAGTCATAAGCTCTGCCAAATATTCATCCGTTTCCGGATCAACAGGTCCCAGGTCTTTTGTGGGTTCTTCATTATAGAACATGGGGTTGAGGTCCGTGCCCCCGGGGAAAATCAATCCATCACAAAATTCCAACATCCGCATCCCGTCTGTGGCCCGTTTGGAAAAGGGAATCATCAGGGGGGCTCCCCCATTGTTGGAGACAGATTCCACATAACATGAATTGATATAGGTAATCCACTTTTCCCCAAAGGGCGGGTCGTCTCGGCGACACCTGGTGGCTACAATGCCAATAACCGGTCGATCTTTTTCCTTCATAGGTCCTCCTTTTTTGGTCTTCTACTTCTTCCTGTCCATTTCCCTATAAAAAAGGGAAGCTATACAAATAGCTCCCGGACAAATGACATAACCCCTATTTAATCTTCATGATAAGAGGTTAAGGGCCGGCAAGTCATGGCAAAAGGAGTCCAAGATTCTAGCCCAGTCATAGGACATGTCCTAGAGGCTGGCGGTCTTTGCGACATACAGACTTCTTGATCCATGGCTTATCGCCCCCTTCCATGAAAAGCAGGTCCTTCCTGCTTAGTTTTTACCATAATAGCAGCTTCTCTAACTCCTGTCAACAAAAAAATGAAAAGCCTCCCTAGCCCAACCAAGAAGACTTTTCACTCTTTCCAATCATTCCTTTATGATTTCTTCCTTAATCTCATCAGGAAGTTCAAGGCCTTCCAATTCATTCACTCTACTATACTGCCCCTTTTGCTGGATGGTCCTTTCTTCCTTAGATTCCTTATTGTAAACCTGAGCTTCCCAGTCATAAGACAAGGGAAACCCCGTCTTTTTATCAAAGCTAAAGGTCACCTTTAAAGACATTAATTCATCAAAACTTTCTTTTCCTTGGAGGATAGTTTTGATTTCCTGGATATTTTCATCCCCTGATGCCAAAGTCAAAATATAGGCATCTCCCTCTTCTTTGACCTGGTAAAATCTTTCTAAAGGTCTTAAAAGAGTTTTGGTACTAAGCTCTGTCTTAGCCTTAAATTGACTACCTTCCATTGGGGATCTTTTTTCCCAGGACCCATCTGTTTTTTTATGAAAGATGGAATCATCGAGGCGAAATTCTTCTCCTTTTTTTATCTTATCCCCCTCTTGACTTTCCCATTGAATGTGGGAAATATTCGGCTCCTTCATGGCTTCAATTTGAGAGATTATTTCATAAGAGTCCCCTTGCGCCCTTGTTTCTAAGCAGTAGGATCTTAGGTCCCCCTCTTCTTTGATTCGGCTAAAAATCTTCTCCTGATTTTGGCTTTCATGGTCTTTACTAGAAGGACTATTCTCTACTTGACCACAGGCCATTAAGCAGACAAGAAGACCTAGCCCTAGCAAGATTTTTCTCTTCATTGGATTTTCCTTTAATCTAAAAATATACTTACAAATAAACTTAACTTATTTATAAAACAAGATAGATTCAAAAGCTTAAATTGTATTCAACGATTCTTTCATCTCTTGCTCTATTAAACAAGTTTGTTTTACCCGCTTCTTATCTTATTTCCTTTTTCCTCCCCTATTTTTTGGCCCTATAAATAAATTGTACAAGGGAATCGCACCTCCTACAAGGGCAATGGCTACAGCGATTTTTTCATTGCCAACTATATGGGCCCCTTCACCATTCAAATAGCTTAAGACTACCCCAACTACAGCACATATAAGCACTGCGATAAAAAGATTTCTCCACTTATTTTTCATAAAAATCTCCTCTTTTCTTGGCCATCCTTGAAACTCTTTATCCAAGGCTCGAGAATCAAAAAGTTTCTAGTCCCAAGTAAAATAGCCCTCTTAGTCTTTCTTTTATACCCAATTTTTACCAAAAAAAGCATGCTCTTAAATTTTTCTACAAAAATAGAGGTGTCTCCACCCCTATTTTAAAATTTATTGGTCTACTTGGACCCTTTGAATATTGGCCCCCAGACTCCTAAATTTTTCTTCGATATTTTCATAGCCCCGGTCAATATGGTAGATTTCTCCCACCTCAGTGACCCCATCGGCTACCAGGCCGGCTAGGATTAAGGCGGCTCCGGCTCTTAAGTCCGTGGCATTGACCTTGGCTCCCTTGAGCTTTTTACCCCCGCTAATCATGGCCACCCGTTCATCTACACTGATGTCCGCCTTCATTTTTTTCAGCTCATCTACGTGCATAAAGCGGTTTTCAAAAACAGTTTCAATGGCCGTACTGGTTCCCTTGCACTGGGTCATAAGGGCGATAAATTGGGCCTGCATGTCCGTAGGAAAACCCGGATAGGGCAGGGTCTTGATGTTGATGGCCTTCAGGTCTTGGCCCCCCTTGACCCGGACTGCATCGTCAAATTCTTCCACCAGGCAACCAGCTTCTTGGAGCTTGGCTATAATGGGTTTCATGTGGGAGGGAATGATGTTTTCAACCAAGACATCCCCACCGGTAATGGCTCCGGCCACCATAAGGGTACCGGCTTCAATCCGGTCGGGAATGATGCTGTGCTTGGTGCCTCCCAGCTCCTTGACCCCTCGAATCCGGATGGTGGACGTTCCAGCTCCGGTAACCCGGGCCCCCAACTTGCCTAAAAAGCTGGCCAGGTCCACAATTTCCGGTTCCATGGCGGCATTGTCAATGATGGTTTCTCCCTCGGCCAAAACAGCCGCCATCATGATATTTTCTGTAGCCCCTACAGAGGGGAAGTCCAAATAAATCCGCCCCCCCTGTAAGTGGTCTGTATAGGCTAAAACATTTCCAATGTCCTCTTCCACTTCCACACCCAGGGCCCGGAAGCCCTTTAAGTGGAGGTCAATGGGTCTGGACCCGATGTTGCAACCCCCAGGCAGGGAATTTTCCGTCCGGCCCAGACGGCCCAAGAGGGGACCCATGACGAGAAAAGAGGCCCGCATCTTACTCATGAGCTCATACTTGGTCTTATAGTTGTTGATCTTGCTGGCATTGATCTTCAATTCTCCAGGCCCCAAAGGTTGGACATCCGCCCCCAGGCTTTCCAAAACCTGGCACATAATTTTCACATCTTTTAAGTCCGGAACCTCTTCTAGGTAAATATCCTCTGTCCCCAGTAGGGATGCTGCAATGATGGGAAGAGCCGCATTTTTTGCTCCACTAACCCGGACCTTGCCTCTTAGGGGTCCGCTGGAAGTGACTTGAATTTTTTCCACTCTACCTCTCCTTTATTTTAATCTCTTTATTTTTAATTTTATTCTTTTATTATACCATAGGAGGGCCTGTAAATAAACCAAGCCTTTTCCAATCCAATTCCTACTTTTTCCCATAAGAAAAAGCTCCAGGCTTAGCAGGAAAGCCTAGAGCTTTGTCATTGGCATTCTATGATTTTTTCTCCACTTGGTCTCTTAAGTTCAACATCATCAGGCTGGCTTCCTCCCGGCTGGCTGTCCCCTGGGGAGCGAAGAGGCCCCCACTGCGGCCATGTAAAATTTTACGCGCTGTTAAACCCGCCACGGCCTTGCGGTATAGGGGGTGGATTTTTTCCCAGTCCTTAAAGGAAGGATCCACAGAGGAGTCATCATAGCCCATGGCGGCGTAAACCATCCGGGCCATTTCCTCACGACTGATGAGTTTTTCCGGGCGGAAGATACCCTCTCCGTACCCATCCACTAGGCCGGCCTTTTTGGCGGCAGCAATGGCCTTGGCATAGTAGGCATCCTCCGGGACATCCCTAAATTCCGTCTGGCCTTCCTCCATGGGCAAGGCCAGGGTCAGGGCCATCAATAGGGTAAATTCTCCCCGGCTCATGGGTTCTCTCCCCCGAAAAGTTGCCAGCCCCTTGTAGGCGGCCGTGTTCATATTCTCCCGGTCGGCACGTTTAGGAACATCTTTTGCCCAGGGGGAAGTGGTGGAAAGTTCGCAAGCATAGTTTATTATCTTCATGGTGTCATAGTAGCGCCGGTCCTTGCCCTGGGAACCCATGACCACAGAGATCAACCGCCTGCCCCGGCGGGTACAAGTTGTGGTGAGACATTGGCCCGAATAGGGAGCCGACCCTGTTTTAAAACCGTCCACGCCTTTGAAGTAACGAAAGTCTCGATAAAATTTGTTGGTGGACCGGTAGACCTGGTCTTTAAACCGGGCCTGGTGCTTGGACGTGGTCTTTAAAATCTCCGGATATTCCTTGATAATGGACCGGGTCAAAAGCGCCTGGGCCCTGGCTGTCACTTGGTTGGGCTTGAGGCCGTTGGCCTCCGTATAATAAGCATCCAGCCCCAGGTCCCTGGCCTTTTGGTTCATTAGGTCCACAAAGCCGTCCTCCGAACCACCACCCATGTATTCCGCAATAGCAATCCCCATTTGGTTGTTGCTCCGAACCATGTAGGGGTCAAACAAGTCTCCCAAACGCTCCTCTTCAGCAAAGGGAGTTTTGTCCCAAGGAGATTGGGTCCGGGCCTTGTCCGAAATCGGAATCATCGTATCCCAGCTAAGGTCTCCCCGGTGGATGGCGTCCAGGATCAAATAAGCCGTCATCACCTTGGCCATGGAGGCCGAAGAATAGGCCTTGTCCGCATTTTTTTCATAAAGGACCTGGCCTGTGTCATAATCCATAACAATGGCCCCTTTTGCCGTAATTTTCGGCTCCTCCATGGCAAAGGACGGCCCCGGTGTCAAGACCACGGCAAGAATTAACATCCCCACAAGGACTTGTTTCAATCTTTTCATTACATCACCCTTCAAGTCAAATTTACCTTTTATTATAACAAAATCTCGGCCAAGAATCTCCTCTTACGAAAATTTTTCCCTAGCTCTGATATGGCCATAGGAAAGGAGAATAGTTCCTTAGTAAAAAGACTAAAGAAAATGCCAAAGGCAACCTTTGGCATTTTTTCAAGCTTCTAATTCTTCAATTCTTCTTTTTCTTTTTTCTTCTTTTTCCTCTTCCTTGGAAATAATGTCCTTGACCTTCATCAACCTGGTGATGTTGGCCCGTTCATTTTCATCCAACTTGGCCCGGATGTATTTAATGGTGTCTTCCAGGTCGGGGATGGTTCTAAATTCCAAGGCGTTGACCCGGCGTCTGGTCTTTTCAATTTCATCGGCCATAAGCTGGGCGGCTTTTTCCTTTTGGGCCAGGTCCAAGAGTCTTTGGAGGACTTGGTTTAATTTCATCATGGCCTCGTCTAGGTCGGCTGTTGTTTCCAAATAGCCATAGGGCAGGCCGGAATCATTGACTGCAATGTCCTCGGTTTTAAAGGTCATCTTGGGAACCTGGACACTCATGACATTTTCCACTTGGATATCCAGGTAGGTCCTCTTGATGGGGATGGAGATGGCAGCTTCCAACATTTCCGGACTCATAAGGGCCGAGGCCAGTAAAAAGTCTTGGAAGGAAAGGGCCAATTCTCTTTCTACCTCTCCCCTGAGGCGTTTGTTTTCTTTAATCAGGTCGATAAATTGCCGCATGAGCTCATCCTGCTTGTCTTTTAAAAGTTTGTGCCCCCGGGTGGAGGTGGACAATCTTTTTTTCAGTAGGGAGAGGTTCATCCGGGTAGGATTAATATTTAAAACAGTCATATTATTCCTCTTCTTCTATCTCTTGACTTCCTTCATCCTGGCCTAGGTATTTTTCAATGAGCTTATCATCAATTCTCTTGAGCTCGGTTCTGGGAATGTAACTCAAGAGCTCCCAACCCAGGTTCAGGGTTTCTTCAATGGACCGGTTGGTGTAAAAGCCTTGGGATACATAGCGTTTTTCAAACTCGTCGGCAAATTTGGCAAAGGCCTTGTCTGCCTTGGACAGGGCTGTTTCCCCCAAGATGGCGGACAATTCCTTGGCATCCTTACCAGCTGTATAGGCTGCATAGATTTGGTTCATGGTGTCGGCATGGTCTTCCCGGGTCTTGCCTTGACCAATCCCCTTGTCTTTCAACCGAGACAGGGATGGGATGGCATTGATGGGAGGTTCTAGACCTTGCTTGAAGAGTTCTGTGGACAGGATGATTTGTCCTTCTGTAATATAGCCTGTCAAGTCAGGAATGGGGTGGGTGATGTCCCCTTCTGGCATGGTTAGGATGGGGATTTGGGTAATGGATCCTTCCCGTCCCTTGATTCGGCCGGCCCGTTCATAGATACCGGCTAAGTCAGTATAGAGGTAACCGGGGTAACCCCGACGACCAGGAACTTCCTTCCGGGCTGCGGAAACTTCCCTTAGGGCTTCTGCATAGTTGGTCATATCGGTCATGACAACTAAAACGTGCATGCCCAGGTCAAAGGCAAGGTATTCGGCACAAGTCAGGGCCATTTTTGGTGTGGCCAACCGTTCAATGGCAGGGTCATCGGCCAGGTTCATAAAGAGAACGGACCGGTCAATAGCGCCTGTTTCTGTTAAGTCATCGATAAAGTATTGGGCTTCTTCAAAGGTAATCCCCATGGCTGTAAAGACAACAGCGAAGTCTCCTCCTCCCAATACCTTGGCTTGCCGGGCAATTTGGGCGGCCAGGTCATTATGGGGCAGACCTGCTGCTGAGAAGATGGGGAGTTTTTGCCCCCGTACCAGGGTGTTTAATCCATCAATAACGGAAACTCCTGTTTGGATAAATTCCGAAGGATAGTCCCGACTAACGGGGTTGATAGGGGTCCCGTTGATATCGATTTTTTTATCGGGAACAATCTTGGGGCCATCGTCAATGGGACGGCCCAGGCCGTCAAAGACCCTGCCAATCATGTCCTTGCTGACACCAAGTTCCAAGGGACGACCCAGGAAACGGACAGAGGTGTCCTTTAGGTTAATCCCACTGGATCCTTCAAAGATTTGCACCATGGCCTTGTCTTGGTCGATTTCAATAACCCTACCTCGGCGGTGCTCTCCTGTTTGCATTTGGATGTCCACTAGTTCTTCATAGTTAACACCTTCTACGCCTTCCACCATCATCAAAGGGCCCACAACTTCGTTTACAGACTTGTATTCTTTAAGCATTCATGTCACCCCTCTCCCGGTATAGAGCCTTGGTTTCTTGGTCGATGCTCTCATTGATGGCATCAATCTCTTCCAGGTCACATTCACAAACATATTTCATTCTGGAAATTTTTTCCACAACATCTAATTCTTCAATTTCTTCCAGATATGCTCCATTGTCCAAGGCCTTGAGGCCCTTATCGTAGAAGTTCAAGATGGTGTAGAGCATCTTGTATTGCTTTTCTAGGGAGCAATAGGTGTCCACATCATGGAAGGCATTTTGTTGGAGGTAGTCTTCTCTCAAAGACTTGCTAATGTCCAATTTAAACTGGTCTTTTTCAGACAGGGTGTCCCGTCCAACCAGGCGGACAATTTCCAAGAGGGATGTTTCCTCCTGTAAGAGGGCCATGGCTTGTTTCCGGTAGTTGGAAAAGTCCTTGTTGACGTTTTGGTCCAGGTACTTGTCGATTTTCCCTTGGTAGAGGGAATAGGAATCAATCCAGTTAATGGCAGGGAAGTGGCGTTGGTAGGACAGGTCGTAGTCCAGACGCCAGAAGATCTTTACAATCCGCAGGGTGTTTTGGGTAACGGGTTCAGAAATATCCCCTCCTGGTGGAGACACGGCTCCAATGACGGAAAGAGCTCCTTCTCTTTGGTCTTGACCCATACATTCCACCCGGCCAGCTCGTTCATAGAATTCAGCAATCCGAGATGCCAAGTAGGCTGGGTAACCTTCATCACCAGGCATTTCTTCCAAACGACCACTCATTTCCCGCAGGGCTTCGGCCCAACGAGAGGTGGAATCTGCCATCATGGCTACGGAATAACCCATGTCCCGGTAGTATTCGGAAATGGTAATCCCTGTATAGATGGAGGCCTCCCGAGCGGCTACTGGCATGTTGGAGGTGTTGGCAATTAAAACCGTCCGCTTCATAATGGATTCGCCAGTTTCTTGGTCAATCAATTCTGGGAATTCCATCAATACGTCAGTCATTTCATTTCCACGTTCTCCGCAACCTACATAAACCACAATTTCAGCATCGGCCCATTTTGCCAATTGATGTTGAACCACTGTTTTCCCAGATCCAAAGGGTCCTGGAATAGCTGCAGTTCCCCCTTTTGTAATGGGGAAGAAGGTATCAATAACCCTTTGTCCTGTTACCAAAGGAGTGTTGGGGTCAACCTTCTTTTGGTAGGGCCGGCCGCGACGGACGGGCCACTTTTGGATCATATTTAATTCTTTTTTGCCCTTTTCTGTTTCTAAAACAGCAATGGTTTGGTCAACGGTAAAGTCTCCTTCCTTAATTTCAAGAATCTTCCCTGCCACCCCATTGGGCACCATAATCTTATGGACAATAACTGGTGTTTCTTGGACCTGGCCTAGGATGTCTCCGGCTTCCACTTGGTCCCCCACCTTGGCTGTGGCCTTAAAGGTCCATTTCTTTTCCCGGTTTAAATGGTAGGCTGTGACGCCTCTTTCTAAAAAGTCTCCTGCCAGGTCTTGTAAGCTTTGCAGTGGTCTTTGAATTCCATCAAACATCTGCTCTAAAAGTCCGGGTCCCAGCTCTACAGACAGGGGCAAACCTGTTGTAACAACCACATCTCCAGGGCCTATCCCGGTGGTTTCTTCATATACTTGGATGGAGGCCTTGTCCCCCCGCATTTCTATAATTTCACCAATGAGTTTGTTATCTGAAACCTCCACAACGTCATAGACATTGGCATCTTCCATGCCCGATGCCACAACAAGAGGGCCGGATACTTTTATTATCTTTCCTTGTTTCAAAAAAGTCCCCCTTACAATATATTTGCACCAACGGCTTTTTCAACATTTTTGTTGAGCTTGTCCATGCCAATGCCAAGGCTTCCCTTGTTGGATGGAATTAAAATAATCGCCGGTGTCATTACTTCGTCGTATCTTGCAATGGTTTTTGGTATCTTTTGGGCCAGGTCTTCGGTGATGAAAATCACCCCGTATTGGTCCTTGGCCAAACCATCAATTTGATCTCTCGCCTCTTCTGCTTCGTAGGCAATATACACATCAATTCCCAGGGCTTTAAAGGCCGTTACCGAATCCTTATCTCCAAGAACTGCGATCCTATACATAACTATCACGTAGCCTTTCTTTTATACTTTCACTGGGAATGTCATTGGCCTTGGCAATTAAAATCAAGCGCAAGTTTTTGATTTCCATTTCCTTGGCCAGGCCATAAGAAAAAATTACTTCCGGCCCATAGGTCATGGTCTTGCTTTGTTTAATCAAGTCCATGCAATACCGGTTCAGTTCGGCTTCCAGTTGGCCCAGGGAGTTTTTCTCATCAAAAACGTCCAGGCCTCGCCGGACATACTTGGCAATTTTCGTCTGGGTAAAGATCTTGCTGTCACTATCCAGTTCTGCATTTAGGTAGTCGTAATAGTCTTTTTTGGGAATTTCCCCGCCATCATAAAGGACCTTTTGTAAAAACTTTAAGTCCATAACCTTGGTCTTGTTCCGGAAGAAGGTCCCTATGTTGGAAAAGTCAATATAGGCCTTTATATAGTCCCGAAACATGTCTACGTCCATTTCATCCACCAGCTCTTGCATCCTCTGGATTTGTGCCCGGTCGATGTAGAGGTCAATGTCCTGAGGATCTGACCACTCTTCATAGATGGCCATGGCCTCTTCCACGATTTTTATGGCCCTAGACAAACTCTTGGAGGCAATCTTGCCTTCATGGTTGTTTAAAAGGTCCTGGGCCTTTTTAATATCCAAAAGCCCCAGGGAAACATAAGAGGTTTCCAAGTCTTGCTGGGTCATGCTTTCCTTGGCCAAGACCTTGAGGTTGTGGTAGTAGTATTCCACGGACAAGAGGTCCACAGGCCCTGGGTCCGGTGAAATTTCATACAGGTCCTTAAAGGTCTTGACAAGCTCTTGTTTCAAGACATATTCATAGTCCCGGTCATTTCCCAGGGAATGGATGGCTGTTTGGTAGACTGAGTCGGACAAGATGTGCAGGGCCTCGCTTAGACTTTTGCTTTCCACCAGCCTTTGGTAGCTGGCCTGGTTTAAAAGTTTTTTCTCTAAGACCCGAATCCTTGCAGAAGCTTGGATGAATTTACTTCTATCCATTTTTCCTCCTATTTTTCAAACAGCTGGTCTGAAACCATCTTTTCCAATTCGTCCTTTTTAGACTCTATCAAGTTATCAAAGCTGCCGTTATAGATAATATTTCCAGAAGATAAGACAAATCCTTGGTCTACAAAATCTTCCAGAAGCCTTACAGGGAGGTTTTCCTTTTGAACCTCTTGGTAGTATTTTTCCGGAACTCTTAAAGAGTAGGCTTGGCTGTCGCCCACTTGGGCCAGGGCTTTTTTTAGATAGCCTATAAAGCTCTGGCTATCCATGGCCTTTAACTGGTCCTTAACCCGGGCCAGGACGGCATCTACCACTTCTTCTTCCTTGGCAAGAATCCGGTCTCTGGACTTGAGGCTGTTTTTAGACTTGACCTTTTCATAGGCCACCTTGGCTTCTTCTTCAGCCTTTTTAAGGATCCTATGGTAGTCGTCTTCCCCCTGTTTTTTCTTTTCTGCCAGAATGGCTTCTTTTTCTCTATTGGCTTGGTCTAAGATAACTTTAGCTTCATTTTCTGCATCGGCATGAATTTTTTCTAAAATGTTATCTAAATTCGACATAGGTCCTCCTAGGCTTGCATCATGATGAAGAAGGAAATAGCAAAGGCAAGAATGGCGTACAATTCAACCATAACTGCGTAGATAATTCCCTTAACTTGTTGTTCTTCATTTTTGGCCAGGATGTTGATCCCGCCAACGGCCACCTTACCTTGGGCAATGGCTGAGAATAAACCGCCTAGGCCAATGATGCCCCCGGAGATCATGTACATAAAACCTGTACTTACTTCCAGTTCTGGCTTAAGGTTCAAGAAGATAAAAAAGCCAATTACAAAGCCGTAAAGACCTTGGGTTCCTGGTAACAATTGTAGAACCAAAGACTTACCGAATTTTTCCGGTTCTTCAATAACGACGCCAGAAGCTGCTTCCCCGGCCATTCCTACACCCTTGGCTGAGCCAATTCCAGCTAGGGCCACTGCGAACAAGACACCAAGTGCCCCCAATACTAAACCACCATTTGCTGCAAATAAATCTGTTAATGCTACTGTCATTATTCTTTCCTCCTTAAATTATTTCACATTGAAATATTCAGAATCTTCAACAAACTTCCGGAAGGGGCGTCCTCCCCCTTCATAGAACTTATTAAACATTTCTACATAAGTCAGTCGGGCCGTATGGACATAGGCTGATAGATAGGATAAAAATGCATTAAAAAGTTGGAAAACTAAGAAAATAACTAGGCCAAAGAGAATTCCTAAAATTCCCTTGCCAAATAAAATACCTGAAATCATGTTGACGGCAACGGCAATAAAAGAGCCGGATAAAACCAAGGCCATGAGCCGGAAATAGGAGGCAAAGTCTCCAATGTAGTTGGCCAAACCGTAGAGAGAGTAAACCCCCCAGCCAATCTTGCCACCAATGCTTTTTTCCGCCCGACCTCCCGTCAAGAGGATCCCTACCATACCGATAATCATGGTGACAAATAAAATTTTTGCCACCAGGGGTTGGATGGTTAGGACCTTGGAGATTCCTGTTCCAATAGCCCCTACCAGGGTCATATACCAAAAACCTACGTCATACAAGGCATCCAGGGGTTTGTGGTCCCGGATGTCCATATAGGCTTGGAGGCCCAGGCCAAAGAAGAGGTGGATACCTCCCAGGACCATGGATAAAAGAACCATTTCCATAACCTGGTTGGCCGGGTCAATTAAGGACGGCAGGGGGACAATTCCTCCCAGGAAGGAGCCGAAAATCAAGCCCCAAATCATGGTCGAAATGGATAGGTAGTTAAAAAATTGAATAAACTGCCGTTTCCCCTTGTCCAGGTTGAAACACTTCAGGGCCAAAAGGGTCCCGATAAAGACCAAAAGTCCATAGCCCAAGTCCCCAACCATAATTCCTGCAAAGAGGAAGTAGAAGGGGGCGAAAAAGGGCGTGGGGTCAATTTCATTGTATTTTGGATAGGCATACATGCTGGTTAAAAGCTCAAAGGGCTTTACCAGCCGGTTGTTCTTTAAGAGGATGGGAACTTCTTGAGAATCCCGGTCCGCATCCTGGGTCAAAAGATAGTAGTCTTGACCTAAAATCTTTTGGACCCTGTCTTCAAAGTCTGTCAAGGCAGGACTGGGAACATAGCCTTCAATTAAGTCCATGTTTTTCGTCGTTAGGAATTTTTCCGAAGAGGCAAGTTTAAAGCGCTCATTTTTTAAGTAGTCATGGTAGACTTGAAAATCTTCCAAATAGACAGTCATCTTGTGGGCATCTTCCTCAGCCAGGTGGATTTCTTGGTCTCTTTTTTCAATTAAGTCCTGGCTTCTTTGAATCATATCCCGAACCCGACCCTTGACTTTTAAGTCTACTGAAGAAAATCCCAGCCTTTTAAAGAGGTCTGCTGCTTCTTTTTCTTGGGATTTTTCCACCACCACCAGGTAGTAGCTGTAGTCCTTGTCTTGGTAGACCCTGTCCAGGTAGACATAGTCCAGGTCCAGGATCTTTTTTTCAAATTCTTGGTAGTAGCGACTGGGGACCTGGCCGGTTATGGCCTTGACCCTGGTGAACTTATCTAGGTCTCCCGGGGCCACAGGAAGTTTTTCCCAGGGCTTGAGTTCTTCAATATGACCGGAAATTTTCTCTATGGCCATATGCCCATCTTCAATTCGGTGGTAGATGTCTAGGACCTCTTCATAGTGGTCCTGGTAGGGAAAAATTTGGGCCCTTTGCCGGATTTCTTCCAGGCTAAGGGTCTTGTTTCCGTCAATGAGCTCCCGGAGCTTGGGCTTTTCCTCCTGGTAGCCTTCTAAAAAGTCAATGATAAACTTGACCTGGTGGATGGCCGCATCGGTGCTGACAATGTCCTCCCTGTTGTAGGTCAGGTCTTCTTTTTCAGACTTACTTTCAATTAAATACACATCTTCAAAGTTTTGCAATTCATCTAAAAGCTGGCGTCTCTTTTCCTTAAAGGAAAAAAGGCGGAACTTTTTCATCTTGACAATAGCCACTAAACCACAACCTTTTCTACAATCGATTTCACCAGGTCCGGAAAATCCTCTTTCTTCATGTCTTCCAGCCTTTGGACTTGGCTATCTGTTTTGGCCAGGAGGTCTTGAGAATCTTCTTGGGCCTTTTTTTCCATGTCCCGAATCTTCTCCTCTTCCATCTTTCTGGCGCGGTCTATAAGGTCTTTATATAGAGAATCTGCTTCTTCCCTGGCCTGGTCCAAGATTTCCTTGCTCTTGGCCCTACTGGCAGCCAATAGGTCTTCTGCCTCTTTTTCAGCCAATTGAATTTTTTCAACAGCAGCATCACTCATATCCTTCACCCCCATTTTTAAATCGTTGATTTTTCATACTTTTTATTTATACCCAATTTAAAGCCGGTCTAGTTAAAATTCACACAAAAAAGGAGTTTAGCAGTAGAGCTCACAAAGAAACCCCTAAAAGGGCCCAGTGGTCATCTTTTATCCCCCGGCGACTTTCTCCCCGGAAGGGTCTGCATAAACTCCTTGGTTTATTTTGGTGTTTTCTAAAGAAACGGCTCTTATGGACTTGTGGACAAGGGTCTGTTAGATA
Source organism: Urinicoccus massiliensis (assembly GCF_900120405.1). GTDB lineage: Bacteria > Bacillota > Clostridia > Tissierellales > Peptoniphilaceae > Urinicoccus > Urinicoccus massiliensis. The sequence goes on along the minus strand of NZ_LT635493.1, from coordinate 982,878 downwards.
CTTGTCATGGTTGAACTTGGACAAAACAAGCTCCTGATAGCCTTGTTTTTCAAGTCCAAGTCCTTTGAAGATTTTCCCAACCATGATTTTCACTCCATTTCTTGTCTATAGTTTTATTTTACATAATTTCATGGCGGTTTTCAATATCTTTTCTTTTTTTCTCCCCTTGGAGGCCCTTTTGGACAGAAAAAAACTGCAGGCTAACCGAAGTCAACCTGCAGAAAAGTTCTTTTATTTGCTGTAGTCGTAGAAGCCTTGGCCGGTCTTGCGACCCAGGCGTCCAGCCCTGACCATCTTCTTTAGAAGTGGATGGGCCCGATACTTGCTGTCCCCAAATTCTGTATAGAGAACATCCATAATGGCCAGACAAACATCCAGACCAATAAGGTCCCCAAGTTCCAAGGGTCCCATGGGGTGGTTGGCCCCAAGCTTCATGGCTGTATCAATATCTTCTGCACTGGCAATGCCATCTGCATAGATGCCAATTCCTTCGTTGATCATTGGAATTAGGATCCGGTTTACAACAAAGCCGGGAGCTTCTTCTACTTGAACAGGAGTCTTGCCGATTTCCTTGGCAATGTCAATGATTTTTTGGTTGGTTTCGTCGGAAGTAAGCATTCCACGAATGACTTCAACCAATTTCATCATGGGCACCGGGTTAAAGAAGTGCATACCAATGACCTTGTCGGGTCTTTGGGTTGCTGCTCCAATATCTGTAATGGATAGGGAAGAAGTGTTGGATGCCAGGATGGTCTTTTCATCGCAAACTTGGCAGAGTTCTGTAAAAATTTGTTTTTTAATTTTTGCATTTTCTGTTGCTGCTTCAATGACCAGGTCACAATCTTTGACATCTTCAAGCTTGTCTGTGGTTTTGATGTTTGCCAGAACAGCTTGTTTTTCTTCTTCTGTCATGCGTTCTTTTTTAACACTACGGCTTAAGTTTTTATCAATGGTTTGAATTGCTCTTTCCAATTGTTCTGGAGCAATATCCCGAATAATCACTTCGTGCTTGCTGGCTAATGTTTGGGCAATGCCAGATCCCATGGTTCCTGAACCAATCACACCAATTTTCATATGCTATTTCCTCCTAACACATCTTAGAGAGCTTGCCGACAGGGTTAACGCCCCTTAAACTCCGGTTTTCTCTTTTCCAAAAAGGCCTTCATGCCCTCTTTTTGGTCCTCTGTTGCAAAACACAGGGCAAAGTTGGCTCTTTCGATATCCATTCCTGTATCAATGTCTGTTTGCAGGCCATCATTAATGGCTTGTTTGGCATAGCGAATCGCCAATTGGGACTTGGATGCAATTTCCTTGGCCATCTTCATGGCTTCGTCCATTAAGTCTTCCGCTTCCACAACCTTGTTGACCAGGCCAATTTCCAAGGCTTCATCGGCCTTGATGTTGTTGGCTCTGAAAATCAATTCCTTGGCCTTACCCGGTCCAATGGTCCGTGCAAGTCTTTGGGTGCCACCAAAGCCGGGAGTGATTCCCAGACCCACTTCCGGTTGTCCCATCAGGGCCTTTGTCGAGGCGATACGGATATCACAAGCCAGGGACAACTCGCACCCTCCACCGAGGGCGAAGCCGTTAATTGCAGCAATAACCGGTTTGGACAACTTTTCAATCAAGAGGAAGGTGTCCATGCCCTTTCTGGCAAAGGAATTGCCTTCTGTTGCATCGAGGCTGGACATTTCTGCAATGTCTGCCCCGGCAACGAAGCTCTTTCCTTCTCCAGTCAGAATGACCACTTTCACCTCTTGGTCCTTGTCCAGCTTCCTAAAACAATCATTGAGTTCTGTAATCACTTCACTGTTTAAGGCATTTAAACTTTCGGGCTTGTTAATTTTTACTAGGGCAATTGCATCATTTACTTCTGTAATTAAATACTTGTAGGCCATGTCCTCACTCCCTTTCAGCTTTGTTTGAGACCCTATTAGTCACGTTCTACAGTAAGGGCTGTACCCATACCTCCACCGATACATAAGGTTGCAAGACCCTTCTTGGCGTCTCTGTGTTTCATGGCATAAAGTAGGGTAGTTAGGATACGGGCTCCACTGGCTCCAATGGGGTGACCAATGGCAATGGCTCCACCGTTGACATTTACCTTGTCCATGTCTAATTCTAATTCTTCAGCAACAGCTGCTGCTTGAGCTGCAAAAGCTTCGTTTGCTTCAATTAGGTCTACATCCTTAACTTCCCAACCAGATTTTTCAAGAGCTTTTCTTGAAGATGGAATTGGGCCGGTTCCCATGATGCTTGGATCCACACCTGCGGAAGCGTAGTTTACGATAGTTGCTAGGGGTTCTACACCAAGTTCTTTTGCTTTTTCTTCACTCATGATCACAAGCATAGCAGCTCCATCATTGATACCAGAAGCATTAGCAGCAGTAACAGAACCTGTGCCATCTCTTAAGAAGGCTGGTTTTAAACCGGAAATACCTTCTAGAGTAACTCCGTCACGGATGTGTTCATCTTTGTCGATAACTTTTGTTTCTTTACGTCCCTTAACTTCTACAGGTACGATTTCTTCGTCAAAAGCACCTTCAGCCCGGGCTTTTTCAGCACGGTTTTGACTAGTTACAGCAAGTTGGTCTTGCATTTCACGAGTGATGTTAAATTTCTTAGCAATGTTTTCTGCAGTCATACCCATGTGGTAATCGTTGAAAGCGTCCCAAAGACCGTCTTTAATCATTTCATCTATGATTTTTTTGTCGCCCATACGAGCTCCCCAACGTGCATCAGGAATAAGGTAGGGAGAACAGGACATAGATTCAGTCCCACCGGCTAATACAACGTCAACATCTCCAGCCTTGATCATTTGAGCTGCTAGAGAAACAGACCGTAAACCAGAACCACAAACCTTATTTAAAGTCATAGCTGGTGTTGTAATGGGGCATCCTGCTCCTAGAACAACTTGACGGGCAATGTTTTGGCCAAGACCTGCTTGTAAAACATTTCCGATAACTGCTTCATCAACTTGGTCAGGTGTAATTCCTGCACGTTTGATGGCTTCTTTTGCTGCAATAACCCCTAGTTCAACAGCCGGAACAGTCTTAAATGCTCCTCCGAAAGAACCTACTGGTGTTCTGGCTGCACTTGCAATGACTACTTTTTTCATAGTAACATACTCCTTTTTACACTAACTATTCTAAACTACAGTCGTACAAATGATGCATTGCTTGATCCCGCTAAACCGTTTGCAATGTTCATTACTATTATACTGTAATTCTTCTTAAAATGTCAATATGTCAGAAAGTTGACGAAAGGCCCATGCTTTGTAAAATACAAGCTTTTAGGTCTTTTTGACCCCTGAATTTATCCGGGAAAGTTTTCCTTGTTTCTTGGATTTTTCCCTTTTTTGGCCTTTTAAGAAAAATTTTGGAAGAGCCTGCTCCTTAGGGCGGCACATTTCCTTCCATAATAAGCATACCCAAGGAAGATGCTTTTAAACGACTTGCTTAAAAACTTTCCTTGGGTAGTTTTTTATCTCTATTCTTTTAACTGTGGACAATTTCCAGGTCATCTTGACCCTTGACCACCTTGAGATTGTCGTTGTCTTGGACATCTCCTTGGATGATCAAACGGCTGAGCTTGGTTTCCAGGGTCCTTTGGATATATCTTTTTACAGGTCTTGCCCCGTATTGGATATCAAAGGATTGGTCTACAATATAGTCCACGGCATCTTCGTCAATGCTTAAGTGGATGTTGCGGTCTTTTAATTGGTCTGCAATGACTTGGACTTGGAGACGGACAATCTTGTCCATTTCTTCCTTGCCCAGGGGCTTAAAGAGAACAATATCGTCAATCCGGTTTAAAAATTCCGGCTTAAAGGCAGCCTTTAATTGTCCTTGGACTCTTTCCTGAGCTTCTGGAGTGATTTCCCCGTGGTCTTCAATGCTTTCAATAAGGTCCAAAGACCCAATATTGGACGTCATGATGATAACGGTATTTTTAAAGTCCACTGTCCGGCCTTGGTTGTCTGTCAACCGACCATCGTCCAAGACTTGGAGAAGGATGTTAAAGACGTCGGGATGGGCCTTTTCAATTTCATCAAACAAGATGACACTGTAGGGAGCCCGGCGGACGGCTTCGGTTAATTGTCCTCCTTCGTCATAGCCCACATATCCTGGAGGAGACCCTACCAGGCGGGAGACGGAGTGCTTTTCCATATATTCACTCATGTCAATCCGGATCATGTTGCGCTCATCGTCAAAGAGGAGTTCTGTCAGGGCCTTGGCTGTTTCTGTCTTTCCAACCCCGGTGGGGCCCAGGAAAATAAAAGAGCCAATAGGACGGTTTTGAGCCTTGAGACCTGCCCTTGCCCGTAAGACGGCATCGCTAACGGCATCAATGGCTTGGTCTTGGCCAAAGACCCGTTTTTTCAAGAGGCTATCCATTTGCAGGAGCTTGTCTCTTTCTGTTTGGGCCAACTTGGCTACGGGAATCCCTGTCCACTTGCTGACGACTTGGGCAATTTCTTCTTCTGTAACTTCTTCTTTTACCATGGAGTTTTTGGGTTTTTCATTCCCCATACTGGCCTTTAATTCTTCTTGAAGTTTGGGAAGTTCCCCATATTTTAATTGGGACAATTCTTCCAGGTCATAGCGTCTTTCTGCATCTTCAATTTGGTGTTTAACCCGGTCGATTCTTTCCTTAATGGTCTTTTGGCCATCCAGGGCCTTCTTCTCATTTTCCCATTGGGCCTTTAAGGCGTCGTACTTGGCCTTTTCTTCTGCCAATTCATTTTCTAAATTTTCCAGACGGCGTTTGGACCCCTCGTCTGTTTCCTTTTTCAAGGCTTGGGCTTCAATCTCCAATTGAAGAATCTTGCGACGGACTTCATCGACTTCTGTCGGCATGGATTCAATTTCTGTCCTTAACATGGCACAGGCTTCGTCCATAAGGTCAATGGCCTTGTCGGGTAAAAATCGGTCTGTGATATAGCGGTCAGACAGGGTAGAGGCTGCAATGACGGCCCCATCTGAAATGCGGATTCCATGATAGATTTCGTATTTTTCCTTGAGACCCCTGAGGATGGAAATGGTGTCCTCTACGCTGGGTTCTGCCACCATGACCTTTTGAAAGCGCCTTTCCAAAGCCTGGTCGCTTTCAATATACTTTCGGTATTCGTCCAGGGTTGTGGCCCCAATCATGTGGAGTTCTCCCCGGGCCAAAAGGGGCTTTAAGAGGTTGCCGGCATCCATGGCTCCTTCGCTTTTCCCAGCACCAACAATGGTGTGGATTTCGTCAATGAAAAGCAAAATTTGCCCTTGGGAGTCCTTAACTTCATTTAAAACTGCCTTGAGTCTTTCTTCAAATTCTCCACGGTACTTGGCTCCGGCAATCAGGGCCCCCATGTCCAGGGAGTAGATGGTCTTATCCTTTAAACCGTCTGGCACATCCTTGTTGATGATCCTTTGGGCCAGGCCTTCTACAATGGCCGTTTTTCCTACACCAGGTTCCCCAATTAAAACAGGGTTGTTCTTGGTTCTACGAGATAAGATCCGGATGACATTACGAATTTCATCATCCCGACCGATGACAGGATCCATCCGGCCCTGTCTGGCATCTTCTGTCACATCCCGGCCATACTTTTGCAGGGCTTCATAGCTGGCTTCGGGATTGTCTGTTGTCACATGTTGGTTGCCTCGAATCTTCTTCAGGGCCTTTAAAAAACCGTCCTTGTCAATGCCGTATTTTTTAAAGATGGACTTGTCCTCTCCATCCATCAGGGCCAGGTAGAGGTGTTCTACGCTGACATAGTCGTCCTTAAAGTCCTTGGCAATTTTTTCAGCATCTTGCAGGACCTTTTGAAAATCTGCCGAAGGATAGACAGACCCACCCCTTTGCTTGGGCAGGCGGTCCAGACCGGCAATAAGGTCTGCTAGGACTGCATCTGGAGAGATATTCATATAGGTTAAAATTTTTGGAATTAAGCCTTCCGGGTCTTCCATCAAGGCCTTGTGCAGGTGGATGGGTTTTATTTCAGAGTTGCCATAGTTTTGGGCACTGGTTTGGGCCCCTTGGACCCCTTGAAGACTTTTTTGGGTAAATCGTTCAAAATTCATGATACCCGCCTCCTTTATTTACTTGTATTTTTTTCTAATTTTCTTAATTCTTCATAACACTTTATTTCTTCCGGCGATAACTTGGCCGGCAGGCTGATTTTAAATTCAATATAGAGGTCGCCCCTCTTTCCCTTCATATCCTTAAAGCCCTTGTTGGGGACCCTGAGTTTATGACCGGATTTTACTTGGCTGGGGACCTTGAGTTTGATTTTTCCATCCAGGGTTGACACGGTAATGTGGTCTCCTAGGGCTGCTTGGGCCGGTGTGATTTCCACAAGCTTGGTTAGGTTAACCCCCTTTAGGGATAGGTTCATCCCATCCATAACGTGGATTTTAAAGAGGACTGACCCCGGCAGGCCATACTTGGCCCCATTGATCCGAATCTTCTTTCCATCGGTTATCCCCGCGGGAATTTTTACATCCATATCAATGGTTTTGCCCTGGTAGTTCAGGCCCAGGGACCGGGTGGTTCCCTGGTAGGCATCTTGGATGGATACCGTTAGGTCACTTTCGTAAATGTCTTGAGGTTTTTTGCTCCCCCGGCCTCCTCGACGGCCTCCAAGGTCGGAAAAAATATCCGAAAAATCAAAACCGCCGGATCCGCCACTGGCCTTTTTCTTGGACCCTCCAAAGATGAGGTCAAAAAAGTCAGAAAAATCAGACCCGTTTCCTGTTGAACTGTAGCTGTAGCCATATTGACTTGGGTCGAAGTTTGCGCCCCCTTGGAAATTGTAGTTGGAACCAAAAGTATCATACTTTTGTCTCTTTTCCGGGTCGGATAAGACCTCGTAGGCTTCAGAAACTTCCTTAAACTTTTCTTGGGCCACCTTGTCATCAGGATTCAAGTCCGGATGGTATTTTTTTGCCAACTTCCGATAGTGGGATTTTATGGTTTTTTGGTCCGCCTTCTTATCGACACCAAGTATTTTATAATAATCTTTATATTCCATAAGCATTCTTCCTTTCTGCGTCAATAAGATTTATTGACCATCTTTGACCTTAAATATAGTATACACATTTCCCAGGGAAAATGCAAGTCTTTATCGGTAAAATTTATTGTTTTTTCCCGGCGGAAGCCTACCATCTTTTCTCCTTTTCTTGTATAATTTGTATATAAGATAATACAGACATGCTAAAGGAGTTTTTATGAAATTAACAAGCTTATTAAATATAGACTATCCCATTATCCAAGGCGGTATGGCCCATATCTCTAGGGCAGACCTGGCCGGAGCTGTCTCCCAAGCTGGAGGCCTGGGCGTTTTAGCCAGCGGTGGCTTGTCCTTGGAAGAAATTCGCGAAAATATCCGCCGGATAAAAGAAATCACCCAAAAGCCCTTTGCCGTCAATGTGGTCTTGCTCCATCCCCAAATCCGGGACCTGGCCCAATTGGTTATTGACGAAGGCGTGGAATACATTACCTGTGGTGGCGGAAACCCCCTGCCCTATTTTGATTCTTGGATCAAGGCTGGTATCAAGGTCCTGCCCTTAATTGGCAATGTAAAGATGGCAAAAAAAGTCCAAGCAGCTGGAGCCCTGGCCTGTATCTTTGAAGGGGCTGAAGCTGGTGGCCACATTGGCAGTCTAAACACCATGGCGGAACTTCCTGCCATTTGCGATGCCGTAGACATTCCCGTTATTTCCGCTGGAGGAATTTACACAGGCCGGCAAATCCTGGCTGCTGAAATTTTAGGTGCCCAAGGGGTCCAAGTGGGATCCAAGTTCCTCTTGGCAGAAGAATGTCCTGTCCACATCAACTACAAAAACTACCTCATTAACGCCCTTGATTCAGATACCGTTGTGACCGGGGCCTCCTTTGGCCATCCTGTCCGGGTGGTAAAAAACCGCCTCACAGACCAATTGCAAAAATTAGAGGCAGAAGGGGCCTCCCAAGAAGAATTTAATGCCATGGCCCGGGGAGCTGGTGGCCTGGCTTGCGACCAGGGAGATACCGAGTGGGGGTCTGTCATGGCCGGTCAAGGCCTGGCTTATTTGGAAAAAATCCAACCTGCCCGGGAAATCATCCAAGACCTTATGAACCAATACAAGGAAGCCAAGGCCTCCTTGCTAAAATAAGACTAGAAAAAAAAGGCTTGTGGAAACTATTTTTTAGTTTCCACAAGCCTTTTTCTTTTTTCTTTAATATTGGAGGACGGAATAGACCGGTGTGGGTTCCACCCTCTTGCGGCCATCCAGGTCCTTTAATTCAATTAAATAACAAAAGGCAACCACTTGGGCCCCCAGGGCCTCTACCAAGTCCTTGCTGGCCTCGGAGGTTCCCCCGGTGGCAATAAGGTCATCTACAATTAAGACCTTGTCTCCCGGATCCAGGGCGTCCTTTTGAATTTCCAGGCTGTCTTGTCCATATTCCAGGCTGTAGCTTTTTTGTATGACTTCCGCCACCAGCTTGCCGGGTTTGCGCACTGGAACAAAACCGCACTTTAATTCATGGGCCATGGCTGCTCCCAAAATAAAGCCCCTGGCTTCCACCCCTACAATGTGGTCAAAATCTATGTCCTTGACCTTGGCCACCATTTGGTCCAAGGCTTCTTGGAAGGCCTTGGGGTCTTTTAAGAGGGGGTTTATATCCCGAAAGGTAATCCCCTCTTCCGGATAATCTTTAAGTGAGCGTATTGATTGATATAAGTCCATTTTCTCTCCTACTGGTCTATCTCTATTTTATGGATGCTCCCCATGGGGACCCTTTCATTTCTCTTGGCCAGGTCCCAAATCATTTGTGAAATATAGGGCTCATGGCTAATGACGCAGACAATTTTCTCCCGGACTTCGTCTAGGCACTCTTGTAAGTAGAAGGCCTGGGTTACCTCCTGAAACGTCTTGACTTCCACCGGCAGCCCAAGGACTTCATGGAGGACCTTGGCTGTTTGCCGGGTCCGATAATAGGGGGAGGTGAAAATTCGGCATTCCTCTCCTTGGATTTCTTCCCTTAAGGATTCAAAACTTTCCCTTAGCTCTTCCAAGCCCTCTTGGGAAACATAACGACCCTTGTCCCCCAGGGGCCGGCCCTTTTCATCAAAGTCCACCGTCTTACCATGACGGATGAGGTATAAAATCACCGAACCAACCGTTCTTTTCCAACATAGTGGCCCAGGCCGGCAAGTTCGTGCTCAATTCTTAAGAGCTCATTGTACTTGGCCAGGCGGTCACTACGGCAGGGTGCTCCCGTTTTGATTTGTCCGCAACCAACGGCTACAGCCAAGTCTGCAATGGTGGCATCTTCTGTTTCCCCACTCCGGTGGCTGATGACGGCAGTCATGCCATGGCGGTGGGCCAGGTCAATAGCTGCCATGGTTTCTGTCAAGGTACCGATTTGGTTTAACTTAACCAGGATGGAATTAGCCACATGGTTGTCAATCCCCTTTTGGAGGCGTTTGGTGTTGGTAACAAAGAGGTCATCTCCCACCAATTGGACTTTTTCTCCCAAGGCCTTGGTAAGGACTGCCCAGCCTTCCCAGTCGTCTTCGTTTAAGCCATCTTCAATGGAGACAATGGGATATTTTTCAATTAATTCCCCATACCAGTCCACCATTTCTTGGGCTGTTTTTTCCTTGCCTTCTCCTTCTAACTTGTAGGTCTTGCTAGCAGGGTCATAGAGTTCAGAAGCAGCCACGTCTAGGGCCAGGTAGATATCTTCTCCCGGCTTGTAGCCTGCCTTTTCAATTCCCTTGACAATATATTCCAGGGCTTGTTCATTACTTTCAATATTTGGAGCAAAACCGCCTTCATCTCCAACAGCTGTAGATAGGCCGGCGTCTTTTAAAACGCTCTTGAGAGCATGGTAGACTTCCGCTCCCATTTGCAGGGCTTGGGCAAAAGTTTCTGCCTTTAGGGGCATAATCATAAACTCTTGGATGTCCACATTATTGTCTGCATGTTGACCCCCATTTAAGATGTTCATCATGGGTGCTGGTAGGACGCGAGCACAGGGCCCACCCAGGTATTGGTAGAGGGGCAGTCCCAACTCATCGGCCGCTGCCTTGGCTGCTGCCAGGGAAACTCCCAGGATGGCATTGGCACCAAACTTGGACTTGTTTTCTGTCCCATCAAGTTCAATTAAGGCTTGGTCAATCCCCAATTGGTCTGTTGCATCAATGCCGTACAATTCATCGGCCAAGATGGTGTTAATCCCTTCAACGGTTTTTTCCACTCCCTTGCCATTGTATCTTGACCCGCCATCTCTTAATTCAACGGCTTCGTGACTTCCTGTAGATGCTCCTGAAGGAACAATGGCCCGACCCAGACCTCCTAGTTCAGTGATAACTTCGACTTCCACTGTTGGATTTCCCCTGGAATCTAACACTTCCAAGGCATCAATTGATACAATTCGACTCATATTTCCTCCATTCTTAGGCTGGTCCCGGTCATTTCCTCAGGTTTTTCCAGTCCCATGATATCTAAAATTGTCGGCGCCAAGTCGCATAGGGCGCCATCTTTTAATCTTCCATTGACTTTATAGCCCACCAGGGGAACTGGGTTGGTGGTGTGGGAGGTCATGGCTTGACCCTTTTCATCCACCATCACTTCACAATTTCCATGGTCCGCCGTAATCAAGGCCTGACCATCCACTTGGTCCAGGGCCCTTAAAATTCTTCCCAGACAAGTGTCCACAGTTTCCACTGCCTTGACAGCTGCAGAAACCACCCCTGTATGGCCCACCATATCGGGGTTGGCAAAGTTCAACAAGATAAAATCATACTTGCCGCTTAAAATGGCCTCCACCAACTTGTCCGTTACCTCCACCGCACTCATTTCTGGTTTTAAATCGTAGGTCGCCACCTTGGGAGAGGGAACCAAGATCCGATCTTCATTGGGATTTGGCTCTTCCACCCCACCATTGAAAAAGAAGGTGACATGGGCGTATTTTTCCGTTTCCGCAATCCGCAACTGCCTTTTCCCACAATGGGCCAGGTAGGCTCCCAGGGTGTTGGCAATTTTTTCATCCCGGTAGATGACGTGAACTCCTTGGATTTCCTTGTCATAATTGGTCATGGTGGCAAAATAGCCCCGGTAGTGGATGGGGCGGTCAAAGGCAGAAAAGTCCGGATCCACAAAGGCCCGGGTCAACTGTCTGGCCCGGTCCGGCCGGAAGTTGAAAAAGACGATGCTGTCTTCCGGGTCCATGCCGGAATAGTCCTGGGCCACCATGGCTTGGACAAATTCATCTGTTTCTCCCTCTTGGTACTTTTCTTCCAAACTTTTTATAAAGTCGCCGGTTTTTTGACCCTGCCCCAGGCAAATAGCCCGGTAGGCCTTTTCAACCCGGTCATAGCGTTGGTCCCGGTCCATGGCAAAATACCGGCCTGTTACAGAGGCCAACTTGCCCAGGCCCAATTTTTCCATCTCTTCTTGTAAACTTTTTAAGTCTTCCAAGCCGTCATGGGGAGACACATCCCGCCCATCTAAAAAGGCATGGACATAGACCCGGTCCAGACCCATGTCCTTGCAAAGTTTCAAGATGGCAAAAAGGTGCCTTTGGTGGGAGTGGACCCCGCCCTTGGACAGGAGTCCCATTAAATGAAGGCTCTTGCCCTTGTCCAGGGCTTCTTGAATGGCCTGTCTCAAAACAGGCTTCTGGTAAAAGTCCCCTTGACCAATGTCCCGGTCAATCTTGGTGAGACTTTGGTAGATCACCCGACCGGCGCCAATATTCATATGGCCCACTTCCGAGTTGCCCATTTGCCCCTGGGGCAGGCCTACATATTGGCTGGAAGCCTGAATTTTACTTTGGGGCCACCGAGCCATTAAGGCATCTAAGTTTGGCGTTTTCGCCAGGCTAGCAGCATTTCCCGGCCCCGGCCCAGCTAGGCCGAAGCCATCTAAAATAATTAACATAACTGGACTAGGCATTTTGCACTCCCTCAATTAAGGCGTAAAAATCCTTGGCCTTTAAAGAAGCTCCCCCCACCAGGGCCCCGTCAATATTTTCCTTTTCCATAAAACTGACAATATTGTCCGGTTTGACAGAACCCCCATAGAGGATGCGGATTTTCTCTGCTAGGTCAGACCCGTATCCTTTTTCAATCCATTGGCGGATGGTCAGGCACATGTCTTCTGCATCTTCAGGACTCGCTGCCTGGCCGGACCCTATGGCCCAAAGGGGTTCATAGGCAATCACCAGGTCTTGAAGGTCCTCCTGGTCCAGGCCTACCAGGGCCCGGTGGACTTGTCCTTCAATGCGTTTTTTGGCTTCTCCTGCCTGTCTTTTTTCTAGGCTTTCCCCCACACAGAGGATGGGTTTAATTCCAGTTTTAACAGCCTTCCTCAACTTCTTTTCAATTTGGCTGTTGTTTTCCAAGTAAAGGGTCCTTCTTTCCGAATGACCAATAATGCAATAGGAAACCCCCAGGTCCTTTAACATGTCCCAGGAAATTTCCCCGGTAAAGGCCCCCTGGTCTTCACTAGACATGTTTTGGGCTCCCACTTGGTAGCCAGTGCCCTTTAACTTGTCTGCCAAAAGGGGGATGCAGAGGAAGTTTGGAAGCAAAATGGATTCCACAGACTCCGGAGCCTTACCCAGGCTCAAGAGTTCTTCCACCATGGCCTCAGCTTGGTGGTAGGTTAGGTTCATCTTCCAATTGCCAGCAAGAATGGGTTTACGCATGGCGGCTCCTTTCAACGGCATCAATCCCCGGTAGGGTCTTGCCCTCTAAAAGTTCCAGGCTGGCACCTCCCCCGGTGGAAATATGGTCGATTTCCCCGGCCAGGCCCAATTGTTCTATGGCTGCAGCAGAATCTCCGCCTCCAACAATACTAAAGGCGGGACTTTCAGCCAAGGCCTTGGCAATGGCCTCTGTTCCCTTTTCAAAGGGTTCCACTTCAAAGGCCCCTGCCGGTCCGTTCCATACCACGGTCTTGGCCGTCATTAAAAGTTTCTTAATCCGTTCAACTGTTTGGGGTCCAATGTCAAAACCTGCCAATTCAGGATCAATGTCTTCTATGGCTACCGGTTTGGAGGGGGTATTGGCCTTTAATTCCTTGGCCACAACTACATCCATGGGAAGGATGAAGTCAATGTCCCTGTCGGCAATTTTTTCCATAATGTCTCGAGCCAGGTCCAACTTGTCGTCTTCCACCAAGGACTTGCCCACTTCCAGGCCCATGGCTTTTAAAAAGGTAAAGGCCATGGCTCCAACAATAATAAGACCGTCAACCTTGTCCACCAACTCTTGCAGGATGCCAATCTTATCACTGACCTTGGCTCCACCCAGAATGGCCACATAGGGTCTTTCTGGTTCTGTCAAAACAGGTTGGAAGGCCTTGAGTTCTTCTTCAACCAGCCGTCCCAGGTAGGAGGGCAGGCGGTTGGCCAGGCCCACATTGGAGGCATGGGCCCTGTGGCTGGTGCCAAAGGCGTCGTTGACATAGAGGTCTCCCAGGCTGGCCAGTTGGTCTGCAAAGGCATCGTCATTGGCTTCTTCCCCCTTGATAAAGCGGGTATTTTCTAAAAGGGCCACTTCCCCTTCCTTTAATTCCTTGACCCACTTTTTCACATCTTCCGAAACCACTTGGTCATCCTTTAAAAATTGTACGGGACTATCTAAAAATTCAGCTAATTTTTTAGCCACTGGAGCCAGGGACATGGCCTCTTGGGCTTGGCCCTTGGGTCGGCCAAGATGGCTTAAAAGGACAATCTTTGCCCCCTGGTCTCTTAGGTATTGGATGGTTTCCAAGGACCGTTCAATCCGTGTGGTGTCTGTAATGGCCCCATCCTTCATGGGCACATTAAAGTCCACCCGCACCAAGACGGTTTTTCCTTTAAAATTTCCTTGATCTAGTGTCTTCATAGACCCCCCTTTATAGCTTCTTGGCTACCATTTCTGTCAAGTCAATGACTCTTTGTGAATAGCCCCATTCATTGTCATACCAGCTGACCAATTTTACCAGGCGGTCCTTAACTAAGGTTAATTCCGCATCAAAAATGGAAGAGCAGGGATCCTTAATAATATCTGAGGAGACAATGGGTTCTTCTGTATAGGCAATGATGCCCTTGTAGGCATTTTCAGAGGCATCCTTAATGGCCTTGTTGATTTCTTCCACACTGGCTTCTTTAGAAAGTTCGAAGGTCACATCCACAATAGATCCTGTTGGAACGGGAACTCTTAAGGCAAAGCCTGTCAGTTTGCCTTCGACTTCCGGAATGACCTTGCCAACAGCCTTGGCAGCGCCTGTTGTGGTGGGAATGATATTTTCCGCTCCGGCCCGGGCCCTGCGCATGTCTTTTTTGTGGCGGTTGTCTTGGATGTTTTGGTCGTTGGTGTAGGCATGAACTGTAGTCATCAGGCCTCTTTCAATACCGAATTCATCTAGGATAACCTTGGTAATGGGAGCCAGACAGTTGGTAGTACAGGAAGCATTGGAAATAATGTCGTGTTTTGCCGGGTCGTATTTTTCATGGTTGACGCCCATGACAATGGTGATGTCTTCCCCCTTAACCGGTGCGGTAAAGACGACCTTTTTGGCCCCAGCTGCCAGGTGTTTTTCGCCACCCTCCCGGGTGTTAAAGGCCCCGGTGGAATCAATAACAAGGTCTACCTTTAAGTCCTTCCAGGGAAGGTCTTGGGGGTTGTCCCGGTCTGTAACACGAATTTTCTTTCCGTCAATGACCAGACCATCTTCCCAAATGTCCACTTCCTTTTCAAACCTACGGTAAACCGTATCATATTTTAGCAAGTGAGCCATTTTTTTCAGGTCGTCTGCATCGTGGTGGCCCCCGTCTGTTGCCGGTTGCTTGGTGTTTTTACCCCTCCAGTTGATGCAAACTAGGTCAAAGTCCACATGGTCTCTTTCAAAGATTCCCCGGACAACATCCCGTCCGATTCGTCCAAATCCATTTATTGCTACACGAATTGTCATTGCTTCCTCCTTTTTTGCTTAAAACGCATGCTAAAAAATCGAATATTTTCCTCTTTTCATACTACCATATGATGGACTTTTGTCAAGGTTTTATGGGCTTTTTGCCCCCTGGCTCCCCCTGGAAAAATTTAAAATCCCCCCTTCCTTTTTCCCGTCTTTTCTTCTTTTTCATTCTGTTCACTTTCTATTCCTACTGTGAATTTTTTCCGGCCCTATGTTAGAATAGGTATATGAAAGGAAGGTTATCTTATGTCCGAAAATTCATTTACTACAAAATCCAATAAATTTATCCCTGAAGTCAAGGGTCGCTTAAAGGAAAAAATCGTCACCGTTCCGGAAACCATCTACCGGGCCAGTGGCATTAAGGTTTTAGGAACCCGCTTTAAGTCCTTGATCTTTTCCACAGATGTGGCCATTCTTGAAAACCACAATGCCCAGGCCGTCATGGCAGTCTACCCCTTTACTCCCCAACTCTCCATTATTGATGCCATTTTAAATGTCAGCCAGGTTCCCGTCTTTGTGGGAGTGGGAGGAGGCGTCACTTCCGGTCAAAGAACCGTCAGCATTGCCCTCCATGCCGAACTCCACGGGGCCCATGGGGTGGTAGTCAATGCCCCCATTAGTAACGAAACCATCCGGGACCTCTATGACATCCTGGACATCCCTATTGTGGCTACTGTTGTCAGTAGCTATGATGATATTGCCGGCAAGGTAGAAAGCGGCGCCCGGATTTTAAATGTTTCTGGAGGAAAAAACACTGCCAAGCTAGTGAAAAAAATCCGCGGCATTGTAGGACCTGAATTCCCCATTATTGCCACTGGGGGAGATGATGAAGACCAAATTTTAACCACCATCCAGGCCGGGGCCAACGCCATTACCTACACCCCCCCTACAACAGCTGTCCTCTTTGGCGAAATTATGACAAAATACCGCCAAGAAAAGAAGGAAGAATTCTCTGAAGAAGATTAAGAAAGGGAGATTATGAAAGAATCCACGAATCAAGTCACAAAAGTTTTATTGAATATCAGCCTAGTTTTGGTGATTATCCTCCTTCTAGGCTTAACCAAGGACTTCCTAAAGCCCCTTTATAGCGTCATCCTCTATATTTTAGGGCCCATTATCCTGTCGGTGTATATCTACTATGCCCTAAGGCCCTTAAAATTGTTCTTAAACCGCTACATCCGCAACGAAACCCTTTGTGCGGTTATTAGTTTTCTTGTCTTCTTGCTTTTAATTGTCCTTTTAT
Source organism: Urinicoccus massiliensis (assembly GCF_900120405.1). GTDB lineage: Bacteria > Bacillota > Clostridia > Tissierellales > Peptoniphilaceae > Urinicoccus > Urinicoccus massiliensis. The sequence goes on along the minus strand of NZ_LT635493.1, from coordinate 966,693 downwards.
TTAGCCTCCTGTCCAATGTCATTATCAGCCAGGTCCGCCAGCTCATGAACTACAACCTCAACCTGGACCAATTTTTAAAGGCCAACAACGAAGTGGTGACCTGGTTGCAAGACCATTTAAATATTGAAAAACACCTCCAAGACCTGGAGGCCAAGTTGCAAGAAGTTGCCGGCAACCTACCCGGCTACCTGGGCGGGGCCTTTTCCAGCGTATCCAGCTTTGCCACCCAATGCGTCATGGGACTTTTATGTATCTTCTACCTCTTGAAGGACGAGGCCCTCTTATCCCAATTGGTGGAAAAAGCCTTCCGGGGTCCCTACCAAAAACGCTTAAACCACATGGGGATCCAAATCCACGAAACCTTAAAGACCTACATCTCCAGCCAGCTCCTAGTGGCTTGCGTCCTGGGCACCATGACCTTTATCGGCTTTTTAATTATCGGCCTTCCCTATAGTGTTTTAATGGCCATCATTGCCCTCTTTACCAACTTCATCCCCTTTATCGGCCCCATTATCGGCTGTGTCCCTGCCGTTTTGGTGGCCATGTCTGTGGACTTTTCCATGGTGGTTAAGGCCATCCTGGTTACTGTTGTGGTCCAACAATTGGAATCCAACCTCATTACCCCCAACATTATGGGCAACAAGATGGACATCCACCCCTTTGTCGTTATAGTGGTGGTTTTAATTTCCATGAACCTCTTTGGAGTCCTGGGGGCCCTTATTGCCACCCCCCTCTACATGGCCATTAAAATTATCGTTGAGACCATCTTGGCCATCCGGGATGACCAAAAGAAACTTTGTCGGATTTCTGATAAAGACTTTTATCAAAAGAATTGACTTTTCTTTTCAGGAGACTATGTTGTATAATAATTATCAGAAAGTAGGGATTTGATGAACGAAGAACAATTAAGACGCCGTCGTCACCTCCGTAGAGAGCGGCAAAGAAGGCGACGCCGTCGATTATTTTATATCCTCTGTATTCTTTTTATTGTCATTATTTTTACAATTTTAAGGGGACTCCTGGTCCACCTGAGCCGGACCAGCAACCAGGCCCAGGCCAATGTGGCCCTGTGGTATATCCAACAAATGGACCGGGAAAAGGCTGGAAATCCGGACAGGTCCAATGTTTCCTACCACTCTATTGCCGAACTTTCCAACATTGCCCGGGACAAGCTCACGACCTTTGGCTGTGACCTGGTGAAAAATTCCAACCACATTAAGTCCGCTGACAAGTATGCCTATTCTGCCAAGAAGATTCGTGAAATTACCGAGGGCAAGCTGGCCTACAAGGGCAAAAAAATTGCCTTTTTAACCTTTGACGACGGCCCCAACAACACCATTACACCCCAAGTTCTGGACACCCTAAAGGACCGTCATGTTCCGGCCACCTTCTTCTTGGTGGGACGAAACCTGGGGAAAAAACACGAAGACATGCTCCGCCGGATCCTTCGAGAAGGCCACGGCGTTGCCATCCACAGCCTAACCCACGACTATACCCGTCTCTATCCAGGTCGGGTTGGCGACACCAACCGGATTCGCTATGAGGCTGAAGAAACTCAAAAACTTTTAAAGGACTACCTGGGACCTGATTTCCACGCCGGCGTTTGGCGCTATCCCGGTGGCCACCAATCTTGGAAGGGTCTGGAAGGCGGAGACGAGGCCTTGGCCAAACTCGGTATCCAATGGATTGACTGGAACTGCCTGGTAGGAGATGCCCAACCCAAGTCTGACCGCCCCACCACCGTGGAAGGCCAGGTAAGGTATATGGACAAGTCTCTAAAACTCAACAAGCACACCCGGATTGCTGTAGTTTTGGCCCACGATGCCGAAAACAAACAATTGACAGCCGATTCTGTAAGTAAGCTTATTGACTACTTTAAGGAAAATGGCTATGAATTTGGAATCTTAAAATAAAAAAAGAACCTAACTCTAGGACTGAATCCCAGGGCTAGGTTCTTTGTTTATGGGCGAAAACTTTTTAGGACCATACTGCCTGTCTTTTCATAGTTTTCCAGGTGGTTTTTTAAGATGTCTTGGTGGATCCTCTTGCGTTCATAAGTAAAGCCCTTGCTTTCAAAGGACAGGTCGTAAAATTCTCCCGCCAACTTGGTGACCTTGAGCTTTTGGACCTTGGAACTCGAGGGTAGGTCCAGGCTTTCTCCTTCCCTTAATAGGGCCAGGTCTCCAAAACGAATGGGGGCTTGGGGCTTGTCCGTCAGGTCTTCTTGGACCGGGGCCTCTTCTTGGGGACCTTCTTCTGGCGCCTTATCCTGGTCCTCTTGGTCTGGTTTAGGATCCAAGAGACCCTCTTCCTTGGGACTCTCGCAATCCTGGTCTTCTTTTTTCTTCTCTAACAGGTCCAGGTCTTCTACCAGGTCTGCCACTTCTTCTTCAGGATCTGGTTCCTCTTCTTCCTCTGTCAGGCTGGATAAAAGAACCCCTTCTTCTTCCAGCGCCTTCCGTCTTTTTTCCTCCTGCTTCTTGTCCTCTTCTTGCCTTTCCCGGCGTCTTTCCTCCAGGTCTGCTTCCTTGTTCTTATGCGGAAATAAGAAATCAAAAAAACCCATAATATCCTCCCTTTAAACTTATTTTTAGGATATATACCCCCAGGGGGAAAAAACTATCAAAGTTTATGGTCTTTCTTGCTGGAAGGGCTAAATCTTGCTTTTTTCCAGAGGATATCTTATAATATTTTCTAGATATTTTTCTAAGGTGAATTGTTAAACTATAGGCAAGCCCCCTAGGGTAACTTGCAGAAGCTTTTTTGTTAGGAAGGAATTTGTATGGCTTCTATTAACCAAAATCTTTCTATTCGCTCCTTACACTTGTCCACAAGGTCTGTGAATGCCTTAAAAAATTACGGGGTCCACAGGGTCAAGGACCTCTTGACCATGCCCATGTTTGACCTGTTAAAGGTGCCAAATTTAGGGGCCGGTTCCATTGCCGAAGTCTCTGGGGCCATCCAGGCCTTAAAAACATCCTTGCGGGAGGAAGGAGACGATTATTTCTTTTTAGATGGCCAGGGTTATCTACATACTGACTTTATTCTTTCCGACCTGGCCCTGTCCAACCGCTGTCTTCGGGGCTTGAACTCCATCGGCATCTACTCCCTAAAGGACCTGGTTAATTCCAGCCTAATGGACCTTAAGGGGATCCCCCACTTTGGCAAAACGTCTTTAAGGGAACTGGAAGACCTCCTGAAAAAGTTCAAAATCATCCACTTTAACCAAAAGGGTCCCTTGACAGCAGAGGGCTTTGCCAGTCAATTTATTCTTCACTTAAACCGGGCCCTGGAAAAATCCTCCCAGGCCCTCTACCGAGACCTCTTGGTCCTTTCCGGTAAATTTCTAAATGATGGCTCCGGCCCCCTGACCTATCTTGACATTTTAAACCAGCCCAAGTTTTTACAAGAAGTCTATGGCCTGACCTCCTTTAAAATCGCCCTGGAAAGCCATGTCCTGGTCCAACTGAGACAAAACCGCTGTGGCCTAACTTTTAACCAGCTGGAAGACCTGTGTCCCTCCCTGGATGGCTTTGGAGCTTTTCTTCAAGACCTCCTGGTCTTCCTGGTCCAGGAAAAAAAGATCCTCTTTCACCGGGGTCTCTACTACCCCACCTTCCCCTCCATCTTGTCTTGCCTAGACATCTTTTTCCAAGAAAGGGACCGTCAGCTCTACCAGCTCCGCATCCAAGGATTCACCCTGGAAGAGATTGGCAAGGAATTTAAACTCTCCCGGGAAAGGGTCCGACAAATCATCAAGGAGATGAATGACTTTTTAACCCGGGAACAGATTATCTGCCAGGAGGACTCCTACCGCTACTTTATCCAAAACTATGACCTGTCTGCCCAGCAGTTTGAAAAAATCTTCCAGGACCCCCTGGCCTATGGCTATATCCAAACCCGTTTTAACTATCCCAAGGGTCAGGGCCGCCCCCTAAAGGAACTTTTTTTAGACCCCAAGCTTCCGGACTATGCCCTGGATAACTTAAAGTCCCTCTTAAATTCTAGCTATATCCAGGTGGAAGATGACATGGTGAAAAAGTCAAAATTTGTCATCCACCGCTACCTCTTAACCAGGTATGCCCTGGACCAAATTAGTTTTTTGGACTATTTTTCCATCTACAAGCAATTTATGACCCAACATAAACTGGAGGGCCACCCCTCCTTATTTGTCCTGCCCCATAATTTAATGACCAAGCTATCAGCCTCCAAGGAAATTCTCTGGAGCTTTGGGCGAAAACTCCGCTACTACCCCTTTTACAGCTATGATTTTTCCAAGCTCTTAAAGGGTCTGGCCCTGGACCGCTACAAGGATGTGGAATATTCCACCAGGTACTTTTTCACCCGCCACCCCCAATTAATGGAGGCCTATGACCTGAGAGATGAATACGAGCTCCACAACCTCTTGCGAAAAATTTGTCCCCCGGAAGACTACCCCCAAATTCAATTTTTACGCATGCCCAATATCCGCCTTGGCAGGGGCCACCGCAAGGCCCAAATGTTGGAGCTTTTAGACCTCCACTCCCCCATTTCCAGCCATGACCTAGCCCGGCTCTATGAGGAAAAATATGGGGTCAACCGCCAGTCAGTTATTGCCACCTACATGAAGTGCCTGGAACCCTACTACTACAAGGGAGTTTATGACAAGGAAAAAAAGATCCTGCCGCCGGAGATTCTGAAGGACTTCCAAGGGCAAGTCACAGAAGACTTTTACTTCCTCCAAGACCTCCGGGACCAATTTCAAGAGGCCTACCCCCACTTGGACCCCGGCTATATCAATTCTAGGTCCATCCGCCAGTTGGGCTACAAGGTCTATCAAGACTACTGTATCTCCACAAAATACCGCTATGCCCAAGATTTTTTCCGGTCCATCCTGTCCAAGGAGGCCATGTATAGCGAAGACAGATTTAGCCGAAAATTTTGGTCCCTGGCCAATGTCATCAGCAATTTTTACTGGCTCAAGAAAAATTTTTCCATCTTCCACTATGACAGCACCACCATTGTCAACCTGGACTACCTCAAGAGCCTTGGTGTCTCCAGACAGTCCCTGGTGTCCTTCCTAGAAGCAGCAGACCCCCTCTTGATGAACAACCGGACCTTTACCATTGACGACTTAAAAAATCACCTAGGAGACGAAGAACTTTGCCAGAAAAACCTGCCAGACTCCTTTTTGGCCTACCTCCTTGAAGACCACCTAGACGGCATCTGCCTGGACCGTTTTTACAGCCAGGGCCTCATTTACCGGAGTAGCCGCCATCTCAGCCCGGAAGAATTTAAAAACTGCCGACCCCTTTGGCCTTAAAGTAAAAAAAGACATAAAAGTTCCCCTCTTGTTTGAAAGCAAGAGGGGAATTTTTTTAAAAGGCAATTTTAAAAACCAGGGCAATTAAACATAAGAGGATGGACAAGGGAACATAAATGTATTTACCTAGGGCGTACCAGGTCTTCCCATAGGGCTTCTTTCCTCCTATGCCCGTATTGATTTCGTCCAACAATTCATCCTTCTTAAGGATCCAGAACCAGCTAATGGCTCCCAGGGTTGCCCCCAGTGGGATGATGTAGATGGAGATCAAGTCCATCCAAGGCCCCCAGTGGACAATGTCCTCCATAAAAACCCCGGGGATAAAGGACACCAGACCAATCATCAACAAGACCAGCTTTCTGGACAGCTTGGGATGGCGGTGGAGGATGGATTCGCAAACTACCTCATACATATTTTGTAGGGAGGAAATTCCTCCAAATAAGACCGCTACAAAAAGGACAATGGCAAAAATTTGTCCCCCTTGGATTTCTTGCAAAATCTTGGGCAGGATAACAAAGAGCAGGTCCGGTCCACCAACTTGGTCTTGGTGGAAGGCAAAAAGGGCTGGAATCATAACCAGGGCAGCCACAAAGGCAGCAATGGTGTCAAAAATCGCTGTTTGCTTGGCTCCGGAAACAATGTCTTCTTCCTTGGACAGGTAGGCCCCACAGACAATCATCCCACTTCCTGTAATGGACAGGGAGAAAAAGGCTTGTCCCATGGCATTGACAATGGTGGTGGGGTCTGTCAACTCAGCCGGGTTGGGTGTAAAGATAAACTTATAGCCGGCCAAGGCATTGGGAAGCAAGGCCACTCGGATGGCTAAAAATACAAAGAGGACAAAGAACAAGGGCATCATGACCTTGTTGGCCTTTTCAATAGAATGGGCTCCGGTGATACAGGTTAGTAGGGTAATCAAGATGACAATAAAGTGGTAGGGTAGAACCTTAAAGCCCTCCAGGGCAAAAGATTGGAACCAGGCCAGGGTGTCTACCGTCATCAGGGTTCCCGTAAAAGAATCCACCAGGGATTTTAAAATGTAGGAAATAATTACTGCGTAGCCAATGGATATACAAATGGACCCTAAAAGAGGCAAGTAGCCGATGAATTTTCCCAGTCCATGTAATTTGTTTGACCGAAAGGCATATTCATAAGCACCCAGGGTTCCTGTTTCCGCCCGTCGGCCAATGGCGTATTCTGCCGATAAACCAACATAAGAAAATAGGGCAATAAACAAGAGATAATAGATTAAAAAACTTCCTCCGCCATTGCTGGATACCTTGTATGGAAAGCCCCATACATTGGCCATGCCCACAGCCGATCCAACAGAGGTTAATAAAAAGCCCCACTTGGACCTGAACTTCTTTTGTGTTTTCATGTGCATCTCCCTCCTTTAGAATTTTTTATGGCCTTGACCCCGCCGGGTTTGAAAGCCTCGTCTAGGTCCTGCCATTTTAGATACATGCTTCATATTGTAGCACAGTTTTTTACCGGGGTAAAGAGAAAGAGCCCTGGATTCCTATTTTCTTCACTTTTCTGCTATTAAAAGATTTTTTATAGGGATTTTGCTGGGGTCCTGCTATAATAAAATAAGGATAAGGAGGAAATATGGCAAAATTACTTATTTGTGATGATGAAAAAATTTTACGAGACAGCCTAAAACGCTATGCCGCCTTGGACGGCCACCAAGTCTTGGAGGCAGCCAACGGTCAAGAGGCCCTGGACCTCTGTCAAAAAGAAGACTTTGACCTCTTGATCCTGGATGTTATGATGCCCGTCATGGACGGTTTTACAGCCCTGAAAGAAATCCGGACCTTTTCCCAGGTCCCGGTCCTGATGCTGACTGCCAAGGGAGATGAATTTGACCGGATCATCGGCTTTGAATTAGGGGTAGACGACTATGTAGTCAAGCCCTTTTCTTCCAGAGAAATCATGCTTAGAGTCCAGGCCATCCTCCGTCGCAGCCAAAAAGCTAGCCCCCATGAAGTCTACCAATACAAGGACCTAACAGTAGACCTTACCAGCAAAAAAGTCCTGATCCAGGGGCAAGAAATTTCCATGGCCCCCATGGAATACTCCCTCTTGTTTTACTTTATTGCCCACAAGGGCATTGCCAAGTCCAGGGCCCAAATCCTGGAAGACCTTTGGGGCTACAAGGAAGAAGACGACCGGACCCTGGACACCCACATTAAACTTTTAAGAAAGGCCCTGGGGCCCTATGCCCAAAACATTGTGACCCTCAGGGGATATGGTTACCGTTTCGATGAAAAATAAACCCCTCCGCCAGCAAATCTTCCTCTTCTTTTTTGCCTTTAACCTCTTTCTTTTGGCCCTCTTGTGGGCCCTGCAAACCATCTTCCTGTCAGACACCTATGAGATGATTCGGGAAAAAGAAGTCCGGGAAGCCATCCACCTGGTGGGCCGCCACATTAACTCCCCGGACCTGCCTGTTGTCTTAAAAGAATTGGAAAAATCCAAAAATATTGTTGTCCAAGTTAGTAAGGACTTTGAAATCCCCTACCTTTTAGAAGACTACTTCCAACTGGACCCAGACCCCAAAATTTTAAAAGAAGACCATATCTACACCCTGAAGGACGGGTCTCAAATCTCCCTGACCTTTTACGCCCTCTTAAGTCCTGTGGATGCCACCATCTCCACCCTCCGCTACCAGCTGCGTCTAGTTTCCATCATTATGCTGGTTCTTTCCAGCCTGGCAGCCTTCTACCTTTCCAAGATGATTGCCCGGCCCATTGTCCGCCTCAACCGGGAGGCAAAAAAATTGTCCAAGGGATTCTACCAGGGCAATTTTCAAGAATCCGGCTACCGAGAAATTCAAGAACTCTCCCATACATTAACTACAGCCTCCAAGGACCTGGCCCTCTTGGACCAAGACCGGAGGGAACTTTTGGCCAATGTCAGCCACGACCTAAGGACCCCCCTGGCCCTGATCTACTCCCAGGCCGAACTCATCCACGACTTTCCCCAGGAAGTCACCCCGGACCAAAGTCAAATCATCCTAAGAGAAGTGACCCGCCTGTCCAAGTTGGTTTCCGATCTCTTAAACAAGTCCGCCCTGGAAGTCGGCCGCCTGCCCCTGGATTTAAGTAACTACAATCTTAGCCAGGCCATCCGGGATACCATCCACCAACTCCAGGCCCTGGACCCCGGTCGGAACTTGCGTTTTACCTTTCACTGCGACCAAGATATCTGGCTGGAAGCTGACGAAAATAAGATCAACCAGGTCCTCTACAACCTCCTGGTCAATGCCATGGCTCATAGCCCCCAAGACGGTCTGATCCAAGTTAACCAGGTCTTAGAAAAAAACCGGGTCCTGGTTTCCATCAAAGACCAGGGACCCGGCATCAAGGAAGAAGACCTCCCCTATATCTGGGACCGCTACTACAAGCTGGACAAGAACTTTTCCTCCAACATCCCCTCTACAGGCCTGGGCCTGTCCATTGTGAAAAAAATTGTCCTCCTCCACCATGGTAGGGTCTACGTATCCTCCACGGGAAAATCCGGCTCCACCTTTAGCCTGGACCTCCCCCTGAAACAAGGCTAAAAAAATCCCCGCCGCCAAGGTTTAAGCCCTGGAAGCGGGGATTTTGATTTCATTTGATTTGGATTGGTTTAGCCCTTTTGGCCTTCTTCAAAATCTCGGCTCATGTTAATCAGTGTGTCCCCATCAATTCGAAAGACCGTCCAGTCTACCATGTCTTCGGCATCTAAGCCCTTGTAGAATTGATAGGAGGGGGTGTTGGTATCCAGGCACCACCATTCAAAGCGCTTGCAGTTTCTGGAATGGGCCTTATGGGCTAGAAATTCTAATAATTTCTTTCCATAACCCCGATTCCGATATTCCGGTTGAATATAGAGGTCTTCCAGGTAGAGTCCCGGCCGCCCTTCAAAGGTGGAGAAGTTATAGAAGAAGAGGGCAAATCCGATGGGCTTGCCATCTAATTCTGCCATAACAACATTGGCTGCCCCTTCATCAAAGACGGATTGCTCAATGATTTCTTCTGTGGCCTTGACTTCATGTAAGAAGCCTTCATAGTCTGCCAAGTCGCGAATAAATTGCACAATTTGCTTGGTATCCTCCCGGTTTGCATCCCGAATGGTATAGCCCTTTAATCCTGTTTCATGAACTGACATTTTTGCCTCCTTAAATATCGGCTTATGCTATCTCAATCCTTAGTCTTAATCCCAATAATTCAGTTCCGTATGAACCTCTCCAATAAAAGTAAAGCGTTTTCTCATCTGAGCCTATTGTACTAAAATTGGGGAGTTTTGTCCAGCTATCGGAGGCTTTAAACCCGTTCATTAATTTATAGCTTTTCCCATAGAATTTTTGTCATTTTTCCCCTCCACTTTCTTTTCCCCGCAAGCAAAAAGGGAAGCCCCTTTAGCCTGGTGCTTCCCTTAAAACTATAAACTTAGAATTTCAGCTACCCTGGTTTGTAGGGCCGGGAGGACCTCTTTTGCAAACCAGGGATTTTTATGCATCCAAATTTGATTTCTTGGCGATGGGTGTACAATAGGGAAAAATTTCGGCAAGTAGTCCTTGTAATGTCGGACGGTTTCCGTTAAATTTTTTTGCACAGTAGATCCAAGATAAAAATCCTGCGCCCCCTTGCCAATGAGAATGAACAAGAGAATTTCCTTCATCTCTTTTAACAAAAGCGGGTGCCATTTTTTAGCAAAGCCCTTGCGAGGTTTTTTATCTCCATTAGGGCCCTTGCCCGGAAAATAAAAATCCATGGGTAAATGGGCAAACAAGGATGGGTTGAAAAAAGTAGCCTCATCCACAGCTAAAAATTTCATAAGTCTTTCCCCACTTTGGTCCTGCCAAAGCCTACCACTTTCTTGGGCCCGAATTCCCGGCGCCTGTCCTATTAGGACAATCCGAGCCTTAGGGTTTGCAGAGAACAAGGGTTTATAACCCATGGCTTTAAAATCTGCATTATCTGGGTCGTCTATAATTTCTTGGCGAATTTTTTCCTCGTAAATCAACTATTTCCCCTAAATTCTTAAACTTTTTTAAAAAACAAGTGGGCTTAAATATCTCAGCAAGAAAACAAGGGCCAAGATATACATAACTACTGATACTTCCTTGGATCGACCAGTAACAACCTTCATAATCACATAGGAGATCATCCCTACAGAAATCCCTTCGGCAATGGAATAGGCAAAGGGCATCATGGCAATGGTCAAGAAGGCCGGTACGGATTCCGTATAGTCACTGAAGTCAATTTCAGTAATGGGGCTCATCATGAAAAGACCAACCATGATCAAGGCTGCAGCAGTTGCTTGGGGTGGTACGATGGAGAAAAGTGGGAATAAGAAGAGGGAGATAAAGAAGAAAAAGGCTGTGGATAGGGAGGTCAACCCTGTCCGTCCCCCATCTGCTACCCCACTGGCTGATTCAACAAAGGTGGTAATGGTGGATGTTCCCAAAAGGGCACCACAAACTGTTCCAATGGCATCCGACAAGAGGGCCTTGCTAACGCCCGGCAGGTTTCCGTCTTTGTCAATTAAGTCCGCCTTGGTTGCCACCCCAGTTAGGGTTCCTACTGTGTCAAAAATATCCACAAAGAGGAAAGTGAACATGACGGAAAACATGTCAAAGGTGAGGATGTTGTTCCATTCCAGGTGGAAGGCCACATCCTTAATGGACGGGGGTAGGGAGAATAAACTTGCAATTCCCGGAAAATGGGTTACCCCTGTAATCAGGGCAATCACTGTTGAGATAATAATCCCGTATAACAAGGCTCCCCGAACTTGTTTGGCTGTTAAGATGGCCATGGTAAATAGGGCCACAATGGCAATAAAGCTTTCCTTGGTCAAGAGGTTGCCCATAGACAGGTAGGTTGCTTCATTGGCTACAATTAGGCCTGAACTGGTAAAACCAATCAGGGCAATAAAGAGACCGATCCCTACGGACACCGCCTTTTTTAATGAATAGGGAATGGCTGTAAAAATTGCTTCCCGGACATTGAAAAAGGATAATAGGATAAAAATAATACCTTCTAAAAATACAGCGGTTAAAGCAAATGACCAGTCATAGCCCATACCAAGACAAACGGTAAAGGTGAAAAAGGCGTTTAAGCCCATTCCTGCCGACAGGGCAAAGGGCATGTTGGCGTAAAGGCCCATCAGCAACATGGCAATAATGGATGCAATGATGGTGGCTGTAAAGACGCCTCCCTTGTCCATACCTGTTTGTGACAATAGGCTGGGGTTGACAATTAGGATATAGGACATGGTCATAAATGTCGTTAATCCGGCCATAAACTCTGTTTTTGCATCGGTCTTATGCTGACTTAGCAAAAACTTGCGTTCCAAAAACGATTGATTGTTTTCCAATCTGATCCCTCCTTTTATTTAATACCTTTATTTTAGCACAAGCCAGGCTCTTTTAATAGGCGGATAAAAAAAGAGGAAGAAAATTTTCTTCCCTTCCCCGACTCTGGGAAAGCTCCCTGTCTTTTACTTTATTTTAGAAAATCATTTTCCTATTTTTCTTTTTTTGCCTGATCTTTTTATTTAAATCCCAATAATTTAACAAGTCTATTTTATTTATTTACCTTGTTTTAATTTATATGCGTGTTATAATAAAAACAAACAACAGAAAGGATGATACATTATGAAAACCTTTGTCAAGAAAGCATTATCTCTGGCCTTAATTGGTGTTTTCCTCTTAACGCCCATGTCCGAAGTTCTCGCTTGTACCGGTGTTATCGTCGGTAAAAAAGTATCTGCAGATGGCAATCCAATGATTGGCCGGACAGAAGACTGGTCTTCTGCCTACAATAAAACAGTCATTGCAACTCCTGCAAAAACCTACAAAAAAGGCGATATGTACAAGGACGTCTATGGATTTACATATCCTATGCCCGAAAAAACCTACGCTACTGTTACCGTTCCTGACGGCTACCAAGATGATGGAGACGTCTTCGAAGCAACGGGTTGGAATGAAAATGGCGTCACCATGACAGCCACTGTTACAGCTACTGCCAATGATAAGGCTCTTTCTGCTGACCCCCTAACTGACCACGGACTTTACGAATCCTCTGTTGTCAGTGTGGTTCTTCCAAGAATTAAAACCGCCCGGGAAGGGGTGGATGTCTTAGCCGATATCATGAATACCAAGGGTCTTCAAGAAGGGGCTATTGTTGTTATTGCTGACCAAAAAGAAATCTGGTACATGGAACTTTTAACTGGTCACCAATATGTCGCCATTAAATATCCCGATGATGCCTACTCTGTCTTCCCCAACTGCTTTATGTTAGGTAAAGTAGATGTTAAGGACAAAGAAAATGTTGTGGCTTCTAAGAACTTAATCAACCTGGCCAAACAAAATGGCTTCTTGGTTGAAGAAGATGGCTTAATCCACGTCCAAAAAACTTATGCTGAACCTCTAGCTTCCGGTAATAGGGACCGTCTATGGGGTGGAATCAACTTCTTGGATCCAGACAAAAAAATCCCCTACAATGCCGCAAGTTTTGACCTTTTACAAAAAACCGATAAAAAAATCTCCATTAAAAAATTAATGGAATTCCAAAGAACTCGTTACGAAGGTACCGACAAGGATGCCAACCTTCCTAAAAATGCCAAGGTTCGCCCCATTGGTACTGTTGAACAAGAACACGCTCACGTAATCCAAATTAAAGAAAACTATCCTAAAGAACTAGGCGGAATCCTCTGGGTTGCCATGGGAAATGCTGAACATTCTCAATATGTTCCCATCTTTGGCCCCATCACCGACACCATTGCCCCCTACCAAGTTCCTGGTGACCAATACACTCCAGAATCAGCCTACTGGACCATGCGTCAAGTATCTGCCTTAAGTGAAATCAACCGGAACCTCTATGGAAAATATGTCCGTGAATACAATGACCTTCAAGAAAAAACCATCTTGAAACGCATTGACAAGGAATTGGACGCCCAATTAATCCAAGCCTACAAAACATCTACTGAAGCTGGCCGTCAATTGGCTACCAAGCTCTCCATGGAATACCAACAAAAAGCTTACGATGACGCTACTTTAATGGCTAAAGAACTCAACACCTACTTCCTGGACGTGTCTGGTAACCCTGGTGTCAACGGATACCCCGACCGCAAGACCAAACCCTACATTCCCAGTCTTTTAGGTCAAGAAAGACAAGAACAAATCTTAAAGGAATTAGGATTTTCCAATAAGGCTGCCTCTGCCCAACCCCTGGACAAGGGAACAGCCACTACAGAAGACGAATTAGCAAAACATTGGGCCAAGGCTCCCCTGGAAAAAGCCATTAGCAAGGGCTGGATGTCCAAGGTTGAAGATAAGTTTGCCCCAGACAAAATTGTCTATGTGGAAGACCTTCTTGCCCTTTTGGATGCCAAGGATCCCGGATTCAAGGCAGGCAGTTTGGATGCACTTCTGGACCAATATGCCATCCAAAAGACCTTTGTTTTAAACCGTCAATCTGCAGCCCTTATCTTAAATGCCTATGCTAAGGAAGCTGCCAAGCCCATACCTACTCGACTTGTTCAAATCAGCGACGAAGCCAGCTTAATACAATGGGTAAAAGAACCTGTTGCAGCTGTTTTAGCCCTGGGTTGGTTAAGCCCCCAAGCTGGTGCTTTTAACCCTGCCAACCAAATTACTCGTGGCGAATTAGCAGTTATTGCTGATCGCATTTAGGAACTTTTTCCCCTTATAAAAATAGGAAGACCTCCCTGGTGGGAGGCCTTCCTATTTTTTTATTTCTCTTTTTTACTTGTTTTCATGGATCATTTTTTGCATCTTTCGGTACAAGAAGAGAGCAAAAATTTCACAGACAATACATAGGAGAAAGATCAACCAAGTCTTTTGCTGGTCATAGAAAAAGCCCATGTAAGAAGCCCCAAAGAACAAGGCTAGACCGTAAGCTGCATTAAAGACCCCATACCCTCGGCCCCTTTTGGAAAAGGGCACTAGGTCCCCAATGGCTGACTTCATAACTGTCTCATGGGCTCCCATTACCAGGCCCCATAAGAACATACCCAAGACAATCAAGGGCACTGAATAACTCAGAGTTAAGAAGGGAAGGCCCATGGTAAAAAGAGGAACCAGACCTAGGATTAAAATCCCCCCAGTCCTTAACTTGGTCTTTTCCTTTAAGGAATCGTAAGCCTTACCCACGGCCAAGGCTGCCAGGGCATCTACAACCATGGCAAAGGAATAGACCATGGTGATTTGTCCATCTCCCAAAAGGCCTGTATCCTTTAAATGGTAGCCAATAATGGCAAAGTTGGCAAAACCCAATGTTGTGGCAAAGATAAAGGCCGTATAGACCCAAAAAATTCCCTTGAGTGACCTGTTGTCGAAGTCCCGAATCTTCATCTCTTGGATGACTTGTTTTTTCTCCACTGTCCGGTAAGCATAGTAGACAAAGGACATTAAAAGGATGAAGGGAATAATTAAAGCCTTGTAGCCCATTTGGTATTGGACCAGGCCATTTCTTCCGGTAAAATAAAAAACTCCCGTGAAAATTAAGGGACCAATAAAGGCTCCCAATTGGTCCAGGGCCTCTTGGAGACCAAAGGCCATCCCCAGGTTGACTTCTTTTTCTGCCACACTGGACAAGATGGTGTCCTTGGCTGGATTTCTCAGGGCCTTACCCAACCTTTCCAGGAGGATAAAGACCACCAAGAGGTTCCAGTTTAGGGTCATCCCCATCAGGGGAACCACAATTAACATCCCATAACCGATAAAGATAAAAAGCCAATGTTTTTGGCTCACATCTGACCAATAGCCTGCAAAGAGGCGTAGAAAATAACCAACTAATTCCCCAATCCCAAAGACGATTCCAACCTTTGTGGCAGAAACCCCAATAAGGTTAAAGTATTGGCTATTGACCCCCCGGGCAGATTCATAAATCACATCTCCCAGCATGGAGATGATCCCAAAGATGAGAATCACCTGGATGGCTGGACTCAAGGCTCTTTTTTTCTCCTTCATCCATAAACTCCTTCCTGTTTTCCAATTTAGTTAAGACCAATATAGTCCTGGCCTTCCTGGAAAACAAGGGCTCATTGTTTTAACATCTTTCACTTTTGCCCGGAATTTCCTCTTCAATCCAAGTCTTCCAAGGGGCCCAGGGGGACAATCCGGGTGGGATTGATGCTGGGGTGGGACCAGTAGTAGTGGCTCTTGATGTGGTCCATGTTGACGGTCTCCTTGATTCCTGGCAGGGCGTAAATCCTCTTGGTATAGGCCCAAAGCTTGGGATAGTCCCTGATTTGTTTTAGGTTGCACTTAAAGTGGCCATAGTAGACTGGGTCAAAGCGGACCAAGCTGACAAAGAGCCGGATGTCAGCTTCCGTAAACCGGTCCCCCAAGAGATAGTCCTTACCTTCCAGGAGGTCTTCCAACCAATCCAGGGTCTTAAAGAGTCCCCGGACTTCTTCTTCATAAATTTCTTGCTTGGTGGCAAAACCAGCCTTGTAGACCCCATTGTTGACATGGTGGTAGACTTCTTGGTTGATCCGGTCAATGTCCTCCCTCAATTCCTGGGGATAAAAATCCAAGTGGTTCCCCGTCAGGTCATTAAAGGCCGTATTCAGAATCCTTAAAATTTCTTCAGACTCATTGTTGACGATGGTCTTTTTCTTTTTATCAAAAAGGACCGGCACCGTAACCTTACCTGTATACTTGGGGTCTGCCTGGGTGTAAATTTCCCTGAGATAGCGGGCGCCAAAAAGGGGGTCCCTTGTAGAACCGGGATAGTCTTCAAAGGTCCAGCCATCCTCCCCCATCAAGGGAGAAACAATGGCCAGGTCGATGATTCCTTCCAGGTCCTTGAGTTTACGCATCATAAGAGTCCTGGAAGCCCATGGGCAGGCCAGGGAAACATAGAGCAAGTAGCGATCTTTTTCCGGGGGAAAGGGGCCGTTTTTTTCAATCCAATTCCTAAAACTGGATTCCTTTCTTTTAAAGGAACCATCCTTACTGGCTTGGCCTTGGCTGGTTACCCATTGTCCATTGATTAATTGTCCCATAAATCCTCCTTTATATTCAAACTGGTTTTTCTTGCCTTTTATCTATACCCCTAAAGTCTCTTTTCAACATATAAAAACCCTCTTCATTCTGGCCTTGGCCATTTTGAAGAGGATTTCTTTTCTTTTATAATTCTCCATTTAGGGTCCGGTAGGAAATCCAACCATCCCCAATATTACACCAGGTCCTGGTTCCGTCGTAGAAGGTATCATAGACGTAGACTTCCGCTCCCCGGTCCAAGGAGTAGTTGACCCGGTAGTTTTTCCCGGGACCAGACCGGACATTGGCTGACCCACTGGTAACATATTGGAAGGTATTGATGATATTGCTAGACGCCTTGGCTTGCTTGGCCCGGCTGGCTGCCTCTTTTTCTTCCTTCTTGGCCTTTTCTTCCGCTGCCTTGGCTTCGGTTTCTGCCCGGGCCTTTTCTTCATTCATGCCTGTTTGGGCGCTGAGGGCATGGGTCTTCATGGCCAGGAAGGACTCATTTTCCGGTGCCACGGCCAAGAGGCCATTTAACAATTGGATGGAGGTGGAATAGTCCTGCATCATGTTATAGGCATCCACCTTGCCTTCAACAGTCGTTTGCAAGTCCGTTAAGACCTTTTCCGCTTCCTGCTTGATGCCATTGTTGTGGTTGCGGACTTCCAGTAGTTTTTGCAGGGCCTGCTTGTAGGATCCTTGAGCCAGGAGGTTTTTGGCATTTTCCAAACTTTCACTGTCCTGGGCCAGGGCATGGGCCTCTGTCATCTTCTTTTGATATTTTTCTTGGTCGGTGGCCTTGTAAAGGTCTTGGAACTTAACCGTAGCATCTTGGTAGTTGCCTTCTTCCATGGCCTGGGTGGCCTCTTTTTCCAGGCCGGCCCTCTTCCAGGTCTTGACGGCAAAAAGTCCCAAAACACACACGATGGCCAGGGCCACCAAGAGGCTAACTATTTTTACAGCCATCTTTTTTTGAGACTTACTGGGCCTGTCTTCATAATAACCTTGGGGGTAGACTTCTCGTCCCTCTTCCCGGAGGCTTATCCTCTCATCCTCCTGGTTTGAAAAAGGCAAGCGGTCTTCCACTTCATGGTTTCCCGGAAAGGCCAAGGGGCTCCCACAGGAATTACAAAACTTTGCATCGGAAGCATTTTCCTTCCCGCAAGCTGGACACTTCATCAAAACACCTCACTTTATTTTTTTGAATTTAGCTCATTTGTTATTAGTTTATCCTACTTGGTCTTCTTTTTCAATCTCTATTTTCTTCTGGCCTTCCTAAAAAATCCAGGGCCGTCTTCTTAAAAATTTCAATGGTGTCCAGGTATTCATCCAATTCAATGTATTCATCAACCACATGGGCGTTTTTGGTTAGGCCGGGACCATACACCAGGAGCTGGACCTCTCCCGGCAGGTTGATATAGCGACACAATTCGCAGGCGCCAATGAGGGGCCGGACCTGGATATTTTTTCCCTGGCCCGACTTCTTCAAGGCTTGGATTAGGGCATTGTCCCTGCCTGCTTGAGCCGGATCCAGGACTTGGTCCAATTCCAGGCTCATTCTTGCCCTGGTTGGGTCCTGGTTATTTTTTTCGATAAAGTCTTGCAAAAGTCCAATGGCCTTGTCGGACCCAAATTCCGGTACCGTTCGAATGTTTCCCTTGAGCCAGGCCTTTTCCGGAACGGAATTAACTTGGTTACCCCCTTGGATCATGGAAAAAACATTGATGGTGGACCCTAGGTCCTTGTTTTGATAGGCGGGATTGGCCGTTACCTGGTCAAATTCTTCTTGCACCTGACGGATATAGTCGCTAAGGGCCAGGATGGAATTGATCCCCAAGTCTGGCATGGAAGAATGGGCCGACCTTCCTTGGGACTGAATGGTGTACATAATGGACCCCTTGCAGGCAAAAATGGCCTGGTTTTCTCCGTCCCTCTTGGTGGGTTCTGAAATTAAAATGGCGTCCACCCCATCTAGGTAGCCCCCTTCCACCAGGTCCAGGGCACCCTGCATGCCGATTTCTTCCCCCACTGTTCCGATAAACCAAATTTCTCCGGGAAAGTCTCGATTTTCTTCTAAAATATCCAGGATGGCATAGATGCTAGCCGCCACCCCGGCCTTCATGTCACAAGTTCCCCGGCCATAGAGTTTGTCGCCTTGGATTTCTCCCCCAAAGGGCGGATGGGTCCACCCCTCTCCGGGAGCCACCACATCCAGGTGGCCGGAAAAGGCAAAAATTTTCCCCGGCCTCTTGCCCTTTACTTTAACAATAATATTGGCCCGTCCGGGATAGGAATCAATAATTTGATTTTCCACCCGGTCCCGGCCCTTAAAAACTCCTTCAATATATTCCGCCACTTGTCTTTCATGGTCGTTCACCGATTCAATTCGAACCAGGTCTTGTAAAATTTTCAAATACTTTTCCATTCCTATTCTCCCTTCTAGGCCCCGGCCCCATTGGCATATTTTTTAGCCCCTTGGTGGGCCAAGAACCAAAAGATTCCCGTTAGGCAGGCAAAAACGATGTTGATGACCCAGGCCCATTGGTAGGAGCCTTGGGCATCATAAATATAGGAAACCAACAGGGGACCAAAGGCAGCCCCGACCTGGGTGGCCGATTGGACAAAACCATAGGCCTCCCCGTACATTTCCCGGTTGTAGATGGTGGAGGTCACCAGGGGAGGCAGCACCGACCCCAGGGCCAGACCAAAACCAAAAACAATAGAAAAGAGCCAGGGCCCCCAGGATTTTTCCACAAACAAAATCACCACAAAACTCAAGGCCAGGGTTCCAGCCCCAAAGGCCAGGGCATGGTGGATCCCCTGCTTGTCCGCAATCCGTCCCAGGAGCAATTTTCCAAAAACTCCCAGCAAGAGGTAAATGGACATAACCTTGGCCGCCACTTGGAAGCCAGCAGCCCCTTGGAGGGCCGGCGGAAATTGCAGGCTGGCCCCGTTGGCCAGACCATTTAAAACAGACCCCAAGAGGAGGAAAATAAAAAAGCTGGCAGACAAGGAGGCGGCAATGGTCAAGCCCACATTTAAGGACCGGTCCGAATCCTTGGTCAAGTCTATTTTTTCCGGGCCTCCCTCCCGGTATCCATAGGGCTTTAGCCCCTTGTCTTCCGGCTTTAAGTAGATTAAAAAGAGACCGAAAACCAGGCCTAGGCCCAAAATAATCAGGGCATAAACCCGGTAGGAAGCCCGCCAACCGAAATTCCCAATCAAGCTAGAAATCAAGGGACTTAAAAGAGCCCCACCTGCCGAAATTCCAGAAACGGCAATGGACGTTGCCAGGCCCCTTTTTTCTTGGAACCAGTTGTTAATCAACATCATCATGGGAATTTGGGCCGTGGCAATATAGGCGCCCCCAACCAAAAAGCCCAAAATGTAAAAGTGGTATTGGTTTTGGGCCAGGGAGTAGCCAAAGACCCCAGCAGAAAAGACCAGGGCCCCGAAAGTCCAGATCCGCTTAAAATTATACTTGGTTAGAAAATAAGACATCACTGGCCCCAGAAAAATTCCCACCGCCTGGGTAATGGTCCCAGTAAGAG
The DNA here is from genome assembly GCF_900120405.1 of Urinicoccus massiliensis. Lineage (GTDB taxonomy): Bacteria > Bacillota > Clostridia > Tissierellales > Peptoniphilaceae > Urinicoccus > Urinicoccus massiliensis. Next base: position 946,838 of record NZ_LT635493.1, on the reverse strand, counting down.
AAAAGGCCGTCCTGGAAAAACCCAAGTCCTGGGTCACTGCCAACTGCCAGCTGTTGGACAGGGAGTTGACAATGGGGACATAGACCCCTAAAACCAACGACGCCACAAATAAAATAACCCATGCGTAGTGAAAATTTTTGACTTGTTTTTGTTCAGTATTCATTCCGGACCTCCTGCTTGTCTTTCTTTGTCTATGTTTTATTTGTACCCTTGATTGAAAAAAGCTATCAGACAAGTTGGGGGAATTTTCCGGGTCGAAAAAGGAAAAAACTTCCCCGGCAAGCCCCCTTGACAGCCGAAAAGATTGTGCTAGCATAAAATACAAGAAGTCTTCTATCCCATGGAAGTCATGAGAAAACCACCCCGCCATCATTCTTCAAAAAACAGACCTGTCCAAAAACCAAGAAAGGTGATCAACTTGCCCCTATTAGAATTTAAAAAACTAAACTACCAGACCCAGGACCGGGAAATCTTGCGAGACATTTCCCTAGATGTGGAAGCCGGCGACTTCATCTCCATTGTAGGCCCCTCAGGCAGCGGGAAAAGCACCCTGCTGAAACTGGCCAGCCACCTCATTAGCCCCAGCTCAGGCGACATGCTCTTTAAGGGGAAAAACTACCTGGACTACCCCCCTGGAGACCTGAGAAAAAACATCGGCTACTGCTTCCAAACCCCCCATCTTTTTACCGGCACCGTCCTGGACAACCTAGCCTTCCCCTATGATATCCGCCATAAAAAACCAGACCTTGATAGGATCCACGCCCTCCTGGACCTCTTCCACATGTCCCGAGGCTATTTAAGTAGAGAAGTCCACGCCCTTTCCGGGGGAGAAAAACAAAGAATTGCCCTGGTCAGGACCATGGTCTTTATGCCAGAAGTCCTCCTCCTAGACGAAGTCACCTCCGCCCTGGACCGAGACAACGCCGCCTTGGTAGAAAAAGCCATGGTCGACCTCAATGCCCAAGGCACCACCATCCTCTCGGTGACCCACAAAATCCACCAAGGGAAACACTACGCCAATAAACTCTTGACCCTTGACCAGGGAAAACTTGTATCCTTCCAGGAGGTCCTCCAATGAATTCCGTAAACCATATTAGCGTGCTCTCCCTGGGATTTTCATCCTGCCTAATCCTCATTACCCTCTTTTTCTCCTATTGGCAAAAACTCAAACTCGAAAAAGACATCCTCATTGGCGTTGTCCGGGCCGTTGTCCAACTGGTCCTTGTGGGCTACATCCTGGACTACATCTTCGGCTGCGAAAACCCCCTCTTTACCAGCCTCCTGGTCCTCTTTATGATCTTTAACGGGGCCTTTAATGCCCATAAAAGAGGCCGGATGATTCAAAACGGCCTGGCCATTTCCTTTTTGTCCATAGCCGCCGGCACCATCATTACCCTCTTGATCCTGGTCCTGTCCCACACCATCCGCTACCAACCCTACCAAATCATCCCCATTAGCGGCATGATCATTGGCAATGCCATGGTGGCCCTAGGCCTATGCTACAAACAACTGGCCGCCAATTTTAAAGACAAGGCCCCAGAAGTGGAAAGCAAACTCGCCCTGGGGGCCGACATCCTTCCCGCCTCCATCGAAATTATCCGAGACGCCATAAAAACCGGCATGGTCCCCACCATCGATTCCGCCAAAACCCTGGGCATCGTCTCCCTCCCCGGCATGATGACCGGCTTAATCCTGGCCGGGGCCTCCCCCATAGAAGCCATCAAATACCAAATTATGGTCACCTTCATGCTCCTGTCCGCCACCTCCATCGCCTCCTTTATCGCCTGCTACCTGTCCTATAAAAGCTTCTTTAATGAAAGGAAACAATTGATTGTCTTGAAGTAGGGAAAATTGTCAAAGCAAAAGGCCCATCCTAAGGATGGACCTTTTTTATTTAAATCTTAAAGAGTTATGGTCGCTTATCTCCCTTTCGGAAAATAAAGATTCCTGCATAGGCCATAATAATGGCTACAATGGGATTGAGTAAATTCAAAAAGGCAAAAGGCAGGTAAGAAAAAGTTGCTACGCCTAAAGTAGCTGCCTGGTATGCCCCACACCCATTCCATGGAAACATAGGAGACCACAAGCTGCCACCATCTTCCAAGGTTCTGGATAAATAACTTCTCTTCAAGCCCATTTCATCATAGAGCTTATAGTACATCCGGCCAGGAATAATATTAGCTAAGTATTGGTCTGTTAAGACAAAGTCACATAAAATTCCTGTTACAATTGTCGTCAGGACGAGAGATCCTACACTATGGACATATTTCATAACTCGGATTAAGATTGCATCGGTAAAGCGAGCTTTTTCCAAAATTCCACCAAAACAAAGGGCAAAGATAATTAAGGAAATAGTCCACATCATTCCATTGACTCCTCCACGAGTCAACAAACGATCTATCAATTCCATTCCCGTATCCCCGGTATATCCATCCAACAAGACGTTTAATACGTCAACTAAATTTGCACCTTGATAGATAAAAGCGAGGGCACAGCCTACTCCACTGGCCATAAGTAAGGACGGAATTGCTGGTATTTTTTTCCAGGCTGATAGTAAAACAAAGAGGGGTCCAATAAATAAGACTGGTGTTATTGTGAAGTTTTGGGCTAAAACTCCCCGCATCTCATCAATTAAACTCAGGCTATAGTTATCTGATGAATGATTTAATCCTATGATTGTGTAAATAATCAAGGCAATAATCATACTGGGAGCTGTCGTATATAACATGGACCGAACGTGTTCATATAGGTTTGTTTCTGCTGCAGCTGCTGCTACGTTTGTACTGTCAGATAAGGGAGAAATCTTATCTCCAAAATAGGCACCAGAAATAACCATACCTGCTGTGATTTCTGGTCGAATTCCAAGTCCAGCACCAATTCCCATCAAGGCCACGCCAACCGTACCTCCAGAAGTCCATGCAGACCCTGTAGCTACCGAAACAATTGCACATAAAATACAGCCTGTGGGTAAAAATAGTTTTGGGCTGATTATTTCTAAACCATAGTAAATCATGGCCGGAACAATTCCTGATAAAACCCAGGACCCAATTAACATACCTACGCACATGACAATCATAAGTGCTTCTATGGCCCTAAAAACAGACGTAATCATTCCATCATTGATTTCTGTCCATGTTAGACCCACCTTCCAAGCCATTAGTGCTGCAACAATAGTTGATAAAACAATGGGGATATGCGGATCAATTTCCAAAACTAGCATGGAATAGACAACAATCACCGCCATGGCGAACATCGGGAAAAGAGCTTCCCATAATTTTGGCATTCTTTTCTCTTTCGACATAGATTCCTCCTTTTATATTTAAACATATATTTTTTATAAATGTTCACTTTAATTATAAATGATTGTTAAAAATAATTCAAGATATTTTATCACTTTATTAAATTTTGTTAAAATATTATTTTTTTTAACTGGCCTGCTGCATTTTTTCATTTTATCTTCTTCCCAGCAAAGCAAAAGGCCCATCCTAAGGATGGACCTTTTTTCTCTATCTTTATTTTTTACTAGCCATGCCCACCAGCATCCCAATGAGCATACCCACAGATATGCCTATGGCTATATTTTCCATATTCAGGGCAATTCCAACTGCAGTCCCTAGGCACATTCCTATGGTCATGCCCTCGACTAGATAACTTTCTTCTATCTTATCGATCTCTTTCTTTTTTGCTTTTTTCTTAGTGGTATGAATTATATAAACCACCACTAAACTAACCAAGACCACAGGCAATATTGCCCGTAAAATATCCATACAACCCCTCCTTCAGGTTTTTGCTACTCTTCCCATTCTTTTTCAAACGTACGATGTATCCAAAACCATTCAAAATACTAGGTTCTAATTTTTCTAATATCATTAAATCCATCTAATTATAGGATGTTTTCAGATTTTTAGTCCCGTCCCAGTCCCGGAGAAAAATTATTAACATCATACTTCTTTATTCAAACCTGTATCACTCCAAGAAAGTTTATATGTGTTTTTACTATGGTTAGATTTAATAACATTGATCTCATAATTATCTCCTCATTATAAAAATTATATCATTATATAGAAGCATCTAACTCTTCACATTAACTTAATTTTTTATCTCTATCACTATTATAATACGATAGCCATAAATGGTAGTTTCCATATACACTCTCTTTATTAGTATAATTATAACAAAAAGCATATTTAAAGTTGCTTTTATGGGATGTATTTTTGTAATTGCCATACTAATCACCATGACCTCGCTTTGATTTATTAAGAGGTAGAGAATGGATCTGCCATATTTCTCTTCATGATTTTCTATTTTTCTATAAGGTTTGTTACTTCTACATAAAAAAGACCGGCTTTTAAAATCTGATCTATTCCTATTAAGTTAGCTCTCTATATCGTTGATATATTCACATAATTATGATAATCTTAATTAAGATAATAAGAATGGAACTATGGCTGTTAGTTATAAAAACTCTTACATTTTATAATTGATGAAGACATTTCCAATCAAGACTTAATGAGAATGAGCAATATTTTCACCAACATTATTACTAAACTTCATACAGGGCAATATATAGCTAAAGAAAGTGGAAGGCATATGTACGACTTACACTGCAAGCCCACTGATATTATGGAATTTAAAGCGGAGGAAAAATCGAAATGATTAATATAAGAAAACTTGAATCAGATTTATGGGAATCTGCGGATTTACTACGTGCAGGTTCTAAGCTTACATCAAATCAATATTGTATGCCTGTTCTTGGACTTATTTTCCTACGCTACGCCTATAGCAGATACAAAATGGTTGAAGCAGAAATCTTAAAAGGACGTCCATCTCGTGGCGGTCGAGTTTTACCTGTTGAGGCAAGCGACTTCGCAGCCAAGAGTGCCTTATATCTTCCTAAAGAAGCCCAGTATGATTACTTGTTGAACCTTCCAGAGGATATTTCTTCTTTAGGACTTGTTAATAAAGACGGTCATACTATGAATAGTTTAGGAGAAGTTGTCAATAACGCTATGCATCTCATTGAAGAACAAAGCGAGCAATTAGTAGGTGTACTTCCTAAGACTTATACCGATTTCTCTGATGAGATTTTATCAGAACTTCTTCGTATCTTTAATAACTCTGCTCTTGATAAAGTCGGTGGAGATATTATCGGAAGAATCTATGAGTACTTTTTAAATAAATTTGCAAAAAATATCGCATCTGACGACGGTGTTTTCTTTACCCCTAAGTCTCTTGTAAAGATGATTGTTAATATAATCGAACCTACAAGTGGAGTCTTGCTGGATCCAGCTTGTGGTTCGGGAGGTATGTTCATCCAGTCCGGGGATTTTGTAAATGCTACAGGAATGAACGCCAACAGCACTATGACCTTCTATGGTCAGGAGAAGGTTGAATATAATGCCCAGCTTTGCCTTATGAATATGGCAGTGCATGGACTAACAGGTGTCATCAAATCCGGTGACCAAGCTAACACTTTCTATTACGATGCCCACAAGCTTGATGGTTCTTGCGATTATGTAATGGCAAATCCACCTTTCAATGTAGACAAGGTAAAGGCCGAATCATGTGAAAGCGCAAAGCGTTTGCCTTTTGGAATGCCAAGTATCAATAAAAATAAAGAAATTGGAAATGCGAATTATCTTTGGATTTCTTACTTCTATAGTTACCTTAACGAAAGAGGTCGTGCCGGTTTTGTCATGGCTTCATCTGCTACCGATAGTCAAGGCAAAGATAAAAGCATCAGAGAAAGTCTTGTTAAAACAGGCCATGTCGATGCCATGGTTAGTGTTGGCAATAACTTTTTCTATACCAAATCTTTACCATGTTCTCTTTGGTTCTTTGATAAGGGAAAGACTGAGCCCATCAAGGATAAGGTCCTTTTCATCGATGCAAGAAATTATTATACAGTCGTTGACCGTACCCTGAACGAATGGACTGATTGGCAACTTAAAAACATGAATGCCATTGTATGGCTATATCGTGGCGAGGTCGATAAATACTCTGCCCTTCTTAATGAATATCGGTCTGCTCTAGGCAGTGATAGGCCTTTTGCAGACCAAGTACACGAACTAGGAGAGAAGGCAAAAGCCCTTCGATCAGAAGCAAAAAAAGCAGTCAAGTCGGCTGAAAAACGAGAAAAGAAAAAGACCCAGGAAGCCTATGATACAAAACTTGCAGAACTTAACGATACCCTCACAATAGCTAAGGAAGCAAACTGGCTCTACGAAAAATTCGGTGAGGGAGTCTATGCTGATGTCCCTGGTCTTTGTAAGCTAGCATCCATTTCTGAAATCGAAGAAAAGGGCTGGTCCCTTACTCCCGGAGCCTATGTCGGCGTGGCACCCCTTGAAGATGATGGGGTAGACTTTGAAGAACGCATGACTGAAATCCACCGTGAATTATTGTCTTTACAGGCAGAATCAAACGACTTGATGGATACCATCTCACAGAATATGAAGGAGATGGGGCTATGATGTGGGAAAAGGTGAAAATTGGAGATGTATATGAGGGACTGTATGATGGCCCTCATGCGACACCTCCTACCAGTGATGATGGAGCAATTTTTCTTGGAATATCAAATATAACAAAAGATGGTCATATCGATCTTTCTGATATTAAACATATCAATGAGAATGACCTCCCAAAGTGGACAAAGAGAGTTACTCCAAAAGGCGGAGATATTGTTTTCTCGTATGAGGCAACGCTGAATTTATATGCTATTATTCCGGATGATTTTTGGGGATGTCTTGGAAGAAGAATGGCACTAATTAGACCGGATGAAACCAAAGCGCATGGGAAATATTTGTATTATTATTTTTTTTCGGAGGAATGGCGATCAACTGTATCATCACATATAATTACTGGAGCAACAGTAGATAGAATACCTATTGCTAAATTTCCGGAATTTATTATTTCCTTGCCTCCAATGGAGAAGCAACATAAAATTGCAAATATTTTATCTAATTACGATGACTTAATTGTAAATAATAAGAAACAAATTAAAATTCTCGAAGAAGCAGCACAGAGGCTCTACAAGGATTGGTTTGTTGATTTGCATTTTCCGGGATATGAAGATGTGGAGATTGTTGATGGTGTGCCTGATGGATGGACTTTCACAACCGTAGATAGTTTTATCAAGCTTCAAAGTGGTTATGCATTTAAAAGCAATTCATTTGACAATACAGGAAAATTCAAGATAGTGACTATAAAAAATGTTCAGGATGGGAAATTTGATGGAAATAATGTTAATAGAATAGTTGAAATACCTACCAAGATGCCTAGTCATTGCAAATTGATTGAAGGTGATACATTACTTTCATTAACAGGTAATGTAGGAAGAATTTGTACAGTTATCGGTAATGATTACTTGTTAAATCAGCGTGTAGCAAAAATTGCATCTGACTATCCTTGTTATGCGTATTGCTTATTTAGTAGCAAAAAGATGTTTCATGATATGAATAATCTAGCCAATGGTGCAGCTCAGCAAAATTTAAGTCCAATAAGAACTGGACAGATGCAGATTTTGAAGCCAAGCAAAGAAGTTCTAATAATGTTTGAAGAAATGACAAAACCATTAATAGATAAAAAAATATTGCTTAATAAATCAATGATAACTGCTGCTGAAGCCCGTGACCGTTTATTACCCAAATTAATGAGTGGAGAAATCCAAGTGTAAGGGAGGTGGAAAACAATGAGCTATGATTATTCAGAGAATATCCTTGTCCAGGAAAGTGCTGGGAATTTACTGTGTGATGAATTAGGCTGGGATGTTCAGTTTGCCTATAATACTGAAGTGCTCGGTGAAAATGGCTCTTTCGGCAGAGAAAGCTATAAGGATATTTTGCTTACTCGCTATTTTATAGAGGCTCTTAGAAAGTTCAATCCCTGGATCAATGAAAATCAGATCATTGAGGCCCAGGAGCTTTTAGAAAAGAGATTGTCTACTTCTTCCCTCCTCCAAGTGAATGAAGAAAAATATTTTTTCCTTCGAGACGGTATTCCAGTTACAGTCAAAAAGCCAAATGGTCAGACGGAAACAAAAAAGGCTATAGTGATTGATTTTAATAATCCCGATGAAAATTATTTTCTTGCAATCAAGGAACTTAAGATTCATGGAGATTTATATCGCAGAAGAACGGACATCGTAGGCTTTGTAAATGGGATTCCCCTTCTCTTTGTAGAGCTTAAGAAGAATACTGTGGATGTTCAGAATGCCTATGAAGATAACTACACTGATTATCTTGATACCATTCCCCACTTGTTCTATTACAATGCCTTTATTATGCTTTCTAATGGAACAGAGGCTAAGGTTGGTACCCTTGGCAGTAAGTTTGAATTCTTCCATGAATGGAAGCGTCTTGCCGAAGAGGACCAAGGAAGTGTTGCTCTTGAAACAATGCTTCGTGGTATTTGTAAGAAGGAAAATTTCCTTGATTTATTTGAAAATTTTATCCTATATGACCATTCTGATGGGCGCACGGTAAAGATACTGGCTCGTAACCACCAATACCTTGGTGTGAACGAAGCGATGAAGGCTTATGCGGACAGAAATCTGAATGATGGTAAGCTTGGTGTCTTCTGGCATACACAAGGTTCTGGCAAAAGTTATTCAATGGTCTTCTTTGCAAAAAAGGTCCGAAGAAAAATGGAAGGAACGCCAACCTTTGTTATCCTTACAGACCGCGATGAACTGAATAGGCAGATTAGTGATACCTTTGAGAATTGTGGGCTGCTTGGTAGGGATATCAAGGCTTCTGAATTTATTGCAACAAGTGGAGAGGACCTTGTTAAGAAACTACATGGAAATCCAAGCTTTATCTTCACTTTGATACAGAAGTTTAATAAACCGAATGAAAAGCCGATCTATCCCGATCATGATATCATTATCATGTCTGATGAAGCCCATCGTAGCCAATATGGTATCTTCGCTGATAATATGATGAAATTGTTGCCTACTGCTGCACGCATCGGCTTTACAGGTACGCCATTACTTTCCAGTGATAATATTACTGCTCGTACTTTTGGTGGTTATGTATCCGTTTATGACTTTAAAAGGGCTGTTGAAGATGGTGCGACTGTCCCTCTTTACTACGAAAATCGTGGGGAAAAGATTGTTGATTTACACAATCCGGAAATCACGAATCAAATTCTTGATGCTATCGAAAGTGCTGACCTTGATGTTGACCAACAGGATAAGCTAGAGGCTGAATTTGCAAAGGAGATCCACCTACTCACAGCCGAGCCTAGGCTAAGATCTATTGCCCGCGACTTTGTAAACCACTACTCTGATTTATGGACAAGCGGAAAGGCTATGTTTGTTTGCTTAAACAAGGTTACCTGTGTCCGTATGTATAATTATGTGCAGGAATATTGGAAAGCAGAAATCAAAACCTTAAAGGCAAGTTTGAAAAATGCCAGTCAACAAGAGTCTCTTGAACTTGAACGAAAAATCAAATGGATGGAAGAAACTGAAATGGCTGTTGTAATCAGTCAGGAACAAAACGAAATCCAAACATTTAAAAAATGGAATCTAGACATAAAGACTCACCGCAGCAAGATGGAAAAGCGTGACTTAGATAAAGAATTTAAGGATTCAAAAAATCCGCTCCGTGTTGTCTTTGTATGTGCAATGTGGCTTACTGGCTTTGATGTTAAATGTCTTTCATGCCTATATCTCGACAAGCCATTAAAGGCTCATACACTTATGCAGACCATAGCACGTGCCAATCGTGTCAGCGAAGGCAAAAGCAATGGTTTGATTATAGATTATATTGGAATCGTAAAAGCGTTAAGAAAGGCTCTTGCAGATTATACTGCTAATGTAGGTGGAGATGGTGGCTCAGACCCTACAATAGATAAAGACGAACTTATTGTTCGTATTATCGAAACTATTGGTAAAGTAGTTGAATTTTTGAGTGAAAATGATTTTGACTTAGAAATGCTCATTGACGCCTATGATTTTATGAAGCTATCCTACCTCCAGGAAGCAGCGAATGCAGTATGCGGTTCGATTGAGGATAAAAAAACATATACTACCTATGCATCGGAATTGAATCGTCTAATGAAATATACTGACAGAGATGATATCACTGGTCACACTCGTAAGCAGTATGAAGCTATTGCCGCTATCTATGCCGAATTACAAAAAAAGCGTAAGCACATCAATACCACTGACCTTATGATTGAAATCAATGAAATTATAAGTGCATATGTTGAAATTCAGCATACACCTACTATGGCGTATGAACAACCACGCAGGTTTGATATCAGTGACATTGACTTTGATCTTCTTCGCAGGGAGTTCTCAAAGATTAAGAAAAAGAACCTTGTTTTAAGGGATTTAGAGGAAGCAATCCAACAGAAACTTGACAGTATGCTTTTTACTAATCCTGATCGAATTAACTACTACGAACGCTATCAGCAAATTATCGATGATTATAATAGCGAGCAGGACAGAGCCACAATCGAGAAAACTTTCATGGAGTTGATGGATTTGGCTAATCGAATAGGCCATGAAGAACAACGCTATGTCCGTGAAGGTTTTACAAGTGATGAAGAGCTTTCTCTTTATGATATGTTGTTCCGTGATGATTTGAGCAAGACAGACATCAAGAAACTTAAAGAAGTTGCCGCATCCCTAATACAGAAAATAAAAACTAAAATTGCAGAATTTGACCATTGGACAGATAAGCAAGAAACAAAAGCAGCTATTGATAATCTTATCCGTGATACCCTTTGGGCAGAATTGCCGGAGTGTTACGATGAGGTTAGTATCTCTATGTATCGTCAACAGATTTATGAATATGTATATACTCGATATAGAGAAGTTGCTTAACTGGAAGAGTATAACTGATCTCACATACCATTTCGGTACTTGAACAAAAGAAATAACGCATATAATTTTTGATTATGATGAAGATATGAAGTTTAGACCATTAGCAGGCGGTGGAGAGATCACTGGACTTTTATCAAATGATGTAGACTTCAATAATTTTCTTATAGAATGGAATGAGATGAGAAAAAGCATTACAACGATGAGATAACAAACGAGGAATTTGAAGATTGGAAGTTATCTTATCCTAAAAAATCAAAATTTTTATAATAAGAGGTGCTTTTTATGGGTTCTATGATTACATTAGGAATAGGAAAAATGGAGCTTGATTGGGGTAAAAATAATATGTTTAATAATCATTCTTGCTTATTCCAGAAAGAAGACATAAAAATAGTACCTTATTACTATTCTGACAACAAAATCGAATACAAAGAAGGTTTTTCAAAAAATATCATGTCTGTAAGGAGAAGATTAGATTTGTTAGGATATAGTTTGTATGAGATTGAAGAGTTATTTAACGAAGAATTGGCAATGTTCAAACAACTATGCAGTTCCTCTACTCCGATAAGTTTTCATGATTTTTACAATACAGTGATAAACGTTGATATTCAGAATATAAATATGGCATCTGAAGAATATGATTTTGACTATGATCTAGGTGAGTATGTCAGGAAATGTGTTATACATGAGATTAAGGATTTATCTAATTTTCCATATTATGACGCTTACACTATTGGATACTTTCTTGAAAATTTAGATCCATATATTACATTAAGAATTCTGAGTGAAAATGAAAACAATCATAACCTAGATGTAATTTGGAGATTTGCAGATGTTGTTGAAAACGGATGGAGTTTAGAAGAAGATATAATCCCAAAATTAACTACACAAGAAAAAATACTTATTGTAACAGAAGGTAGTTCAGACACGGATATTATTAAAAAATCTATTAATCGACTTTATAGTGATATTGCAGATTTCTTTGATTTTATAGATATGGAGCAAAACTATCCTTTTACAGGAACGGGTAATTTAAAAAATTTTGTTAAAGGATTATCCAAAATAAATATTTTAAATAAAATTTTAGTTATTTTAGATAATGATACAGCTGGTATATCTGTTTATAATGATATTAAAACAATCGATTTGCCAAATAATCTAAATGTTATAACTCTGCCTAATTATAAAGATTTTGATAATTTTAAATGCAAGGGTCCCCAGGGAGATTCTTTAGAAAATATAAATGGGAAAGCCGTTTCTATAGAATGTTTTTTAGATCACAGTTCAATAGACGATGAAATTTATGTTAGATGGACTGGCTTTAATGATAAATTAATACAATATCAAGGAAATATTGAGCCAAAAAATTTACTAATCAAATCATTTCATCAATTCTATAAAAAAGAATATGATTTTACTAAATTAAAATATCTTGTTGATTATATATTAGAAAGTTGTACATTTAAATAAATTAATTTTCATAATTATAGCAAAAAGACCGCAGCTTGAAACTACGGTCTGATTTTTTGTCCAAATGTAAACCACTTGGAAGAATTATTTAGTTTATTCTTTTTTACTTCCAGTACCATTTGACTACCAGTAGCCATTTTTTATTCTCTTTATAGCTTGTAATTAAGCCGTTTTAGAAAATTTTGCGACTATTCCCATTCTTCTTTTCCAAACGTCCGATACATCCCAAATCATTCAAAATACTGCATTCTATTTTTTCTAATATCACTAAATCTATCTAATTATAGGACGTTTTCAAATTTTTAGTCCCGTCCCAGTCCCAGTACCGGAAGATTAGTCATGATTGTGTTTCTTCGATCTTAGTTATTTTAAATTCGTAATCATTTAAATCATTATTAATTGTTGAGCCTTTATAATAATTATCAAAATCTTCAACTCGTGTAGTAATAACTAGATTTTCCATTTTTTCTTTACCATTTTTATTCTCCTGCTTGAGAATTTCTTCTTTTTCATAGAAATAATCAATATTAGATTTTTTATTTGATTGAATACGTTCAAATTCTTTCCATTGATCTAAAATTTCATCTACGATCAAATTTAATGAATCTTCAGTCTTATCAAAATATTCATCTGTTAAAAATTTAGAAATAACATTTATTATTGCATATTTCCCATATCTTAACCCTTCACCATAATCGGATTTACTATTTTCTTTTTTTTCTTTTTTTTCTTTTTTTTCTAAATATTTAAATGCAATGTATAAGAAATATATACGATCATATCCTTCAGGCCCTATATCTATATTAAAAAATTTCTCATAATCATTCATATTATATAAAGCATCTTCACCATTTCGCCTGGCAGCATTTACTCTACCATTCATAGCATAGATAATTCTAATAATTGTATTTCTACTAATAATTTGATCTTTAGAAATATAGCCTTTTTCGATACCTTCAGTAAATTCACCTGTTTTTCTATGATAAAAGTATCCGTAGTTATTGTATATATACTTTTGAAAATCAATTTGTACATTTGAATTTGATTTTCTATCTGCAACTGTTACTTTACTTTGATTATTTGTTGTTAATGAAAGCTCATCAATTAATCTTTGTTTGCTTACTTCATCTTTCATCCCTTGATCAAAAGTAATTACCTTTAGTAGTACTTCTTTATTATCAAATACTTTATTATCTATGTCATCATCTTCTAAAATAGTTGATAAAGTGTAAGCTGTTTGTCCTCCATTAATTATTTGTGGATTTAACAATGATAATTCACCTATACCTTCTCTGCCAGTCCTTGAGGTATATGATGTTTTATCAGATAGCAATGTAATTCCATTGTTAAACAATGCAAATACATTACCTGAACGATTGATTACAGAATCTTTTATTGAAGAGTTTACTTCATTGTCTGACGCTCCTAAATAGCTTCTTGGATTAAACTTCAATATAGAGTTCTTAAATGAACTCATTAATTTTGCAATTTCTAATATCGGAACAAAAAACAATTGTACAGATGTAGTAAATTCTTCGTCTTCAACCCAATAATCCATTGTATAATTATTTTTCGAACCTAAATTTAAATTAACAGAAATATTTGTTGCTTGATGAACAGTTCCCCTAACTATAGGAAAAACCAATTCTTCATATGCTCTTTCATAGTTGTAAACTTCAAATGGAAAATTTAATAACTTACCCATTGCATCCGCAAGTACACTACTTACGTTTGCAAGTATAATAACATTAAAATCGTACCTACTTATTTGCTCAATTTCTGAAAGATTTTGTATTAATCTTTGGATTTTGTCGTTGTATTTTATTCCATTTTTATCTATTCTTTCACCTCTACTTATCCTATCTATATCCATTTTATTTATTTCTTCTAATTCGATAGATTTATTCATGAAGTTATCATTATTCGTTCTAAACTTTGATTGAATAAAATATATTTTTTTATTTTCATGATCAATATAGTAGGCGTCAATTCCTCCATCTTGAGAATCATCTGTAACAAATTTTTCTCGTTTCTCAAAATCCAACAAATTAAATTTAGCTTTTAAAAGCAAATGAATATAAGCTCTAGAATTTGCACGATTTACTTTATCTAGATCATCCTTATTTGGATGATAAATTCTATAATCTTCTGGAGCTTCTTTTCTCAACGCTTCTAGAACTTTAAGTAAAGTAAGATATTTTATCATATACTTTCCTCCTTATATTTTTAAACTCTATATTTTTATTTCCTTTGTAGAAGGCTTGAAACCAAGTATTCATCGCCACTATCTTCCCTTTTAATAATTATACCGCTAGATCCTCAAGAAAAATCCGAGGTATTATTTGTAGAATTTTCATTATATAGAAATCCTCATTTCCTAGTGGTTTTGCTCTCATTTTAAGAATTACACATTCAATAAGGTAAACCACCGTTTTACAATATTTTTCTATATTCAGTTAAAACTACTTGTTTCTTTCTAATCTCCTGATACCACTATTATTAAGCTTTTCAATTGACACCAATTGTCTTCTAGCAAGTTTTCTAAGTTCAATCATTCTTTCTTTTTGCTCTAATCCTTTTTCAATTAAAATTGCATTGTAGGATTCCATATTAGCAAGTACTAGTAGTTCATTAAGACTTGCATAGTCTCTCATATTTCCTTTTAGGTCAGGATTTTCTTCACGCCACTGTTTTGCTCTTTTATCAAAGAGTGCCACATTAAGCATATCTGCTTCACTTGCATATTTAAATGATAACTGCTCATCTGTAAGGTCTTTTAATAAATACTCTTTAATGGCATCTGTATGAATTTTATAATTGATTTTAGATATTTCTCTATGCAGGTTCCAAGTTAATGATAATTTTGAGTTTTCATCTTCTTTAAGTCTTTGATAATCTTTAATTATATAAAGTTCAAATTCTGCAGATATCCATGAAGCAAATTTAAAAGCTATATCTTTATGAGCATATGTGCCACCATATCTACCCAACTTTACAAATAGTCCTACTGCATTAGTGGTTTTCTGCCATTTTTGAGGTGATAATGTAAAAGCGTTACTACCCGCCTCTTTTAAATACCCCTCGAATTCGAGGGGGTTAAAATCTGGATTATTTAACTGCTCCCAAATGCCAAGATATTCTATTGTATTATAGTTTCGCATCCAATTTGAAACAACTACATTAGGTTCTTCCTTGTTTTTATATTTTGCTATATCAGTAAGACTTATATAGTCATTTTTAAAATCTTCTGTGTAAACCTCAATATCAAAGCCTTTAGCTGAAATTTGATCTTTTTTAATTTTTGACAATATACCCCCTCCTTATTCTGACTTAATCTTTATTACTTGTATTATAACATAAAAAATGGTCAGAGCACCGTATGCTTCCTGACCTAATCTTATGATTAAATCATATATCTCAAATCACTAATTGTCAAATGCTATAAGCCACTTTACCCATATGTATAATTTCTCTACTTTTATTATGCGTTATTTTCCTTTATTTTACTTTACAATTGAATTCTCTATCAAGAGTTCTATCACTTCCTTTCCAATTTTGTCCAAACCGACACTCAAACCGACAATTTATTGTCGTATTATTTGTTTACTATATTATGTAAAATATAGACACTCAAAAAGACCGCAGCTTGAAACTACGGTCTAATTTTTTGTCCTCATGCAAACCACTTGGAAGAATCATTCAGTTTATTCTTTTTAACAAATGTTCCCATTTTAATCCCAGTTACAGTTTTTTATCTTCTGTAACCGTTGATTTTACAAAGCTTTTAATTTTTTTGCGATTATTCCCATTCTTCTTTTCCAAACGTCCGATTTATCCCAATACATTCAAAATACTGCATTTTATTTTTTCTAATACCACTAAATCCATCTAATTATAGGACGTTTTCAAATTTTTAGCCCCGTCCCAGTACCAGTACCAGTGTCGAATAATAACTTTATGCCATTATAAATTTATAAAATTAGTATTTTTATAATTGTATTTTCATAAATTTAAAAAACAAAGATAAGTATAAAGTAGGTTTATTATAGGAAAATCTATTTCTATCTGTTTTAATGATATTATTCTTCCTGCTCCATGAGTAGTTAAGTTTAAATATGATATAGTTCCATCGTATCTACCTTGACTAAATGCTTGATTATATATCTCTAATACTCCAGCTTTTTCTCTCTCATTTTGAATTTTATTTATAAACCTATCTTTAATATTTTTACTAGCACTAATTATTTTAAAATTTTTTTCAAGATATTTGTCTTGTTTTTCTCCTAATTTTTCTACAATATCATTAACAACAAGCTCAACAAATGTTCTTAAAGATGAAATCAAAATATACTCATATTTTTTGCGATCTTTATATATATCATTCAACTGGTTCTTAAAGATATAAATATCTTCTTTAACATTCTGATCAATTTGCATTAATGGATGTACCATAACATCTTCAATGCCTACTTTACTAGTCCTATTAGAAATCGGAAACTGGCTAACTCCCTTGTACTTTCCATTTATTTTTTTGCTACTTATTTTATCTTCAATCGATATTTCAAAAAAAATATTTGAGCACGGTCTATTAAAAGTTATTGTTTTTAGCTTGCTATTCATGCTCCTACAATCTTCTGGAGTAACTGTAAATTCTAATGGTTTTATTTTTCTTGTGCTCTCACAGTCTTCAAATATAAACAAATCATCAAATCTATATTCATTTCCAACCAAAAATTCAGAAATTTTTTGCTTTATTATTGGATCTGGTCGTTCAAGGACATCTAATATTACTTTATCATTGTTGCTGTATACAATTTCCCATGTTCCTGTAGAATCAGTTGTAACTTTATCCTTCTTTTCTTCATTATGAGTTATATATTTTATTTTGTAATTATCATTCTTTAGATCAGGAGTTTGATTAATGAAACAAGTTCTATTGTATATTTTCGGCTTCTTTTCCAACTCTTTATCGAGAATATTTCTTAAAAATATTTGCATATTAGACGAAAAATAGTTTAAAAACTCTTGGAATAAAATGCTATTAACAGATTCCGTCATTTTAGTTCTATCGGAGTTGAATGAAATTAAATCAGGGCTAGTTAATATCAAACTAATTTTCCCAACTTGTTGCCTGAAAACTTGCTTGTTTCTTTTAAAAGAATTTATTTCTGAATTATATAAAGTATAATTATCAAATAAGCATTTATTAATATATATTAATGGCACCACTCTATCATTCACACTATCATAATAAATATCAGGTAAATGTTTTTTGCTCAACCCCTTTAAGTTATATACACTTATATCTATATTCACTTTTATATTTTCATTATCAAAAAACTCATTAAATTTTTCATCTATTTCAAATTTATATTCATTACCATTTCTAAGTAATTTAAAAAATTTATTCCCATTCTTATTTTTCATTAACTTGGAGTCAAATAGTGCTGATGCAATTTTTGCTTCATCTAACCTTGTTATATCTTTAGATTCAGTATTTGTCTCATCCCAAGATTTTTTAATTTCAACCTTAATTTCTGGCGAATCTATAACATTTATCAACCTCATTAATTCATCATCTTTATCTAATGTTTGCTTGAATATATCGAATGTTTCTTTATATATTTCTGTTATAGTTATCGTTGTTCCGCTATGAATCTTCGTATCATCAATTTTTTTTACGGGAATATCTAAATTATATAAACTTTTTTGAGAAGATATTTCCTCCATATCTAACTCAAATGAGTATCCTTTTGAATCTTTTACTGTATCGACTTTAACTTTGTTTCCAAATTTAAATACCGAGAAAAAACCTAATCCTTTTTCTCCAGATATAAGTACACCTCCGATTTCTTGTCCGAAAATTTTATTACTATCACTAACGGTCAACAAAGTATCAATTTCTTCAAGATTCATTCCTTTACCATTATCCTGTATAGTTATTTTTTCAGGTGATATATAAATTCGCACTGAGCTAGATCGAGCTTCGTATGAGTTTTTTATTAATTCTATTATTGCAAACTTTGTTCCAGGTATGTTTTGTGATACTTCTTTAATGAATTTACCAGATACCGATAATTTTGCCACGTTATTTCTCCTTTTTATAAATTATTACTGTTTCTTCTGACATAGATTCAACAGCCCCCATATTCTTTATTTTAGATATTTTTTTAGGCATTTTTTTAAATAATATATTTCTTTTAAATAAATCTACTTTTTTTAATCCTAAGCTTTTAAAAATATCTTCGGTTATATCATCAAAAGGCTGTTCTATGCCATCTACCTTTCTATTTCCTACAGTAAATATTATATACCCCTCCATTGAAAGAGCTTTATGTAGATCATATAAAGATTTATAGTAATCTGATAAAAATCTTATAACTTTATTTTTTTTATTCTCACTAAGCTTGTCAACATATTCATGTATAATAGAAATATCAGGAAGTTTATTATTATTTTTATTTCCACCTAGGCTTAAATAATCTATTTTTGAATAATTGGATAATATATCTGGTTCACATAATAAATCTTTTGAATCAACCCATTTTAAGAATAAAATAGAAGCTTGTCCATATGTTACTGTTGTCGGATTATCACCATACGGTGGGGAAGTGCATATAATGTCAAATTCACCTTTTAATTTATAATTAATAATACTACTTGAATCACCATAAATTATATTTGAACTTGTTATATTGCTATAATTTAAATGTTCTGAATTATCGTTAATAATTTTGATGAAATATTCTATACATTTATCTTCTATTAAATCAATTTTTTCCTTGGGAAGAGCGTGTAATTTAAACGTGCTAGTCCTATCATTGCTAAATTTAAATATAACTTCCGATAAGCAAATCCAAAAAAATTTTCTTATATCTTGATTTTTCTCTAGTAGTATACAGTGCCTTATTTGGCTCAAAGATTTTATTATATCGTCTCTAAACCATTTTTTAATATTATAAAAATCATACATTGGAAAATTTGATTCCTGCCCTAAATTACTTTCAATTACTGAAATAGCATCACAAACATCTGTCCTATTATATTTATGAGTTTTTACAAACGACAATAATGTAGCGTATGGATTTATATCAATCCCTACAGAATTAATTCCTAATTCTTGTGCGATGACTAAAGTTGTTCCAGATCCACAAAAAGGATCTAACAAAGTAATATTTTTGTTATTTAAATGCTTGCTTATAACACTTAATAGCTGATACTGCATATCTGGAACCATAGTAGCAGGGTATTTGCCAATATTGTGTATGCCTGATTTAGTTGTCCCTTTAAAGTCCCAATAATCTTGAGGGTATCTATTTAATTCTTCGGCTATTTTATTCATATAATTCTCTACTTCCACTTACAATCTATAGAAATATTTGTGCTTTGTCCATAAGTTCAGTACTTTTCATTTCTAAGTCTATAAGTTTTTTAAACAATTTTTTATAACTAAATTTCAACATGAGATATTCGAAATAACTCCCTATATTTATCTATATTGTCTTAATTATACCATTAAAACAATTCTTTTAACATGCTTTTATTCTCTTATCTCGAACTGAATGAAAAATTATTTCCTTAATAACAGGGAATGTATATCCCATATTTCTTTTGATAATTTTTCTATTTTTTCTCTCATATAATCTATATCGTCCTTATAAATGACACCAGTTGTATTATTAGCTTTTGCAATCTGGTTTATATTATTTGTTGCATTTGAAAGTAACCATTTGATATGTCTAAATAAATTAATCCTCATAATATGTACGCAAAAAGACCGCAGCCTAAAGACTACGGTCTAATTTTTTGTCCAAATGTAAACCACTTGGAACTATTATTCAATTTATTCTTTTTTACAAATGTTCCCATTTTAATCCCAGTTACAGTTTTTTATCTTCTGTAACCGTTGATTTTACAAAGTTTTTAATTTTTTTGCGATTATTCCCATTCAACCGCCTAACATTCTTCATCATTTAATTTTGTGTATTTTAAGCCCTTTTTATTTTTATGAATTGCTATTTTATACTATTTTATATACTATTTTAAAATTATTGTTACGATTTTGTTACGCTTAAGTTTTCCATTACTTTTAGAATCTTATCATCACTAGGAATCATATGGGAATAAGTGTTTAAAGTTGTTGATACTTTTTCATGGCCTAGCCGTTTACTTAAGGCCACAATATTGATTCCCTCGTTTAGTAATAAGCTCGCATGGGAATGCCTTAGATCGTGAATTCTTATTTTATTTAAGTTGTTTCTTTTACATATTTGAGTTATTGCATGTTCAAACTTATGCTTAGTACAATGAAAAATCCGGTCTTCATTATTAGGCTTATAGACTGATTCTTTATAATTTTTCAATTCATCTATGACGGCTTTTATAACCGTTATTTCTCTAATGCTTTTCTTGGTTTTAGGTTCTGTTATAACGTCTTTACCTTGCAACCTTTGATAGGATTCATCTATATTCACCGTATTTCTATTAAAGTCAATATCTTTCCAAGTTAAGGCCAACAATTCACCAATACGGCAACCGCTCCAATATAGGATGTTAAAACCTAAGTGTAGTTCTTTATCCTCTACAAGGTCAATAAAGATTGTGAATTCTTCTAGGCTCCAGATTTCTTTTTCCGGTGCATTCTTTGCCCCAATGCTCCCTACTTTATGGACAGGGTTATTCTTTAGATTATGAAATTTAACAGCATAGTTAAATATAGCCGTTAATTGATTGTTGATGGATTTTAAATAGGTGGGGGCATAGGGTTTATTTGTTTTGGGATTGACTGCTTCTAATAACTTATTTTGCCACCTTTGAACATCAATGGGCCCTATCTCGCTAATTTTTAGATCTTTGAAATAAGGTAGTATCTTATTTTCAATTAAATATTCTTTTGATAATATTGTATGTTCCTTCAACCTTGGGCGGATATCTTCAAAATACATTTCATATAACCCTTGAAAGGTCATTTCTGGATTAAACTTAATGTCATTTAAGAAGTTCCGTTCCCATTCGTCCGCTTCTTTTTTTGTATTAAATCCTTCTTTTTTCTTTTGCTTGGTTTCACCGTCTAAATTTACATATCTAAATGAGCAATACCATTTATTGGGATTGTTTTTCATTCTTTTGCTTGTCATGTTTAAAATCTCCTTATTCAATTGTCCAGGGCTTAAAATTCGGGGTCAATTTTAAGCTTTCTCTTGTTCTTAGTATAATTTCTATTAATGATAACTATAGGGCCTTAAAATCGATTCTATGGCCTTTTAGCTTAATTATCTTCTAAATTCTTAAGATCTTGTAATAAATCATTAATTGTACCGATTTCTGGATTATTTAACGATTTATTAATAACCTCATATAGATGATTTATAGTTTCTTTTGTGTTTGAAGTATATAAATCTATAATATTTTGTTTATTGCTAGCATAAAGATGGGTTGAATAGTCATATACATCCGTTTCTAATTGTGTTTCTATATCAACCCCAATATCTAAGAACTTACCTTGCACAACAAGATAATAAAAACCTTTATCATATTCATAAAGATATCCTTCTATTATCTTATATTGGCTTTCAATTTCCTTAATACCAAACTTGTGGGGCTCTAAAGAATCATATTGCCACAACTTCGTAAAATGTTCACTTGGTTCTTTAATATACTCCCACGTTATTTTTTCGTTTTGTGTCATTTCTATTAGTTTATTAATCAATCTTTCTTGAGGGGTTTCCCCTTTGTTCCAGCCCATCAAATAACTAGGATCTACTTCTAAGGCCTTAGCAATATCAGTTATCCTGTTGATTGGTATATTGGGAACATTGCCTGATTCATAGTTAGACAACGAAGCATGCGTAAGCCCGATTTTTTGCCCTAATTCTTGTAGTGTAAGTCCCCTTTCAAGTCTAGTCTTCTTTATTCGTTCTCCTATTTTTGAGTTATTATTCATATTATCCTCCTCCTAATTAACCTAATGTAATCATAACAAACATTTTAAAATTTGTAAATAATATTGAAAAAACCTCTTGACAGTTTTTAAAGTATTGCATACAATGTAAGTGTAATTATTACTAACAATCGAGGTGAGAAAAATGAAACTAAAAATAGGTGAAGTAAAGCTTTTAATGGTAGAACAAAACCTAACACAAGATGAATTGGCAGAAAAAGCAGACCTTTCAAGAATTTCTATCAGTTATTTTATGAATGGTAAAAACGCAAGTGTTAAGTCAATAAACAAAATTGCCAATGCTCTTAATGTATCCATTAGAGATATTGTAGAAATGAATTAATGCGAGGTGAAACATGGCTACTTTAATACGTGTTGATGAGGTAAAGGAGATACTTGGGGTCAAAGAAGCCAAGGCCTATAAAGTCATACGTCAATTGAATCATGAACTTGAAGAAAAGGGCTTTTTAACTGTATCTGGAAGGATCCCCCTGGACTACTTGAAAGAGAGGTTTAACTTAAATGATGATGGTTCTATGTAAGACAATAAAAAAAGCCCGCCAGGCTCAAACAAAGTTCCCCAACTTCTCACCTGACGGGCTTCATGACAAGCAATACAATGGTATTGCTAAAGTATATTTTAGCAAATTAGAAGATTATAAACAATACCTGTATGGAAGTTGGTGCAAATTTGAAAAAAAGCCAGGGTTGGGTGAGTGTTTATAGAGAATTAATAAAAAAACCTATTTGGTTGAATTCTACACCTGAACAAAAAACTATTTTTATCGTGCTTCTTTTAATGGCTAACCATGAAGAAAAGGAATGGGAATGGAGGGGCCAAAAGTACAGAATAAAACCAGGCCAAATGATTACAAGTCTAAATTCTATTGTTTTAAATTGTGGTAAAGGTATGACAACACAAAAAGTTAGAACAGCTTTAAAAAGATTTGAAAAACTTGGTTTTTTAACAAACGAATCAACAAACAAAAATAGGCTTATAACCATTGTAAATTGGGGAAAATATCAAGGAGTATTAAAACAATATAACAATGGTTATAACATGCAACTAACAAGCAATCAACAAGCACCTAACAAGCACCTAACAACTAACAATAATGATAATAATGATGTAATAATGATTAATAATGATGATAAGGCAAATTACCTTTCACAGATTAATCTCCTTGTTAGAAATAAGGTTACATCATCATCTATTGAGGCTTTTATTGGTCTTTATGGAATCAAGTCTTTAAAGTCTCTTATTACAGAAATACAAAAAAGCGACTATCTCAAGGAGAACATTAACTTTAATAGTCTAAACCCTGGCTTTGTGGATAAGGCTATTCATGGAGGGTATCGAACATATCGAACCAACGATTTTATGGAAAAAGAGGAGGGAGAAAATCCGTATGGAAAAGTTCCACCATTTGAACTTAACTGATGTTATATCTCCTGATGATACTAGTTATGATAAGAAGGATCTAAAAGTTACGGATCCATTTACCGGAAAACCTATAACTGTAAAATCTCTAAGTGAAAAAGGAATTCAACAATATCAACAAAACCAGGAGATGGAAAAAGAGAGAGAAAATAGAAAGCATGTTGAAAAGCTTAAACTTAATAGCTTAATGAATGCTAAATTTAAAGAATGTCGATTTGAAAACTTTAAAATAACTCCGGATAACGAAAAGTGTTTTAAACTTGGTCGGTATTATGCTTCCCACTTTGACGAGTTTAAAGATAAAAATAAGGGACTGTTGATTTATGGCGAAGCCGGAACGGGTAAATCTTTTTTAAGTTTTTGTATTGCTAATTATTTGATTGATCGCGGTGTTCCTGTTATTGCTTGTTCTTTTTCTACTATTTTAGAAAAAATAAAAGAATTTTCAGCTTTTGGAAGTAATAAGCTAAATTTTTTTTACAACACGCTTGAGGATATTGATTTGCTTATTATTGACGATTTAGGTTCTGAACATTCTAGCGAATGGATTAAAGCTAAGATTTATACAGTTATTGATTTAAGGTATCGGTCTAACAAGCCTTTAATTATAACTACAAATTTAGATCCTGACACCGAGTTAAAAAGGAAACTCACTGGAAAGGATGGCATTACTAGAACTTATGACCGTATCTATGAAATATGTCCACGGGTTAAAATGAGTTGCCAACCTTTAAGAATTCTGGAAGGCAATAAGAAACAAGCGGAATTTAATCAGTTGTTTCGTGATATTACAGGGGGTAAACAATGAAAACTTTAATTACTGTATTGAAAGAAAGTAAAGAAATAAACCTACAAGCCGGAAATGTATATGAACTTTTTATGGATAATAAAAACTTATTAGCAAGAACTTTATCAGAAGAT
Source organism: Urinicoccus massiliensis (assembly GCF_900120405.1). GTDB lineage: Bacteria > Bacillota > Clostridia > Tissierellales > Peptoniphilaceae > Urinicoccus > Urinicoccus massiliensis. Next base: position 922,235 of record NZ_LT635493.1, on the reverse strand, counting down.
GAAATTGAAGAATATAGAAAAGAATGTATTAAAAATTTACCTACAAAGGGGAAACGGTGTATTCAAAGAGCCGGAAACCTTAGCATATTTGATAATAGTCCTATTGGGCTTAAAATTGATGAATTGAACTATTTACTTGAGGGGAACGGATATTCACTAGATGCCACTACATGGAGGCTAGCAGGTGATTTCTTCAACTATGGTTATTATTTGGGCAGAATAGCCGGGAAAAAGGGATTTTATTAAAAAAAGGGGCTGTTGTGGTAAAAGCTACAATAGCCTTTTTTGTATTTAAACGTATAATACATTTTCATTTTATGTTACCTATACATGGTTATATTATTTAATGCATACTATATGTAGTTAATATTTGTATAATGGCCACTATATATAGTATAATATAGCTATACATATTGAAAATATGGAAATACTTTTATAAGGAAAAGAATAGAGGAATAGAAAATGAAAAACAATGAACAGAACTCTAAAGCTTATACCGAATTAATTAATAGTTTAGATCTAGATGATTCTAGAAATGCTTATAATGAAACGGTAGAAAACAATGAAATTGCCATTTTAAAATCTCCTAATGAAGAAAATATGAATAAAGATTCTGATGAAGAAAATTCAGAAAGAACATTCACTCAGAAAGAAGTTAATGAAATAGTTAAGAAAAGACTATCCAGGAAAGAAAAAAATATAAACGAAGAAGTTGACAAAAGGGTTAGCGATGAATTAGAGAAGAGATCTAACGATCTTGATTGTAAAGAATATTTAATTGAAAATGGCTATCCTAAAGATTTTATGGAAATATTCGAGAATGAAAATATTGATGATTTTAAAATTAAGGTGGGTAAAGTTATGGCTTTAATTCAAGCCAATAAAAAGGAAATTGTTCCACCGCTTAAAAACCCTGAAATTGGTCGATTTAGTGATGATGAATACGCTAAAGGTTTTTCAGTAAAGGAACATGTACCCAAAAAACTTTATTAATACCTTCCAAGAAAGGAATATACAAATGACAGAAAATACTAATTTAACAGTTAAATTTGCACCATATACTGATGAAATTTTCAAAAATGAAAGTAGAACATCTTTATTAACTAATAATGATTTTGACTGGACAGGTGCAAGATCAGTTAGAATATGGAAATTTAAAACTGCTAAAATGAATGATTATGCAAGGAATATCTTTGATGATAACAGCGAGCCTTTAAATCCTAGTAGATATGGAAAGCTTTACGATCTAAATGCTGAAACCGAAGAAATGTTATTAAAGAAAGATAGAAGTTTTATATTCAACATTGATAAGCTTGATGTTGATGAAACACAAGGACAATTAGAGGCCGCTTCCGCTTTAGCAAGACAGTTAAGAGAGGTAGTTATTCCAGAAAGAGATAGATACATTTTTGATGAAATCGCAAAATCTGGTGTAACTATTATTGGTGAATCTACTAATAAGATAAACCCCGATAACATTTATGCTAACATTTTAAAATCTTGTGAGCTTTTAGATGGTGGCGAGGTTCCAGATACTGATAGGGTATTGGTTGTTACACCTGAAGTATATTCTTATATCAAACAGGCTAAACAGTTTGATAATACAGATGTTGGAGCTGACCTTAGAACGCTAGGGGTAATAGCCATGTTAGATGGCATGAAAGTAATTAAAGTTTCTAATACTATGTTGCCTAAAGGTGTTAAGTATTTAATTGTGCACCCATCAGCGACTGTTACACCTGTTAAGCTTGAGGATTATAATATACACAACGATACACCGTTAGCCAGTGGCGATATTGTTACAGGTAGAATTTGTTATGATGCTTTTGTTTTAGAAAATAAAAAAGATGGGATTATAGTTTATAAAGAAACTGAATAAGATAACTTGTAAAATGTACTCTTTTATAAAGGTAATGGCAGGGGTTGAAATATACTCTTGCCATTACCTTTAGAATATGGTGATCTGATGAATGCAAGAGAATATTTAGGACGAATAAAACATTTAAATAAAGAAATAAGTACTAATAAGGCTATGCTTGAACTCTTGGAAGAGAGCCTTAATACCAATAATGATGCTGACGTATTGAAAGAAATTAAAAGATTAAAACAAGAAATAAAAAATAAACTCATCTATATATTTGAAATTAAAAAAAATATTATTAAAAAAATTTATAATGTAAATGATTCTTTTTTAAGAACTATACTTTTAAATCATTATATTAACGAACTTACTTTAAAAGATATAGCTAAAGTTACGAACTTTAGCTATGACTACATAAAACACTTACATATTAAATCAATTATAGCTTTTGAAGAAAGTAACAAAGATGAACTAAGCAACTATAAATGATTATGGGGGCATAACTCCCCCTCCGGGCTGGCCAGCGGACTCCGGCCATCACTGTACATATTTTTTCGTGAAAGGGGTTGATATTTATAATGAAGATTGAAACCCTGGACCAATGAGCCTTGGAAGTTTAAACGAAAGTTATTCAAGAAATTTATAGAAATGATATTTGAAAAAATACTATGGTAAATAATGAAAAACTGTTTAAAGAATACACCGAAAATAAGCAAAATACTGAAATTAGGAATGAAATCGTCCTAAACAATATGGGGCTAGTTCCCTATACAATAAATAGGTATAACCTTTATGTCGAGGGTATTCATGACTATGAAGAAATGCTACAAGATGGCTATATAGCTTTAATAAATGCTATTGAAACCTTTGACCCTAGCCTTGGATTTAAGTTCTCAACCTATGCCATTAAATGTATTTTAGCTTTGACAAGAGATCGGCTTGATTATCATAAAGATTTATCTTTAGACGCTCCAATACAATCAAATGATGAGGAAGATACTTTTTTAATTGATACAATTGAAGATGATAAGATTAACATTGAAAGAGAGATTGTAAATCAACAGTTCTATTCTGATGTACGTAAAAATCTATCTTTTAGCCTAGATGCCTTAGAACTAAATGTAATAATGGCCTTTTATGGTATAGGCCAGGAAATGAAAACTTATAGTCAAATATCTAGTATCCTTCATTTAGATGTTCAAAACATCAGAAATATCAAGGATAGAGCAGAAAACAAGCTAAGAAATACTAAATATTTTAGAATGTTATATCTAGAGAGAAAACCAATATCCTATTATCCCTCCTTCCATTTTGAAAATGGAAAAACAGGCCCCACAAATAAACTAGTTTCACCAGTTGAAAACATAATATTAAAAAAGCTTCAGCAGGAAAGAAGTCTTTTTATTAAAACTTTAAAAACACTTAAAAAGGACGAGTAAAGTATAAACTTTCTAAACTCGTCCTTTTTTGTTACGCTTTTGTTACGCTTATATTTTTAAATATTGTAAAATACAGGCTTTCAAGCCTTTATCTCTTATTCCCATTCAATCGTAGCCGGTGGTTTACTTGTAATATCATAGACAATCCGGTTGATATGGTCCACTTCGCCTACGATCCGGCTGGAAATTTTTTCCAAAACTTCGTAGGGAATCTTGGACCAATCGGCGGTCATAAAGTCGGTGGTTTCTACGGCTCTAAGGGCCAGGGTATAGTCGTAGGTCCGGTAGTCACCCATAACGCCTACGGTACGGTTGTTGGTCAGGACGGCAAAGTATTGGTTGATGGACCGGTCTAGGCCGGCCTTGGCAATTTCTTCCCGGTAGATGGCGTCGGCATCTCTTAGGATGTCTAATCTTTCCTTGCTAATTTCTCCCATAACCCGGATACCCAATCCTGGTCCCGGGAAGGGTTGTCTCCAAACCAGGTAGTCGGCCAGGCCCAATTCTTGGCCCAATTCCCGAACTTCGTCTTTAAAGAGTTGGCGTAGGGGTTCTACAAGGCCCTTAAAGTCCACAACAGCTGGCAGGCCTCCCACATTGTGGTGGGACTTGATCACGGCTGCATCTCCGGCTCCGGATTCGATGATGTCGGGGTAGATGGTTCCTTGGGCCAGGTAGTCTACGGACCCGATTTTTCGTCCTTCTTCTTCAAAGACCCGGATGAATTCTTCTCCAATGATCTTTCGTTTTTCTTCGGGGTCTGTTACGCCCTTAAGTCTTGCCAGGAAGCGGTCTTCTGCATTGACCCGGATAAAGTGGAGGTCTGTGTCCTTAAAGGCGGCTTCTACTTCGTCACCTTCGTTTTTCCGCATCAAACCATGGTCCACAAAAATACAGGTTAGTTGGTCTCCAATGGCTTTTTCCAAAAGTTTGGCACAAACTGAGGAATCCACTCCGCCGGACAGGGCCAAAAGTACCTTGCCTTGGCCTACTTGCTTGCGGATGCCTTCAATGGCTGTCTTGGCATAGCGGTCCATGGTCCACTTTCCTTCCAGGCCACAAATGTCGTAGAGGAAATTTCTTAACATATCTTGGCCTTTTTCTGTGTGGTTGACTTCAGGATGGAATTGGACTCCATAGAGTTTTTTATCTTCATTAGCCATGGCTGTATTGGGGGTGGACTGGGTTGAGGCCACTGTCTCAAAGCCTTGGGGCACTTGGGTCACAAAGTCTTGGTGGCTCATCCAGGTTATGGAATCTCCAATGCCCTTAAAGAGCTTGGCCCGGCTGTCAAAACTTGTGGGGGTCTTGCCGAATTCCCGGCTTTGGGACCGGCTCACTTGGCCTCCCAGGTCTACGGCCATTCTTTGCATACCATAGCAAAGGCCCAAAATGGGAATGCCCAGGTCGTAAATTTTTAGGTCAATTTTGGGTGCATCGTCTACATAGACGCTATTGGGCCCCCCGGTAAAGATGATTCCCTGGGGCCTGTGTTTTTCTAAGTACTGGTCTACTTTTTTATAGGGGACAACTTCGCAATAGACGTGTAAATCCCGCACACGTCGAGCGATTAATTGGTTGTATTGTCCGCCAAAATCGATAATCATAACTTCTTGTTCCATTGGATACCCTCCTTGCTTCTATTATACTGAATTTTTTCCCTTCTTACTAGGTTAGTTTTCAGCCTTATTTGGAAAATATGGTCCCTAAGGCAAAACCCGGGGCTGGGCTCCCGGGTTGCTCTTTATTTTTCTTCCGGCAAGCTATAGGCGGCATTGCCCAGGAAGTCTTCTTTTTTCTCCAATAAGCCCTCTTGGGCCATTTGTTTTAGGGATTCCTTTAGGTCATCATAGGTGATGTTGATGCCTGCCTTGGACAGGCCGGTAATGACGGTGATGACATTGGAGTCCTTGACGGGGTAGTAGGGTTTCAACTCCCGCAAGAGGTCAGAAAATTTTTCCTTTTTTTGTTGGATCAATTCATCAAAGGGGTTCTCGCTGTGGGGGGAGGTGGTTTCCGCTGCCCGGATCCGGGCAAAGCTGGTCCGGCCCATTTGGGAGGCGGAGATAAAGACGTCTCCGGTCCTTAGGTAGGGGAGCCGGTGGGCTTCTTCTGCCGTTAGGTCAGTTTCTTCCCGGATGGTATCAATATCCGAGGCCCGGACGGTTCGGAAGATGAACTTGGTGTTTAACTGGGCTGTAATGGTTTCATCCAAAAGGGTGGGCCTTTGGGTAGCCATGACCAAAAAGACGCCGTACTTTCGTCCTTCTTGGGCAATTTCTTTCAAGGCTGACTTGGTGGGAGATTCCAGTCCCTTGGGAGCAAAGTTGTGGGCCTCATCATTGACGATGAAAAAGGGTGGGAAGTAGTCTCCCCCCAGGCCCCGGAGTTTGTCGTCCCGGTAGGTCCTGCGCTTGTTGTAGAGGGTCCGGACCAGGTAGGTAGAAAACATTTGAAGGGTCCGCATGCTCCCTTGAACCACAACAAGCTTACCTTGGATGAGATTTTCTATCACAGGCAGGATGTCCTTGTTAAAAAGGCCCTCTCTTTCCAAATTGGCCATCCGCCAGGAAATTCCCCGGACAGATTCCAGAGGGAGGTTTTGCCCCAATTCTGCAAAAATCTTTAAATTTCTCTCCATGAGTTTTTGCTTGTCAGGGGAGGCGTACTGGATTTCGGCACTGTAGCGTTTTTCTCCCCCCATGTCTCCCACTTCCAAGAGAGCATGGATTCTTTCTAGGAAGGTGGGCAGGTTGTTGCCCTTTTTAAAGAGGCTGGCCACGACATTTTTCATAGAATCTGTCAGGACGGAAACGGCCCCCAAGAGGTGGTTGATGTCTCCTACACTTAATTGCTCAAACTTAATCCCCACGTCTTCGCCAATTTGCAGTTTGACAAACTGGTCCTGGTAGCTTTTAGCAAACTTGCCCCCAGCCGGGTTCTTAAAGTCCATTTCATAATGGGGGTCCAAGACCACAGTAGGGAGACTTTTTTTCATCAATTCTTCCAAGAGGACCCTGAGGCCGAAACTCTTTCCCGACCCGGACCCACCAAAAATTCCAATGTGGGGGTATTGGTGCATGGACCGGATATCCAGGATATAGGGCAGGTCCTTTTGGCCCACCAGGTCCCCTTCCAGGGTTTCATAAAGATTTTTAAATTCCTCCGTGGCCTGGCAGTAGATATCGTCGGTATTTCGGATGCTCCCCAGGGTCAGGCCCCGGTCCGGCACCGTGGCCAAAAGCACGTCCTTGACTTCTTCAAATTCCGGAGACCGGGCCATGGACCCTGTCAAGACGGGATAGGTGGCCTCTTCAAAGAGCCGGGCCTTGGCAATGTAGATGGTTTCGTCATCTACATTGTAGCCCATGGCCTTGAGGCTATCCAGGACAGAGGCATCCACAAAGTCCCCTCCCATATCCAGGGGGATAAAGCGGTTAAAGGTTTTTGTTTCAACAACTTCAGCCAAGAGGTCTCCCATTTGACCGTCTTCAATCATCAGCAATTCATTGATTCGAAAGTTTCGATCCTTGCTGCCAATGGTGACTTCTTGTTGGCTTGTGATTCCCACTACTTGCATTTTTCCCTCACAATCTTCGTAAATCTCTTTCCGATACAAACAAACGATGGAAGAGGTCCCGGTCCATGTAGGACTCAAAAAGGGCCTCCATTTCCTGGTCGGTGATTTTCACCTCATGGTCTACAATATCAATCCAAAGGGGAACTCCCCTGCCTCCTTCTGGGGTCAGGGTGTAGACCAGGTTACACACTTTTTCCATTTGGCCTTCTTGTTCCTTTAAGAGGTCCACCCCAATAACTTGGATTTCCTTGGAGCTCTTTAAAAAGGCCGAAGTCAGCCCACTGGGGACCTTCTTATTTTTCTTATCATCAATATAGATCACATCTCCAGCCTTGAGCTGGCCAAATAGGATTTCCCGGTCATAGAGACCCTGGGTTTGGTCCCCCTGGCCCAAGATGGCTGTCTTAATATCCTTGATGACCCCAAAGGTCACCACATCTCTTTCCAGGGCGGTTTGGGTAAATTCCTCCCAGAGGTTGGAGTACATCCGGTAGCGGATCAGGCCTCCATCCATCATCAGATAATCCACAGGCTGGGTCTTCATGTACTGGATGGCCGTTTTCATTTCAATTTCTGCCAGGCGTCTTTTCCGGTCGTCCTGGTCTTTTTGGTCTTGGTCTTCTTCCTGGTCCATTTTTTCTTCCAAAAGGGGGGTGTAAATTTCTTCCACACTGGAGGAATGGCCCTGGGTGGACATGGCCAGGCCCCGGTAGAGTTCCACATAGTGGGGGTAGGCTCCCCCCAGCCGGTTGACAGACCCATCCAGGCCCACTACCACTCCGTATTCCTTAAGCTCTTGGGGGGTCAATTTTTTCATCCGGCCTAGGGGACCGGCATAGGTCTGGATATAGTCCAGAAATTCCTCCTGGGACCATGCATGGATCTTGCGATATTTCTCCTCCAAGACTCCATTGAGTTCTTGGATGATTCCTGCAAAATATTGGGTGTTTTTCATAGTTTTAAACTTTCCTTATAGACATGGTTTTTGGCGAGACCATAGGTCTTGGCCACTTCCTTTACTGCTTGGGAAACCTTCATCCCCTCTTGGAGGCAGTCCCGCAAGGCGGCTTGAATGTCCACCTCTTCCTGGGTCTGGTCTCCTTGGACAATGACGACAAATTCTCCCTTGGCCTTGACCTGGTCTTGAAAGTCCTCTTCCAGGTTGAAGCTTTGGTAGTCTTCAAATTTTTTGGTCAATTCCCGGCCCAAAAAAACCTGCCTGGACCCCAAGACCTCCCGCATATCTTCCAGGCAGGCCTGGATCCTGTGGGGGGCTTCGTAAAAAATCATGGGGTTCTTGTGGCCCCTTACTTCCTCCAAGACCTTTTTCCGCTTGCCGGACTTTTCCGGTAAAAAGCCAATGTATTCAAAGGATTCAGACAAAAAACCTGAAGCGATAAAGGCTGTAATTCCGGCAGAGGGGCCGGGTAAAACTGTATAGTCCAGGCCCTCTTGGATGCAGGCCTGGATTAAAATCCGCCCTGGGTCTTGGATCCCTGGCATGCCAGCATCGCTAATTAGGGCCAGGTCTTTACCCTGCCTTAAAAGGTCCAAGAGTCCATCCAGGGCCTCTTTTTCGTTAAATTTATGGTAGCTTCTTGTGGGGCTTTCAATGCCATAGTGCTTTAAGAGCACCTGGCTGGTCCGGGTGTCTTCACAGCAAATCAAGTCGCATTCCTTCAAAACCCGGACCCCTCGATAGGTCATGTCTTCTAAATTTCCAATGGGTGTGGGGACAATATAAAGCATGGCTTCTCCTTTCCCTCTTATTTTATCACAAATTCCGGGGGCCACTGTAGATTAGGTCCCGGTGGTCTTGGAGGTTTAAATCCGGGTCCACCCTCAAGTGGGGCTTGGCATTTTTCCTAGCCTCTAGGCAAAACCAATGGGCCTGGCCCTGACTTTTCTTGGATAAAAATTGTAGCCTCTTGGGTTCTGCCCCTCCCTGGCGGCAAAAAACCATGGCATCCACCAGCCGGTCCGCCGGCAGGACCAGGTAGAGAGACCCCAGGGGTCTCAAACTTTGGGCCCCCTTTAAAATAAAGTCCCTGAGACCCAGATTGCCTTCATGCTTGGCCTGGTTTTTTTCTGAATTTTCCGTTCTTAAGTAGTTTTGATAGTAGGGAGGGTTGCATAAAACCGTCTCATAGGCCCCGGGTTCATGAAAGTCTTCCAGGGATTTTTCTTCCAAACGAACCTCCCGGCCCAGGCCGTTATAGGCCAGGCTCTCCCGAAAATAGTCCAGGGCTTGGGGGTTGATGTCCAGGCCTGTGTAGGATTTGAGGTCCGGATTGAGACTGCGAAAATACAAGATTCCCGGCCCGCAACCCAGGTCCAAAACCCGCCCCTTGGCCCGGGCAAAATAAGTTAAAAACAAGCTGTCAATGCTATATGAAAAGGCCCCAGGGCCCTGGGCAATCTTGTAGCCGGTTCCAGGCACTGTATCCATCTATGATTCCTCCTATCCTTTAAAATCATTATAGCAAACTTTCTTTAACCTGCCTATTTCCCACAAAAAAAGACTATGGATTTTTCCATAGTCTTTCCTTATCTTTATTTAAAATGCTGGGACTACAGCGCCCTTGTAGGTGTCTTCAATAAATTTACGGCAGGCATCTGAATGCAACACTTCCATAAATTTCTTGAATTTTTCTTGGCCTTCTTCCCCTTGGCGAACGGCAATAATGTTGGCGTAGGGAGAATCCTTGTCTTCTGTCAAAAGGCTGTCCTTGGTTGGGTCTAAACCAGCTCCCAAGGCATAGTTGGAGTTGATGACAGCTCCCGCTACTTCCTTATAGGACCTGGGAATGCTTGGTGCATCCAGGGCTGTGAATTTCAAGTTCTTGGGATTTTCTGTAATATCTTTTTCCGTTACAGCCAGGTTGCTGGGGTCATTTAGCTTGATAACTCCTGCTTTTTCTAAGAGGATTAAAGCCCGACCACCATTGGTGGCATCGTTGGGGATTAAGATTTCATCGCCATCTTTTAGTTCATCTACAGACTTGTACTTGGCGGAGTAAAAACCAATGGGTTCCAAGTGAACGGCTCCCAGGTTGACCAACTTGACGCCTCTTTCCTTGATGAAGTCATCCAGGTAGGGAGCGTGTTGGAAGAAGTTGGCATCCAGGTCTCCTTGGTCCAAGGCCAGGTTGGGCATTACATAGTCATCAAAGGTGGTTACTTCTACATCCAGGCCGGCCTTTTTAAATTCAGGTTCCAGGGCCTTGATGATTTCTTCGTGGGGTACAGGACTGACCCCTAGGCGGATTTTATTGTCTCCTGCTCCTTGGTCCGGGCTTGCTTTTTGTCCACAAGCACTTAAAAGAACTAGGCAGGAAAGTAGGCTAGCTAAAATAAATTTTTTCATTTTTTTCATGTCGTTCTCCTTTACTTTTTATTTGTTGTATTTGTAAGTCGGTTACCAATCCACTGGACCACTTGGACAATGATGATGATGCAGATTACGCTCATCCAGAGGATGTCCAATTGGTTGCGGTAGTGGCCGTAGCGGGTGGCGATTTCTCCCAGCCCTCCGGCTCCCAACATCCCGGCCATGGCTGAATAGCCGATGATGTTGATAATAGTCATGGTCATGGAATTGATGATGGAGGGCAAACTTTCAGGCAGGATGACCTTGGTGAGGATTTGCCCATTGGTGGACCCCATGGCCCTGGCAGCTTCTACCAAGCCTTCGTCCACTTCCAGGAAGACCCCTTCCATAATCCGGGCTACAAAGGGAATGGCTGCCACCGTTAGGGGGACAATGGCCGCTGTAGGGCCAATGCTTTTGCCAATTAAGAGCCGGGACAGGGGGTAGACTACCATGATCAAAATCACAAAGGGAAAGGACCGCAGGGTGTTGATGATGGTGTCCAGGACCTGGTAGCCCTTGGGTTTTGGGTTTAGGCCCCCGGGTCTTGTCACGATTAAAATCAGGGCCAGGGGAATTCCAATCAACATGGAAAAGAGGGAGGAAAAAAAGACCATGTAGAGGGTGTCTGGAATGGACGGTAAAACGATGGATGTAAATTTTTCAATCATTTAAGCACCTCCACATAGACTCCTTTTTCTTTCATAAAGGCCAGGGCCTGGTCAACTTGTTGGTCCGAGCCTAAAACTTCCACAATCATATAGCCAAAATCCTTGACATCCAAGCGGTTCATATTGCCTGAAAGCAAGTTGACATCCACCTGGTAGTCCTTGATACAGCGGGACAAGATGGGTTGGTCCACTGTCTGGTCGTCATAGGACAGGCGGAGGACCCGGCCCTTGTACTTGGTCAGGTCAATATTTTGGTCGGGGTTGTCGCTTTCTCTTAAAGAGGAAATAAATTTTTGGGTTTGCTTGGTCTTGGGAGCCCGGAAGAGTTCTTCCACAGTATTTTCTTCAATGATTTTCCCATTTTCCATTACGGCAATCCGGTCGCAAATATCCTTGGCCACCTCCATTTGGTGGGTAATCATGATGATGGTGGTATTTAGGTCCTTGACTGTTTTTTTCAAGGTTTCTACTACCATCCGGGTGTTGATGGGGTCCAGGGCTGAGGTCCCTTCATCGCTTAGGAGGATTTTTGGACTGGTGGCCAGGGCTCTGGCTATGGCCACTCTTTGTTTTTGCCCCCCGGACAGGGAAGAGGGATAGACCCCCCTCTTGTCCTTGAGGTCAATAAAATCCAGGAGTTCTTCCACCCTAGCCTGGATTTTTTCCTTGGGCCACTTTTGAATTTCCAGGGGGTAGGCAATGTTGTCGTAAACCGTCTTTTGCAGGAATAGGTTGAAGTGTTGGAAGATCATCCCTATATCCTTTCTTTGATTTAAAAGCTCTTTTTTGCTCAGAGCCACCATGTCTACTCCGTCAATGAAGATTTTTCCCGATGTGGGTTCTTCTAAGCGGTTCAGGCACCGAACCAGGGTGGACTTCCCGGCTCCGGACAGGCCGATAATGCCATAGATCTCCCCTTTTTTCACTTGGAAGCTGACATCATCCACTGCTCGAAAGACCTTCCCATCATTGGAAAATTCTTTCACTAAATGACTAACTTCAATCATTCTTTGTCCTTTCTATAATAAATAAAAAAACTCCCCGATATGGAGAGATTGCTCAATCATCTATCGGTCTTTCCGCTGGAATTGGCACCACGCATATTGCAGGTTGCCGGGTTTCTTAGGGCCAGTCCCTCCACCACTCTTGATAATTTTCTATATTCTTTTTATAAGTTGCTTAATAGTATATTAGACTTGACCTATTTTGTCAAGATTTGTCTTTAACTTAAAGGGCCAGGGAGGCTCTTGACTAAAATCAAGCGCGCTCCCTGGCCGTTTTTTTAAATAAACAAAGGAACAACAAGGGGGACGGACATGGAAATGATAAAGCCGGATACAAAGGAATAGACGGCTATATTTCCACTGGTGGACCGGGTAATAATGGGAAGGCAGACATCCATTCCCGTTGCTCCCGGAGCTGCCACGGCTTCTACAAAACCTATTTTTTTGGCAACTGTTGGCGTAATAATAATGGAAACCAACTCCCGCATAACATTGTGCATAAAAGAAATGGCCCCGGCTGTCATTAATCCGGCATCCATTAAGAGGCCAGCTCCTAGGGAATACCAACCAAAACCGGCTCCAATGGCCAGGCTCTCCCGGAGGGAAATGGGCAAGAAGAGGCCACAAATGGCCGCCCCTACCAGGGTCCCCACTTCAATCACCAGGGGGATAACCAAGACCCGGACGCCTACGCTTTTGATATTGCTAATGACATCTCCTGCAAGACCCAGGTCCAAACCCACAAAGACCAAGAGGATCAAGAGTTCAATGGTAATGGCCAGGCCGGCCCCTCTTTCAAAGTTTTCATAGTTGAACTGGGGACGGACCAAGAAGTAGCCCAGGGCCAAACCCAGGGCCACAGCCAAGAGGATCCAAAGAGTCATCCGGTCAAAGCCGCCCTTTTCCTCTTCTGCTACTTCCTCTTCAATAACTTCTAGCTCTTCTTCCATTTCCAGGTCCACCCTCTCATTTTTCATGAGACCGTACTGGTCAATCCCCATGGCCCGTCTGGCTATGGCGACAGAAACAATAGAAAAGGCAATGGTAAAGATGGTAATCACCAGGGCATAAAGGCCATAGGAGTCCAGGTTGTTTACCACCTCATCATTGGCCCCCAGCCTGAGTCCCATGGTAAGGACCAAGCACAAAACCGTTACCGTTTGGGCCGGTCCCAGCCACTTCATCTTCTCTTTAAACTTTCTTAAGGGAATGGCCAAGATGTAAAAAGCCATACAGGTTCCCAAATACAAAATAGCGCTAGTCAAGTTTTCCTCCTCTTACCCAGGCCGCCAGGTCTTCTACTGACATTTGATCTCCATTGGCCGCCTTATGTAGTTTAGCTGTTCTTTTAACTTGTTCTTGCAAGTCCTCATTGACGCCATCCGGCCCGCTGCCTTCGGAAGTCACAAAGGGGTAGACTTCTACCCCAGATAGGTCCAGAGCCTCCAAAAAACTTAGCAGGCACCTGGGACAAGTATCGTTCCAATTGGGAAGCCCTAGAACCAACTTCTTCAGGCCACGAACTTCTGGTAGCGGACCAGCCAGGCCAGGCCGGGCCTCCTCTGCTTTTTCTCTCTCAGCCACTTGGATACATTCGTCCTCTTCCAGGGGGTAAGCCTTAAGGGGCCTAACTTGATAAATTTCAGCATCCAGGACTTTTGCCAAGTCCTCTGAAAGTTTTTTTGTCACTCCACTTCGGGAAAAGTATGCAAGAAGAATTTCCTTCATATCTCATGCTCAGGATTTGCTTTTGGCAAATCCTCCCTCCTTTTCTTGTTTTCTCTTTTTCCAATCCTAACCTTAGCCTAGTCCTTTTCTTTGGGCAAGTAAATCCGAATGTGCTTGGGAAGAACCCTTATCTGAGCTGGTAATTTGGCTTCCATTTCTCCATCCATGTCCAAGTCCACTGACTCTCCCCTTAGCTCTTCAATGCTTAGCTGACTACAGGTAATGGCCTGGATGTCTTCATTTTTGTCCAATTGTCCCATGACCATATCTTTCAGGGCTGTTAGCTTGGATGCGGTCTTGGCATTGGTCAAAATAAAGACATAGAGCTTTCCACTGCTAAGAGAGCTGGAAATTTCTGAAAAATTTAAATTTCCCATTTGGGCCACTAAAAAGGCATAGACATGGCTGGCAGGGCCCTGGTAGTTTCCTCCATCACTGACTAGCTTGATTTGGTGGCTTTCGTCCTCTGGCAGGGCCTTAAAGATATTTTTTACATAGGCCATGGGCCCCAGCCTTTCTTTTTCTTCTCCATCAGTAGAGGTGGTGGCGTCAATTAGCCGACCAAAGCAGGTGTAGTAGATAAAAAACCTGTCATTACATTGGCCCAAGTCCACCTCTGTCGTAGTCTTAAGATCAATATCATCAATAGCTGCGGCTAGGTCCCGATTTTCTCCTATAAGCCGGTAGTAGGTATTGTTGGTGCCTCCAGGTAGAAGGCCCAAAATAGGCCGGTGGTCTTCTTCTGCCAGACCATTGACAATTTCATGAATGGTTCCATCTCCACCTATAACAAAGAGGCTATGGACTTTTTCCCGACAGGCCTTTTGGGCCAACTTTTCCCCCTGGCCCTCTTCTTTGGTTTCAATAATTTCCACTTGATCAAAGTCTTCTTCCAATCTCTTTTCTAGTTTAGGTATGGATTCCATGCTCTTTCCATCCCCAGAAGCTGGATTTACTAAAACGAGGCATTTTTTCATTTCTTTTGACACCCCCTATCTTTTGTCACTAAGTCAAAATGATATTTTACAATTCCCAGGTCCAGCTTGGCAAAAAATCCCCGGCCAGCCTTAAAGTCCACCTCCCCATCAGGATGATAGTGGATGGTAAATTTTTGCTGGTTCATAGCTGTTGGAGCCAAAAGAGCGCCCTGGACTCCTTGGATAAACCACTCTGGATAGGGCGCCGGTCCCCGGGCCACATCTTCCAAGCTCTTGGAGGGTCGACTCTTGCCTTGGTCTTGGCCATAGCCCAAACTGATAAGGCAAAAAACTTTTTGTCCTGGATCCAGGACCAGGTCCTTATAAAAGAACTTGGCAAAGCCCACCCAACAGGTGTTTAAGCCCAGGCTCTGGGCATAAAGAACTAAATCTTCTCCCCAATAGCCTACTTTTTGGGGGTCCAGGTCTTTTTTTCCAGCCAGGACAAAATAGTTTTTGACATTTTCAAAATTTCCAAAACTGGGGATTCTCCTTTGAAAAAATTGGTCCTCTCCTAAAATTAAACGAAAATTTAAACCCTCTTGCTGGTTGATTTCTTCCATCCTGGCCTCTAGCAACTGGGCCTGGTCAGGTTCAATGGCTTGGTCTGTATATTTTCGAACGGAATGCCTTGCTTGCATGGCACTTACTAAGTCCATAAATACCCCCCCTTCTTCTCTATCATACTACAAAAAACCCTCCAAGGATATTCTTCTTTTTCTTTTCAGGCTTCTTTTCCAAGTCCTGGCCTCAAAAGCCCTTTCTTGAAAAATTTAGAATCTCTAGCTATAATAAGAACAAAGGAGTAACTTTAAAAATATGTGATTGATTTTGGGTGGTGAAGATGGCTAGACTAACTGAACAAGCAATTGTTGATTCCTTTCTAGAACTCTTGCAAGAAAAATCCTTGGATAAGATTACTGTCAAGGATATTATTGAATCTGCCCAAGTAAACCGCAATACCTTCTACTATTACTTCCAAGATATCTATGACTTATTGGAGCACGTCTTCCAAGAAGAATCCAAAACTTTTCGTAGTGAGGCCAAGCCAGAAAATACCTTTTACCAGGAATGCCTCCGGACGGTGAATTTTTTCCTAGAGCACGACAGGGCCATTATGCACATCTACCACTCCAAGAGTCAGGATGTCATTAACCGCTATCTTGAATCGGCCACAAGCTACTTTATCGGAAACTTTGTAGACCAGGCGGCCCAAGGCCAGGGTCTTTCTCAAAAGGGCAAGGCCTATATTACCGGGTTTTATACCGATGCCATTATCGGGTCCACCCTCCGCTGGATTGAGGGCCGGATGCCCGGCCAAAAAGATGGACTCATGCGGACTTTCTCCCAGTCTTTTGAGGCAACTATCCATGAAATGATCCAAGCCTATGTCCAAGGCCACCCCTTGGAAGAAGATTAGCTAAATAAAATACAGACAAAAAGAAAGAAGTGTTCGAAATTCGAACACTTCTTTCTTTTTGTCTGTAGGAAAACCTTCTCTCTTTTCCTATACTAGACTTAGAGGGACTTTAAATTTTAAAAGCCCCCAAGTTTTGACAGTAGACTGAAGGAGTGAGAGATGATTTTAGGATTTGTGGATATGGGAGGTGGCACCCGGGGAATTTACGGGGCCGGAGTCTTGGACTATTGCCTGGAGGCTGGTATCAGTGGAGACTATTTCATCGGTGTGTCCGCCGGATCTGCCAATGGAGCATCCTTCTTGGCAGGCCAAGCCGGACGAAACCTGGTCTTTTATAATGACTATGCCTTTCGAAAAAGTTACATGGGCCTTAAAAATTTTATAAGGTCAGCTTCCTATATCAACCTGGACTATATCTATTCCACCCTGAGTGAGCTAGGTGGAGAATATCCTCTGGACTATCCAGCCTTGATG
Source organism: Urinicoccus massiliensis (assembly GCF_900120405.1). GTDB lineage: Bacteria > Bacillota > Clostridia > Tissierellales > Peptoniphilaceae > Urinicoccus > Urinicoccus massiliensis. Next base: position 905,711 of record NZ_LT635493.1, on the reverse strand, counting down.
GCCAACCCCATGGTCTTTGAAATTGTAGCCACCAACGCCCTAACTGGAAAGCCTGTCTATTTTTCCAAAAAAGACCTGGCCCAAGACCACTATGAGCCCCTCAAGGCCTCATCTTGTGTTCCCATCCTCTGCCGGCCCTACCCCATCCATGGCATCCCTTACTTTGATGGAGGCCTCAGTGACCCCCTTCCCTATAAAAGGGCCCTGGACTGGGGTTGTGACAAACTCATTGTCATTTTAACCAAGCCCAAGGACTTCTTTAGAGATCCCCAAAAGGACCGAAAGTTTGTCCGGCTCTTAAGGAGAACTTATCCCCAGTCTGCCAAGGCCTTGGCCCATAGGGCCCAGCTTTATAACCAGAGTCTAAAAGAGCTTTTGACCCTGGAAAAAGAAGGTAGAGCCATCCTTATCGCTCCTGAGGACACAGGTAGCCTAAAGACCCTGACCCAGGACCACGACCAGCTCTTAAAGCTCTACCAAATGGGCAAGAAAGATGGAGGAAAACACCTAGCTTCCAAGACTTCCTGGATATTTGAGAAAGAGGTGAATTTATGAAGAATCTAAAAGTTTTAAAGGAGATTTACAGTCTTTTTTCACTGAGTTTGATTGTCTTGGGAATTGTATTTTTAGCCAAGCCCACCATGGCTGCTGATGTCTTTTGTCGAATTTGTGGCATCCTCTTACTTTTATTCGGGATTGTCAAGTTATTCGGCTACTTTTCCAGGGACTTGCTCCAACTAGCCTTTCAATTTGATTTTGCCATGGGCATCATCTCCAGCTTGATTGGCTTTGTCATGTTTTTTTGGACCACTCGCTTTATCGACCTTTTAATTATTGGCATTGGCTTATTTATCGTCTTTGATGCCCTACTTAGGATCCAGACAGCCCTGGATGCCAGAAAAATCGGCGTCCAATCCTGGTGGGTTATCCTATTAATGGCCTTGATCACAGGGGTCATTGGGGTCATTCTCTTCTTAAGACCCTATACAGGTCGTACTGCCCTGGTCATGCTCATTGGATTAAACTTAATTATTGATGGAATTTTAAACCTATTTGTCGTACAAAGTACAGTAACAACCATTTGGAGGGATAGAAAATGGGAAATTTAACACACTTTTCGACTAGAACCGCAGCCAGTCTTGGAATTGACCTGGTCTTAAAAAAAGTCAACAAAAAAGACCGGGAAGAAGAAATGGTCAAGCTAGTTAATTTAATGGAAAAATATATGGAAGATGACCAACAATTTAGCATGGACTATGACGAAATCCGGTCCATGGTCCGTAATCCAGATGATGCCTTAAACCAATTTTTAAACCGGGCCCTGGACGAAATTGATCCCCATGTCTTGAAAACCAGCGTTTTGAACCTAGGTTTTGAAGCCATGCTTTCAGGAACCAAGAAGATGCACAAGATGCGAGAAATCCACCAATGCAACATTCCTTGGTTGATTTTAATGGACCCCACCAGTGCCTGTAATCTTCATTGTACTGGTTGCTGGGCTGCTGAATATGGCAACAAGTTGAACTTGACCTATGATGAAATGTCCAATGTGGTAAAACAAGGTAAGGAACTGGGAATCTTTTTCTACATGTTTACCGGAGGAGAACCTCTGGTTCGCAAGGACGATTTAATCCGCCTTTGCAAGGAACACAAGGACTGCCAATTCTTGGCCTTTACCAACGGAACCCTAGTAGATGAAGCTTTTTGTCTAGAAATGAAAAAAGTCGGTAACCTCATGTTAGCCATTAGTTTGGAAGGATCTCCTGAAGTCAATGACTTGCGCCGGGGCCAAGGTGTTTATGGCAAGGTTATGGATGCTATGGACCTCTTAAAGAAACATGGTTTGATCTTCGGATCTTCCGTCTGCTATAGCTCTAAAAACTGCGAATCCGTTACTAGCAAGGAATTTGTTCAATTGATGGTAGACAAGGGATGCCGCTACGCCCTTTACTTCCACTACATGCCTGTAGGTAATGACGCCTCCATGGACCTTCTACCTAGCCCAGAACAAAGGGTGGCTACCAAAAACCGTATCCGGGAAATCCGTAACCTGAAACACGGGGAAGGCCTCTTTACCATCGACTTCCAAAATGATGGAGAATACATGAATGGCTGTATTGCCGGTGGCCGGAACTACTTCCATATCAATGCCAATGGAGACGCCGAACCCTGTGTCTTTATCCACTATTCCGACTCCAACATCCGGGACCATTCTCTTTTAGAAATCTTAAAGAGACCCCTCTTTATGGCCTACCACAACAACCAACCCTTTAATGAAAACCACCTAAGACCCTGCCCCATGTTGGAAAATCCAGAAATTCTGCAAAGAATCGTCAAGGAAACTGGGGTCAAGTCAACAGACCTCCAATCTCCCGAAAGTGCTGACCATCTCTGTGGAAAGTGTCAAACTTATGCAGAAAATTGGAAACCTTGTGCAGATAAAATCTGGTACGGTCAAGAGGATTCCCTAGAAAAGTCCGAATAAGTACCATCTTTTCGAGAATAGATAAGCAGGTAAGCCTATGGAGTTAGAAAATATCTATAACCAATTTTCCAAACACCTGGTGGAACAATTGAAATATGACAAGGTCTCAGATATTGTTAAAAAATTTGTCCAACCCTATAAAAAACTCATGAGCTACTACACTTGTGCCATTATGGAAGTTGAGACCAAGTTCAATGTCTTGAGCGAAGAACTGTCCATGCAGTATGACCGGAATCCCATTGAGTCCATCCGGACCCGGTTGAAGTCCCCCGAGAGTATCCGGGAAAAAATGATTCGTAAGGGCTTTCCTTTGACAGTGGAAAGCATTGAGGAAAACTTAAATGACATTGCCGGAGTCCGGATTATCTGCTCTTTTCCTTCGGACATCTATGCCTTGGCCAACTCTCTATTAAAACAAGATGACATCCACTTAATTGAAAAAAAAGACTACATTAAACACCCCAAGGCCAATGGCTACCGTAGTCTCCACCTTATTATTGAAATCCCCATCTACCTCCACGATACCAAAAAGATGATGAAGGTAGAGATTCAGTTTCGAACCATATCTATGGATTGCTGGGCCAGTCTGGAACATAAAATTCGCTATAAAAAAGACCTGCCTCAGTCTGATTTCATTGAAGAAGAGTTGGTGGAATGTGCAAAAATAAGTTCCATCATTGATGCAAGAATGGAAAACCTCTATACCATGGCTACAGACCTGGTCCAAAGAGACCCCAAAGAAGAAAAAAATTAGGCTCAAAGGAGGAAGCTATGGGAAAACTTTTATCAAGGATTAAAGAAAAAATAGGCCTGGCCCAGGGAGAGCAAGGTCCAGACGAGTCCTTGGACCCCTCCCAAAACCAGGTAGCCAAACGACTTAAAAAAATTCAATTTATAGCCATCTTTTCCTTTCTTTGCGCCCTAGGAGTTTTAGTGGTCCACTTGAAGGGGAATGTCTCCATTGACTCCCTAACCAAGTCCACTGCTGACAACCCCCTGGCATCTATCCTAATTTTACTCCTACTCTTTGCCATCAAGAGCTTCTCCATCATCATCCCCCTGCCCTCCCTTTACCTGGCCAGCGGACTTCTTTTTTCTCCCCTAAAAGCTGTCCTGGTAAGCTACTTGGGTCTATCCATTAGCTTGACCATCCCCTATCTTTTAGGCCGGTGGTCTGGGACAGAGGAGATGGATTATTTAAAGAGCCGTTATCCCAAAATAGAAAAGCTTATCGCCATGCAGAAGAAAAATGAATTTTTAGCAAGCTTCACGATCCGGATTATTGGCTGGTTCCCCTGTGACATCTTAAGTTTTTACTTTGGTGCCTGTCGGACAGCCTACAAGGTCTACCTACCTTCGGCCCTCCTGGGCTGCTCCATCGGAGTTATCACCAACACCCTCCTAGGGGATGTCCTTTTAGACCCACTTTCTTGGCAATTTATTCTCTTATTGGTCATTAAAATTCTTATTTCTGCCGGAGCTTTCGCTCTTGCCTATCATTTAAACAAGTCCAACGATTAATCAATCTTCCCCTTTAATCGAGGGGAAAGCGAAAGGTGTGAACCAATGAAGCTTGCAATCCTAACTGATACAAATAGTGGAATCTCCTCACAGGAAGCCCAAGAAAGAGGAGTCTTTCTTTTGGACATGCCCCTTATTATTGATGATAAGGTCTACTATCAGGGGAAGAATTTAACGGACTCTGATTTCTGCCAAGCCCTGGAAGGCGACCAGTGCGTTACAACCTGCCACCCCTCCCTGGGAGACCTGGTAAAAAGCTGGGAGGACCTCTTTAAGCAGGGTTTTGACCAAGTCGTCTATATTCCCATGTCCAGTGCTTTAAGCAGCTCCTGTAGCTCTGCCAAACTCCTGGCAGAATCCTATCCCGGCCGGGTCCATGTGGTGGATAACCATAGGATTTCCGTTACCCAAAAGGCCTCGGTTTTAAAAGCCTTAGCCCTGGCCCATAAAAATAAAACCGGCCAAGAAATCAAGGAAGACTTAGAAAAAGAAGCCCTTAGGGCCACCATCTACCTCAGTGTCAATAACCTGGACTATTTAAAAAAAGGGGGTCGGGTAACTCCAGCAGCTGCAGCTATTGCCAGTGTTTTAAATATTAAACCTATTTTAACCATCCAAGGAGAAAAAATCGACTCCTATGGACGGGTCCGGGGGCGGATCCAGCGTGCTCAACAGAAGATGCTCTTGGCCATCCAAAAAGATTTAAAGGAGAAGTTTTCCCAAGAATCTTTGGACGACCTCAGCCTGGGCCTAACGGGCTTTGGAATTTCTAAGGACCTGGAAGAAGCCTGGTTGGACCTGGCCCGAGAAGCCTTCCCGCAAGTCAGGATCCATTATGACCCCCTACCAGCTAGCATTGCCAGCCATACAGGCCCGGGAGCCTTTGGAATCGGTCTTTCTCTGGACTCTATTTAAACTTTTGCCCAATAAAAAAGATCCAAGATGTCTATCATCTTGGATCTTTTTGTTTTATCTCCAGGACCTTAATCATGCTTTTTATGAATATAGGGCCGAATATCAATGATATTTTCTCCCTTTTCTTTCTTTTCCATATGGACCTTGTCTAAAAGGTAGGAATAGAGCTCATCATTTAAGAGGATGGCCTGGTTAAAGGGGTTGATAACAATGGGGTGGTCCAAAAAATCCTTTTGCTCATACTCTAAAATCAACTCCTTGGGGTCTACCTCTTCTACATAATAGCCCATTTCGTCAGAAAAAGTCGTCAGGACATTTTCTTCCTTGGTAAAGACGGGAATAAAGGTTTCGTCGTCCTTGGTATATAAAAGGCCCACCTGGGACAGGGGGCTGAACTTCCGCCCCTTGATCTTGGGCAGCTGCTTGGTAATAAAAAGGGGGCCCTGTAAAATCCAATTGGCAATGGTATTGAAAAAGTGCTTCTTGTCCCCCTTGCTGGCTTCTTCCATTAATTCTTCCATGGGGCTGGATTCTTCCTCCACTTCCTCCAGGGCCTGGGCCACAGCCTTTTGCAGGGCCGGCCGGTTGGGGAAGTTGGTCATGGCATTTTCCAAGACAGTTTTTAAGACAAAACGGCCCATGGAATGAAACTGGTCAATCATCTTGAGTTCATCGATAATGGACCGGTATTCCTTGCTACTCTTGGCCTCTTCAAATCGTTCCATCATCCGGTTAAAGAAGGTTGTGAGGTAGAGGGGGAGGATATCCTTAAAGTCTGGCTCCTTTTCCACCCTTTTTATAGATACCAAAAAGACATCAATGGCATCCCGGGAGTCAATTTCTCCATAGGCCAATAAAAAGCCTTCAAATCCACGAAAGACATAGCTAATCATAGTGTAGTTTACCCAGTCTCCCAAGATCTTGGCACAGGATAGGTAGAGGTCCACGTCTTGGGGGTCGATTTCTTTTAAAACAAGTTCTTCATAATCTTTTATATGGTCAAAGGAACGATCGAGAACTGGTTTAAGCTTTAAATAAGCATCCATTTTTTCTACTTGCATCGATCTTCTCCTTTCATTTTTCTCTTAAGACCTAAGTATACTTTAACATACTTAGGGGTCAATGAAAAGAAAAAACCTTGGCCTAATCTTGGGATTCTTCTGGCTTAAAGCGGATAAATTCTTCAAAGTCTCGGTAGATTTTTTTGGATTCTTCCAGGTCTTCCACAGCCTTGGTTTTTTGGTCTACCCAATCCATGGCCTCCTTGGACAAGTGCTTGGCTGCAAAGGGATAGACCACCTTGTTTTCCTTTTGGGCGTGGTCCCGCAAAAGGTGGACATAGGCCATGAGGTAGGACAGGATCTCTAGACGGTTTTTGGGGCTGGGGTCTTGGCCATAGTCGTCAATGGCCCCATCTAATTCCATGACATACTTCCTGGCCAAATTATGCTCTACAATCATCCCGTGTTGGACTAATTTTACAGCTAAATCTCCCAGGTCTTCCTCCATTCTTTTAAAGAGGTAGTCCTCCTCTTTTTGGTGGTGGTGCTGGTCACAATAGGTCCGGATAAAGGCCACCATCTTTTTCAGCTGGTCCAGGTCCAAGTCTTCCCCCTCCATCATGGATAGGGCCATGTCTTGGGCATAGTCAGTAAAGGCCAGGATATTTTCGTGCTCTAATTCTAATCGTTGGATTGCATACATTTTTTCACCTCATATTTTCTTCCCTGAATTTGGACCCCACAAGAGGCAGCTTGGGCCAAGCCTTGAAGGTAGGCTTCTCTTAAGGCCCAGTATTTGGTTGGATCTTGCCAGTACTGGCCATGAACATCTTCTCTCAGGATCCAAGTCCAGGCATCTTCTTCTTGGCTTACAAGCTCCACCACCCGGTCGCAGGGCATCCCATCCAGGTAGTGGTTGGCCATATGGGCAAAGACTGCCTGGGGCTTGGCTTCTAAATTCTCATTTCTTCCCTTATCCTCCATAAAGACCAAGAGCTCTTCAAATTGCCCCTTATCTGCTAGTTCTTCTACCAGCTGGGCCAGGGTTTCTTCCACTTCCTGGATCCTCTGGGCCAAAAAGCCATGGATATTGGTCCCATCTACTATCTCTTCCAGGGGCCTCTTATCTAGACCCCGGATAGGTCTATTTAAAAATTTCTCACTAATTTCTTGGTTGATTTGGTCTTGCCAACGGATTTTTCCATCCATTTGATAATGAATTGCTGCTAACATTTTATCGCCTCCTAGGCTAGTTTAACAAAAGAACCCAGGATTTTTCTGTAACAAATGTTTCATTTCAAAAAAATCCCCTGGAAGACCTTGGTCTAGAGTGACCCCATAAAGTTGGACCTAATCGAGTAAGCATTTCGCTTGCTCGATTTTGTTTTTACATAATATTCGTTCTATGCGGATTGCATGCGTTCACGGTATTGTTTTGGACTTAGACCTCCTAACTTTTCTTTGATTCGATCTTCGTTGTAATAACGGATATATTGCTCAATTGCCTGCACCAGTTCTTTACGACTACGGTAATTGTGGCCATAGTAGATTTCTCTTTTCAATAAGCTAAAGAAGTTTTCCATAGGTGCATTGTCATAGCAGTTGCCTTTTCTTGACATACTTTGGAAAATATGATGTTTTTCTAACATGGCTTGGTATGTGGTCATTTGGTATCCCCAACCACGATCGGAGTGAAAGGTCCGTCGATAAGGACAGGCCTTTGTTCGCTCAATGGCTACTTCTAAACCTTGCAGCATGGTGACTCCATTGGGCTGATCGGATAGGACGTAACTGATGATTTCCAGGTTGTACATGTCCATGTAGGGATCGAGATAGAGTTTCTTTGTTTGAAGTTTCCCGGTCTTATCTTCTTCATAGTATTTGAATTCCGTGGTGTCGGTGGTGATTTTTTGCAAGGGGATGCAGGTATTGAACCGGCGGTTGATTCGGTTCTTCTTGATTTTGCCCACGACTCCTTTGTAGGAGTTGTATTTTTTGTATTTCCTGCCATAGGAGTGGACTTGAAGGCCCATGATTTGAACTAGTCGTTGTACTTTCTTTTTGTTCACCACCCGACCCTGGTTCTTTAATTCCAGATGAATGCGGCGATAACCATAGTCTTTGTGTTGGCTCCGAATGGCAAGGATTTCGTCTTTTAAGGATTGATTCTTGTCTTCTTCGGACCATTTTTTCTGCCAATACATAAAGGTGGACTTTGGGAAATGGATGGCGGCAAGAATCTCTGTTAGTTGGAATTGTTCTCGGAGTTTGGAGACAATCTTCGCCTTTTGTTCATTGCTTCTTCTTTCTCCAAACTCCTGAGCTGTTCCCAGAACATCTTTTGAATGGTAAGTTTCCGATTTTCTGTCTCTAATTCTTTGATGCGATTTTCCAATGCTTCGCGTGTGGAGGCGTCGATAGATTCGCTTTTCTTTACAGTTTTTGGTGGTTGGTTGTGGTCATTTTTCTTTGTCACAGGTCTCCCTCGCTTGTGCGGGAGCAGCCCCTCGATGCCCTTCTCTCGGTACTGTCTTCGCCAATTGACAATCATGGACGGATTCGTCAAACCGAGTTCGAGGGCAAGTTGTCGGTAGCTGCATTCGCTCGTTTCATAGCGTGTAATGGCTTCTAACTTAAACTCTACACTATACGCACGATTATTTCTAGAGCGCATTAAGCCTTCATCGCCATAATTTTTGTAATTGCTAATCCATAGCCTGAGAACGGACTTCTCGATTTGGTATTTCATTGCTAAGGCTTGATAACTTGTTTTACCACACAAGTACTCCTCGACGATTTTCTTCTTCAATTCGTAACTGTATTTTGCCATTAAAAGACCCCCAAAGGTTGGATTTCTTGGTCCAACTTTTGGGGGTCAGTGCAGTCCCAGGGGATCATTTTTATTTGTCTAATTTTGCCTTGAAGTCTTCATAGGCTTTTTCTGCTTCTTCCTTGGTCAATCCATAGCGTTCTTGGATTTTTCCCTTTAGAATTTGAGCATCACCCTTGATTTCATTCCAGTCATCCTTGGTCAGCTTGCCCCATTCTTTTTCTGCACTTCCCTTTAATTGTTCCCATTTTCCTAAAAGTGAATCCTTATTCATCATAATCCTCCTTAAAACAAGTAAACGGTTAAGAGACCTTGAATTAAACCAATTCCAGCCCCCATAACCAGGCCAACCCATTCAATCGCCCTCAATTCCTTGGCGGCAATTTGCAGGGTCAATTCTTCCAACTGCTCTAAATCCAAGGCATTAATCTTTTCTTCAATTAATGCTCCAACATCGACCTTGTTTCGAATGTGGTCTTCAGCCAGGGCCCTGACCTCATTGAAAAGTTTAGAACTTTCCTTGTCCATCTTGTCTTCAACGGTAACTAAAATCTTGTTTTGAATACCTAGGGGCAAGAAGGCAATTTTTTCCAAGACAATTTTTTGGATTTTTTGAATTAATATCTCTCTAAATCTTTCTTCATCTTCATCGCTGATGATTTGGGAAACCAAATCATCCTGACTTAAAAGTTCACTGGCCACCATGGACCCAATACTTTGGGCCACGTCAAACCGCCTTTTGGGAATGAGGCCCTGGATAGAGAAGGGACCCACCTTTACCGGCCGAATGGGCCGAAAGAGGCTCTTAATGGCCAGGACATTGGTTACATATCCAATAAGGCCACTAATGGCTACCACCAGCAGAACTTGTAAAAATTTCATTGCATCACCTATCTAATAGATACCCCATAAATCTTTCTTAAAACTCTGGGCCAGAAGAAATTTCCTTCAGTCCCACCCGGCCCCTTTCCTTGTCGATTTCAATGACTTCTACAGAAAGGGTCATCCCTACCTTGTAGGCCTTGCTGGGGTCAAAGGCCTGGTAGGCTCTCCGGTCCTTGGGGGCATTTAATAATTTCGATCTGTGGACCAGGCCGTCTTCCTTGATGCCAATATCTACAAAGGCACCAAAGTTGACAACATTGCGGATGGGCCCTTGGAACTGCATGCCCAACTCTAAATCGTCCAGGCCCATGGCTCCCTTGCGAAGGGAAACTTGGTCTAATTGGTCCCGAGGGTCCCGGCCCGGAGCCTTTAATTCTTCCTTGATATCCTCCAGGGTATAGGTCATGTCGGCTTCCCTTGCCATTTCCTTGGCCTGGTCTTCCTTGCCCTCTAAAAGAAGTTGGGCCAGGGGATAGGATTCGGGGTGGACAGCCGTTTGGTCCAGGATATTTTCTGCATCCACAATCCGCAAAAATCCTGCCGATTGTTGGAAGCTGGCTGGTCCCATTCCCTTGACTTCCTTGAGTTCTTTTATGGAATGGAAGGGACCCTTTTCTTCCCGGTACTTGACAATTTCCTTGGCCAGCTTAGGTCCAATCCCCGCCACATAGGACAAGAGGGGAACAGAAGCTGTATTGGGGTCTACCCCCACCCGGTTTACACTATCTTGGACCACCCCTTGGAGGGTGCCTTCCAATTCTTGCTTGGGCAGGTCGTGTTGGTATTGGCCCACACCAATATGCCGGGGTTCAATCTTGACTAATTCTGCCAGGGGGTCTTGGAGACGGCGGCCAATGGAAATGGCCCCCCGGACAGTAACATCCAGGTCAGGAAATTCTTCCGCCCCCAGCTTGGAGGCACTGTAAATGGACGCCCCTGCCTCGTTGGTAATGGCATAGGTCATGTCCAGATGGTTGTCTTGGATCAAGTCACTCATAAATTGTTCCGTCTCCCGGGAGGCGGTTCCGTTGCCAATGGAAGCCACTTGGAGGCCGTACTTTTTAATGAGCCGGAGGATTTCTTTTTCCCCGGCCTCTTTTTCTCGGTCAGACTTGGTAATGTAGATTACAGTATGGTCCAGGACCTTTCCATATTCATCCAAGGCAGCAACCTTGCATCCAGTTCGATAGCCTGGGTCCATGGCCAGGACCCGGTTGTTTTTCAGGGGCCGCATGAGTAAAAGGGGCTTTAAGTTTTTTGCAAAGACATCTATGGCATCCTTTTGGGCCCTTTCTGTTAGGTCATTTCGGATTTCCCTTTCGATGGAAGGATAGACCAGACGGTCCAGACCGTCTTTCAGGGCTTCTTCTTGCTTGTCCTTGACCTGGTTGTCCACCAAGGCCATCATGGCCACTTGACCTTCCAAGAGGTCCTTGGGAAAGTTGATTTTGACCTTGAGGGCTTCTTCTTTTTCTCCCCGGTTCAGGGCCAGGACCCGGTGGTTTTGAATCCGCTTAAGGGGTTCTTCCCGGTCATAGTACATGGCATAGGTGTCGTTGCTTTCCTTGCCTTCCTGGCTGGCAATTTGTCCTGTGAGCCGGACAAATTTTTTCACCAGGGCCCGAATTTTTGCATGGTCAGAATAGGCTTCTGCCAGGATGTCTTGACCTCCTTGCAGGGCCTCTTCCGGGTCTTCAAAGTCTTCCAGGCAATTTTTTAAGTCTGCCTCTGTTGCCCCTTCCTTAACCAGGATTTCATAGACAGGACCATAGCCCTTTTCCTTGGCAATGGTGGCCCGGGTCCTACGTTTGGGCCGGTAGGGCCGGTAGATGTCCTCCAGGTCTGTCAGGGTCTTGGCCTCTTCAATGGCCTTGGCCAGGTCTTCATTGTAGACTTCCAGGTCCTTGAGTTTTCTCTCCACTTCTTCCTTTTTTTCCTCCAGGGACTTTAGGGCCAGGTAACGGGCATAAAGGGTCCGGAGGTCATCATCACTCATGTTGCCGGTTTGCTCTTTTCGATAACGGGCAATAAAGGGGATGGTGTTGTTGTCATTAATCAGGTCCAGGGCGGCTTGGACTGATTTTTCTCCTAAATTAAGTTCCTTGGCTAATTCTGCACTAATCTTCATAGGGCCTCCTATTGTTCATAAAGAAAGGACCTTCACGGTGGTTTCCCCTAAAGATCCTCTCGACTTCTTTTAATTTTCCTTGGATTCTGTAGCCGTTTTTTGCAGGTAGGCGTTGATAAAGGGGTCCAGGTCTCCGTCCATAACCCGGTTTACATCCCCTACTTCTTCCCCTGTCCTGTGGTCTTTAACCATGGTATAGGGTTGAAAAACGTAAGAGCGGATTTGGGATCCCCAGGCAATTTGTGCATAGTTGCCTTGGAGGTCGTCAATCTTTTCTTTTTTCTCTTCTTCTGCCAGGGCAATTAATTTTGCCTTCAGCATATTCATGGCCTGCTCCCTATTTTGGATTTGTGACCGTTCATTTTGGCATTGGACCACAATCCCTGTGGGAATATGGGTAATCCGAACAGCGGAATCCGTTGTATTGACGTGTTGGCCCCCGGCCCCAGAGGACCGGTAGGTGTCAATTTTCAAGTCTTCATCCTTGATGTCGACTTCAATATCGTCGTCCAATTCAGGATAGACGTCTACACTAGAAAAAGAGGTGTGCCGTTTTTTGGCCGCATCAAAGGGGCTGATACGGACTAGACGGTGGACTCCCTTTTCCGCCTTGAGATAGCCGTAGGCATGGGGGCCGGCCATCCGCATGGTTACGGACTTGATCCCTGCCTCGTCTTCTGTTAAGAGGTCCAGGGTTTCTACCTTGAAACCCTTTTTATCTCCATAGCGACGGTACATCCGGTAGAGCATGTCTGCCCAGTCTTGGGCTTCCGTTCCTCCGGCTCCGGCATGAATGGAGACAATGGCTGCATTGTCGTCGTATTCCCCCGTTAGGAGGGTGGTCAACTTGAAGTTGGCCGCCCTGTCCCGGATATTTTTAACAGCTTCTTTAAATTGGTCGTAAAAGCTAAAGTCCTCTTCTTCTTCCATGAGGTCAATCATGACTTCCGCTTCTTCAATGTCTGCCATGAGGTGGTCGTAGGTGTCAATTTTTTCCTTGTACTGGTTTTGCTTTTTGATTAACTTTTGCGCCGCCTGAGAATCGTCCCAAAAACCCGGTTGGAAGGTTTCTTTTTCGATTTCTTTTTCTTCTTCCTTTAAAGAGTTGATGTCTATGGATGCTCCAAGTTCTAAAACCAGATTTTTTGCCTTTTCTAAGCTTTCTTTATCCAGATAGATGTTTTGCTCCATAGGTCCTCCTTAGTCGTTTTTGCCGCAGCAGTTTTTATATTTCTTCCCACTTCCACAAGGACAGGGGTCGTTTCGTCCGACCTTTTCATTCTTGCGGACATAGGGTTTTTGCTTGCCATCATCGGGGTTGACTGTTTCTACTTCCTTAGCCACCCGGACCCGGTGGACATTTTCAGGATTGTAGACGTGGAAGAGCATCTTCACGGTGTCTTCCCGGATGGTTTCATTCATGGCTTCAAACATATCGAAGCCTTCGTTTTGGTAGGCCCGGGCCGGGTCTACTTGGCCTACAGCTCTTAGGCCAATTCCTTGACGGAGTTGGTCCATGGCGTCGATGTGGTCCATCCACTTTTGGTCCACCACTTGCAGGAGGATGACTCGTTCTACTTCTCTGAACTTGTCAGACCCGAATTCTTCTTCTTTTCCTTGGTAGCGGTCAAAGGCCTTTTGGCTGATGACTTCTTTCAAGTCTTGGATGGAGTCTTTTTCGTGGCCCGCCAGTTCATTTTCTTCAAAGCCGAAGGTTTCAATTAAACTGTTTAAGAGGCCTTGGCGGTCCAAGTTTTTGTGTCCGTGTTCGTCAGACTTGTTGTAGAAGTCCACCAGGCTGTCTACCAGACCCCTGACCATATTCAGGATGTCGTCTTTTAAATTTTGACCTTCCAAAACCTTGCGACGTTCCCCGTAAATAACTTGTCTTTGCTTGTTCATAACGTCGTCATATTGGAGGACGTTTTTCCGGATGGAGAAGTTGTTGCCTTCTACCTTTCTTTGAGCAGATTCGATTAAACGGGTTAGGATCTTGTGCTCAATGGGTTCGTCTGGTGGAGTGTCTATGGAAGACATGACCTTTTTAAAGCGGTCTCCAGCAAATAGGCGGATGAGGTCGTCGTCTCCGGAAATGTAGAAACGGGTAGAACCCGGGTCTCCTTGCCGACCAGACCGACCCCTTAATTGGTTGTCAATTCGTCTGGACTCATGACGTTCCGTCCCGATAATGTGAAGGCCTCCGGCTTGGATAACCTTCTTGGCTTCTTCGTCGGTTCCTTCTTTAAAGCGAGCCAGTTCTTTTTGGTAGAGCTTGCGGGCTTCAATAACTTCTTGGTCTTCTGTATCGAAGAAGGAGTCCACCAATTCAAGAGTGGCTTCAGAGATGCCTTGTTTGATCAGCTCTTTTTTGGCCATAAATTCTGGGTTCCCACCCAGGACAATATCTGTACCACGGCCGGCCATGTTAGTGGCAATGGTAACGGCCCCATAGCGACCTGCTTGGGCTACGATTTCAGACTCTTGCTTGTGTCTTTTGGCATTTAAGACTTGGTGCTTGATGCCCCGTTTCTTTAAATATTTACTTAAAAGTTCTGATTTTTCAATGGAAATAGTCCCAACCAGGATGGGTTGGCCCGTTTCGTGGCGTTTGACAATTTCTTCTGTAACAGCTTGGAATTTAGAGTCTTGGTCCTTGTAGATGGCGTCGTTTAAGTCCTTCCGGATAACGGGTTTGTTGGTTGGAATTTCAATAACGTCAATCTTGTAGATTTCCCGGAACTCTTCTTCTTCCGTCTTGGCTGTCCCGGTCATCCCGGCCAGCTTGTCATACATCCTAAAGAAGTTTTGGAAGGTAACTGTAGCCAGGGTCTTGGATTCTGCCTTGACTTCAATGGCTTCCTTGGCTTCAATGGCTTGGTGGAGGCCGTCTGAATAGCGACGTCCATACATCAAACGACCGGTAAATTCATCTACAATGATGATTTCATTTTCTTGGACTACATAGTCGATGTCCCTCTTCATATTTCCTTGGGCCTTCAGGGCTTGGTTAATATGGTGGGCCAGTTCCATGTTTTCCATGTCAGACAAGTTGTCGATGCCAAAATAGCTTTCTGCCTTGGCAGTCCCCTTGTCCGTCAGGGTTGAGGTCTTTTGTTTTTCGTCAATGACATAGTCTACCGTTTCCTCGGTAAATTCCCGGTTGAAGATGTCTGCTCTTTCTTCGTCTTGGGACTTAACCCGGCTGGTTAGGGTGTTGACAAAGTCCCTTGCCCGGATGTAGAGGTCTGTGGATTCATCTCCTTGGCCTGAAATAATCAAAGGAGTTCTGGCCTCATCAATTAAGATAGAGTCCACTTCGTCCACGATACAATAGTGGAGGTCTCTTTGAACCATTTCTTCCTTGTAGATGACCATGTTGTCTCTTAGGTAGTCAAAACCAAATTCGTTGTTGGTCCCGTAAGTAATATCGGAATTATAGGCAATCTTTCTTTCTTCCGGAGTCATGTCGTGGAGGATACATCCCACAGACAGGCCTAGGAATTCGTAGATCTTGCCCATCCATTCCCGGTCCCGGTTGGCCAGGTAGTCATTGACTGTAACTACATGGACACCCCTGCCTTCCAGGGCATTTAAGTAGGCCGGTAGGGTGGCTACCAGGGTCTTACCTTCCCCAGTTTTCATTTCGGCAATCCGTCCTTGGTGGAGGATAATCCCCCCAATAATTTGGACTTCAAAGTGTTTCATGCCCAGGACCCGCCATGCTGCTTCTCGAACCACAGCAAAGGCTTCTGGTAGGATAGAGTCTAAACTTTCCCCATCCTCTTGGACCCTCTTTTTAAATTCTTCTGTTTTGGCCTTTAGTTGGTCATCGCTTAGACCTTGCATTTCCTTGTCTAAACTGATCACTTGCTTTACTAAGGGCTGAATTTTTTTAATTTCTCGGTCCGAGTAAGAACCGAACAACGTATCAAATAATCCCACGCCTTTTCACCTTTCCTCATTTATCTTTAATTTTTATCCAATCCATTTAAGTTTTCTTAAAAATCTTCAACTATCTTATTATATCATATTCAATGCCTTTATTCATTGAATTGTCAAGCTTTTTAGAATTTTTTTCAAGAAATTAGATAAATCTTTGCCATCTTACTTTTTCATAAAAAAAGGAGCCCTCCACGGCTCAGATGACGGTTGGTGGAGATAGGGAGATGTCAAATCCTAACCCCCTCCTTGCAAGGCAGCCGGTTTTTTCTCTGAGCTGGCCTCCCAACATCCCATAACATGTTTATTTAACCACATCCAGGCCCTGGGGTCAAGACTTTTCTTGCCCTTTCCCAAGTTTTCCCCGGCCTTTTTCCCCTCTTTTTTCTCTGCTTGAAAAGCCTTCTTCCCCCTGCTTTTTCCCGGGCCTCTTAAATTTTTGCAAAAAAAATATTTTTTTACTGGACAAGTCCTCCTTTCTAGGATATAATTATGTGGCTTGGGGAATTAGCTCAGCTGGGAGAGCGTCTGGCTGGCAGCCAGAAGGTCAGGGGTTCAAGTCCCCTATTCTCCACCACAAGTCAAAAGGCAGGCCTTTCATTAAGGCCTGCCTTTTATTTTTATAGGATCATAAAAAATCCTCCTGATTAGTTTTTCTTTACCCTAATCAGGAGGTTCTATACACAAAATTTTATACAGTCTTGAGCTAGTAACCGATCAGTCCTGGGACTCGGTCCAACTTTTTGGGGTCAACTTATTAAAACCCTGGTTTATGATAGCTTTATTCTTTTGGAAAATAGTAAATTTGAATTTTTCCTGTTTTACTATTTATTTTAGCTTCCACACCGACATGAAATACTGCAGAAATTTTTTCTTCGGTTAAAATTTCCTCTGGCCTTCCGACATCTATCACTTTTCCTTTTTGTAGCAAAATGATTCTGTCGCAATACATTGCCGCAATGTTCAAATCATGTATGGATGAAAAAACTGTTACATTTTCTTTTTTTAAAATCTCCATGGTCTGATATTGGTACATTACGTCCAAATGATTTGTGGGTTCGTCAAGGACTATAAATTTGCAAGCTTGCGTTAATACTCTTGCAAGAAGCACCCTTTGTTTTTCCCCTCCTGAAAGACTGAAGAAATTTCTGTCGGCAAAGGATTCGAGACCAACCTTTTTTAAAGATGCCATGGCAATTTCGATATCCTCTTTAGTACTGCTTTTAAACAAAGAGTTGTCGTGTGCGTATCTTCCGAGTAAAACTATTTCCAACACTTTCATATCAAATTCCATATTATGTTCCTGGGATAATACGGACATTCTTTTTGCTATTTCCTTATTTGGCAGCTTTGAAAGTTCATCGCCTGTGAGATAAATCGATCCGCTACTGGGCTTTAATACATTGTAAATGTTCTTTAACAATGTTGATTTTCCGGCACCGTTGGGACCGATAAGTCCTACAAATTCATTCTTACCTACTTCTAAATTTATATTGTTTAGAATATTTTTGTTATCGACGCTGAATTTTAAATCTTGTACCCTTAATTCTTTCATACTACATCGCCTTTCTTTTTCTAATCAAAAATAAGAAAAACGGTGCGCCGAATACAGCGGTTACAACACCTATTGGAACTTCTTCCGGTGCAACGATCACTCTTGAGAGCAAATCGCATATAATCAGGAAAAAGCCACCTACCAAGACTGTGGCAGGTATTAATTTTTTATGATTTGCGCCTACGATTAATCTCGTAACGTGAGGTATGACTAGACCTACGAATCCTATGGTTCCACTTACTGAAACAATCGTTCCAGTTAAGATTGAACAAAGAATAATTATTATGGGTTTAATTTTATCCAAGTCAACACCTATCGTTGTTGCGACGTCATCTCCCAAGAGCATTGCATCCAAGCTTTTGTGTAATGAATAGATAAGCATGAATGATACTAAAAATATCATAAAGATATAACCTATCTGATTCCATTTTGCACTGCTTAAAGACCCCATCATCCAGAACAGCGCAGTCCTGATTTTATCGGAACCTGCACCTGAACTGTATATGATTATATTCGTTAGTGCTGAAAATATCGCCGAAACTGCAATTCCAGACAAAACCAATTGTGTTGATGTAATTTTTCCCTTTATGCTCGAAACTTTAAGTGCTAAGGCTATGGAAACAACCGAGCCTATGATTGCACCGAAAACGATTCCGTATGATCCCATAAAACCGAAAACTCCGTATATGATTGCTGCCACCGCTCCGGTAGATGCCCCGGAACTTATTCCCAAGACGTAGGGATCTGCCAGGGAGTTTTTCGTCAATGCCTGCATCAAAACCCCACTCAAACTTAACGATGCTCCAACGATAAATGCCATCAGTATTCTCGGCATCCTTAGAGTCCAAACGATCGACTCTATATTTTTAGCCCATTCGATAGTAAATATTTCTTTTTCAGCGATTTTATTTACTACAATTTTAGTAATCCAGTCTGGTTTTATATTTACGCTTCCGAAGAGTATGCTTAAAACTGCGGAAAATAGAATCAAAGCCAGCATAAATAAGCAAAATATTTTTACCTTCCCTGAGCTTAACGGAAGCTCCAATTTTTTATTTTGCATTTTTAAATTTTTCCGGATACAAGCCTTTTGCTATGATTTCAACCGTTCCGGCTGAGCCTGCACTACCTTGCATGTCTGCAGCATTAGCAGATATTATTCTCTTATTTTTAATTGCTGATACGTCTTTTAAGGCTTCACTTGAGTATAACCAATCCATTTTTTCCTTAGTTTCTCCATTGTAATCCAAAATCAAAATAACATCAGGATTTTTCTCTACAACTTGTTCCCAAGACACTGTAGCCCAGCCTTTATCTATATCATCAAAAACTGATATCCCACCTGCAAGTTTTATAATATCCCCTGGCATTCCTTTGCATGCAGTGAAAGCTTTATCTGCACCTGAATCAAATACGAAAACTTTTACAGGCTTTTCGTAAGCTTCTTTTCCAAGAGTGTTCTTTACATTTTCAATTTTTTCTTTCATTGCATTTACTTTTTCTGCTGCACGTTCTTTTACGTTAAAAATTTTTCCCAAGGTTTCGTAATCTTTGTAGATGTCTTCAAAGGTTGCGAAGTCAGTAGCACAGTAAGGAGTGTACATTGCGATTCCATTTTCTTGACAAAATTCTTTGTTGAAATTTTTGTCTGAAAATAACGAATCCCATCCCATCAAGAAGTCACAACCTGTAGCTAAGAGTTCTTCTTTAGTAAAGTCTCCTGATTCTCCACCTAAAATAGGTACTACATCTCTTGCAGGATATTGAGAAACCGTACTGTAACATTGACCATGACTGTAGCCTGCCATATGGTCTTCCAGACCTAAATCAAAGAAATAGTCAGCCATTTGATCGCCCTTTGCTACAACTTTCATGGGAGGTTTCGTAAAGGTTTCTTCAACTTTTGAACCAAGACCGCTTCTTTCCAAATCCACCGTTATAGTAACAGGTTCGTAATCACTATTAGCATCTTTTTCCGAAGCAACTTTTGCTTCCTGTGCATTTCCCTTGTTATCGTTTGCTTTTCCTTGAGAATTACAAGCCGTGAGACTAAAAATCATAACTCCCGCCAAAAACAATGAGCTAACCTTCTTCAAACTTCTCATCTTCTTTTTCCTTTCTTTCGGTCCAATTTTTAAGCAAAAAAAATGTATGCACGGGGCATACTAAAAAAGCCTTCTCTATGACCCGTAGAGAATTTAATCGTCAGGTAATCCGGCTCTTGCTTGGCAATTACGGTAGCGGCACTGCGTGAGATTTTCACTCAACTTCCCCCTTTACTCTTCTATGAAGAGTGACTATTATTAATTTTTATTTATTATCTCATCATCTATAATAATTGTCAATTCAATTAAAATTAAAAACATCTAAAACTTGAACAAGCCCCCATTCATTGGTTTTTAAGTCCAATGAATGGGGGCCTGTTCATCTGGCGTCTTTTTTAATCAAAATCACTATGGATCCCTTGGTCATAGGGTTTGACCTGGGGTTTTTCTTCTTCCACTTCTGGGTTCAAGTTTTCATCCTGGTCTTGGGGAGCTTGGTCTGCCATAAGCTGGTCTTGGATCCTCTGTCTTTCCAGGACCAATTTTTTTCTTTCCAGGAAGACTTCAATATAGGCCAGGTAGATAAAGGGTTCCACCACTACCATTATCAGGGCGGCAATAAGACCCGCTCCTAGGCCTACTAGGCCACCCATAGATCCAGAAGAAGCAGTTGCCATAAGAACGGCGAAGGACAGGATAAAGACCACGACAAAAACAATAAACCCGTACTTGAAAAACTTGGCGAAAATTGTTCCTCTTTCACCATTGGATTCAGCCAGGCTGTCCTTGAAGAACTTGGAAACAGAAAGGCCATTTCCATCCAGTCCCTTGTAGAGGGCCAGGGGCCAGAAGAACATGTAGATGCCAAAAATCATGGCCGGTATCATGTAGAGGGCGGACAAAAGAGTTGAAATCAGATTGACTAAAAAGCAAATTAAGTAGTTTCTCGGAAAATTTTTCTTAAAAAAGATAAAGATGTCCCCCACTTGGGCTTGTTTTCCCTCCAAGACCCTCTTGTAGATTGCAACAAATAGGCCGGCGGACACCATATTGGCCAAGGGACCCACCAGGATGGACAGGTTGGCCACACTGAGCTTGACCTTGCTTCCCAGGCCCAAACCCCAATTGACGTCGATGTTGCCTTGGTCTATGGCCTTTTTATTCTCTTCCAGTTGTCTTTCCACCAAGACCTTGGGATTGGTGGAAGGAAATAGCTGGTAGCTCAATTGCTGGCTTCCTGCTGTCAATAAGCCTGCAAGAAGGCAGGCCAAGAGGATGGTTAGAAAGCTGCTCTTCCAGACGGAAAAGGTGGATTCTAGTCTCTCTTCAAAATGTACTTGCTTGTCTGTCATGTTTTTTTCCTTTCTTTCCGGCCACCAGGGCCTTGGGATTAAATTGGGCAGAAAATATGGCAATAAAAATCAAACTACAACCTATGATCTTCCTCAAATCAAAGATTTCCCCGGCAAAAAAGTAGGCTGCCAGGGCCCCAAAAATAGATTCTGTTGCCATAATCAAGGCCGTATTGGCCGGTCTGGCATACTTTTGCGCCATATTTTGTATGGTAAAGGCCAGGGCTGTATTAAAGATTGTTAGGTATACAATACCCCAAAAAGAAGTTTTCGAAACAGTTTCAACGACAAGAACTTCCCTGGTTATCAGGGCCAAAAGAAGGCTCAGGACCCCTGCCGTTAAAAATTGAAAGATGGAAAATAAAATGAGGGAGTCCACCTGGGGAGAATAGTCGGCAACCTTTAAAACCTGGACGGAAAAAACAAGGGCGTAGACCAGGGTACAGGCATCGCCAAAACTCAGTCTCAACTGGTCGTTGAGGCTCAAAAGCCCCACCCCTATCAGGCACAAGACCCCGGAGACAAAAATTTTCTTAGCGGGTTTTTTCTTGTAAAAGGCCCACTCCATCAAGGGGACAATAATGACATAGGAAACCAAAACAAAGGATTGCTTGGCCGGGGTGGTGAATTGCAGGCCCACCATTTGGACCCCAATGCCCGAAAATAACAAGAGGCCAATAGTAGCTCCGTAGCGGATGGTCTTTTTATCCAGTTTTTTCCATTCCTTCCAAAAGACCAGGGACATCATCAGGCCCGCCAGGATAAAACGAATGGCTAAAATCCAAAAAGTGGGGATGGTTTCTTGGGCGAATTGCGCCGCCACAAAGGTCCCTCCCCAAATCATTGCGACTAGGAGCATGGCCATTTCAGACAGCCATACTTTTTTACTTACTTCCATGGATCCTCCTTAGTCCTGCCAAAGGCTACGCCACTTGTCCAGACGCTTGTGGTTATTAAATTCGTATTTGATGGGGGTCATGGTGGTGTGGCCCAGGTCCAGGTAGTAACGGTCGGTTCCCTCTTGGTATTGGTCCTTCTTACGACCTACCAGCTTCAATTCAAAACCGGACTCACCCAGGTCAAATCTTTCATACTTGTCGTAAATGGGCTGGCCAATCCGGCAAACCACCGCTTCTTTTGGTTGGCCCATGGCATAGGGGATGTTGATGTTTAGGGTCATGACTTCTTCCACCAGGTCCTCTTTCACCCTTTCAAAAATATCCAGGGCAATGTCTGCCGCCCGGTCAAAGTCGGCTTCAAATTTTTTATACATTTGGGCCGAAACCGCCATGGCCGGCAAGCCATAGAGGTTGGCTTCAGCACAGGCACTCACCGTACCAGAATAGAGGATGTCCATGCCGGCATTGTAGCCCAGGTTACAACCTGAAATTACCAGGTCAACTCCATCTTCTAGCAGGTGGTTTAGGGCCACCCGGACACAGTCTGCCGGTGTTCCCTGGACAGAATAAACGGGACTTTGGATGCCCTCTAATTTTTCCTTGCGAATTTCCAGGGGCCTGCGGAGGGTAATGGAATGGCTCATGCCGGAATGCTCCACTTCAGGTGCCACCAAAATCAGCTGGTGGTTTTTTTCAAGCCTCTTGGCCAGGGCATAAATTCCCGGGGCCTTGTATCCGTCATCATTGGTTAATAGTATCTTCATTGGTCTTCCTTTCCTAGAAATGGGTCGCTGGGTTTGGTCTTTTTAGCTACCTCCATGGTAAAGTGGAGGCCCTCATGGATGTTGTGCAGGGCCAGGTCCTCTCTAAAGGTCCGAATGGCCAAAAGGGGGTCGTTGTTGTCCGTAGACATGTGGGCCAAAATTACGTGCTCCTTCTTTTTTTCTAGTATCTTACTTAGGACATCTGCCGCATGGTGGTTGGACAGGTGGCCCCGGTTGGAGGCAATCCTCTGTTTGAGGGCAAAGGAATAGGGTCCGGTTCGGAGCATTTCTTCATCGTGGTTGGCCTCAATATAATAGAGGTCAGCCCCCTTCATTTTTTCCATCATGGTTGTAGACACCCAACCTGTATCTGTGAGCATGGACACCTTGGTCTTGCCGTCTTCCAAAATAAAACTGGTCCCATGGACACAGTCGTGGAAGGTGGGAATGGTTTGGATGGAGAGGTCCTTGATGCGAAAATCTTCCCCGGTGGTAAAGACCTGCCTTTGGCCTGAGGGGATAGTCTTGACGGTTTTTTCCATGGCCATCCAGGTGTTTTCATTGGCAAAGACCTTGATGCCGTAGCGCCGGGCCAGGACCCCCACAGCCGAGGTGTGGTCATAGTGCTCATGGGTGACTAAAATCCCATCCAAGTCCCTAGGGTCCACCTGGATTTCCTCCAGGAGCTCTTGGATTTTTTTCCCAGTCATCCCTGCATCCACAAGAATTTTTGTTTCTTTTGTTTCTATATACTGACAATTTCCACTACTGCCACTAATTAATGGTTGAAATTTCATACTTCCTCGATTTTCCTTTATGATAAAACATCTACGATGACTTCCTGGCCGTTGTCCAATTGGATCCGCCAGGCCGGAATGGCCCGGCCCTGTTGGGCCCTGGAAATGTCTTCGATGTATCCTTGTTTGGATGGATTAAAATAATAGCAAGCTTCCAGGCGAACCACAGTCCTTCCCCGGGCCTCTTGTTTGTCCAAAAGACTTAAAAGGGCCTTTTGGGGGCTGGGCATGACAACTTCCTTGTCGGAAGGCTCGATAATATCCAGCCAGAGCCTGGAAAGACTGTGGACTCCCGACCCGTCCACTTGAAAAATACTATAACTGCTTTCGACCAACCTTCCCTCATAGACCTTTTTAAAGGTCAATTGGTAGCCCTCCTGCCAGGGCAGGCTGCTTACCAGGACCAGGTCGTCTGTCTTGAACTTTTTCTCTTTTAAAAAGTCCATGGCCTTGGTCTTGGCCTCTTCCTTGCTGATTTTTTTCTTGGCCAGGGGCAGGTCGTTTCGGTAGGAGAGTTTCCGGCCATCATAGACCTGGAGACTTTCCCCCTTGAGGCTTAAATCTGCCAGAGAAAAAGTCTTTTGCCTTAAAAGGGCCTCATTGTGAAAGAAGTCCCGGTTGAGCTGCTCTTGACTTAGGTTTTCATACTGGACCCTTAAAGAGTTTAACTTTTCCGCCTGGAGCTGGATAGAGGGGCTTATTTTAATGTCTTCACTGGCCAAAAGATCCAAAAGTTCTTGACTGAACTGCTTGGAGGCCGTCGGACCTGCCAGGGCCATTTTTTGCCGGTAAACCTCATAGCCCAGGGCCAGGTTGGCCAGGGCCAGGGCAATAATTAAGATTGTTTTTATTCTAGACCAATCCAACTTATCCCTCCATGATTAAACTTCCTGTTTCCATGTCCATTAAAAAGATCCGATCCTTGATTTTGATAGCCCAAGCTGCCCTTAAGACCCTTTGTCCTCCAGGGGGGTCCAACTCCACATAGGCCGAGTCGATCCACTTCAATTGACCTAGAGTTTCCTCCAAGGACTTGGATTCCGGGTCCAGGAGAGAGAGATTTTGGTCGATAATTTCTTCCGGACTCAAGACTTCCTTGGCAATTTCCACATTTTGGACGATTTCTCTTTCCATGGGCTTTTGGTAGAGGAAGTCCATTTGGCTAATGTCTTGGCCATGGACTTCCAGCCGGGCCAGGTAGGGGTCTTGGTCCATCCGGTAGACCCTCTTGTGGTTGGCCAGCATATTAAAATAAAAAATATAGCCGGGGTTTTCCCTGTCTTGAATTCTTTCAATCTTGCTAATATACAGGGACCCTGTCATGCCGGTATGGCTGGTAATAAAATCCAGGGCAGCATCCAGGGATTGGACCAGGCTGTCTTCCTGATCAGAATTTTTTTGCCCATCCTTGTAGGTCAACCAGCCGTTTTTGTTGAGTCTTAGGACCTTTTGGTCATAGACATAGGTTACGGCCTGGTCCTCGACAATTTCCCGAATATAGTCTATGTTCTGTCTTAAATACCGCCGGGCCAGGTTGTTTTGCACCTGGCCAGACATGGTTTGGAGCTTGTTTTCCAGGGGAATGTCCTCTGGAGCCTGGGTGTTGATCCGGGGAATGTAGACCATGTTGGCCACCCCGTATTTTTTCCAAAGGCTGGTATAATTCCGGTAGCGTCTGGAGTCGTAGACCATGGAAACCCGGTCTTTTAAAAGGTCCCGGGTCCTTAAGTGGCTCCGGACCAAAAAGGCTCCCCGGTCTGTCCGAATCATTAACAGGTCCCTATTCAGGCTCAAGTCCATGGACAAGAGCTTGCCGGGAATTTTTTTCGGCAGGGTCCCTGGGTCCAATTGAAGTAGTTGGGCCCAGTTTCCATGGTCCAAAATACCCGAAAAATTCAAACTCAGAACCTGGCCTTCCTGTAAAAATTTTCGATAGTCCTCCGCCTTCATGGGACTGACATCCTTGGCCTCTGCATTTTCATAGAGGTCCTTTAGGCCCATCTGCAGCATGGTCCAATAGGGTTGGATGTCATAGACCAGGGTTTGCTCCGTATCGGAAAAGCTTAAAAGCAATTCCTTGGGTCCCAGCAATTCCATTTTTAGGCGGTTTTTTTCAAAATTTTCCTGCTTTTGCGTCTCCTTGGTTATGCTGGGAATTTGGATCCAAATTTCCGCCACCATGAAGATCAAGAGGATGGACAGACCACACAATAGGACAGTCTTAATGCTTTCTTTCAAAAAGACTCCCCTCCTTTAAAAAAGAGTGAGGCCGTAGTGCCTTGACCAAAAACCGAGCTCAATTGAATAAAGCCACCCATGGCCTCAATAAGCTCCTTGGCAATGGCCAGGCCTAGACCTGTGCCGCCCATTTGCCGGCTCCGACCCTTTTCCACCCGGTAAAAGCGTTCAAAAATCCGCTTCATGTCCTTGGGAGGGATGCCAATTCCCGTATCCTTGACTTGGACCAGGACCCTGGGTCCTCGATTTTTGGCCATGATGCTGACTTCTCCCCCTTGGGGAGTGTACTTAATAGCATTGGAAATGATGTTGTTTAAAATCCTTTGGACCCCATGGAGGTCTCCATAAATTTTTTGAATATCATCTGCCACATCCAAGTGGATGCGGATTTGCTTTTCCTGAGCCAGGGGCAGGAGGCTTTCCATGGTTGTCTCAATGACCTCATAGCTGTCCAAGCGGTCAAAGGTCAACTTCAAGGAATGGTTATCCATGTTGGACAGTTGTAAGAGGTCCCGAACCAGGGAGACCATCCGGTTGGATTCCCTTTCAATCACCTTCAAAAACCGCTTCCGGGCATCGGGGTCCAAGTCGGCCTCCATCAGGGTTTCAGTATAGGACTTGATGGAGGTCAGGGGGGTCTTTAACTCGTGGCTGACATTGGCCACAAATTCTTTACGCATTTCATCCAATTGGTGTTCCTTGGTAATATCTTGGAAAACCACAATCAAACCGGAATTTTCATCCAACTCGTTCTTATAGGGGGCATACTTGATATTGTAAAAGGACTTGTTGATTTCCACCTGTCTTTCCCCAGACAGGCTAGGGGGATTGTAGTAGTTGATTTCCGTCAAGTTCAGCTGGCCCATGGGGACCTTTTTCTCTCCGGATAGGACTTCTTCCGGCAGCTTTAAAATTTCCTTGGCAATGGGGTTGATGTGGATCAGGTAGTTGTCCCGGTTAATGGCCACCACCCCCTCGGCCATGTAGTGGAAGATGGTGTTGAGCTTGGACCGCTCAATATCCATCTTGTCCATGGTCTCCTTGAGTTCTCCCGTTAAATAGTTGAACATGGAGGCCATTTGGCCAATTTCATCATTGCTCTTGACCTGGACATGCTGGTTAAAATTCCCCTCAGCCAGGTCCTTGGCCTTGGAGGTAATTTCCCGGACAGGGCCTGTTACTGAATTGGAGATAAAAAATCCCAAGATGGTGGTAATGGCTAGACCCAAAAGGGTTGCATAGGTCAAGAGTTCCTTGGTATCGGAAACCACACTGTAAACAGGTTCCAAGCTCATGGTCATGTAAAAGACGCCCTGGACTTGGCCGTCGGTTGAAAAAACTGGCTTGGCCAGGTGGCGGATGGGGGCCTGGTTGCTTTCCAAGATGGTGGTTTCAGACACATGCCCCTTGAGGGCCTTTAAAATAATTTCCGGTGATAGGTCCCTTTGGGCCAGGGCATTTTGCCCCTGGATTTCATCCTTGGAATTGACCGAAGAGGCCAAAATCACAGGAACCTGGTCTTGGGAAATAATATAGACGGATTCTGTCGAGGACAGTCTCCAGCCGTCAATGGTGTTTTGCAAGAGACCGGCTTCCTTGTCCCATTGGCCATCTTGCAGGTAACCGGCGGAAGCCACCATGGAGTCAATGGTTTCATTCATTTCCCTTTCTATGGTCTTCATTTGGGAAATTTCCAGGCGGTTAATCAAAAAGGTCCCTACAATGGCCATACAGATTAAGATTAAAATGAGATAAATAAAGATAAATCGAGCCTTGAAACTGGACAGCATCTTATCCTCCGAAGTAATAACCTACACCGCGTTTGGTTAAGATGTAGCGAAAATCTCCGCCCCGGTCTTCAATTTTTTCCCGGAGGCGACGGACTGTAACATCCACCGTCCGGATGTCGCCATAGTATTCATAACCCCAGACCTTTTCCAAAAGTTCCTCCCGGGAATAGACCTGGTCTGGTGTTTGGGCCAAAAATTTTAAGAGTTCGAACTCCCGCAGGGTCAAGTCAATAATCTGCCCCTTCTTTTTAACCTCATACTTGGCCAGGTCAATAGTCAGGTCTCCATGGGTCAAGACCTTGTCATCTCCCCGTTCACTTTCATAGTCCAAGCGGCGGAGGTTGGCCTTGACCCGGGCAATGAGTTCCCGCATGGAAAATGGTTTAACCACATAGTCGTCTGCCCCCAATTCCAGGCCCAAAATCTTGTCCACTTCCTCTTCCTTGGCCGTCAACATAATCACGGGAATCCGGCTGTCTTGGCGGATTTTCTTCAGGGTTTGAAAGCCATCCAACTTAGGCATCATCACATCCAGTAAGACTAGGTCAAATTCTTTTTGCCCCAATTTTTCCAAACATTCTAGGCCATCATAGGCATTTTCAACTTCAAAACCTTCCTTATGTAAATTATAGGAAATAATCTCTCCAATGGACTGTTCATCGTCCACAATTAATATTTTCGATGTCATAGAAACCCCCTTTTTTATTATTATACCACATTTGCACTTGAGAGCTCTTTTCGTTTTTTAGGCCCACAAATCATAACCACCCGTCAAACGGGTGGTTTGATCACGGGCTATAAGCCCGAGTAATACCAACCAGCGTCTCAAGGCGCTGGTTTTCACTTTGTTCAAACCTTATTGTTTTTGCCTCTTTAGCTAGCCCTGAAAGGGCTTTACTTCATCTTCTTTTGAATGGATCTTCGTATTCTTTTACACTTAATTTATCCATTGCTATGTCGTGTTGCTCTTGCTCTCTTATATACTTTGCTATTGTTTGTTCATTCAATCCTACCGTACTTACATAATATCCCTCTGCCCAAAAATGTCTGTTTCCAAATTTGTATTTTAGGTTTGCATGCTTGTCAAACATCATTAGTGCACTTTTTCCTTTCAAGTATCCCATGAAACTTGACACTGATATTTTTGGGGGAATACTAACTAACATATGCACATGATCTGGCATTAAATGTCCTTCTATTATTTCTACTCCTTTGTATTTGCATAATGTCCTAAATATTTCTCCCAAACTATCTCGGTATTGATTAAATACTATTTTTCGTCTATACTTTGGTGTAAAGACAATATGATATTTACACATCCACTTTGTGTGTGATAATGAATTTGCCTTTTGAGCCATTTAAGTCACCTCTTCATTATTTTAGGTCTGAACAACTCTATTATAATGCTGAGGTGATTTTTGGTATAACCTTTTGTTGCCTACCCGCATAGCGGGTAGTTTTTTGTTTCGCACGCTTTGCGTGCTCAACTGACTAAAGTCATCAAATGACAAAAAAAGCTATGGTATTACCATAGCTTTTTTATGTCCATGGGGACTATATTCTTTAGAATGGTTTAAAAAATTTTAGACTAATATCCACTTGTAATTAAGGGATATTTTTTAATTTTTCAATCAGTTTGTCCACGTCTTCAAGGCTGTTGAAGGTGGAGAGGGACACTCGCACCATACCTCTTTTATCCGTGCCCATGGCCTTGTGAAAAAGAGGGGCACAGTGAAGTTTCGCCCTGGTGGCAATCTCTCCCCTTTGCCAAAGTAGGTCCGCCACTTCCTCTGAAGAATAGTCCTTGTAGTTAAAGGACACAATGGGGCCGTGGGGATCGGCGTGGTCTCCATAAAGCCTTAGGCCTTCCAAAGACTTCAAGGACTTGTAAAGGTAGGATGAAAGTTCAAAGAGGTCTCTTGAAATTTTATCAAGGCCTATTGACTTTAGATACCTTACTCCAGCCAAAAGTCCTAGGTTGGAATGGACATTTATAGTGCCGTATTCAAAGATGTCAGGCATAAATGGGCTTTGGTGGTCGTCATTTGAATTTCCGCCACCGCCTGAGAAGACTTCTTCAAATTTTATATCTCCTTTTAGGGCAATGCCTCCCGTGCCCTCCGGTCCGTAAAGGGACTTGTGGCCCGTGAAACAAAGGACGGTGCGGTCAAAATCTTTTAAATTTAAGTCCATGGTACCTGCAGCCTGTGCTCCGTCTACGATTAAAATAAGTCCGTGTTTTTTACAAAAGTCTGCCGCGGTTTTTAAGTGGGTAACCTGTCCCGATACATTTGACATTGCTGTAAGACACACTGCCTTTGTGTTTTTTTGAAGGAGTTTATCTAGGTAGCTTAAGTCGATTTTATCTCCTGCTAAAGGCAGGTAGGACACTTCCACTCCTTTAAGTTTTAAGTGATTTAAAGGACGAAGGACGGAATTGTGTTCTGCCATTGAAGTGATTATGTGGTCTTTTTCATGTAAAAGTGCATTGAAAACCAAGTTAAGGGCAGTGGTGACATTTGCACAGAGGGCCACCTTCAGTGCCTCCACGCCGAAAAGTTCGCCCAACTCTTCTCTTAAATCGTAAAGGGCTCTTAAAGAGTTTAAAGACATTTCATAGGAGCCTCTGTTGGGGTTTGCAAAATGACGAGAGTTTATGCCTTCCATAACGGCAAGGCCTACTGACTCAGGTTTTATTAAACTTGTGGATGCATTGTCCAAGTAAATCATTTGAGATCGTAAATTCCTTCTATATTTTCTCTGCCTAAAATTTTTACAACGGCCTCCAAATTTTCTCCCACTTTAAGACCGAAGCCGCAGTCCGATGTGATCCAAGAGGGGAGGGTGATGAGGCGGGTCTTTAAGTCCTTGGTCTTTTTCTCCGCTTCCATGGCATGGTTTGCCGACTTAAAGGTTAAAAGTTTGTAAGTCAACAGGGCTTCACTGTCCTGTAGCGTATTTGCAGGTCTACAATCTTGTCCATATTTGTCACTTGCCCCACCTTAAGCTCCTCTTTTAACTTGTAGTTGCCTAGGCAAAGACCGCAGGAGAGGACAGTCGTGCCCCTTGCTTCCAACTTTTTAAGGTCGGCTACAGTGTTTTCATTAATTGTGGAAAGTCTAACACCGCGATTGTAAAGGACTACATAGGTGGGGACTTGGTCTTTTTCCGAAAGGGAGTAGACAAATCCTTCCAAAAGTTTTTTGGAAAATTCCTCATCCCCTAGGCCAAGTTCATCTGATGAAAAGACGACAATAAATTCGTCCTTGTTGTAGTCTTGTTCAAGCTTTTTGTCCTTATTTTTTTTAAAGTTTACCTTGTAGACCTTGTCTTCCTTTTCCACCCTTGTGTCGTAGCCCAATTGGTCCGCCATCTTGGAGAGATTTTCCGTGGCGATTTCATTATCTACCAGGACTACAAATTCCTCGGGCTTTTCTTCTTTAATTAACTTTTTCGCAAGTATTACAGGTCTTGGGCAAAGAAGTCCAAGTGCATCGATTTCTTTCATTTTTTACCTCACTATTATTTTTTTATCTTGAGGGGGAATTATTTCTCCCACAATTGCTGCGGGAATTCCTGCAGCCTTCAACTCTTCCAAAACTTTATCTCCGTCTTCTGAAACTGCTGCCAAAAGTCCACCTGATGTTTGAGGGTCAAAAAGGACTTCTTCCAAGGCAAAGTCCTGGATTTCAAAGTCCACCAAGTCGCCGTAAGACTTTCTGTTGCGCTGACCTCCTGCGGTAAAGAGAAATTCTTCTGCAGCCTCCTTGGCCCCGGGAAGTATGTTTAAATTCTTTGAATAAATTACAGCTGTGTCTGAGACCATTTCACTTAAGTGGCCTATGAGGCCGAAGCCTGTCACATCGGTCATGGCATTTACTTTATACTTTTTAAGTATTTCCCAGGCATACTTGTTTAAGGTCCTCATGGATTCCACTGCACCTTTAAAGTACTTGTCCTCACATTCACCCACAGTCCTTGCAGATGAGAGTAGGGAAACTCCCAAGGGCTTTGTAAGTATTAATTTGTCCCCCACTCTTGAAGAGTTGTTGGTGTAAATTTTTTTGGGATTTAAAGTTCCCATGACACAAAGTCCATATTTTATCCGCGGGTCGTGAATGGAATGGCCCCCCACCAAGCTACACTGGGCCTCTTTAAGTTTTCCCGCTCCGCCCTTTAATATTTCTTCCAAAATACTTCTGTCTTCCTCTTCTGGAAAGCAGACTAAGTTAAGTGCGGCCACAGGCTCGCCACCCATGGCATAAATATCTGACAGGGCATTGGCCGCTGCAATTTCTCCAAAGGCAAAGGGGTCTTCTACCATTGGAGGAAAGAAGTCACAGGTAAGTGCCACTGCCATATCGTCACTTAATTTTATAATGGCGGCATCGTCATTTTTTGCAAATCCTTCCAGGACTTCCTTTCTCTTAAATACTTCCAATAGGTCTAAAGTTGCTTTTAAAGAGGAAGCTGAAATTTTTGCATTACAACCTCCGCATACTTGAAGCTTCATCATTTCACCTCTACACTCACTATAACACTTTAAAAAAATTTTTAAAACTACTATAATAAAACTATGTTTAAAGCGACAGATTATGAAGAAATTTTAAAATTTAAAAATCCTATCTTTATTGACTTGCGAAGTGAAGAAGAGTTTGAAGACGGAACAATTTTAGGAGCCATATCCATGCCTCTACTTTCAAATGAGGAGAGAAAAATTGTAGGTACTCTCTATGTATCAGGAGATATAAAGGGAGCAAAGGAAAAAGGTGTGGAGTTTTTTGCACCTAAGCTTACGGATTACTATAGGCGCATTTCCCAAATGGAAGAAGACCATGAAGTTGTCCTCTTTTGTTCTAGGGGAGGTTTTCGCTCTACTGCACTTTTTAATCTCTTAAAGACCCTGGGACACAAGGTCTACAAGTTAAATCATGGATACAAGTCCTATAGAAGATATGTCCTTAACTTTATGGACACCTTTCAGGACTACAAGTATGTGGTCCTTAAGGGCTACACCGGCTGTGGCAAGACGGAAATTTTAAAGGAGCTCAGGAAGCGCGGGGAGAATGTCCTTGACCTTGAAGGCCTTGCAAGACACAGGGGCTCCCTCTTTGGGGGAGTAGGCATGGGCTTGCAGCCTTCTCAAAAGACCTTTGAGTCGGAGCTTATGGAAAGCTTTAAGAGTTTTAAACAAGGTCCGGTCTTTGTAGAGGGAGAGTCCCCACGCATAGGAAGCCTAAATCTTCCTGCGAAACTTATAAGGGCCATGGCGCAAACGGATAAAGTTTTTTTAATTGAGGACACCATTGAAAGAAGGGCAGAGCGAATTAAGTCCGACTATTTAAGTGACTATGGATTGGAGAAAAAAGAAGAGATTATCTCGGCATTTGAACATTTAAAGAGGTATATAAATCCAAAGAGATACGAAAATTATTTGAAGTTGCTGGATGAAGAAAACTTCGACCTTATTATTAAAGACTTGATGATCAAATACTATGACGCCAATTACTCTATCAATAAGGACAAAATTTTTTATAAAGTCTTTAATGAAGATATTAAAAAATCCTGTGACACAATCCTTAAGATCCTAAAATAAAACCATCTCAAGGTTTATCCTTAGTCAAAATTTAATTCAATGGCCTTGAGGTAGCCAGACAAGACCTCCTGGTTTTTTTGGTTCTTGCAAGAAAAGCCCAGCTTGTAGTAGACCCTGCCCCTTTTTTCCTCCGCCTGGTCCACCCGGATTCGACAGACAATGTGGTCCCCGGTATAGACGGGCTTGGTCAGGTTATAGTGCATTTGGTAGACCAAGAGGTCGTACTGACCTCCCAGGCTGGTGGGGAGGGTTGCCGTTAAAAGGCCCTGGATCATAACCTCTCCATCTTGGTTTTCCTCCTCATGGTGGCGACCGGTGTAGTGGGCCAGGTCAATAAAACCTTTTACATCTTCTTTTGTAAAGCTTCTTTCATAGGTAAATTCTTGCCCTTGTTTAAATTTCATTCCCAATCCTCCTTGATTCTAGCCAGTGGATCAACGGGTTTTGGGAAATTCCATGTGAAAAGTGGTTCCATTACTGGAACTTTTTAAGTCAATGGTTCCCTCAAATACCTTTACTGCATGCTTGACAATAGATAGCCCCAGCCCCGTCCCCTTGATTTCTGAAGAGTGGGACTTGTCCCCCCGGTAAAAGCGTTCAAAGATCCGTGGTTGGTCCTCGGGTTCAATTCCCGGGCCATTGTCTTTGACCCATAATTGGATGCTGTTTAAGTCTTCCTCTAAGTCCACTTGGACATAGCCTGGGCCCTTGGCATACTTAATTCCGTTGTCCACTAGGTTATAAACCATTTCGTAAAATAACTTTTTTTGCCCCACCAATGTACTACTTTCTCCGGAAAAAATCAACTGGATGTCCTTCTTTTCAGCAATTTCCTTGAGGTGGTCCAGGACGGATTGGATTACTTCTTGAGGGCTAAAGCAACCCTTTTTAAAGATGTCTCCCCCTTCTTCAATTTGAGAGAGTTTCAAGAGGTCAGATACCAGGTCCATAAGTCGTTTGGCTTCTGACTCAATTCGGTTGCCTACCCGGTGGATGTCTTGGTCTTTAACTAAGCCCTGGCCCAAGAGTTCTCCAAAACCCATAATGGAGGTTAGGGGAGTCTTGAGTTCGTGGCTGACATTGGCCGTAAATTCCCGGCGGTATTGTTCCAGCTCTTCCCTTTGGGTTACGTCTAAAACTAGGACAACAGCACCGCTAATCCGGTCATTTTGAGCAATGGGATGGATGTTGATTTCATAGCTGCCGTTTTCTCTTTTAAAAATCTTCCGACTCCGGTGGCCCTGGAGGCCGGACCGGATATCCATTTCCAAACCTGGGTCCACCCGCAGATTTCGAAAGTGTTCTCCCCGTCTAACCTTGTGGCCTTCTAGGAGGTAGAGGGCGCTGTTGTTAAAGGAGACGATCCTCTCCTTGTCATCCACCAAGAGGAGTCCTT
Organism: Urinicoccus massiliensis; assembly: GCF_900120405.1. GTDB lineage: Bacteria > Bacillota > Clostridia > Tissierellales > Peptoniphilaceae > Urinicoccus > Urinicoccus massiliensis. The sequence continues at coordinate 871,575 of NZ_LT635493.1, read as the reverse complement.
CAGACATGTGGTCCACCATCCATTGGAATTCCTCCTGCCTTTCCCTTTCCCGAGCCAGGGTCCTGTCCAGGGCCTTATTTTGCATGGAAATCCTTTGAACCAAGGGCCAAATTTCTTCATAGAGGGCCTGGTCAGTGGGATGGTCCAGGTCAATATGGTTAATGGGCCGGACAATTTCTTGGACTAATTGTTTTGCTGCAAGGCTGGTTAAGAGAAGGAGAAAACCTAAAACAATGGCCAAGGGAATGATCCCTTGGAGAAAGGGGTTAAAGAGGCTGTCTACCTGTTTAGAAACCCTTAAGACTCGGCCATCAGGCATCTTGTAGGCATAGTTGATAGTCTGCTTATCCATGGTAGTAGAGAAACGGCGGACAAAGCCAAATCCCTCCTTAAGGGCCTTTTGAAATTCCAGCCGGTCATAGTGACTTCTTAAATGACTGGGGTCTACCTGGTTGTCATAAAGGACCCGACCGTTACGATCTAGAAGGGTCACCCGGTCTTTGTTTTCAGGCAGCTTTTGAATCTCCCCAGGCTTTTTCCCATTGATGGTATAAGAAAGGTAAAGAGCTTGTTTATAGAGTTCTTGTTGGATACGGTGGTTGTAACCATAGTAAAAAATACCTCCACCAAGGACCAGGCAGGCCAGAAGAACCAGGCCGCTGATTTTTAGGATAGAGGTAAAAATTTGCTTGCTGAGTTTTCCCTTCATAGAATCTTATACCCCAGACCACGCACTGTTTGAATGTGGTCTTTTTCTTGACCTAGTTTTTGTCTTAGAGACCCCATATGAACATCTAAAGTCCGGCTTTCTCCAGCAAAATCTGTCCCCCAAATCCTTTGAAAGAGGGTATCTCTGGAAAAGACATAGCCGGGTCGGGACATGAGAATCCATAGAATATCAAATTCCTTGGGGGTCAAGTCCACTTCTTGGCCGTCGACCTTGGCCAGGTGCCGGGACCGATCCACTTCCAACTTCCCCAGGCTTAAAATAGACTCCTTTTGCAGCCCGGACCGTCTCAAGACAGCCCCAACCCGGCTCAACAATTCCATCATCCTAAAGGGCTTGGTCATATAGTCGTCTGCCCCTGTGTCCAAGCCTCGAACCATGTCATATTCAGAATCTTTTGCCGTCAACATAATCACCGGCAGGTCCCTGGTTTGGCTTTGGCTCTTGAGTTTTTTTAAAATATCCATCCCATCCTGCTCTGGGAGCATGATATCCAAAAGAATCAATTGAGGTTTTTCTTCCTCCATCCCCTTCCAAAAATCAGAGGGCTTGCCAAAACCTTTAACCTCGTAATTTTGCCCCTCCAGGGCGTATAAAATTAACTCTCGGATACTGTTGTCATCTTCCACAACATAAATCATTCCACCACCTCGGCTTTCTTATCTTTATTATAGCACAAATTGAGCCTTTCTAGGCCAAGGATGCGTCAACCCATTCCCCGATATTTACACAGTGGTCCCCAATCCTCTCCAGGTATTTTGCCACCAATAAAAGATCTAGGTCCTGGGCATGGGGGTTTTCCTTCAAGGCTTTTTTAATATCCTCAAAACCTTGGTCCATTTCGTCATCCATGCTCTCTAAAAAATCCCGGCACTTGGTCTTTTCCACAAAGCCCCTGCGGGCCAGGCGAAACATTTCATAGGCCTGCTTGGTAAGTTTGGCCAGGCTGTCCATTTCTTTATTTTCCAATTGACCAGGATGGTCTAAAATAAAGGCAATGTCTCGGGACTGGTCACTGATTCTTTCCAGGTCTACTACAACCCCTAGGGAGGCTGTAATCAAGGCCAAGTCTTGGGCTACGGGTTGTTCTCTTAAAATTAGGGCCATGGCCAAGCCTTCCACTTGCTTTTTCTTTTCGTCCATGGCTCCTTCTATTTCTGAAATTCGATTGCAAAGGGTCCGGTCTTTTTCTGTTATGAGCTTTTGGAGGAGTTGTAGGGATTGTTCCCCCATCCGGAACATGTCAAAATTCAAAGTTTCTAGACGGTTTAAGTCGTCAATAAATCTCTCTCTCATCAACCGAACCTCCCTGTGATGTATTTGGATGTTTGGGCTTCTTTTGGATTGGAGAAAAGCTCTTGGGTTTCGTTCATTTCTATGACTTCTCCCAAGAGGAAAAAGGCCGTCTTGTCACTGACCCTAAGGGCTTGTTGCATATTATGGGTGACAATGACAATGGTGTAGTGTTGCTTTAAGCTATGGCAGAGGTCTTCAATTTTACTGGTGGAAATGGGGTCCAGGGCTGAAGTTGGTTCATCCATGAGAAGAACTTCTGGTCCCGGGGCCAGGGCTCTGGCTATACAAAGCCTTTGTTGTTGCCCCCCAGACATACCCAGGGCTGAAGAATTTAATCGATCTTTAACTTCATCCCAAAGGGCTGCGTCTTCCAAGGCTTTTTTCACCCGGTCATCCAGCTCTGTCTTGTTTTTAATTCCAGCCAATTTTAGGCCATAGGCTACATTATTGTAGATGCTCTTGGCAAAGGGATTGGGACTTTGAAAGACCATCCCCACCCGTCTACGAACTTCAATGGGATCCATTTCTGCGAAGATATCCTTGCCATCTAGCTTGACATCTCCCTCAATCCGAACATTGGGGTTAAGGTCATGAAGACGGTTGAGAATCTTTAAAAAAGTGGACTTACCACAGCCAGAAGGCCCAATTAGGGCCGTTACTTCTTTTTCTTCGATGTCCATGTTGATCTTTTTTAGGGCTTGCTTGCTGCCATAGTAAAGGTCGACATCGCGAGCTTCAAATTTCACTGGTTCTTCCCTCCTTCTAATTTTTTGCTCCAGTGGACTTTTACGAAATAGGCTGTCAGGCTAATGGCAACAACTAAAAGTAACAAAAGGGCTGAAGCGACATTGGCTTCCTGAGAAGCAGTTGCATGGTGGGCTTGAGTTCTAGCTCCCCAGATGTGTAGGGCTAGAGTTTTCCCCGGTCGGTTGGGGTTAAAGGCATTTAAGGGAGAATTAAAATCAACGCCTGAAAAAAGAATATCTGATGTGGATCCAGCCGTATACATCAAGGCAGCTGCTTCTGCAACAACCCGGCCGGCAGAAAGGACAACCCCAGTTACCAGCCTGTAAAGGCATTGGGGAAGTAAGACGTGGATAAGGGTTTGTTCCCTGGTGGCTCCCAAGGCCATGGATCCAAAGTAAATGGAGGAGTCAATTTCATCCAAGGCTTCCTCTGTAGAGGTGGCCATGAGAGGAATATTTAAGATGGATACCGTCAAGGCCCCAGCCCACAAGGACCATTGGGTCCCAGTGAATAGAACAAAGGCCAGGTAGCCAAACAAGCCTACCACAATAGAGGGAAGACCCGATAGGGTTCTTAGACCCGCTCTTAGGATGGTATTTAAAGCTGACTTGCTATCAGAATAATAGGACAGGTAGATTCCTGTTGCTAGCCCCAAAGGCACTGAGATTAAAAGAGATAGGATGGTTAGATAAACCGTGTTCCACAGAACTCCCAGAAGGCCTCGCCGTCCTCCGAAAAAGGATAGGTCAAAGTCTCTAAGTCCCCTAAAAATAACAGAGAAGACAAAAAATCCTACCACGATAAAAAACAAGAGGGCAAATATGCTAACCAGGGTTCTGGCTAGAGCATCCTTCTTTTTTGCATTTTCAATGACTTTTAAGTCTACAGCATTTTTAATCATTTACTCTACCTCGACTTCCAATTTTCCCAATGATAAAGACAAAAACCAAGGAGATGACAAAAAGACTCAAGGCCATAGCCCAAAGAGCTGCATTATATTCTCCCCCTTCCATGGCTCCCCCCATATCAGACGCAATGGCAGAAGTCAGGTTGGTTGTTGGAGAGAGAAGGTCTGCCGGAAAAGCCCTGGTTTTCCCAATAACCATGGCTACAGCCAAGGCCTCTCCAAAGGCCCTGGACAGACCCAAAACAAAGGCTGTAAAGACCCCTGTCTTAGCTGTAGGCAAGATGACATCTTTAATCATTTGAAACTTGGTGGCCCCTAGGCCATAGGCGGCCAATCTTTGGGCTTCTGGTACACTTCGATAACTATCCTTACATAGGGTAATCATGGTTGGTAGGACCATTAGGGCCAAAACCAAGGCCCCTGCCATAACAGAAAATCCATGGGGCCGTCCACTGATTTCTTTTAACCAGGGAACTAAAATCGTCAACCCCATCCAACCATAGATAATAGATGGAACTCCCGCTAAAATTTCCACTAGCATTTGGAAAAAAGCCTTGGTCTTGTCGGGAACCAGTTCCGAGATAAAAACAGAAACAGTAATGGAAAATGGGGCTGCAATTAAAAGAGCAATCCCACAAGTTAAAATCGAACCGACAAAATAAACAGCTGATCCAACCTTTCCACCACCTTCCATGGAATCGTTGGGCGCCCAATCCGAGGAGAAGAGAAACTCCCCTAGAGAATGGTGGTATCGGGTAAATAATTGGATTCCCCTGTAGGCTAAAAATAGGGTGATTAAAATCATAAGCCCTACAACGGCAATACCGAGGCAGCTAATACCACCTCGGACAGCCTTGTCTACTAGACGTTTATTTTGTTTCTTTTCAATAATGGAAACTTTGCTTTCCACGTTTTGATAAGAAGTCATAGGATTTTTAGCGTTCAACTTGCATTTTAGAAGTTACGCCGTAACCCATTTTTTCAACAGCTTGACCATATTTATCGCCCATAATATAGTCTAAGAAGGCTTTTGCAACTTCCTTGGGTTGACCCTTGGTGTACATGTGTTCATAACCCCATACTGGGTATTTTCCATTGTAGGTGTTTTCTAAAGTTGGTTCTACTCCGTCCATTTTGACTGTCTTTACATCGGGGTTTTCGTCTTGTAGATAGGACAGGGCTAGGTAGCCAATGGCTCCTGGAGTGTCTGCAACAGTTTGTAAGAGGGTCCCAGAATCGTCAGTTTCTAAAGATCCGTCAATTTGCTTTTCCCCCTTCAAGGCGTATTTTTCAAATAGGGCCCGGGTTCCACTAGTGGATGGCCTGGAAATTGGAACGATCTTTTCATCTGGTCCCCCCACTTCTTTCCAGTTGGTGATTTTACCAGTAAAGATGCCAATCATTTGGTCTTGACTTAGGTCTGTTACCTTTTCAGCAACTAGCTTGTTGACAACCGGGGCCATGGTAATAACACAAACCTTGTGGTCTACCAGGTCTTTTGCTTGAGCTTGGTCCAATTTTTCTTCTGCATAGACATCAGAGTTTCCAATGTCAATGGCTCCTTCAGACACTTGTTTTAAACCAGCTCCAGATCCTCCACCACTGACGCTGATGGAAACTTTTGGATTTTCATCTTGGAAGGCCTTGGCAGCATCTTCAACTAGGGGCAAAAGAGCAGAAGAGCCAGCTGATGTAATAGATCCTTCTAAGGCGGATTCTTCAGCTGGGGCTGGGGCATTGTTGCCTCCATTGTTGGCATTCTTGCTTCCTCCGCCGCCACAAGCGACTAAAAGCATACTGACTGCAAGTAGGATTGCAGAAATTCTTTTTTTCATTTTTACTTTCTCCTTTCAAACATTCAAAGTATGTCTTTATTCTACCGGCCCCAATGTAAAGATAAAAACCTGGTCTATGTAAAGATTGTGTAAAATATTTTTTCCCTAAAAATAGCCCTTTAGAGGGTCTATCCCTAGTCTTTCCAATTTTCTTTGTAAAGGAAGGAAGAAGTGTAAAAGAAAAGTAGGCCTTCAATGTTTACTCTTTTTTAAAGAAAGTCTTGACCCTATTTAACTTATCTTGCTTCATTTTCTCACCCCCTTAAGATTCCTATTCTCCTGACTTAACATGAAGATAAGTCAAGAGTTCATTTCAAGGAAGGCCAACCCTAGACGGAAAAATAGAAAAAAAGACCGATAAGTATTGAGTTTTTCAACACTTATCGGTCTTTAAATTTTGGAGCGGCTGATGAGAATCGAACTCACATCCTAAGCTTGGGAAGCTCATATTCTACCATTGAACTACAGCCGCAATCTTCTTGCCCTTTATTATACCACGAAAGGCCCCCAGAGAAAATACTTTTTCCCAGTAAAAAAAGAGACCGGCTTAAACGGTCTCTATCTTATTTAATGACTCTCCTCGGCTCTTTCTCTTAAATAGGCGTAGAGGTCTTCTTCCTTTTTAAAGAGGGGGGTCTTCCCATGAAGGTGCATCCGAACCAGGGTTGGCGGAATCAATCCTGCCTCCTGGATGGCTTTTTCATTTAAGAAAACTTGGTCAATGCTTCCTTCGGTCACCATTTGCCCATGGCTAATGACATAGACATAGTCACAAACTTGGTAGATAAAGTCCATGTCGTGGGAGCTGACAATGAGCTTCTTGCCTTGGGCCACCAGGCTGGCCAAGAGTTCCTTGATGGACTCTGTCATAGAGGGGTCCAGGCCGGCTGTGGGTTCGTCAAAAAGAATGGTTTCACAATCCATGGCCAAGATTCCCGCAATGGCCACCCTCTTTTTTTGCCCATAGGACAGGTAGTGGACCGGGCGGTTGGCCAGGTGGGTGATGTTTACAGCTTCCATGGACTTTTGGACCTTTTCTTCAATGAGGTCTGGATCCATTTTTTGATTCTTCAAGGCAAAGGCAATGTCGTCCTTTACATTAGAGTAAAAAATTTGTTGGTCCGGGTCTTGGAAGACCATGGACACCTTGGACCGAAAGTCATTCAGGGCTTTTTTGCTGTAAACAAGCTCTTGGTCCCGGTAGTAGATCTTCCCTCGACTGGGGCGGTAAATCCCCAACATGTTCAAGAAAATCGTGGATTTCCCGGCACCATTTTCTCCCAAAAGACCTACACAAGACCCCTTGCTAAAGTCCATATTTAAATTTTTAAGGGCATCTTCGCCACCCTTTTGGTAGGCGTAGGATACATTTTCTAGTCTTAACATAGGTCCTCCTATAAATAAAAGTGTCCGTCAAACAGCTTACAGTCCAGGGCCACCTTATAGCTGGTAAAACTCCTCATCATGGAGTCGAAAAGAGCCCCGGCAATGATGGAGGAGGACTTGATCATAAGAGACTTGTTCCTGTAGCCCCCTCTTAAAATCAAGGCCCTTTCCAGGGTGTGGAGTTCTTCAAAAAAGATGGCTATAAAGCGGTACATTAAAACCATTTGTTCAATAAAGGCCTCCGGTGTGTGGAGGGACTTTAAAAGGTAGATCATTTGGTTGATGGGAATGGTCAGGGCCATAAAATAGGTGGCCGAAATTCCTGCCATGGACCGAAAAAAGGTCTTTTTGGCCACTTCCACAGCGGCATAGTTGATGCCCAAATGGAAGGGCTTGGCAAAGAAGAGGTAGTCAATCTTGTCAGCCTGGTAGGATAGGACCATGGCCAAGAGGCTCATACAGAGAAAGACCAGGGGGAGGGTATAGAGCTTGGCTATCCTCCTGGCCGGCAACTTGGCTACCAGGGTCAGGCTGGCAAACAAGAGGACCATAATGACCAGGTGACATAAAATGGATTCACTGACAAGAGCGAGTACCAGTAAAAAGATACCGATACTCGCCTTAATCCATGGGTTTTTTTGGCTTAACCCGTTATTATATGCCAAAGAGTCAATTTGAGGCATTTTTCTTTCCCTTGTTGTAGCCTAGGTAGTAGCCGATAATAATGGCACCAAAGGCTGCTTGAGATGCGAACAATAGAGATTCGATTTCACCAGACTTGGGTTCAATCAGTGGCTCAAACCATGGCTCATAGTCTGGGTTACTTTCTGTGATTTGGCCTTCTGCTGCATCATCTGATCCTCCGAATTCACCATTTGAAACGGCATATAGAGGTCCGATGATAAGGGCCAACATGATAATGACTAGGATAATTTTAGTTGACTTTTTCAACGAATTCACCTGCCCCTCCGTATTCTTTAACCTTATCATAGATTAAAGTAGTTAAGATACCTTCCATAATAGCGATGGGCACTTGAGTTGTGGCAAAGATTGCAAGATACTTAACCACTTCACCCATCATGTTGCCGGCTGGGAAAGCAAGACCCAGTTGGAAACTTGTGACTACATAGGTAAATAAGTCGGCAATGGTTGCTGTAATAAAGACAGCTACTAAGTCCTTAACCCCTGCCTTGCGAAGGGCCTTGTAAACCAGGTAACCTACAATAGGTCCTGCAATGGCCATGGAAAAGGCATTGGCTCCCAGGGTTGTTAAACCACCGTGGGCCAGGAGTAGGGCTTGGAAAATCAAAACAATGGTTCCCAAGACAAACATGGGGGCCGGTCCGAAAATGGTAATCCCCAAACCAACACCTGTTGGGTGAGAACAAGATCCGGTAACTGATGGCAGTTTTAAAGATGAAAGTAAAAAGACAAAGGCACCTGCTAGAGCAAGTAGTAATTTTTTGTCCGGATTATTTTTTCCAATTTCAGTAATTTTCTTTAAGCCGTAAATAACAAATGGGGCTGCAATGATAAACCAAATCAAGGCCCATTTTTTAGGTAAGAATCCTTCCATGATATGCATTGCATAGACACTTTGTGAATTGGCCACTGCAATGTATAAGGCTAGGAGAGGAAAATATTTTAAATATTTTTTCAAGTTTACGCCTCCTATTTTTCATGATATAAAATAACGAACTGTCAATGGTCAACAAGTTTCCCGGGAACATATCGACCTTTGCACATATATTATATACTAGATGGTTTTTCTTTGCAACAAATCTGTAATAAATTCTTTACTGATTTTAAGAAAATATACCCATGTGGGTATCTATTTTCTGCCTTTTTCCACGTTTTCCTTTTTCCTCTTTTCTCCAATAAATTGAAATTGATTTTTATTTATGAAATACAAAATTCTCCCCTAATTTAAAAAAAGATGCCAGGCTGAATTGCCTTAGGCATCTTTTGAGGTCCATGGACCTTCTAGTCTTTTTGACCGATACTTTCTATATTACGACCATTTTTTGTATAGAGTTTGTAGTATTCGCCCTTCATGGCCATAAGGCTTTCATGGCTTCCCTCTTCTATAATTCCATCCTGGGTCATAACCAGGATCCGGTCCGCATTTTGAATGGTGGTGAGCCGGTGGGCTATGGTGAGGCTGGTCCGGTTTTTAGACAGCCTTTCCAGGGAGTCCTGGATGACCACTTCACTCTTATTGTCCAGGGCCGAGGTGGCTTCGTCTAAAATCAAAATGGAAGGATTCTTCAAAAAGACCCGGGCAATGGCAATTCGCTGTTTTTGTCCCCCGGACAACATCAGACCCCTTTCCCCCACATAGGTGTCATAGCCTTGGGGGAGTTCTTGGATAAAGTCATGGGCCCCGGCCAGTTTGGCTGCTTGGACCACTTCTTCCCGGCTGGCCTCCATTTTTCCATAGAGGATGTTTTCATAGACCGTACCAGAAAAGAGGTAGACGTCTTGTTGGACAATGCCGATGTGGCTTCTCAGGTCGGCCAATTTCACTTGGCGGATGTCAATTCCGTCAATGGAAATGGACCCCCGGTCCACGTCATAAAAACGTGGAATCAGGGAGCACAGGGTGGTCTTCCCAGATCCTGACGGCCCCACAATGGCAATATTTTCTCCCGCCCGGATGGACAGGTTAAAGTCCTTCAGGACCCTTTCCTGGTCATTATAGGAAAAGTCCACATGGTCAAAGACAATGTCTCCCCGGACTTGGTCAAAGGCCTTGGGATTTTCCGGCTCTTTAATTTCAGACACTTCAGACATGATTTCACTAAAGCGTTCAATCCCCGTCATCCCCTTTTGGAATTGTTCGGTAAATTCCACAATCCTCCGAACCGTAACCAGGAGGGTATTGACATACATGACATAGGCAATCAAGTCTCCGGGTTGGATCCGGCCGGCTACCATGTAGAGGCCCCCACCCAGGATCACCACCAGGTACATGAGGCCGTCAAAAATTTTTGTCACTGTATTAAAGCCCGCCATGGACCTGTAAAACCGTCGCTTGATGCCTAGGAACTTGACATTTTCCCCTTGGAATTTTTCCAATTCCTCTTCTTCATTACCAAAGGACTTAATGACCCGGATCCCCAAAAGAGAGTCTTCAATGGTGGAATTCAGGTCTCCTACATGGACCCTTTGGTCCTTTTGGGCCTTGCGCATCTTGTGGTTGTAGCTAGAGGCCCCAATAATCATAAGGGGAATCAGGCTGTAGAGCATCAAGGTCAGGGGAAGGTTAATCTTGGCCAAAATAATGAAGGAAATCAATATTTTTAAGCCGCCAATAAAGTATTCTTCCGGGCAATGGTGGGCAAATTCCGTAATATCAAAAAGGTCGTTGGTGAGACGACTCATGATTTGCCCTACCTTGGTTTCATTGTAAAAACGGTAGCTGAGCCCTTGGAGGTGGGCATAGACATCGTGGCGCATGTCGGTTTCAATCTTGGCTCCCATAATGTGGCCAATACTGGTCATATAAAAGCCCGCCACCACTTCTATGGTCTTAACCACAAAGTACAGCAGGGCCAATTTTACAATAATCTCCACCGTCAGGCTTTCCAAGTTGGTCATCCCTGTATTGGTAATAAAGCGTAAAATCAAGGGCAGGATCATTTCCGATGCCGTAGTAAGACCTGCACAAAATAAATCCAAGTAGAGGATGGACTGGTAGCGCTTAAAGTAAGGAAGGACTTTTTTTATTAACTTAAATGATTTCATATAACCTCCTTTTCATACTCTACCATTATAGCCAATACTTCCTAAATAGACAAGTTCAGTCCACTTTCTTAAAAAGGGGACTTCTTTTGGACTTTTCTTACCAGCTTCTTGTTAAAAGTGGTTTTTTTGCTCTATAATAGAATAAGTATTGGGGCAAATAAAGGAGGGCCATATGAAATCTTTTCGTGGAGAAATTTGTGTTATCTTATCAACTTTAGGCTTTGGGTCCATGGGGGTCCTGGCCAAGGGAATTTACGAGTCCGGCTATGGCGTCTTGGCCACCCTGACCTTCCGCTTTTACTTTGCCGGCCTGGCCCTCTTGGTCTACCTGGTCCTGGCCAGGGAATCCTTCCGGATAAGTAAAAAGCAGGGCCTTCTCCTGGCTGCCATTGGGGGATTTTTTTATTCGGCCTTTTCCATTTGCTACTTTGCCGGCCTCCGCTTCACCGACGCCTCTATTGTGGCCTTTGTCTTTGCCCTCTATCCCGTTATCGTCACCCTCTTGAATTTTTTCTTCTTCCACGAAACCATGTCCGGGAAAAAAATCCTCTGCCTGGTCCTTAGTGTCCTGGCCCTCTACATCCTAACCCGGAGCCCCGGAGCCAATGTCAATCTCATTGGCCTGGCCATCTCCCTGGTAGGGGGCATCCTCTATGCCGTCTACACCATGCTCTTGGACCACAAGGACCTCCAGTCCCTGTCCCCTGTGGTCACCACCTTCTATATCATCCTGTCTACGGGCCTGGTCCTGACCCTAATCTGCCTGGCCCGGGGGGAAAGACTCCTGCCCATTAGTCCCTCTCAAGGACTTTCCCTTCTGAGCCTGGGCTTGGTCTCCACAGCCATGGCCATCTTGACCTACAACACAGGAGTTCGGATTTTGGGTTCCACCAAGGCCAGCCTCATTGCCAACTTTGAAGCCCTGGTTTCCACTATTTTAGCCATGGTCTTTTTAGGCGAATACCTGACCTGGATCCAATGGATCGGGGCCCTTTTAATGATCCTGGTCATCTTTTTAATTAGCAGTTTAGACGGGAAAAAGCCTCTTGAAGAATAAAGGGAAAATTTAGGCATAAGAAAAACCGGGAAGCTCCCGGTTTTTTTCTTGCTCCTATTCATTATTGCCTTGGGTTAAGAGAATCATGCCGATATAGTAGTCTTGTTGGCTGGCATCGGTGGATAGCTCCGAAATCACCAGGCGGTATCTTTGACCCAGGGACTTGCCCTCAAAGGAAAATTCATTGGGGCTGGTTACAGACCCGGTACTTTGTAGAGCCTCGGCCTTTTTAAAGATTTCACTAACAGGAATCCGAATAAATTCCTGGCTCGCAGTTCCTTCTTTTTTATAAATCACCAGGTCCCCATTGGACCCCTTGACGGTAAAGTAGCGGTAGTCCCCGTCACCGGTCATTTCAGAATTGCTGTAGTGGAGGACATAGTAGCTGTCAAAACCTTGGATGTCCAGGGCCTCTTGTTGGTCAAAGGCAAAATAGGACAGGCCGGGCTTGGCCTTGTCACTCCCACTCTCTTTTGCAGAAACTTGGTTGAAGCCAAAGACCTCTTCAAAGCGCATGGGGCTAAAGTCCTTGGGGAAATATTTTAAGTCTTTTAAGTCATAGGTGTTTAAAAGATAGCTGACAATGGAGCTAATTTGGGCCTTGTCCTCTTCCTTGATGTTGGACTTGGCCACAATCTTCCCATTTTTCAGCATGTCATTTTTCAAAAGATAGCCTTCCAGCCTCTTTTCTTGGCTCCGGCGACTGACAGAAACCATTCCTTGGGGCCCAATGGTCCCCAGCAAGAGAAAGATTACCAGGATCATGGGTAGGACCCGGTTGTCCCGGCCCTTCCGCCAGATAAAGTAAACCAGGCAAATAAAGACATACATACCAAAAACCAGACCCATATACCTGGGTTCTGTAAAGCCCACGTCCTGGATTCTCAGAACCAGGGCATAAAAATAAACCAAAATACTGGGAACCACCAGGGCAGGATAAAAACGCAACATGGCCCGGCTGGTCATGTCCTCCTGGTAGGCAGAGTGGAAAAACAAACAGGCCACAGAAACAATGCCATACCAGATAAAGAGGTTGCGGATCAAGTTAGAGGGAATCTCCTGGTTGATAAACATCTTAATAAAATATAAGTAGAGAATGGCCGTATAGACCAGTAAAAGCGGCGTCAGAAGTTTTTGAATCAAGACCTTAAAGGACGTCCCCTGGATACTGGGGTCATTGGATAGGTTTTTTGGAAAACCGGCCAAAAAGACCCCGGCCTGGAAGGGCCCGAAAATAAGAATCAAGAGGTCCACATAAATGGCGTCATAGAGGCTGATGCCCAAGAGGTGGACAACGGCAAACAAGACTGCCGACAGGCCCCCATAGAGGACCATGGAATAGACCAGGGCAATGGATTCAATTTGAAAAATCCGGCCCACATATTGTTCAAACTTATCCGGACTATGTAGCCGCCCCAGGAAGGTACAGGCCACCATAGTGGCAACCAAAACTCCAAAATAGAGATACCAGGTGGAGTCGTAGGAAGCTGCAGCCAGAGAGGGCCTAATGGTAACATACATACTGGCCAAAATAGCCAGGTCGAAAATATACAGGACCATTTTAAAACTGTCGTGACTTTTAATCCAGCTGGCCTCATAGCTATCTCGAATCAGGTCTGTCGCCAAAAAGAGAAAGACCCCCAGGACCATCACCATACTAAAGGCCGAAGAAAAGCCCGATAGAATAGTGACCGGATCCTTGTCCATATGGTTCATATAAATAGTGCTTATGGCAAATAAAAGAGCGCAAAGCATGGAAAGGGGGAAGCGTTGAAAGCTCACCCTGGTGTTTTTTAGTTGGTTGGTAACGGATTGGATTATTTTCATGGTTACCTCCTTTTCTTTTTCCATTATACCTTGTTTTCTGGCTCTTGCCTAGTTTTTTCCCCTTGTCAAGGGTTTTTGCCCTCTAGCGTCTACTTTTCTAAGAAAAAAAAGGACCCTAAAAGAGTCCTAATAGTCCACCCGCATCAAGTACAAACCCTCTGCTGGGGCTGTGGGGCCCAGGTAGGTCTTGTCCTGGCTTTCCAGGGCCCTTTTTAGGGTGTTGGTGTCCTTGAGGCCCCGGCCAATTTCTATGCTGGTGCCCATAATCCGCCGAATCATATTTTTTAAAAAGCTCTTGCCATAAAAGTGGACGACAATTAAGTCTTTTTTCCTCTTTACATCTACCCGGTAGAGGTTCCTATAGGTATCCTTAACCACGGCATGCCGGCCCATAAAAACTCCAAAGTCTCTCAGACCCGGCAGGTCTTTTAGGGCCTCTTCCATCTTTTTTTCATCCAAGGGAAAGTGGACAAAGCAGGCCCTATTTTCATAGAGGGGGTTGCGGTAGCGGCCGTTGTAGATGACATAGCGGTAGAGTTTGGCCTTGGCGGAAAACCGGGCATGGAAGTCCTGGTCCACCACTTGGACTCCCAAGACGGAAATGTCGGGAGGCAGGTTGAAGTTTACCACCCGGGGCAGGTTGCCCAGGTCAATGCCGGTGTCCACCTTGAAATTCACCACCTGGCCCTGGCTATGGACCCCCTTGTCGGTCCGGCCGGCAGATTTCAAGTCAATTTCTTGTAAAAAGGTGGCCTCCAGGGCCTCCTTGAGCCTGCCCTCTACGGTCTTTAAGCCCGGTTGATCCTGGTAACCGTGGTAGTTGGTCCCGTCATAGGCCACGGTTAGTTTCAAATTTCTTTCCATTAGACCAGGTAGCGGTAGGCCGAAACCATGATGAAAAAGACCAAGTTGACCCCGCTAATGATAAAGTCGCTGGCTTGGAATTCCAATTCATTGAGCTTGGTCCGGTGGTCGCCGCCTCGATAGCACCTGGACTCCATGGCATTGGCCAATTCTTCCGCCCGACGCAGGGCATTGACAAACAAGGGCACCAAAAGGGGGACCAGGTTTTTGGCCCGACTTAGAACATTGCCAGATTCAAAGTCGGCTCCTCGGGCCATTTGAGCCTTCATAATCTTGTCGGTTTCATCAATTAGGGTGGGGATAAAGCGCAGGGCAATGGTCATCATCATGGCCAGTTCATGGGCCGGCACCCCGATGACCCTCAAGGGGCTTAGGAGTTTTTCAATGCCATCGGTTAATTCGATGGGAGAGGTGGTTAGGGTCAAGAGGCTGGTGCCCACCACCAAAAGAACCAGGCGGATGGCCATAAAAATTGCCTGGTGGACCCCTTCTTGGGAGATCTTTAAAAATCCATAGGACCAAAGATTTTCCCCTGGTGTAAAGAAGAGGTTGATGACAAAGGTGATGATCAAGATAAAACGCAGGGGCTTTAGGCCTCTTAAAATCATGCCCAGGGGGATCTTAGAAACCCGGATAACCAAAAGTAGGTAGAGGGCCAAAAGACCAAAGGGCAGGTAGGAGTTGACAAAAAATACGGCCACGATGTAGAGGAAGACCAGGATAATCTTCATCCTGGGGTCCAGCCTGTGGACCGGGGTGTCTGCCGGATAGTATTGGCCAATGGTAATATCTTTAAGCATGGCCCACCTCCTTTAGGTAGTTTTTAATTTCCCTATAGGCTTCATCCAGGGTAATGGCATCTGTAGCCACATCAGCCCCCCTAGACTTGAGTTCTTCCATGACCTTGGTGACTTGGGGGGTGGTTAGACTTAAGTCTTCCAGCTTTTTCCCTTGGACAAAAAGTTCTCGCGGAGTCCCATCCATGGCCACTTGCCCGTGGTTCATAACAATCATCCTCCGAGCCAGCTTGGCCACTTCTTCCATGCTGTGGCTCACCATTAAAATGGTCATATCTCCCTCTTGGTAGAGATGGTTAATTTCTGATAAAATCTCATCCCGACCATGGGGGTCCAGACCAGCAGTTGGCTCATCCAAGATCAAGACACTGGGCTTCATGGCCAAGATGCCTGCAATGGCCACCCGGCGTTTTTGCCCTCCTGACAGTTCAAAGGGAGACCGGTCTTTTAAGTCTTGGCTCAATTGGACCCGGTCCAGGGCCTCTTCCACCCTTTCCTTGACCTCATCTGCAGATAGACCCAAATTTTTAGGGCCAAAGGCAATGTCCTTGGCCACGGTTTCTTCAAAAAGTTGGTATTCCGGATATTGAAAAACCATCCCCACTCTTTTCCGGATGTCCTTGAGGTTTTTAGTTTTTTTCAGGGAAACCCCATCCACCAAGACGTCCCCTTCCCTGGGGATAATCAGTCCATTTAAACATTGGACCAGGGTGGACTTTCCTGACCCTGTATGGCCTACAATGCCCACAAAGTCTCCCCGGTCAATAGACAGGTTAATATCCCTTAGGGCCTCCTTGGCAAAGGGGGTATTGGGGCTGTAGGTGTGGGATAGGTTTTTTACTTCTAAGATAGACATAATTGGTCAACCAGCTCCTTTACCGTTAATACCTTGTCGTCAATGGCAAAGCCGTCCTGCTTTAACCTGTGGGCCAGTTCCGTCACTTGGGGAACGTCCAGGCCGATGCGCTGCATTTCTTCCACCTGGGAAAAGACCTCCCGAGGTTGGCCGTCCAGAATCAGCTTGCCCTTTTCCATAACAATGAGCCGGTCAGCCAGGGCCGCCTCTTCCATAAAGTGGGTAATTAAAAGAATGGTCTTTTTTTGGGCATGGAGTTTTTGAATGGTATCAATAACTTCCTTCCGCCCCTTGGGGTCCAGCATGGCCGTAGGCTCATCAAAAATCACAATGTCCGGTTCCATGGCTAAAATACCCGCTATGGCCACCCTTTGCTTTTGTCCCCCAGACAAGAGGTGGGGGGCATGGCGCTTGTAGTCCAACATGCCCACTGTTTCCAGGGCATGGTCCACCCTCTGCCTAAGTTCTTCCTTGGGGACACCTAAGTTTTCCGCCCCAAAGGCCACGTCTTCTTCCACAATGGTGGCAACAATTTGATTGTCAGGATTTTGAAAAACCAGGCCCGCCTTGGACCGGATCTTCCATAGGTCTTCTTCCCTGGATGTGGTCATCCCATCAATGATTACTTGTCCGGACTCCGGTAAAAGTAACCCGTTTAATAATTTTGCTAAAGTGGACTTTCCGCTCCCGTTATGGCCAAGTATAGCAAGAAACTCTCCCTTTTTCACCTCGAAAGTTAGGTGGTCGATGGTCTTTTTGCTAGGCTCATCGCCGGTTCGAGGATAGGAAAATACCACATCTTTTAATTCAATCATTTCATCTCTCCTAAATTTATCTACTCCTAAGTGTACCACATTCTCCTTTTATAATAAATAAATAGGCGAAATTAAGGGCAAACTTAAGAAAATAGTAGAAAAAAAGCGGTAAGACTACCGCTTTTCTTAGGCTCTGGCCACATTCAACCTTTCCAAAAGTCTATAGAGGATTCCTCCAAAGAAGGTACTGATCAGGGCTGTTGGAAGGACTACAGCCAAAATCAAGGTCCCTAGACTTGCCCCAGCAGGCAGGCCGGCTAAAAAGAGGGCCGACACTAGGAAGACCAGGCCAGAAACCACAGTATTGACCCCTGTTAGGATGCCCACCACTAGAAAACTTGGCTTTTTAAGTCCTTGGACCATGAGATAAAAGGTCATGCCCGATACCAGCTTGTCCAAGATAGAGGGGATTTGCCCTCCGGGGAAGGTGGTTGTAAGGGCTGCCAGGACCCCGGCACATAGGGAGATGGCCACGACAGACCCGGGTTTTTTATTGAGATAGATGGCCATAAACATGGTCACCAGCAAAAAGTCCGGCTTCATACCGAAGACAAAACCTGGCAGGAAGTGTAACATGGTTCCAATGGCTAATAATACTGCTGCTAAACTTAAATTTTTTGTTTTCATTTTTTCTCCTTTTCATTTCGTGTGAAAAAGGTGTTTAAATTAAAAAAACCATCTGCCTCCCAAACCTAGGAGCAAATGGTATATTCGCGGTGCCATCCTACTTATCTATATTCCTATAGAAACTCTATCGGATACATTCATATCCTATCTCGATAACGGGAGAACCGTCTCAGCTACTTTTTATTCGCCTCGCATTCATAGACCCATTCACTAACAGCCGCCTATCAAGTTTCACCAACCCTTGACTCTCTACAAAACTAAGCCGATAGCTACTATTTTCTAATCAACACTTTTTTCAGCAGTTTTTATTGAATTAAACTTACTATACCCCCCTTTTCTTTCTTTGTCAAGACTTTTTTTATTCTTTTTTTCGGGCCAAAAGTCATAAAAAGCCACGGACCCTGTGACCCTTCCGGTCCTTGTCCATGGCTTTTTCTTCTTTATTTTGGTTCTATAATAAATGTTGGGGTCCCCCTAGACTCCAACATTTATTTTTTGCCATAAAAAATGCACTTATCTCTTTTTTCCTTTACAATAAAGTTACCACAACAAAATGAAAGGGTGAGATAAGTGCAAAACTATACTAACACAAATCTATTGAATTTAAAAGGTGTCTCTATTGACGAGGTGGTCTCTTTTGATGATCACATTGATGTAAAACTCCATTCTTTATACAAGGAGGGACTTTGTCCTGTTTGTGGGCATAAGACCTCTCGCATCCATGATTATCGTCTGCAAAGGATCCAACATACGCCCATTGGCTTGCGGAAGGTCTTTCTTTTTCTTCGGAAGAAGCGCTTTGTTTGTCCTCATTGTCAGAAGCGTTTTTATGAGTCTTTGGATTTCTTAGCTCCTTATTCTAGACGGACTAAGGATCTCCACTTCTTTATCCAAGACCAATTAAAACAGGTCCGGTCTTTATCTTCTATTGCCAAGGACTTGGGTTTATCTTCCTCTTGTCTCACAAGCTATCTAAAGTTGGCTCCAAGGAGGCGGCCAAATCTTCCTCGGGTCTTAAGTATGGATGAGTTTAAGGGAAATGCTGGTGGGGATAAATACCAATGTATTTTAGTGGATCCAATCCATCACCAGGTACTGGATATTTTACCCTCTCGACGAAAAAAGGCTTTAATGGACTACTTTTCTTCTTTTTCCAAGGAAGAACGAAGAAGGGTGAAGTATGTGGTTATGGATATGAGTCATCTTTTCTACGCCGTCTTAAAGGAATTCTTCCCTCAGGCAACCTTCATTGCGGATAAGTTTCATTTTGCAAGACAAGTCTTTTGGGCCTTAGAGAATGTCCGCAAGACACGACAAAAGGCAAGGGATGCAAAGTATCGTCTCTACTTTAAACGGTCCAAGTCCATCCTACGGAAAAAAGGCAGTCGGCTAAGCCCCGAAGAAAAAGAAAAATTGGAGCTAATGCTTTGGCAAGACAAGGAAATCAAAGAAGCTTATCTCTTAAAAGAACGCTTTTATGACGTCTTAGCTGCCTCCAGCAAAGAAGAAGCAAGACAGGCCTTAGACAAGTGGCTGTGGGTTGCTAAAGAAAGTGGATTAAAGGAATTTAAAGCCAGTATTCGGGCCTATGAAAACTGGAAAGAAGAAATCCTAAACGCCTTTTCCACAGGCATCACCAATGGACAAACAGAAGGCTTTAACAACAAAATCAAAGTGATTAAACGGGTTTCCTATGGGTATCGGAATTTTGAGAACTTTAAGAGTCGCATTTTAATGGTCTTTCGAGCATAAGAAAGGGGCGAGAATGAATCTCACCCCAACATTTGACAAAGAGCCTTTATTTTTCCCCCACCAGGGCGTCGCAGATTTTTTTTGCTGCATGGCCGTCCCCATAGGGGTTGACAGCCTTGGCCATGGCTTCATAGGCCTGGGGCTGGGTCAAGAGTTCTTGACAGGCCTGGTAGAGGCTTTCTTCTTCCGTTCCCACCAAGCGGGCTGTTCCAGCTTCCACCCCTTCTGGTCTTTCGGTTTCTCTACGAACCACCAAGACGGGTTTTCCTAGAGCTGGAGCCTCTTCTTGAATTCCCCCTGAGTCTGTCACCACAAAGTGGACCCGGCTCATAAGGTTGGTAAAGGGTAGGTAGTCCAAGGGCTCTGTGCAGTGGATCCGGTCGTGGCCCTGGAAGTAGGGGTCTGAAAGTTCCCGGACCTTGGGGTTTTTATGTCTTGGAAAGACCACTTCCACCTGGGGATTTTCATCCACAATCCGGCGGATGGCGGAAAAGATATTCTTCATGGGCTGGCCGATATTTTCCCTCCGGTGGGTAGTTAAGAGGATGACCTTCTTGTTTTCATAGTCCAGACCATTTAAAAGACTTTCTTCAAATTGGTAGTCCTTTTGGACTGTGTACTTTAAGGCATCAATAACCGTATTGCCTGTTAAGTAGATCCTTGCCAGGTCCACCCCTTCTCTTAAGAGGTTGTCCCGGTTCTTTTCCGTAGGGGTAAAGTGCCAGTGGCTCAAGACGCTAACCAGGCGGCGGTTGGCTTCTTCTGGATAGGGAGAATAGAGGTTGTGGGACCTTAGACCCGCCTCTACATGACCCACCTTGACCTCCTGGTAAAAGGCTGCCAGGGCTCCAGAAAAGACTGTGGTGGTATCTCCTTGGATCAAAAGGCAGTCAGGCCTTTCCTTTTTAATAATCCCCTCCAGGCCCTCCAGGGCCCCGGTGGTGATATAGGTCAGACTTTGTCCGGCCTTGAAGATGTTTAAATCATAATCCGGTTGGATTTGAAAAATTTCCAAAACCTGGTCCAGCATTTCCCGGTGCTGACCCGTTACGGCAATGACGGGGTCAAAGTCTGTCCGTTTTTGCATTTCCTTGACAATGGGCGCCATTTTAATGGCCTCGGGTCTAGTTCCAAAGACAACTAAGACTTTCATGCTCGCCTCCTCTATTCCTGGGTTCCCTTGCTGCTAAACATGCCGAAAAGACTGGCCAGCAAGAAAACCAAAACAATAATAATCACACAAACCGTCATGGCATCCTTGGCCGGCAAGCGACTGACGATGTTGGCCAGGATTCCAAACAGGATGCTGATTAGGTATAGGACCGCCACGGTTTCCCTTTGAGACAGGCCCTTGTTTAGGAGCCTGTGGTGGAGGTGGCCCTTGTCGGCACTCATAATCCCCCTGCCTGAAATGGCCCTCCGCAACATGGCAAAGGTGGTGTCAAAAATCGGCACCCCCAGGATGATGACCGGTAGGAAGATGGCAATGGCCGCCACAGACTTCATAACCCCCTCAATGGAGATATAGCTCAGGACAAAGCCCAGTAAGAGGGCCCCGGTGTCCCCCATAAAAATCGAGGCTGGGTTGAAGTTGAAAAATAAAAATCCCAAACAGGCCCCGGCCAAAATAGCTGCCACAACCACCACCTGGGTTTGTTGGTAGCGTTGGGCGATAAATAAGAGGGAGATGGCACTGATCATAGTAACTCCCGAAGCCAGGCCGTCTAAGCCGTCAATGAGGTTGATGCTGTTGGTAATCCCCGCCACCCAAAAAATAGTCAGGGGGATGCCCAAATAGCCCAGGTAAACCAACTCATGCCCCGGTGTGGGGTTGGTGAAAAACTCAATGGAAGACCCACCCCAAACCAGGCAAAGGGCTGCCAGGGCTTGGAAGATTAACTTGCCCCGGGGGGTCAAGCCCTTGGTGTCGTCAATAAAGCCTGATAGGACAATGACACTGGCCCCCACTAAAAGGCCAATGGATTCCCGGTTCAGGGGACAATAAACCAACATAGCCAGCAAAAAAGCCAGGTAGATGGCAATCCCCCCAATCCGGGGGATGGGTTTTTTGTGGACCCGCCTTGCATCCTTGGGCACGTCCATCCAGTCCATTTTCAAGCAGAGCCTCCGGACAAAGGGGGTCAAGATAAAACTCACAAGCCCCGCCAGAAAAAAGCCCTTAATCGTCAACATGTCTACCATCTCTTACTTGGTACCAAACAAGCGGTCCCCGGCATCTCCCAGACCCGGCAGGATGTAGCCGTGGTCATTTAATTGCCGGTCCAGGTGGCCCAGGTAGAGGTCAATGTCTGGATGGGCCTTTTGGAAGGCCTCTACCCCTTCCGGGGCACCAATCAAACATACAGCTTGGATGTGGTCGGCTCCCCTTTCCTTTAAGAGGGTGGCGGCATCTGTCAGGCTGCCTCCTGTGGCCAACATGGGGTCCAAAAGGATGACTTGGCGATTTTTCAATTCTCCCGGCATCTTACAATAGTATTCCACAGGTTTTAAAGTTTCAGGGTCCCGGTAAAGACCAATGTGGCCCACCCGGGCTCCAGGCATTAATTGAGAAAATCCGTCTACCATACCCAGGCCGGCCCTTAAAATAGGTACTAAAACCACTTTTTTCCCAGAAATTTCCACTCCAGTGGTTTTTTCCATGGGGGTTTCCACTTCAATTTCCCGGGTTTGCAGGGTCCGGGTGACTTCATAGCCCATCAAGGTGGCAACTTCTGTGGCCAATTGACGGAACTGCATACTGGATGTATCGGTCTTGCGCATCAAGGTGATCTTGTGTTGAATCAATGGATGGTCTGTAATAATAAGTTTACTCATGGCATTCTCCCCTATCTTTTTCTTCTCTTTCCAATTGGCCAACCCGTCTTTGGTGGCGGCCCCCTTCAAATTCTGTTTCTAAAAAAACCTTCAGACATTTTTTGGCCATGTCCAGGCCAACAAACCGGCCCCCCATGCCAATAACATTGCAGTTGTTGTGGCGGCGGCTCATTTCCGCTGAATAGGGATCGTGGGCCCGGACACAACGGACGCCCTTGACCTTGTTGGCTGCAATGGAAATTCCAATGCCACTACCACAAACACAAAGGCCGAAGTCTGCTTCTTTTTTAGCTACCTTTTCAGCCACTGCCTGGCCGTACTGAGGATAGTCCACACTTTCATGTCCATGGGTCCCCAGGTCCAAGACCTGGTATCCCTCTTCTTTCAAATAGGCCACCAGCTGGTCTTTTAAGTCCACGCCGCCGTGGTCTGCTCCACAAGCTATTTGCATTTTATCCCTCCAAAGTCTCCATCATTAAATGGATGTTTTTCTTTAATAGATCATAAGTAATTTGGTAGACGGTCCCATCTCCCCCATAGGGGTCGGGAATTTCACTGCCTCCCTGGTCCCAAAATCCAAAGACCTTGTTCCCACCAAGGCCCCTTATCTGGTCTTGGATGTCCCGGGTCATGGGGACAATCCAATCTGCCCAGGCCAGGTCCTCCTCTTGCAGGGTCTGACTTACATGGCCCCGGCCGTCAAGACCATCTTGGTCCAAGACCTCCAAGGCTCCAGGACTCATAGGCCCCCCGGACCCATAGAGGCCCCGAGAGCGAAAATTATCTCCGGGAAAGGCCCCCTGGCTATAGTATTGGGCCATAGGGCTGCGGCAGGTGTTTCCTGCACAGATATATAGGATGTTCAAAGACCCAAAACCACCTTTCCCCCACAAGCCTTTAAGAGACGGTTCATGATTCCCTGGCCCATGCCCTGGAAGGAAAAACCTTCCACAAAAATCAGGTCCACGTCCTCTTCGTCACACTCCCTCAAGGAGTTAAAAATATTGTGGGCAATTTCTTCCATATGTTCCCTAGACCCCATGTTAATCAAGAGGTAGGGCTTCTCTGTATAGAGGTCCATGGTTTCTTCCGTGGCCAAAACAGCAATCTTCTTGTTGGGATTTTCCTTGATCCTCTTGTTGACTTCCTTGGCTACATTTTTCAAGTTCCCGGCAAAGAGCAGGCAGTCTGCCTTGGGGGCATAGTGCTTGTACTTTTGCCCCGGACTCTTGGGATGGAGGACCTCCTTGGGCTTGCCCCCTAAAAGGGCCGGGTCCACATCTACATCCCCCAAGAGTTCCTTTAAATCCTCCAGGGTCACACCCCCGGGACGCAAAAGCATGGGCGGGTCCACTGTCATATCCAAAACCGTAGACTCAATCCCCACTTGGGTTGGCCCCCCATCCACAATGAGTTCAATCTTTCCGGCCATATCTTCCAAGACATGGGCTGCCTTGGTGGGAGAAGGCCTGCCAGATGTATTGGCCGAAGGAGCCGCAATAGGCACTCCCGAAGCCTGGATCAAGGCCCGGGCAAAGGGGTCCGAGGGCATCCGGATGGCCACAGTGTCCAAACCTGCACAGACCTTGTCTGGAATCAGGTCCTTCTTGTAAAAAATCATGGTCAGGGGCCCCGGCCAAAACATATCCATACAGTCCCGGGCCTGATTGGGAATTTCCCGGACCAATTCCTCCAACATTTCCTGGCTGGAAATATGTAAAATCATAGGATTGTCGCTGGGCCGTCCCTTGGCTTCATAAATTTTAGCCACAGCCTTGGGGTCCAAGCCGTTGGCCCCTAGGCCGTAAACTGTTTCTGTCGGAAAGGCCACCAGGCCTCCGTTTTTTATAATCATGGCCCCCTTTTCAATGACCTCTGGATCTGTGGGGCTTTTTAATTGTAGTACTTCTGTCTCCATGGTATTCAACTCCCTCCATGTTTACACTCTTTTTATTATACCAAGAAACCGTCAGAACAACAAGAAATATGACCCCCCACTTATTGAAAAGCCCCAGTAAATATGATAGTATTTTTTTGTTATGGAAGGGCAAAAAAGACCCCCTTCCAATCCTAAATTTTCTATCCAGGAAGGTGAATTATGCAATCAAATCTCTTGTACAATGTCGACCAAAGACCCCCCTTGGGTAAGTCGGTCCTCTTGAGCTTCCAACACGTCTTCGCCATGTTTGGAGCCACAATCCTCGTTCCCCTGGTAGTGGGTCTGCCAGTTTCTGTCGCTCTTTTTTGCAGCGGCCTGGGAACCCTCATCTACCAAGTCCTGACCCGGTTTAAGGTTCCTGTCTACCTGGGATCTTCTTTTGCCTACATAGCCGCCATGCAATATGCCATGAAGGCCATGGGCGGGTCTGTTGATGCCTCGCAAACAGGCATCATCCTCATCGGTTGTATCTACCTCCTGGTGGCCTTTATCCTCCACTTCACCGGCACAGGCTGGCTGGACAAGCTCCTGCCCCCCATTGTCATTGGCCCCATGATCATCGTCATTGGTCTAGGTCTTTCTCCTACAGCTGTCAAGCAAGCTGGATTTATCGCCGGTGGAGACCCTATCCACATGCTAGTGGCTGTAGTGACCTTTTTGGTTACAGCCTTCGTTTCCACCAAGGCCAAGGGGGTCTTTAAAATCATCCCCTTCCTTATAGGAATATGCTTTGGCTATGTTTTTTCCATGGTCCTCCACCTAGTGGACTACTCCGGCATTATAGAGACCTTCCAAAAGGGCATCTTCCACCTGCCGGACTTCTACCTGCCCTTTGCAACCCGTCACTTTAACCGCTACAACTTTTACTTTGGCCCCGAGGCCCTGGCCATTCTCCCTGTAGCCTTTGTGACCTTATCTGAACACATTGGCGACCACACGGTCCTAAGTAAGATTTGTGGCCGCAACTTTTTAAAAGACCCTGGCCTGTCCAAGACCATTGCCGGTGATGGGTTGGCAACAGCCGTATCGGCCTTTTTGGGAGGTCCAGCCAACACCACCTATGGAGAAAACACAGGGGTTGTTTCCCTGACAGGTGTGGCCTCCACCAGCGTTATTTCAGGAGCTGCCATTATTGCCATCATCCTGAGTTTCTTTGCCCCGGTCCAAGCCGTCATCATGTCCATCCCCGAACCCGTCTTAGGGGGAATGAGCCTTTTACTCTATGGGGCCATTGCCTCCAACGGCCTCCGGGTCCTTATTGACAACCAGGTGGACTTTTCTTCCCAAAGAAACCTCATCATCGCCTCGGCCATGATGGTCTTGGGTCTTGGGGGTGCCGTCTACCCCATCAGCCAGCTGGCCAACCTTTCCGGTACAGCCCTGTCTGCCGTCGTAGGTATCTTGTTAAACTTGATCCTGCCCAAGGATGCCAAGGCAAAATAAAATCCTTCAACTCTCTCGGAAATCATCCGGGAGAGTTTTTTTATCCCTGCCTATGCTATAATAGGGGTAAGAAAGACATTGTAAAACCATAAAGGAGGATTTATGCGGATTACTTTTGCCCAAGGCCTAAAAAAATTTAAAGAATCTCCGGGTCAAGTCCGGCTTATTGACGTCCGAGAAAAAGATGAATTTCAAGAAGGCCACCTGCCCCAAGCGGAGCTTTACCCCCTGACATCCCTTGTCCAAAGCGTCCAGGATGGAGCCTTTGAAAAAGACCATGTCCTCTTGGTCTACTGCCGGTCCGGAGCCCGGTCCGGCCAAGCCTGTGACTACTTACGGTCCCAAGGCTACCAGCAAGCCTACAATATAGGGGGCGTCTTGGACTATAAAGACGAGTTCGGCCCCCTGGAAAAATAAAAGGAGCTAGTTATGAAAAAATTTTCTTTCGTTTTTTGTCTAATCCTCTTCCTTGTAGCCTGCCATCCCTCTACCAGCCAAGCCGAGTCTTACACACTTGATTTTCAAAAAAATCCCTACTCTTTTGAAAATCTAAGTATTTACACCTATGATGACCAGGTAGAAAAAACCCTACTTCACAAGGCAAGTCCCCAGGAAAAAAAGCAAATCACCTACCTCTTGTCCTTCCTAAAAGAAGTCGGCCCTGAAGAAGCCCTAGCCTCTATGCCAGATGAAGAAACCTTATTGCTGGAATTTGCAGGAAAAGATGGTCCAGCTCAACTCTTCCTCTATGACGACAAACCCCTCTTGGAAGACAACCTTTATCACTACACCTTCTACAAGGATAAAGAGACCCGGGTTTTCACCTCTGACAAAGACCTCATCGCCTTCATCCGAAGAGTCATCGGAAAAGAAATCCGCTCTTCCTATTCCGATTGTCAAGGTCATTGGGCCAACAAGTACATTGCCCAAGTAGAAAAGAAAGCCCTAATGCCAGAGAAAGATTCCAGTCAGTTTTTCCCAAACCGTCCCCTAAGCCGGGCAGACCTGGTCCAAAGTCTCTACAACCACGCCAAAATTTCTGGCCTGGACTTGGAAATAAAGGGCCCTAAAAAATTTACCGATGTTTCTCCGGAAGATTCCTATAAAGAGGCTTTAGACTGGGCTGTTTGCCATAATCTTGTTGCCGGCTACCCAGATGGAGCCTTCCATGGTCAAGACCCCATCAGCCGGGAAGAATTGGCCCAAATCCTCTACCAGTATACCGACCTTTTAGGTAACCTCCACCAAGATAAAAAAGCCAAGGCCTACCAGGATGAAAAAGACATTAGTCCTTGGGCCCGTAAAGCCGTCCATGTCATGCGTTTGGAAGGCTACATGGTGGGAGACCTAAACAACTTCTTCCACCCCCAAGCCCCCATTAGCCGGGGAGAATGGGCAAAAATTTTAGCCGACCTATAAAGAAAAAGCTTGCCGAAAGGGTTCTTCCCTTCAGCAAGCTTTTTTATGCTTTACTCAATAACTTATGAATAAAAGTTTACTTTAATTTTATGCTTATACTATTGTCTTCAGGATTCCATTCAATATCTTGGTCTGTGCCATCTTTTGTATTCCCATTACTTATATTAAAGACTTTAGATATATTCGTTAGAGATACAAAAATTCTATTCTTCTTAATTGTTGGATTTGCATCCATAGGAACTGTTTCTCCGTTGGATAAAGCAATCTTGTTGTCATAGATATAAATAGACGCTGTTCTTCCGTCTTTAGAAAAATGTGCTGTTTGTTTTTCTTGATCCCATTTAACTTCCATCCCTAGAGATTCAGCAATAAATCTTAATGGCAACATGGTCCGATTATTTTCAACAAATGGGCTTACATCCATAAAAATAGTCTCTTCCTTGCCATTTTTAATAACTGTAAAAGTATTTTTACCTATAATAAATCGAACATCTCGACTATATTTGCTTGTCTTATCATTTTCTTTTTTGGAGCTAGAACGATAAAAAGTGTTGTAGTTCTTCTTCCTATTTGTTGAAGAGCTGGGTCTACTTCCCTCAGGCTCTTTGGGTGTTTCCGGTTTTTTAGGAGTGTCGGGGGTTTCCGGTTTCTCAACACCTTCCCAAAATACCTTCGCTTCATTTTCTCCCCATGGAGCCCCCTTAATTGCATCCTTTGTCCTTGCAATATGAATTTCTTTCAAGCCTGTTGACAATTCAAAGGCTCCTGGAGAAATTTTTTCAATACTTGCTGGAATAAAAACTTTTTTTAATTTCGCCATGTAGCCGAAGGCATATCCATCTAGCTCTTTTATTCCGTTCGGCAGGACAATTTCTTCTATTTTAGTATTACCAAAGGCCACATTTCCCACATATTTTAGATTTTTAGGCCAAGTAATCTTTTTTAAATTTCTTGCATTGGCAAAGGCCCGGGCCTTAATATGGGTTACCTTGTCAGGAATTACAATCTCTTCTATATGGCTGGAATTTAATACCCGCTCTTCCAAAACTTCTATATTCTTGGAAAGTACCACCTTTTTCAAGTTTACAGCATCAGCAAAGGCAGATGCCCCAATTTTTGTTACTGTATCTGGAATGACAACGGATTCAAAAGCACACTCAGCAAAGGCATAGTCTCCAATTTCCTTTAAGTTTTTGGGCATATTAATGTCCTTTAACCGGCTACAATCATCAAAAACATTATTTCCTATTTTTGTAATCGTATCTGGAAGTTTAATACTTTCTAAAAACTGATCATTATCAAAGGCACTGTCTGCCAGCTCTGTGATTCCATCTGGAAGAACAACATGCTTTAAATAAAACAATTCTTCAAAAGCACCTTCCCCAATTTTTACAATTTTTACCCCATTGATTTCGCTTGGGACTGTAACAGATTCAGCTTTCCCAGTATATTTTGTTAATGTTCCTGTTGCCTCATCTACTTGAAAGTCTTTGCTTGTTACTCCACCTGTATTTTCTTTTTGTTTCCATTGTATTTTTACTGTATCCTGAGCTCCCCATGGGGAGCCTGGAATAGAATTTTCTTCTTTCTCAACCACAATTGATGTTAACTTTTTACAACCTTTAAATGCAGACTCATTTATTTCCCGAACTTGTCCAGGAATAGAAATTTTTTCTAAGGCCTTACAATTCTTAAATGCCCCTTTGTTTATTTTCTCTAACTTCTCAGGCAGTTTAAGCTCTTTTAGCACATAACAATCTGCAAAGGCATTTTCTGGTATTTCTCTCACATTGTCAGAAATGATTACTTTTGTCAACTTTGAATTTTCTTTAAATGCATCTTTTTCTATTTTACTTAAGCTGCTAGGCAAGCTTATCTCCTTCAAGATAGTGTCTGCAAAAGCTCTTTCTCCTATGGTTTTTATGCCCTCAGGAATGGTCACGCTGATCGAAAAGCTATTCCCATCAAACGCTCCATCCCCTATGTGCTCAACCGCCACTCCATCAATTTCTTTTGGTATAACTACATTTTTATCCCTACCCGAGTATTTTGTAATTTTATGTAGCTCCTTATCAAAAGTAAAGTTTGTCTGCTTTGTGGTTTCTTCCTTACTTAAAGCTGTTTGACTTGTATATGCCCCTCCTTGTATGTCCGTTTTGGCCATAACATTATTTGTCAGCAAAAGAGAAGTTGTCAGTAATCCAATAGCTAAATATTTTTTCTTCACACTTGTACTCCTTTCATTTTTGATACTAGGTATCATTTATCTCCTTTCATTATACGTTTTTTATTTTTTGTAATCTATAATAAAACTTTGATAAATTTATGCAAAATATTGCCATATCCAGCTATTGTACAGAAAAACCCCTCCATCCGTTTATTCGGATTAGAGTGACCCCATAAAGTTGGACCTAATCGAGTAAGCATTTCGCTTGCTCGATTTTGTTTTTACATAATATTCGTTCTATGCGGATTGCATGCGTTCACGGTATTGTTTTGGACTTAGACCTCCTAACTTTTCTTTGATTCGATCTTCGTTGTAATAACGGATATATTGCTCAATTGCCTGCACCAGTTCTTTACGACTACGGTAATTGTGGCCATAGTAGATTTCTCTTTTCAATAAGCTAAAGAAGTTTTCCATAGGTGCATTGTCATAGCAGTTGCCTTTTCTTGACATACTTTGGAAAATATGATGTTTTTCTAACATGGCTTGGTATGTGGTCATTTGGTATCCCCAACCACGATCGGAGTGAAAGGTCCGTCGATAAGGACAGGCCTTTGTTCGCTCAATGGCTACTTCTAAACCTTGCAGCATGGTGACTCCATTGGGCTGATCGGATAGGACGTAACTGATGATTTCCAGGTTGTACATGTCCATGTAGGGATCGAGATAGAGTTTCTTTGTTTGAAGTTTCCCGGTCTTATCTTCTTCATAGTATTTGAATTCCGTGGTGTCGGTGGTGATTTTTTGCAAGGGGATGCAGGTATTGAACCGGCGGTTGATTCGGTTCTTCTTGATTTTGCCCACGACTCCTTTGTAGGAGTTGTATTTTTTGTATTTCCTGCCATAGGAGTGGACTTGAAGGCCCATGATTTGAACTAGTCGTTGTACTTTCTTTTTGTTCACCACCCGACCCTGGTTCTTTAATTCCAGATGAATGCGGCGATAACCATAGTCTTTGTGTTGGCTCCGAATGGCAAGGATTTCGTCTTTTAAGGATTGATTCTTGTCTTCTTCGGACCATTTTTTCTGCCAATACATAAAGGTGGACTTTGGGAAATGGATGGCGGCAAGAATCTCTGTTAGTTGGAATTGTTCTCGGAGTTTGGAGACAATCTTCGCCTTTTGTTCATTGCTTCTTCTTTCTCCAAACTCCTGAGCTGTTCCCAGAACATCTTTTGAATGGTAAGTTTCCGATTTTCTGTCTCTAATTCTTTGATGCGATTTTCCAATGCTTCGCGTGTGGAGGCGTCGATAGATTCGCTTTTCTTTACAGTTTTTGGTGGTTGGTTGTGGTCATTTTTCTTTGTCACAGGTCTCCCTCGCTTGTGCGGGAGCAGCCCCTCGATGCCCTTCTCTCGGTACTGTCTTCGCCAATTGACAATCATGGACGGATTCGTCAAACCGAGTTCGAGGGCAAGTTGTCGGTAGCTGCATTCGCTCGTTTCATAGCGTGTAATGGCTTCTAACTTAAACTCTACACTATACGCACGATTATTTCTAGAGCGCATTAAGCCTTCATCGCCATAATTTTTGTAATTGCTAATCCATAGCCTGAGAACGGACTTCTCGATTTGGTATTTCATTGCTAAGGCTTGATAACTTGTTTTACCACACAAGTACTCCTCGACGATTTTCTTCTTCAATTCGTAACTGTATTTTGCCATTAAAAGACCCCCAAAGGTTGGATTTCTTGGTCCAACTTTTGGGGGTCAGTGCAGATTTTGGGGTTCACTGTATTCCATAATCTAACTTTTTATCCTATAAATTTTTCTCTGCTTGGGCCAGCATCAATTGGATCCGGTTGAATTGGTTGACAGATGAAGCCGAAGCGTCGTAGTCCAAGGGGATGATATTGGCCTTGGGGTATTTTTCCCGAATGGCCTTGATGACTCCCTTGCCTGTAATGTGGTTGGGCAGGCAACCAAAGGGTTGGACACAGACGATATTTTCCACGCCAGACTGGATCAATTCCACCATTTCCGCCGTCAAGAGCCAACCCTCTCCATACTGGTTACCCAGGCTGACAAAGTCCCTAGCATAGTCCATAAGCTGGTCCAGCTTCACGGGCTTTTGGAAGCGGGTTCCCTCCAGCTCCTTGCAAATGATCTTGCGCATAAACTCAATATGGGAAATGGCCATCTCGGTAAAATAGGGTACCCAGTGGTTTTCCCCTAGCTTGTCGGCCTTGAGTTTGGCATTTTTAAAGCTGTAGAGCATAAAGTCCATAAGGTCTGGCACCACAACTTCCGCCCCCTCTTTTTCCAATTTTTCTTGGAGGAAGTTGTTGGCCGCTGGGAGGTATTTGACTAGAATTTCTCCCACAATGCCCACCCGGGGCTTTTTGACTTCTTGAATTTCTATAGTTTGGAAGTCCCGGACCATGTCATGGATATCCCTTTTAAAGGCCCAGTAGTTTTGCTTCTTGACCAAACGGTCCAGCCATTGGTCCACCAGCCGGTCCGTCGACCCCTTGACCACTTCATAGGGCCTGGTGGCATTGGACATCCGCATCAAAAGGTCCCCATAGAGCAAGGCATTCATGGCCTTGGGGGCCAATTTCATAAGGTTGCCGGTGTTTAAATGAAAGCCCTCATGTTCTTCAATGCCTTGAAAGCTCACGGCCAAGACGGGAACATGGCCATAGCCAGCTTCCTTCAAGGCCTTGCGGATAAAGCCCACATAGTTGGAGGCCCGGCAGGCCCCGCCAGTTTGGCTCATTAAAAGGGTCAGGTGGTGGGTGTCGTACTTGCCACTTTTCACCGCTTCCATAAATTGCCCCACCACATACATGGATGGATAGCAGGCGTCGTTGTTGACATACTTGAGCCCCTCTTGGACAGCCTGGCTGGTCACTGTATCCAAAACTTGGAAGTTGTAGCCAGTTTCTTTAAAAATGGGCTCCAGGAGCTTAAAGTGGAGGGGGGCCATTTGGGGCACCAGGATGGTGTGGGTCTTGGCGTCTTCCTTGGTAAATTCCACCACTTCATTGATATAGGGAGTGTCCGGGTCAAAGTGTTTGCCGTCTTTTGTGGCCTCCATCAAGGACCGGAGACGGATCTTAATGGCACCCAGATTGTTGACCTCATCAATTTTAATGACGGTAAAAATCTTGTGGTGGGCCTTTAAAATTTCTTGGACCTGGTCTGTGGTAACGGCATCCAGGCCGCAACCAAAGGAATTTAATTGGACCATTTCCACCTGGTCATGGCTGCCAACAAACTTGGCGGCCCGGTAGAGGCGACCATGGTAGGTCCATTGGTCCAGGACCCGGAGTGACCCTCCTAGAACCATGTCTTGGGCAATGGAGTCTTCACTTAAAACCACCATGCCTAGAGAATTAATGAGTTCTGCAATACCGTGGTTGATTTCCGGGTCCACATGGTAGGGCCGTCCAGCCAGGACAATCCCCTTGACTTGGTGGGCCTCCATAAAGTCCAGGGCCCTTTGCCCCTCCGCCTTGATGTCCTCATGGTAGCGGACCCTTTCCTCATAGGCCTTGTCCACAGCCCGGTTGATTTCATCCTTGGGAATGTCCTTAAAGACTTCCGCCAGACGTTTTTTCAAAGTTTTTTCCGCATCTAGGGAAAGGAAGGGGTTGATAAAGGTCACCCTTTCTTCCTTCAAGGCGTCAACATTATTTTTAATGACTTCGGAATAGCCGGCAACAACAGGACAATTCAAGTGGTTGCTGGCGTCTTGGTATTCTCTTTTTTCATAAAAGACACTGGGATAGAAAATGGTCTTTAGGCCCATTTCAATCAAACTTTCAATGTGACCATGGACCATCTTGGCCGGGTAACAGGCCGTTTCTGAAGGGATGGTTTCCAGGCCCTTTTCATAGAGGGTCCGGTTGGATTCCGGAGACAGGACCACCCGGTAGCCCAGCTCAGTTAAAAAGGTGAACCAGAAGGGATAGTTCTCGTACATGTTGAGAACCCGAGGCAGGCCAATGGACCCCCGTTTAGCCTGGTCTTCCTCCAAGGGCTTGTAGGAAAACAGGCGGCGGTACTTGTATTCATAGATGTTGGGCAGGTCCAGGCTCTCCTTGTGGATCCCGGCCCCTCGTTCGCAACGGTTGCCGGAAATGTAGCGGTCCCCGTTGTTGAAGATATTCACCGCCAGGGCGCATTGGTTGCTGCATTGGTTACAGTGGGCTGTTCGAGACTTGTAGGAGAAATTTTCCAAGTCCTCTTGGGACAGGATAGAGGATTTTTCCAAGCCCTGGTCTTGGGCCATAAGGGCCATGCCCAGGGCCCCCATCAAGCCACTGAGGCCAGGTCTTGTAACCTGGACCCCGGCAATCCGTTCAAAGGCCCGTAAAACTGCATCGGAATAAAAGGTCCCCCCTTGGACCACAATATGCCGGCCCAGGTCCTTGGGGTCCCGAATCTTAATAACCTTTTGGATGGCATTGCGGATCACAGAATAGGACAGGCCAGCTGCAATGTCCCCAATTTGGGCCCCTTCCTTTTGGGCCTGCTTGACATTGGAGTTCATAAAAACCGTACACCGGCTCCCCAGGTCCACAGGCTCCTTGGCCAAAAGGGCTGCTTGGGCAAATTCCTCCGGACTCATATTCACCGTAGAGGCAAAGGCCTCCAGGAAGGACCCACAGCCAGAGGAACAGGCTTCGTTTAAGAGGATGGAAGAAATAGTATCATCTTCAATCTTCATGGACTTCATGTCCTGGCCCCCAATGTCCAGGATAAAGTCCACATCCGGGTCATAGAACTTGGCCGCTTGATAGTGGGCAATGGTTTCAACTTCCCCGAAGTCCAGGTGGAAGGCCGCCTTTAAAAAATCCTCCCCATAACCTGTAACTCCTACACAGGCAATGACGGCGTCCTCTTCCTTGTCCTGGTAGATTTTCAAAAGTTGCTCTCTTACCACATCAATGGGCCGGCCCTTGTTGGACCCGTAAAATTCAAAGAGGACTTCCCGGTCTTGGGACAGGGCCAGGACCTTGGAGGTGGTAGATCCTGAGTCAATACCCAGGTAGATCCTGCCATGGTAGCCCCTGAGAGACCCTTGGGCCAGGTCCTTGCTCTTGTGGTCTTGCCGGAATTGGTTTAATTCTTCTTGACTTTCAAACAGGGGTTGGAGAATTTGCTTTTCCCTTTCCTGGCTGGCTTGGGGATGGGCCAGCTTGTCCAAAAGCTGGTCCATGGTGGTGGTTGAAGACTCCTTCGAAGCCAGGGCCGCCCCGGTAGCCACAAAAAGCTCTCCCCGGTCCGGTACAATAATCTCATCTTCCTTCAAGTCTAAAGTTTCAATAAAGCGGTCCCGCAATTGGTCCAGAAAGGTCAAAGGTCCCCCTAAAAAGGCAATCTTTCCCCGGATGGGCCGACCACAGGCCAGGTTGGAAATAGTTTGGTTGACGACAGATTGGAAGACACTGGCTGCAATGTCGTCCTTGGAAGCCCCCTGGTTAATCAGGGCCTGGATGTCCGTCTTGGCAAAAACCCCGCACCGGGAGGCGATGGGGTAGAGTCTGGTGTGGTTCTTGGCCCTTTGGTTGAGGCCTTGGGCGTCGGTTTCCAAAAGAGAAGCCATCTGGTCGATAAAGGCCCCGGTTCCTCCGGCGCAAATACTATTCATCCTTTGCTCAATACTGCCCTTGAGATAGGTGATCTTGGAGTCCTCGCCTCCCAGTTCAATGGCCACATCCGTTTGGGGAATCAAGGCGTCAATAGCCATCTTTCCAGCCATGACCTCTTGGACAAAGTCCGCCCCCAAATCCTTGTGGACAGACAGACCCCCACTACCCGTTACAGCCAGGCTAAAGGGCTGGTCCTTGATCCGGTCTTGGCAGTCCTTAAAAATTTCCCCAATGGTTTGGTGGATATCTGAAAAGTGCCTTTGGTAGCACTCATAAATCCGCTGATTTTTTTCGTTGAGAACGACAACCTTCACCGTTGTTGACCCAACATCGAGTCCCATATGAAACATGTCTATCCTCTTTTCTATCAAATATTTAAAATATACTGTTTTTTTTGTGTAAACCCATCATAGCACAAGTGGACTGAAAAGGTCCATATCTTTGTGCAAAATAAGACCCTTTAATATGAAGGAAAATAGAAAAAAGTCGGCAAATTTTAGCCCGACCTAAAGACAAAAAAAGAAGGGCCAAGCCCCTCTTTCCACGTCTAAGTCTATAAAATTTAAATCAACCATTCCCCCAAGAGAGACCCGGCCAAAGACACAGCCGTTTGGGACGTCATATTCTCGTGGTCTAAAATGGGGTTGATCTCTACAAATTCACAAGAAACCAGCCGGCCCGTTTGGGCCACACATTCCAAACAAAGGTGGCCTTCCCGGTAGGCCATGCCTCCCGGAACCTTGGTCCCCGTTCCCGGTGCCACTTGGGGATCCAAAACATCCATGTCAAAACTTACATGGATGTGGTCCGTCCTGGCCGTCAAATAATCCAGGGCCTCCCGGATCACCTCTTGGGCCCCCAGAGCATCCACTTCATGCATGGTAAAGACCTTGATTCCCATGTCCCGAATGATTTTCCGCTCCCCTTGGTCCAGGTCCCGGGACCCGATATAGACCAAGTTTTCCTTCTTCAAAAGATGGTCCCTTTGCCCCAGGTCCACCAACTGGGAAGCCCCGTAGCCCATCAAGGCCGCCACCGGCATCCCATGAATATTTCCCGAAGGCGATGTTTTATCCGTGTTAATGTCTCCATGAGCATCAAACCACAAGACCCCCAGGTCCGGATAGTGGTTTAAAGAAGCCTTAATGGTCCCCATGGCAATGGAGTGGTCCCCACCCAAAACCAAGGGAAGGGCCCCTTCATCCAAAACTTGATCCACCTTTTCATATAAATGCTCATTGGCTTCCTTGACCATGGTTAGGTGGTTTAAATTATCCTGGGCCCTTTGGTGGCCGTAGCCATTGTGGACCTCCACATCCCCATGGTCTGTTACCCGGTAGCCAATTTTTTTCAATCTATCCTCTAGGCCAGCCAAGCGAACCGCTTCCGGCCCCAAACGACCTCCCCTTAAACTGGCCCCCATATCCAACGGGCAACCAATTAAGGCAATTTGGTCCTTGATTTTTGGGTTCATTCAAATCCTCTCCTTTTTTCACCCCTTTATTATATCCTGTCCCCCGGGCTGATACAAGAAAATCTTTCTCTGGTCCCCTTTAACTCTTTTAAATTGATCCTTTTCTTGGGTCCAGTCTTGGCTTATAATCCAATTTAAGAAAGGATGCGGTAACATGAAAAAATTAACCACCAAACAAGTAACCACCCTGGCCATGTTCATTGCCCTAACCACCGTGGCCACCATGCTCATTCAAATTCCAATCCCCGCCACCAAAGGCTACCTAAACATCGGCGACACCATCTTAATCTGCGCCGGCCTTCTCATGGGGAAAATTGCCGGCGGCATCGTCGGCGGTCTAGGGTCCGCCCTGGCCGACCTCATTACCGGCTACACCTTCTACGCCCCCATCACCCTAGTTGTCAAGGGACTGGAAGGCTTCGTTGCAGGCCTCTTGCACGAAAAAACAAAACTCCCCCACTTCCTCTGCGCCATTGTCGGAGGCTTGGTGATGGCCCTGGGCTACTTCTTGGCCGAAGGCCTTATCCTCTACAATTTCGGAACAGCCATCTTGAGCTTGGGACCCAACGTCCTCCAAGGCCTGGCCGGATCCATCCTAGCCAGCCTCCTCTACCCCGCCTTGAAAAAAACCTCCCTTATCTGACAATTCGTCCCAACAAGCCCAACAAAAAAGGCTCTTTGTCAAATGTTGGGGCGAGATCTATTCTCGCCCCTTTCTTATGCTCGAAAGACCATTAAAATACGACTCTTAAAGTTCTCAAAATTCCGATACCCATAGGAAACCCGTTTAATCACTTTGATTTTGTTGTTAAAGCCTTCTGTTTGTCCATTGGTGATGCCTGTGGAAAAGGCGTTTAGGATTTCTTCTTTCCAGTTTTCATAGGCCCGAATACTGGCTTTAAATTCCTTTAATCCACTTTCTTTAGCAACCCACATCCACTTGTCTAAGGCCTGTCTTGCTTCTTCTTTGCTGGAGGCATCTAAGACGTCATAAAAGCGTTCTTTTAAGAGATAAGCTTCTTTGATTTCCTTGTCTTGCCAAAGCATTAGTTCCAGCTTTTCTTTTTCTTCGGGGCTTAGCCGACTGCCTTTTTTCCGTAGGATGGACTTGGACCGTTTAAAGTAGAGGCGATACTTTGCATCCCTTGCCTTTTGTCGTGTCTTGCGTACATTCTCTAAGGCCCAAAAGACTTGTCTGGCAAAATGAAACTTATCCGCAATGAAGGTTGCCTGAGGGAAGAATTCCTTTAAGACGGCGTAGAAAAGATGACTCATATCCATAACCACATACTTCACCCTTCTTCGTTCTTCCTTGGAAAAAGAAGAAAAGTAGTCCATTAAAGCTTTTTTTCGTCGAGAGGGTAAAATATCCAGTACCTGGTGATGGATTGGATCCACTAGAATACATTGGTATTTATCCCCACCAGCATTTCCCTTAAACTCATCCATACTTAAGACCCGAGGAAGATTTGGCCGCCTCCTTGGAGCCAACTTTAGATAGCTTGTGAGACAAGAGGAAGATAAACCCAAGTCCTTGGCAATAGAAGATAAAGACCGGACCTGTTTTAATTGGTCTTGGATAAAGAAGTGGAGATCCTTAGTCCGTCTAGAATAGGGAGCTAAGAAATCCAAAGACTCATAAAAGCGCTTCTGACAATGAGGACAAACAAAGCGCTTCTTCCGAAGAAAAAGAAAGACCTTCCGTAAGCCAATAGGCGTGTGTTGGATCCTTTGCAGACGATAATCATGGATGCGAGAGGTCTTATGACCACAAACAGGACAAAGTCCCTCCTTGTATAAAGAATGGAGTTTTACATCAATGTGATCATCAAAAGAGACCACCTCGTCAATAGAGACACCTTTTAAATTCAATAGATTTGTGTTAGTATAGTTTTGCACTTATCTCACCCTTTCTGTTTAGTGTGGTAACTTTATTGTAAAGGAAAAAAGAGATAAGTGCATTTTTTATGGCAAAAAATAAATGTTGGAGTCTAGGGGGACCCCAACATTTATTATAGAACCACAAAAAAAGCCCCTAGGGGCTTTTTTTATTTAAGATTTACTTTTTCCAGCCATTCATCCACGAGCCGGTCGCGGTTGGACCCGCCATCCCCGTAAATTTCCAGAGATTCAAGATAGTCATTGTCAGGCCATTCCTTCTTGACAGCCTCTTCAATGCCACCGATTCCGCCGCCAATGTGGGTTGCAAAAATCCCCACCTTTTTGCCTTCTACCTTGTTGGCTTGCATAAGCCCCAAGAGAGGAGGTGCAATGTGGCTCCACCAGTTTGGTGTTCCCACCAGGATGGTGTCATAATCTTCCAACTTATGTTCCAGAGCCTTGGCTGCAGGAATTTCATTCTTTTCGATTTGTTCCTTGATCATGGTTACTAAAACATTGTAGTTGTCCGGATATTCTTCCACGGGATGGACCGCTTCAATATCTGCTCCAATTTTTTCTTGGATGGTCTTTGCCAGTAATTCTGTGTGTTGGTTTACTGAAAAATACAAGACAAGTGTTTTCTTTGCCATTCTTTTCCTCCTGGTTAAAATCTTTTTTTACATACTTCACTCTTTTAATACCCTAATTTTTCCTTTTAACACATCTTTTTTAGCAAATGCTCTTTTTAATTTTCCTTGCCTGATAAAAAGCATCGACTTATTTTGATCTCAAATCCAGGGTCATCCGGTAGAAATCCTTGTAGTTTCCGTGGATTTTAAAATAGTCTTCCAGCCGGGCAATTTTTTTAAAGGCAAATTTTTCATAGAGCCCTAGGGCTCTTGTATTGTCTGTAGCCACGTCCAAGTCGATAAATTCCAGACCCTGGTTCCGGGCATAGGCAAGGGCTTTTTCTAAAAGCAGACTCCCCAGCCCCTGGCCCCAATAGTCTTTTAAAATACTCAGGCTGATTTCTGCTCGATGGCCCATCCTCCCTGGCAGGGGGTTGAGGCCGACACTGGCTACCAGGTCTTGCTGGTTGAAGGCCAGGTAAATAAGGGCCCCGGCCTGATCTGCCATGGACTGGATATAGGCCTCTTCTTCTTGGATGGACAGGGGGAGACCTTCTTGTCCAAAGGAGAGATTGTCTGTTTCTCCCCCTATCTTTTTCAGATAGGCCAGAAGTTTTTCACCATCTTGGGGCCGGGCCTGTCTTATGGTCAAGTCTTGCAAGTTATCCTCCTTAACAAACCAGGGCAGAAGGGTTCCTGCCCTTAAATTCAGTCTATTTTCAATTGGTCCAAGTCTAGGTCCATGATGTAGCGGTCTTCTCCGGGACCATATAGTTTTTCCACAAACTTGTCTTTTTTAAAGCCCAGGGATTCATAAAGGGCCACAGCTGGATCATTGTCGGGGTCTACTGTCAATTGGACCCTTTGAAAGCCTTGGTTTTTAACGTCTTCCAGGACAATGCCTAAAAATTCCTTGCCAATGGACTGACCCCGGGCCTCTTCTGCAATGGCATAGTCCGAAAGATAGGCCAGCTTGCTCTCATCCCAGGCCCGACTGAAATTGGCAATGCCCACTATTTTTGCATCCTGCCGCCGCTCCTTCAAAAGAAAAATATTTCCATAGTAAATTTGAAAAATCGTGGCAAACTTGTCTATGGCATCTTGGCCAAAGGCCTCTTGGTTAAACCGTAAAAACTCCCGGACCCTTTGAAGGTCAAAATCCTTAAAACGATAGATTTTTAAATCATCATATTGGTCCAGGTCTTTTAAGAAAAAGTCGTCAAATTGGTCGACATATTCATAGCTTTTTTCCATAATCCACTTCCCCTTTCTCATTTCTTATTATTTTTTTACCCACAAAAGAACCCCTTTACCCAAAGACTTTCTCCCATCCCAGACAGCAAAACCCCCGAGGCAGAGGCCCCGGGGGTTCTTTTGTCTATCGGAAAATTACCGTCTTTCCAATCGTTGAAACTTATCTTTTCTTACAGTATAGCCATCCAGGTTGATGTTGTATAGGTCTTTCTTGTAGTCAATCTTGTGACCCCAGAAGGACTTGCCATCGTGGAGGTAGCCGTTGCTGGCGCAAAGAATATCTTCATAACTCCACATGGATGAGTTTACGTCTTTATAGTTGATTAAGTTCTTGCTGTTTCTGTGGATATAGGTCTTATCCAAGACCCGGTTAAAGGCCTTGTTACTTACAGCCGCCACTTCTTGTCTTGGGATAAATTCGTCGGCATTAAACCTAGCCAGGCCTTGGCCGTAAATAGCCAACCAGCCTTCCTTGTAGGCCGCTTCGATTTCTCCCATGGCCCAGTGGTCTGGCCGGACTTGCATGTGGTTACCAGGAGCCCTTTCCAATTCTTGGAAACGTCTTAGGGTTCCGATCCACTCTGCCCGGGTAATCTTCTTGTGGGGATCAAA
The DNA here is from genome assembly GCF_900120405.1 of Urinicoccus massiliensis. Lineage (GTDB taxonomy): Bacteria > Bacillota > Clostridia > Tissierellales > Peptoniphilaceae > Urinicoccus > Urinicoccus massiliensis. The sequence continues at coordinate 831,023 of NZ_LT635493.1, read as the reverse complement.
GTAGCCGGTGTCATAGCCCTTAAAAACATTGGCTTGGCTGGTAATCCGGATGGCCTTGGCATACCATTCATTCCCCACGATATCCTTGTAGCGGATGGTAAAGTTGGGGTCATAGCGGTAGCCGTCTTCCACGAGAGCATTGGCCAAAATTTGGGCTACTTCTGCCCGAGTTAAGCCTTCCGTGGGTCTGAAGTAATTGTTAAAGCCTTGCATATAACGAACTTCCTTGCGGAAGGTCTTTTCTGCCGGTACCTTAACCACTTCTTTTTCCACAACCGTCAGGATCCGGGTGGACCCAAGAGTTCCTGTTTGCCAGTCTCCTTGTGGCTTTCTTTGAACAAAGACAGTCATCGTTACATCTGAGCTGGTTCCATTATCATAGGTTACTTTCAATTTAGCTGTAGAAACCCCAGGTTTAGAAACATCTGGTTTTTCTACAAACTCAACCGTGGCAATGGTCCTTCCTTCTGGTGGTTGGATCCTGCCCTTGTATTGGTCGAGAGTGGGTTGAACTCCTTCTTCTGTCACAAGATAACCCACACTTCCTGGAACTTGTGGCACCTCTTCATATAGGGCGGTAATGGTGGTTTCTCCTGTAAATTTCCCCTTCAAGGGTTTATTCCAACCGGTAAATTGCCATTGGACAATCTTTCCTTCTTTATTTTTCCCTACTGTTCCTACAGGGTCAGGTACTGGAATAGTGACTTCTTTTGCAGGGTTTACATAGAAAATCTTTTGGGTTGTATCTTTTGCCTTGTCAGTGGGGACAAAAGTAACTTTTACAAAGTTGTCTGGAGTTCCTTCTGGTTTGTTTCCATCATCCTTTGCAGGTACTACATCAGAAACATATTGGGCCACAAGGGTTATATCTTTTTCAACCTTAGCCGTTGCTGGATCAAAGTCTTTTCCATCAACCTTCCAACCTGTGAAAGTATGGTTTTCTTTTACAGGATTTGTTACTGATCCAATAGATTCATTGTGTTTTACTTTTTGTGATGGAATATATCCGCCATCTTGAGTGTCAAAGTTTACTGTATGGTAATCAGTTGCCCATACAGCGTTTGCTGTTGTATCACCTTCAATCTTGTATTTTGCTCCAGGTGTATAGGTTGTACCGCCAATTTCCCAGCCTTTTAAAACATAATTATCTTTCTTTAAGTCGTTTCCGCCAGCCAAAGTAATCTCTGTTCCTATTTCGTATGATAATGCTGCTGGAACTATTCCAGTTGTAGCATCGTCCGCTTTATAAGTCATCGTTACCTTGTTAAGCTTGAATCTCGCCACAAACTTCTTATCGTTTTTAATTGGTTCAGTTTTGTCTATAGCTTCATACCAGTTATCAAACTTATAGTTTTCAGATGGTTTAGTGTCTGGAATTGGAAGTTCTGTTGAACCCACTGTAATGTTCTTTTCAGGATTTACATAGTAAGTCTTGTTACCACCATCAATTTGACCATTTTCTCCAGCTATAAATTCAACCTTCACATATCCTGGGTGATTTGTTGTATCAACAGATGGCAATTCTTTGAAATTATATTTAAAGCTTGCATCTGCTGAAAAAGTATCGTTTAATTTTTTACTATTGTCGTTTGACCAGCTTCCACCTTTTTCAGTATAGCCAAGGTTTGGAGTCTTTGTAATTGCATCTGCTTGGTTACTTAAATCTACACTTGTCTTAGGTTTTACATAATATTTTGTTGTACCACTTAGGCTTCCATTGGAATCAGCCACAAAGGTGACTGTTAGATAGCCCTTCGGTTGGGCTTGGTCTCCTGAAATGACGTCATCAAGTTTTTTGAAAGTTACTTTTACTATAGTGTCTTTCTCATATTTCTTAGCTTGCGTAGTATCTTGGCTCCACTTTTCAAACTCATAGCCTATGCTTGGGTTGGTTTTTGGTGGACTTAGAGTCACATCTTGACTAGGATCGACAAAATAAGTCGTTGTTCCTTCTAAGCTTCCCTGTCCAGTACTTTGTGGGTCAACTTCAAATTTAACGGTTACAAAGCCTGCTGGTTTTTCTGAATCATCATCTTTTTTCTTTGGAACAACTGCATCCTTTGCTACAAAGTTTGCTGTGATTTTTGTAACTTTATCAGTAAACTTATTGTAATTTGAAATATCTCTATCCCAAGTACTAAATACATAACCTGTATTTCCCTTAGCTAAGTCTTTTGGTGCTGTTAACTTTACATATTTTTCAGGATTTACATAGTAGACTTTTTCAGCAATCTCTTTCTCACTGTCTATTAACTTACCATTTTTTCCTGCTACAAACTTAACTTCTACATAGCCTTTGGGCTTTTCCGACTCGTCTGTCTTTGTCTTGGGAATCACATCAGGAAGGGGTTTATATTGAGCCGTAATCCTGTAGACATTAGATGCATCCGTGATTACCTTGTCATCATCTTGTAACCAGCTTTTAAATTCATACCCTGTATCAGGGGTTACTGTTAGAATATTTTGCCCTAGAGCCTTTTTATCTAAAGCCTTTTGCTTTACATCGCCTATTGTTTTCTTGGCAGCAGGGTTCACATAATAAGTTGTTACTCCCTTAAGACTTCCATGTTCGCCCTTCTCAAAAACAACCGTAACGTATTCATCAGGCTTGGGAACAGAATTTCCCTTACCATCAATGGAAGGAATGATGTCGTCAAGCTTTGTAAAGCTAGCCTTGACCGTCGTATCTTTGTCGTACTTCTTCGGCTTTGTCGTATCTTGATCCCATTCTTTAAACTTATAGCCGGGATGAACCTTGGTTAGAGGAGGTGTCAGGGTCACTTCTCGAGTGGGATCGACATAGTAGACATTGGTTTGACCTGGATAAATATAACCTTCATTCTCGTTTGGAATGACAAAGGTAACTGTCTTGTAACCTGCGGGTTTTTCTGAGTCGTTCTTTTTGGTTTTTGGAATGACATCTTTCAATTGGTTGAAGCTGGCAGTGATTTCGGTTACTGGTTTTGTATATTGGGTTGGAATCTCGGCATTTTGACTCCAAGAGCCAAATTCATAACCGGTGTTGCCAACTGCCGTGGGTGGTGTCAGGGTGACATACTTGTTGGGGTTGACGTAATACACTTTTTCCGCAATGTTCGCGTTGTTTTCAGTCAACTTACCATTTTCCCCGGCAACAAACTTCACTTCCAGATAGCCGGTAGGTTTTTGTTCGCTTTGTTTTTTCTCTTTCTTGTCGGGCAGGGTCGTGGCCATGGCCTTGACAACGACATCCTCTGTACCAAGGACCAAATCATCCTTCTTATCCCACTCTTTAAACGTATAGCCTGTCTTGGCTGCCGTCGTGGGCTTAGCAATTTTTGCATTGCCTAAGGTAATGTTGGCGTCCTTCTTGACATAGTAAGCCTTGACACCAGATAGGGTCAGACCCTCTTCAGCTTCAAAGGTTACTCTTACGTAGCCTTCGGGCTTGGTCTTGGGGTCATTGGGGTCGTAGGCAATAATGTCTTCCGCCTTGTCATAGGTTGCTGTGATGGTTGTTTTTTCTGCTGTAAACTTTTGAGCAACAGTCGGTTTGTAAACCGCACCATCAGCATTTGCCCCAAGCTTCCATTCCTTAAAGGTGTAGTAGGTTGCCCCCTTGGGGTCGGTTATCGGAATGGTAACTGCTTTTTCCGGATTAACCCAGAAGGTTTTTGTCGCCTTGTCCGTTGCCTTGTCCGTAGGAACAAAGGTGACTTCTACATAGCCTTCAGGCTTGGCTTCCCCATCTTTTTTCTCCATGACATCGGAAAGAGGAGTGGCCTTTGCCGTTACGACAAGGTCTTTATCTGCAATTACTGTGGTATCTGCAGGATCCCACTTGTCGAACTTGTAGCCTTTTACTACTTCATAAGTCGGATAGCCTTTTGTATCATCCTCTTGAATGGTTTTTAAAGTAATCCCGGCATCTTTCTTGACGTAGTATCCCTTGGATTCTTTAAACTTCAAGCCCGTTTCTGCCTTAAAGGTTACCTTGACATAGCCTTCAGGTCGGGCCATGGGGTTGGCATCCTCAGGATTAAAGGGAATGATTTTCTCCCCTTGGGTATAGGTGGCGGTGATGGTGGTTTCTTGTGCGGTAAACTGTTTAGGCGCTCCCACAGTATAGGTGTCGCCGGTTTCCACATCTCCAATCTTCCATTCCTTAAAGGTGAAATAGGTCTTCCCTACAGGATCCTTCACGGGAATGGTAACCGCAACTTTGGGGTTGACCCAGAAGATTTTGGCGCCTTCCATGGTTCCGTTATCTGTGGGGACGAAGGTCACCTTTACAAAGCCTTCCGGTACACCGTCGGGCTTGGTGTTCCCCTCTTGGGGAACGACGTCGGCGGAATAGTGGGCGGTGATGGTCGAGTCTTTTGCAAATTGATGTCTCTCGGTGAGTTTGTAATCTTCTTCCTTATCACCAGCCGCTGGATTATCGGCCTTCATGGTCCATTTAATGAACTTATTGTCGCCGGTACCCGTGGGATCTGTCCCGGGAATCACGACCTTGGCATCGGGGTTGACATAGTAGTAAGTCTTTTGTGGGTCAGTTGCCTTGGTGGTGGGATCCAGGGTTACTTTTTTATAGTTGTCGGGAACATAGAAGGGTTTTTTCGTTAAGGTCTTGGCTTGGTAAATATTTTTTATAACCTTGATAGGCATATCAACTGTTTGGCTGGTGCCATTGGCATGACTTACTTTTGCCTTAACAGTTTCTACCCTTGTAGGTTCATCCTTAGGGTTATCTTTTTCTTGTAATTTTCCATAAAGATAATCTTTTAATGCATCGTCATCAGCCGTATATTCATTTGTGCCGTCGACGATAGCAAGGGTGTCACCATTTGCCAGAGGTTGCGGATTGCCGCTTCCGTCTTTAATCTTTACTTGTTTCTTTAAATCAGCAAGCTTCGGAATAAAGTCGTTGACATAGCCTGTGCTATCTTTAAAGGATTCTTTCACTTCTAATTCATTTGCAACGATGTCGTTGTTGTCCCAAATGGCGTAGAAGGTTTTGGCTTTTGTGATGTTCTTAAAGGCATCGTCCTTGACAGGAGTTGTTCCGCCCTTCGTTTCCGACCAGCCTTTAAAGGTTTCGCGGTCTTTGGTTGGATTTTCCGCCTTGTCTGTCAACGTAGCGTTATATTCCACTTCTTTTACAATCTCTTGCTTTGCAGTCGCATCAGTAATAGAAGCAAACTTTCCACCATTGGCATCGAAGGTCACAGGGATGACTTCCGTCATAGTGAGCTTACCACCATTGATGACGTCGTAGCTGAAGTTATATTTAAATTTGTGATCGCCTGAGGTAACAGTTTTCTTTGTCGTGTCAAAGGTTAAGCCATTTTCATTTGTTTCAACAAGCTTAACTTTTGGCGTTTTGAAAAGAAATTCTGGCAGAAATTTATTTTGATCACGTCTACTATTAGTCTTTACAATAACTTCATCACTATTATTCTTAGGTAAGTTAAAGTTTATTGTCTTAGGCTTACTTCCACCTGTAACCATGCTTCCTGTCATGGTTCCTTCAAGTTGTGGTCTTGCGTTCTCTTCTACTGCTGTGTTCCACTCAGATACAAATTTAGAGGAAGCCACTTGTTGTAGTCCTATCTCTAAAGTTAAGTGGTATTTAATTCTGCCCTCATTATCTGGCAGATCAAATGTAGGTGAGGCATTGTCTGTTTTAGTTAATCTTGCAGTAAGCAATTTAACCCTGTCGGAAACTTCCTCATCCAGCTTTACTTCATAAGTCAGGGGCTCTAGTTTGTTATTAAATAAAGGTAGTTCTGCCGGGTTTCCATCTCCATCTGTCCAAGTATATGTGTCTGCTCGACTTATATTTAGAACACGCTCTGTACCGGTCTCATCACCGCTTTCATCATTTATTTGTATAAATCTTAAGTGTACCTCTTCTTTACCGAAGACTTCATTCCACTGGAACGCATTTCCATCTAAGCCTTTAACCGTAAGATCAGCCTTAACTTCACCATGGTACTTTAGCTTATCCCCATCCTTTGGCTCCTGACCATCTTCGAAGTAGCCGAACAGTCTTGTGCCCGAATCTGCGGATCTTTTCTTTCTACTTTTTGCTGTCAGTCTGTTTAGCTCTAGCATAAGCTTTGAGTCGTAGCTATTGCCATTTATCAAGCCTACCTTTACTAGATTGTCTGAAGGAGCTTTAACTTCCTTCTTTGCCATTGTTGTTTGTGGCACTAGAATCTCCAAAAGCATCACTATTGCCAGTACTAATGAAGAAACCCTCTTAGTCATTTGCACTCACCCTACCTCCAAATCTTATATGCGATTGTACTGTCTCTTTTTTAAGTACAATCTTACCCTAATCTCTATATTACAGTTTCAACATTAAAGGGAGTGACACACGGACTAACATCCACTGTGCATTAACTTGCATCACATTCATCTCCTCATTTTGTATACTTTAACTGTACCTGCATTTTAACCTAATTCTACTAATACCATTCTAACACAAAAAGCCACTTTCCAAAAGAGCTTTGTTGGAATTTACAGTTAATTTACAGTTTTATAATGGAAAAGAGGTGCCCAGCATATAGCCTAGCATCTCTTTTTTGTTGTATTAAGTTATTTAACTCTATACTCTCTTGTCTCGGATCTAAGTCCCTTCAATTCTGCATATACTTTAATTTTGTCTCTCTTATTAAGCTTTTCACCTAAATCATCCGGTATTATAAAGTAGTACACATTGTACTCTTCATCTTTAACTGCTTCGATGGTCACCGGAGTTTTTCCCTTTCTGCTAACTTCAAGATAAGCTGTTGCACCTTCAGTCATAGATTCAACAGAAACCTCCGGATCTCCAGCACTCGGAAGTATTATAGTGATTGTTGGCTTCACTTTAGTTCCGTCGTCTATTGTTGTATCTTCGGTGAATTTCCACTCATTGTTAAGTTTTGTTAAGTCCCAACCTTTAAATACATAGTCGTTGCGCTCGCCATTGGCAAGTTCTAGCCTACGAACAAGTGGCTTCTCAATGTTAACCATTTGGTCCTTCTTAACATAGAACTTAGTGGCCCCCAGCATAAATGCCTTGTCCGGATCAACTTTAAAAGTTACTAGAACCATGCCTTCCGGTTTTTCTTTTTGAATTTGCTTTTCATCTGTGACTTGAGGGTCTACTGGAATGACATTTGCTTTTGGCTCGTATTGTGATGTGAAGATTTTTTCTGTTTGACCTTCTTCAAGTGTCAAGTTAAGTTCTTTGTCCCAACCATTATTAGCATCTTTTGCCTTGTAGTATTTTGCTGGGGCAATTTCGGGAACTATTCCCTTGGCATCTTCAAGTTTCATGCCTTTTGCAACTTTGTAAGTTACTTTTTCAAGGTTTTCAGTTTGTCCATCTTTAAGGGTTCCATGAGCGCCTTTTAAGAAGGTAACTTTAATAAATTGTTCTTCAACTGGATCACCATCATTAATCTTTTGAACTGGGTCTTGCCAGATTGCTATTAGGGTTTTGTCTGCTGTGATTGGAGTTTGTAAATCAAAGTAAGGATCTTGTTGAGATTCTTTGCCTTGTTCTTTCCAACCCATAAAGACTTTTCCATCTAATATTGGCTCTGAAACATTTTTCAATGTTTCTCCATGAACAACTTCTTGTTTTGGAACATCGCTGCCACCCTTACTATTAAAAGTAACTGTGTGTTTTGCTGTTGTCCATTGTGCAATTGCTGTAGTATTTTCATTTAATGTTATTTCATCGCCAACTTGATAAGTTGTTTCGCCTATCTTCCATCCGGCAAATGTAGCATTTTCTTTTGTAAGTTTGTCTGGTCTTGCAAGGCTTACACTTGTTCCATGGTCTACTTCAACTTTTTCTGGAACTGTTCCTGTTCCTTCACCAGCTTGGTAAGTTAATGTTACCTTAGATAGTTTAAATTTAGCTACATGGATTCTTTGGCTTGTGATTGCTGTTTCAGTATCAATTTCTTCATACCATTTATCGAATTCGTAGTTAGCAGCGGGCGCTGTTTTCGGAACGGCCAGTTGTTTGTCCGTAGCCTTTTGATCGCCTGTTAATTCAACAAGTTTGATTTCAGCCTTCGGATTGACGTAGTAGATTTTTTCTACCTTTTCGCCTTCAAGCTTACCCTTGGCTTCATCTTCTGTCTTGAAAATAACTTCCACATATCCGTCTGGCTTTTTAACATTGTCGTCTGTTTTTTCTACTATATCTTTTGTCTTTGTAAAGTTAAAAGTAAATTCAGTTTGTTCTTTGAATGTGTCTTTTAGCTTTTTAGTTTCACTTGTATCCCAATTTCCGCTGATATATCCAACATCTGGTGTTTTTGTAACTTTACCAGCTGATTCTGTCATATCAACTTCTACTTCTGGGCTTACATAGTAAACTAGGTCGCCTGATACTGTTCCGCCTTCGCCTGCCTTGAAGATTACTTTTACATAATTTTCCATGGCGTCTTTTGGTCTTTGTCCACCAGGTGCTTCGGGAATGATGTTTTTGTGAACTTCCACGGGGATAACGACAGGGTTGTCGTTGGTTCCTTGGGTGGATCCGTCTTTGTATTTAACGATAACTTTAGCAGGTTCGTTACCAACTGTATTGCCATCTGGTTTAGAAATAACTTCTATTGATGCAATTTCTTTACCTTTTTGTGGTGTGATTTGCTTAATTAAATCATCGTTTGTTATTTCTTTGCCTTGTGGTGTATCTAATTTAGTAGTCTTTAATGGCTCAACTATAGGTTCTGCTTGAATAGATTTTTTATAAGCCGCTTCGATTACTGTTACCTTGTCCGTGTATTGGTTCTTAGTTAGGTCAATTTTAACAGCTGGATCAACTTTCGTTAAACTATCGTCTGCTTGTCCCGTTTGAACTTTTTGCCATTCTTTAAAGATATAGTTTACAGTTTTTTCTCCAAGGCCATCAATTGTAACTTTTTGATTTTCCTTACCTGTTGGTTCTGCAACTGTTATGGCAACTTTCTTAGTTGGGTTAACCCAGAATGTTTGTGTTGATTCACTTGTAGCCTTGTCTGTTGTCTTAACAATAACTTTTACGAAGTTGTCTGGAACTTTTGGCTTGTTTTCGCCTTCTTTTTGTTCCACTACATCTTTAGTGAAAGATGGTTTGATAAGTGTTTCTTCATCAGTAAACTTATGACGTTTACTAAAGTCAAATACACCATTTTCATTTTGAGCATCCTGGTCTGCTGTCCACTTTAAGAAGTCAGTCTTATCCTTGTCGTCTTGTGACCATGCTACTTCAGGAATATTAACCCAAGCTTTAGGATTGACATAATAAACTTTTGCGTCTTTATTGGTGTTCTTTTCTGTCGGTTGAACTGTAACTTTTACATAGTTTCCAGTTACGTCTTTCAAGCCACCGTCTTTAGCTTCTTTTCCTTCAGCTTCTTTTAAGAAGAGTGGTTTGTCGCCTTTTTCATTTAGGGCCTCGTAGACATTTTTGTAAACTGTAATTGGTATAATAAGCTCTTGTGGCTCTTTGCCGTCTTTGAAAGTAACTTTAGCCTTGACATTTACGGTGCGAACAAGTTCATCCTTGTCGGCAGCTTTCTTTTCATTGACTAAAGCATATACTTGATCGTCACTTGTTAATTCATTGCCAGCTTCGTCGAATAATTTTATTTCAGTTCCTTCTGGTAGCTTTTTAACTTCATCTTTTTCTTTCCAAACTAGTTGTTCTTTTAATTGATTAATAGTTGGAGCAAAATTATTTACATAAGGCGCATCTTTGTTAGCTTCCGTTCTTACTAGACCAGATGCACTTAGGCCTGACCATTCAAAGTAGGCAGTAAATTCGTGGCCTTCGTTGATAATGGTATTTTTGTTTAATAATGGTTTGTTGTCCCACTTAATAAATTTCTTTCCAGTTTCCGGAGTGATATAGTACTTGTCAGCAACTTTTTCCTCACCATCCTTAAGTTCTTGTGGAACTGGAAGTAGGTCTGATTTAAGTCCCTTAATTACATCGTAGTGAAGTTCTGTTACGGATTTTCCGTCTTTATCTGTGAACGCTCCGCCTTTCTCGGCCTTAAAGGTTACTCTTACATAGCCTTTGGGTACTGGGTCTTTGGGATCCGACACTTCGATGACTCTTACGTCCTTATAATAGAAGGTAATTTCATCAGACTTTGTGCCGTTAATGCCTATGAACTCATTTGTATCTTCATTGACATCAAAGAAAAGTTGTTGTTGTGGGGCACTTACAAGTTTCCAACCTGGGATGGGCCGATAGTTTCTGGCATCGTAGTGACGGTTGCCATTTTCAACAAGTTCTTGGTTTACAATTGCTCCATCTTTTTCATTGGCTTGGCCCTTAAACCGTTCATCAATATAGTTGACCTTGTATTCACGAGTTCTAAATGGTTTGTAGAAGAATTTAAAGACATTGTTTTCTACTTTAGGATTATCTTCTAGCTTATTAGTTTCTGTATTTAGAATCTGTGCAGGTTCAACACGGAATTGTTGGAAGAAGGTGTTATCAGCCTTTACTCTATCATTATATTCTTTGTATAGTGTTTTTAAGTCGCCTGTTAAATTTTCTTCAAGCTCTTTATCAGTTGCCAAGATATATTTGTCATCTTGCCTATCTCCAGTTGTAGCCACTAGATAGTTCGCACGTTTATCTTCTAGTTTGCCAGGTTCTGGGTTTTGTTTTATCTTTGCATCCAGCTTAAAGTCCTTGTCCAAGAAATAATGCTCTACTTTTACATCTACCCTGTTGTTTGGAACCCAAATTGCCTTTAGGTAGACTGGTGCTACTACGTCGTTGCCGAAGGAGTAAAGTTCCGGAACCTTGTAAGTTTCTCTATAAGAGTTGTCTATCTCGTTAGTATAGTCGCCTTTATTATCCTTCTTATAACGAATGACTTCCCAACCCATAAAGTCGTAGCCTTTCCTCATGGGCTTAAATTTCGGCTCTACGAGTTTTTGTCTTTGGATGACGGTAAAGACTTGCTTGTCGCCATCGTTCTTTTCTTTTTTCGCATAGGTATTTATTTCTTCTTGACCTATGTCGCCTTCTTGTATCTTTTTGCGGCTTGTAGTTAAGTTATCTTCTTTAATATTTCTTAAAGATCCACCGTTGGGGTCGAAAGTTACCTTCCATTTATAATCAGGTTCGCCCCACTTAGCAAAGAGGTTGACCGGGTGGTTAGGCATGATTTCGCCCGGATTCTCCCAGATAAGCTTCGTGCCTGCAGGGTCTAGTGCCCAGCCCTTAAAGACCATTTGGTCTGAAAGGTTTTTCGGTCTCTTGACTTTTAATTTGCCATCAGTATCTTTAAATACTAGGTCTGTAAGGTGTAATTCTTGTAACTTTTCCGGATTATCCAATAGGTTAGCAGGATTATCTTTTTTATATTCATCCCCGACTTCAGGGCTTAGAGCCTTTAGGGGAAATTCGTAGAAAGTATCTATTGAATTAGTTTTTCCAAACTCATTGTCGCCCTTAATCTTTGATGGGTCGTAGTTAAACCTTAGTGGGTACTTATTACGAGTGTATTCAAATTTAAGGTAGCCGTTTGTATCAAATCCGTCCCAGCCGTCAGGGTCGCCCCAGTCATCGGCATTATTAAAGAAGGCCTTAATAAATTTCATCTCACCTACAGGGCGTTCTCCATACATATCTGTATAGGTCTTAGCAGGGAATGGGGTTACTTCTGCACGCTCATCGTTTTTAGCATCTATGCCATCTGAATCAAGATATTCCGGTGTTTCATTCCCTCTCTTACCAGTAAAGCCTTGAACCTTTGGGTAGCTAGGCGCATAAGTGTCCGAATTGGTATCTGCCTTATACCTGTATAGGTCGTAGCGGATAATTGTTTCGTCATCCTTAAAGCCGTCCATCCAAAAGTCCATGTGGTGTGGCATAGAGTCTTTAGCTTGTTTTATACCAAAGGAAAGAATTTTATAATCGTACCACTTTAAATCTATGCTTGTTCCATCACCCTTATCTATCTTTTTCGTATAGCCGCCCCATTTATCGTAGTTTTCCATGTCCAGGAATTCATCGGCATTTAATCGATAAGGAGGTGTGTCCAAGTGAACCGGCCAATTTGGCCTATCATAGTTTGGTCCCCAGCCAAAGGATTGCATGCCTTCGCTAAAGCCCTTGGTTTGCATAGCGTCGTTTGGCCAGCCAAGCATGAGCTGGTTGAACCTTGCCTTGTAATGGTAAGGTTCGCCGGGACCACCCTTCTTCACTACCTCTTCTTTAGTTTCATCATATCCCCAAATTTCAGGGTAGAAGCTATTTTCAATATTAGACTTCGTGAAGTATAGCTCGTATTCTTGTCTGTCGTAGTAGATATTGTAGACAGTCTTTCCTGTTGAATCAACAGACTTAACTAGGTTTACATTTTCAGGGTCCTTGTTTTGCTCATGAGTTAAGGCTTGGTTGTAGACATAGAACTTGTTTAGTAAAAGATCTTTTCCACGATTAAATGTTTTGCCGGCCCATATCTTGGCTAGACGGGCTTGGTCCAGGTCAGGAAAGACGATGTCTTTTACAGACACGTTATCTAAGTCCGGTCTCGAGCCTGTAGCTTGGTCCTTATATACACGAGTACCGATATAGTCGTACTTATCTGCCATAGAAGCACCATCTGCATGGTCTGCCTTTTCTGCCCAGAATTGGACCGCATAGTCTGCCTTTTCCTTGTCCTTCCACACGGCGGTGAAGGTAACTTTGCTTGACGGCATAACCATATTTGCATCAAGATTTTTGATTGCTGATCCAGTTCCGTCTGTAATTATTTTATTTGCTTCAAAAGTTTTTCCATCCTTTGTTTTTAAATCAACGGATGGTTTCCAACCTTGGAACTCGCCGCCGACTTTTGTAGGAATCGATTCATCGGCAATTTTAGGCATGGCTTGTCCGTAGTAAAGGGTACGAGCCGGAAGTTCTGTTCCGCCTGCCGTGTCGAAAACGACATCGTAGTGGGCACGGTTGTAGCGGTATTCCAAGATAAAGTTCTCAGCATTTTCCGGAACTTGCATTGTGATAGAGTCAGCTTCCGGAACAAAGCCTTTTCTTCGATGATCATTTTCATTCAAGGGACTGACTTCCATGGTGGAGCCTGTATTCCCGTTTTGAGTGGTAATAAGCTGTCCTTCTTCTCCAACGCTTCCGTTCGGATTGGTGTACTTGCTAAAGTCTTCTAGGTCTTGGAAGACATGTTTGATTTTTATTTTGCTGGACTTGGCCTTGTAGCGGTAGTCTTCATTGGCTTGGTATCTGATTCCGTTAGTAGCATCGCCTGTCTGTCCCTTACCATCTGCAGCATCTTTTATAGTTTTGTAGTCAATTTTAAAATCATCTTGTGGTTTTTCATAACCAGTAAGGTCGGGTAGGGTAATTTCCTTGTTTACCTTTTTTTGTTCGTCTTCCGTAGCTCTTGCACCTACACTGGCGATATAGGGTTGGTAGTCGATTTCATACCTTTCTCCCTTTTGGACCTTGTAGTCGGTCCGCAGGGTGTAAATGGCTGGCTGGTCCGGATTTTTAATTAAATCCGCCGCCGTTTGTCCGTTTTCCAACTTGGCCGGCTGCACCTTGAGCTTGCTCTCGTTAATGATTGTCCCTTTGTCCTTGGTGAGGTCTTCGTGATTCACTTGGGCAAAAAGCTCTGCCGGCCCGGGTAGGACCATGGCCAGGGCCAGGCCCCAGACGCATGCTTGTTTTAAATATTTTCTCATTTTCTTCCTCATTGCCTTTCTTTCTTAAATTTCCTGCTTGGGATTGACCCAGGCCGGTTACTCTCTTTCTTCTCATACCTTGTCCTTAGGAACTTGCTGGCATTTGGTCTTTATTTTGTCCCCCGGCAGTGTCCGGGGTGGGGTTATGGATGGCCTCTTAAGCTTGCGGAAGCCAGGCTTCTTTTGGCTTTTCCATGGAAGGCTCGGGTCCATAGTAAACATTTTTGATTTTCCATTTCTCACCTGACTTTCTTAGACTTTCGGGCCGGTTCTCTCTTCCGACTCCGATCCCTAGGCCCCTATTTAGGGGGCTTGGGCCCCGGTCGGGAAATCTATTCAACTTTAGTCTAGAATTCCTAGTTTTATCCATACTTATACATATTTATTGTACTTGATTTGGCTTGAATTTACAAGGTTTTCCGTGAATTTACAATTTTTTGAGCCCTGTTTAGGTCTTTGGGACAAGTATTTTTTTAATTTCTTCCTGGTCGGGTCTTCTTATCCTTAACTATCCTTTCAGGCCAAGAAAAAAAGCCCCTAGGGGCTTTGTCTTAATCGCTTTTCAGCTTAGGCTTCTTCTTGCCGGGTCTGGCCGGATTGGATGTAATTTTGGATAAAGACCAGGCCGGCCAGGGCCAGGGCCGATCCCAGGCCGGTGTAGAAAAAGGCAATAAAGCCTTGGGGCAGGACTCCCAGGCCTCTGAGGCCTAGGCCCCCTCCCATCATACAGGCCATGATGAGGTAGGATTTTTGGTCAAAAAAGTGCCAAAAGGGGCGGTCTTCCCCGTAGCCTAAGATTCTTCGGATGTGTTTGCAGGTCATCTTGTAAAAAATCCGGCTAAAGATGACAAAAACCAGGATGGACAGGGGGTAGAGGAAGCTTTTGGCCTCCAGGCCCTGGTAGGATAGGATGCCAATCCTAGCCACGTTAAAGCCGGCCACGAACCAGACCAGGCCTGCAATGATTAAAAGACTTCTGGCTTTTACTTTAAACATCTTGCTTCCCCCTTTTTTCATCCTGCAAATGTCTTTGGGCATTGGCGCAAACCTTGCTAAAGACCTCTTGGAAGCTTTTTATCTCTTCCGGGGTCAGGCCCTCCAGGAGGCTGGCCATGAATTGCCTTTGGACTTGCAGCCCCTCCCGGACCAGGTCCCGGGCTGGAGCCAGGAGGAAGATTTCAACGGTCTTTTTGTTGCCGGGCCTTGGTTTTTTCTCAATAAAGCCTTGGGCCTCCAGGGCCTTTAAGGAAGTGGACACATGGGACTTGGTGGACCTCCGGAGGCGGACAATGTCTGCCGCTGTCTTGTATTGGGGGTTGTTGTAGAGAAACATGAGGTTGTCGTAGTCCATCTGTCTCAAGTGGTATTTTTCCCAAACGGCCTTGGTCAAGGATTCGTAGTAGGCCATGACGGGTTTGTGTTGGTCCCAAAAGTGCATTTTTTGCCTCCTTTTTGTTCTATTTAGAACTATTTTACTGCCGGCTTTTTCTCCTGTCAATGTCTTTTGGGTAAAAAATAAGGCAAGGGCCGGTGTATCTTTCCGGCTCCCTGCCTTGTTTATGATTTTGTCCCGGCCTAGTCCAAGAGAAGAGAGGCCAGGACGCAGCCAATGAGGTTGGCGATATAGAAATAGGACTTGCGGGTTTTATGCCGGAAGAGGAACATGCCGATAAAGCCTCCCAGGCCACCACCCAGGGCCCCCATGAGAAGGAGGGTCTTTTCCGAAATCCTCCAACCATGGACAGAGGCCTTGAGTTTGTCGTAGCCATAGAGGGCAAAGAGTAGGATATTGAGGCCCAAAAGGATGTTTTGGATCCCATAGTTGATGAGAAAGAAAAGTTTATCCATTAGCAGCCTCCCAGGGTCTTGAGGACATCTTCCTTGCTAATGGCAAAGATGTCGTCGGGTCTGGTTTGGACCACTCTGGAAGCCTGGGTGCTGGTGAGTCTTTCAAAAAAGGCCCGTGCTTCCCTGTCCGTGATTTCGGCTGTAGAAAGCCCTTTTTCAATTTTCTCTTGTTCTATCTTCTTAAAATCCTTTAATTCCATTTTTCCTCCCTTATCTTCTCCTAGCGGACTAGGTCCCTAGACCATGGCAAACCAAAGTTTCTTTATTATTTAAAATTTTGATTTAAATATTCTTATTTATCCTATACCCAACCTTGGTTAAACTATACAAGTCCCCTTAAATTTTAAAATCCGGTCTAGGTTTTTCATAAGGGAGTCCTTCTTCCAGGCCTTTAAGCTCAGCCCTTCTTTCCCTTGTTGGTCAAAACCCACAGGGCCTGGATGACCACCACGGCTCCATAAATCACAAAAACCAGGGACCTGGATGTAAAGGGCTTAAAATACTCTCCCATGTCTCCCAACTGGGAAAGCCTTAGGGCCACAAGGGAGGACAGGCAGCCTAGGCCGGTCCCTAGAAAGACCAGGGGGATGGCTTCCATCTTGATGGATGCCCAGGTGAAGAAGCCAAGGACTACCACCATAAGACCATAGAGTCCCATGGTCCTCAGGTTTCCATCTCCGTAAATCGCGAAAAAGCCAAAGGGAATGGCCATAGACATAGGAAAGAACAAGGGTCAGGGCCGGCATGAGAAGGAGTAAAACAAGTATGCCACTTCCTGTGTCCCTGATCAGGACGGGTAACAGATAAAAATTTATAAGAAGGCCAGCATAGAGAATGGCCTTTTTTCGATTACTTTCCATTCCTTCCACCTCCTTGAGTATCTTGTCTGTTTCTCTTGTTCATGGGCAATTGATTGCTTTTATTCTACTATTTTTCTCGGCTTTTATAAACTGTTCAGCAGAGGATCCATGAGGTCTCCAGGTGCATAGTCCTCTGTTTTTTAAGCTTATCTAAGAATTTTCTTTTGAACCATCTATATAAACTCCTAATCTATATAAACTTTCTATAAAACTAGTAAATTACAATTATTTGGTGTATACTAGATTAAAATTATATTTTTAAATAAATTAAGTTTTTATTCTTAAAAGTATACATTTTTACTTTAATTTAGAAAGGAGTCGATAATGAACCATAAAAACACATTATTTGTCCTGCTTTTACTGACCCTTATCTTTGGCTTGTTCTCAGCTAGGTCCGATGTTTATGCGAAAGAAGCTTCGGCACAAACTGAAACAAAGACAGAGATGAGCAAAGAAAAAGCAGACAGGCCAGCTGCAGCGAGTACTTCCCAGGAAAGCTCCAAAATTTCAGAAGGAAAACCTGTTGAGGAAAAGCAAACCCCTTCCAAAGTTCAGGAGGCTCAGCCTGCAAGTGCCCCTCTAACAGAGGCCCCCAAGGAAGACTTGGCAACAGAGCCCCAAGCTCCCCAAGATTCTAAGAATCAACCAGTGGAAGCTTCTCCAGCCCAAGCACTTCCTAAAAACCCAAAGGATGAGGCCAATCCTGAGGACGCTTCTAGCAAGCCCGAAGCCCAAGATCCGGCCAAAGATTCTGGAAAGCTTGAGGCTTCAGAAGAAAAAGTAGAAGAAAATAAGGCCTTGGATGCCGGTAAAGATGCTGAAAAGGCGAACTCCTCCTTGGATGAAGAATCCAAAAAGTCTGAGGTCTTAAAAGAAGGAGACCGCTTAGAAGTTGAATCCCTGGCAAAAGAACCGATGGCCCTTGGTGCCGGAGCAGGGAATTCTCAAAAAACGATTGAAGTTAAAAGTTTTGAAGAGTTAAAAAAGGCTATTGCAGATGCCGGTAATGAAAAAACCACCATTAAAATTATGGAGAGTTTTACATTAACGGAAGCCTTAACCATTGGCAAGGACCAAGATATTATATTAACGGCCGATAATAAGCGAAAAGAAGACGCTTGGAAGCCCATCGACCAGCCGGCCGATCATGCCGACCAAGGCGAAGCCAAGCAACGAGAGGTCATCGAAGAAGGCAGACGCCGCGGCGAAGAGGCATTGAAAAAATCCGATCTTAAAGAGAATCCGCTCCCTTCCGAAGATAAAAATGACACCATCATAAAAAGAGCGGAGGACTTTGTCAATGACACGCTGTTTTACGTCTTCGGCAAGCTGACCCTCGGCACGGAAGATTCTGCCGTCTATATTGACGGCAACGGGGACGTGGCACGAACCGCCTTTGATAACAAGGGCGCCGTCATCGATGTGAACGGCGAGCTCGTGATGAAAAATGCCGTCATTATGAATTCCTATAACAGACACGGCTACACCGGCCCCATTCGCGTCAACTCCGGCGGAAAATTTACCATGGAAGGGGGACGGATTTCTAAGAATACGTCCTTCGAACAAATCGATCAAGACTATACTCGCCCCTATGCGGCCGGCGCCGTTTTCGTCCAACCGGGTGGCACATTCACCATGACCAACGGCCTCATCGACAACAATCACGGCGGCCTGACAGGCGGCGTCTTCGCCGGAAGCCTTTGGGGATCCAATGGAAAGCCTGCTGAAGTTATAATTAAAGGCGGCATCATCGCCAACAATCTTTCCGCCACCCGCTTCCAAATGGGCGGTGGGCTCAACGGCTTCCCCGCATCGAAGATCACCATCACCGACGGCATTATTGCCGGGAACAAATCCTTTAACACCGGCGGTGGCATCGGGATCTCTTCCCAATATATCGGCAGCCCGAGCAATATCTTGGGGGCGGAAAAAGCGACCGTAAACACCAACTACGAGAATTTCATAAAAACAAACAAGGCTGAAGCAATAATTGATGGTGGCTTGATCTACAAAAACAGAGCCCTTTCATCCGGCGGCGGCATTTATGTGGACTCCAATGACGTCAAGTTTGGCAAGACCATGATTTTGGACAACAAGGCCGGCCAATTCGGCGGAGGTGTTTACATTTCCTTTCCACCCATTACGCAAAAGCTGGAAGACATTCTGATTACGGAAAACAAAGCAAAAGGCGGAGTGACATCCAGTATTCTCGGTGGCAGCAATGGCGGTGGCCTTTGGAACTGCCCCACAGGCTTTGTCCACATTGGCGACGGCCACAGCGTCTATGTCTACAACAATGATTCTGGAAGCTATGGAAAAGATATTACTTTTTCCGAAAAAACATGGTATTTCCTACTAAACAAGACGAATCTTGAAGGCGAATTTTATTCCCACATCTCTCCGGTGACAAAAGACAAGAACATCATTAAGTTCATGGAAGACGGCCCAAGTAAAGATAAGGGCGTGGACATTCCCGAGCGCCTCTCCTACCATAGACTGGTCACTCACTTGAAGGCCATTTATAGTGAAGCGCTTATAAAAGAAGCTTGGAAAAACGCCAAGACCTTTGTCTTGGGCAATATCGCCAACAACGGCGGTGGCGTCGGTTCCAATGCCAATATCACCACGCCGAAGGACGAAGGCGATTACGCCATCGAGATCAATAAAAAATGGAACGAACGAATCGATAAAAAGGACATCCCGAAAGAGATCAAGGCGGATCTCTTCATCGTCCCTCTGGATAAAGACGAAAAATACGTCAAGGCCAATTACGGCAAGGACAATTCTCTTTTCAAATACGGCGAAATCACCCTGAGTGAAAAAAACAATTGGCACAGCCGGTTTGACACCAATTACTTTAACGGGGCCAATAAAGAGGAAATTCTGAAGAAGCTTGGAATCAAAGATTTTTCCGACATCGGTTTGCCCGACAGCGCTTATCAAATGGACAAGGGCCTTCCCTTTACGGCAAAGGAATTGGAAGAAAAAGGCTATAAGTACTTGGTCGTCGAACAAGGGGACGACTTCATCGTAAAGTATGAAGAAGAAAAACCGATTGAAGAGAAAGCTATCCCGGCCGGCGTACTGGAAATCACCAGAAAATACAATCAAACGTATGACAAAGCTTTTGATAGGCAAGATAAAGATCTGTACTTCTATCTCTATGATGCGGAGAAACAAGTTTTGACACGCATCGGCAAAACAACTGTCCATGAAGATGAGAATGCACCGGGAACAGGCAAGACAACTTTTTCCCATCCATTGCTACTCAAAAAAGTTTCAGAAACTAAATATTATGGTGAAGATCGTAAATTTACGGAGTATGAAGGATGGCAGCATATTAAAGGCTATCACAATAAAAATCGCGGCTATGCCTTTGTCTTAACGGAAAATAAAGATGGCACATTAACGCTAGAAGTTCCCTACTTGTGGACCTATGGTTATTATGGTGATGGCTTCTCCGCTCTTCAGTTAGATACGCAAGCAGACTACAAACCGGAGCCGAAGACCCACAGCTTTACCCTGACCAACTATCCCTATTCAAAATTAGACGTTAAGAAAAGTTGGACAAACATTAAAGAAGAAGACCGACCCGACGCCATCGACCTCTACCTTCTCTTGGACGGCAAGCGCATTGTGGAGGGATACGACGACAAGGGCCATCCCATTTACAAAAAGCTCACCCTTACGGCAAAAGACAACTGGGAAGGCAGCTTTGAGAAATTAGATCCCAAGGCATTGTCCGCCGGCAAATACACCCTTGAGGAAGACTCGGACATCTTTGCACCGGAATTTATTAAGAAAGAGGATAAATTCAAGATTCGTATCGGCTATGCGTATGATTATCGCGAAGAAGGCATGGCTGAAAACGAATCAGCCTCGACAGGGGGACACTTTAAAGGCTATGTTTACAAAAATGCGGACGGGACCTATCGAGGCGTCAAACTGAAT
This sequence comes from Urinicoccus massiliensis, assembly GCF_900120405.1. Lineage (GTDB taxonomy): Bacteria > Bacillota > Clostridia > Tissierellales > Peptoniphilaceae > Urinicoccus > Urinicoccus massiliensis. Next base: position 810,669 of record NZ_LT635493.1, on the reverse strand, counting down.
CTCTATCTCGACGGCGAAAAGGTGGACACCCAAGAATTTACCTTCACGGCGCAATATGATGAGTCTTTGGGTAGGACGTTCACAAATATGAAAGATTACGTCGTGTTTAAGGAGTTTCCACTCAAAACCTACGGTCAGTCCATTCCGGTGAAATACTACGACGTCATCACCAATGAAACGAATATGGACGAGTACAACTTCTATCTCAGGAAAGATGAAAGCGGAGACTACGCTCTCTATCTTCCGAGACTGGTCATCAACGGCGTTCCCTATGCCGATTTGTTTATCGCTAAAAAAGTAGAGCCCACACCTTACGGTTACCACGAGACGACGACGTTCATCGATCCCTATTGTGAAGATGGAAAATATCAAATCAAGGTGGAAAACCACTACGGCCCCACCCACGAGATCGAGATTCTGAAAAAATGGATTGCAGGAAGCAATCAAATTCCCAATGAAATTACTGTCATTTTAACGGACGCAGATGGGAAGACCCAAGAAATTAAAATCACTAAGGAAGAAGATTGGAAGAAGGTCCTGGAAAATCTAAAAGGGACTCTTCGCTACAAGGGCTATTCCATTAAAGAAGTGGAAATTCCAGGCTTTACCGGTGACATTAAGACGGAAAAATCCGGCTTAAAGGTAACCGGCAAGGACAAGGATGGCAAGGAAATGACCCTGAACTATATGACTTCTGAACTTAAAAAGGTCTTAGAAAAGGGAAATTACCGGTATGAAGTCTTTACACTTTCTGACGAAGATAAGGATCTAGAATTTAATTTAGACAATATCAAGGCCTTTATCAAAATCGAAAAGCAAAAAGACGGTCGGTATATTATTAAATATGCCAAGGACATCAAGTTAACAGAAATTTTAACTGTCCATGTGAAGAATACTTCTAAACCACCGACACCGCCACCAGAAACACCACCTGGAACCCCTCCAGAAACACCTCCGGAAGTTCCACCGGTTCCGCCGGAAACACCACCGGAAGTCCCGGAAGAACCTCCAGTCATTCCAGTCGTGCCTCCGAAAAAGCCAAGTCCACCTCGTGGAGGAGCACCCCAGACCTATGACCCAGGCATAGGAATTTACCTAGCCCTGGCCAGTATGTCCAGCTTCGGCTTCTATGTGGTTCGAAAGAAAAAAGAAGATTAGTGGAAAGTAAAACAACCTGCTAGGGATGAGAGTTCATCCTCAGCAGGTGTTTTTTTGCAAAAAAACCACCGGCGTATGCACTGACCTCCAAAAGTTGGACCAAAAAATCCAACCTTTGGGGGTCAGTTCATACCCAGGGCTTTTCAATCTTATATTTTTATCTTTTTTCGAAAATTCTTGTAAGCTATTCAAGTCCTAGTCCAAGAGAATAGAGGCCAGGACGCAGCCAATGAGGTTAGCGATATAGAAATAGGACTTCCGAGTCTTGTGACGGAAGATGAACATACCGATAAAGCCTCCCAGTCCGCCACCCAGGGCCCCCATGAGAAGGAGGGTCTTTTCCGAAATCCTCCAGCCATGGACAGAGGCCTTGAGTTTATCGTAGCCATAGAGGGCAAAGAGCAAGATATTTAGGCCCAAAAGGATGTTTTGGATCCCATAGTTGATGAGAAAGAAAAGTTTGTCCATTAGCGGCCTCCCAGGGTCTTGAGGACATCTTCTTTGCTAATGGCAAAGATATCGTCGGGTCTGGTTTGGACCACTCTGGAAGCCTGGGTGCTGGTGAGTTTTTCAAAAAAGGCCCGGGCTTCCCGTCCATTTCCAAAGTTTCTGTCCTTGTTTTGGACCAAATCTTCAAAGTAATCCCTAACCAGGTCTTGGGCGTCCTCTTCCAGGTGGTATGAGGCCTTTTTGGCTGTCCCATTAAAGATTTCCACCAGGTCATGGACATTGTAGTCGGGAAATTCGATGATGGTTCCCACCCGGGATTTGAGGCCCGGGTTGAGGTCAAAGAGCCGGCCCATTTCATGGCTATAGCCGGCCAGGATGACGATAAGCTTGTCCCGGTTGTTTTCCATTTCCTGGATCAGGGTGGCCAGGGCTTCCTTGCCGAAGTCATTTGACCCCCCATCGGCCAGGGAATAGGCCTCGTCAATAAAGAGGATGCCCCCATAGGCTGACTTACAAACGTCCAGGGTCTTGGGCGCTGTTTGACCAATATAGGACCCTACCAGGGCAGACCGGTCCGCTTCCACAAACTTGTCCGAAGAGCTAATGCCCAGGTTTTTAAAGATCTTACCCAAAATTCTAGCCACAGTGGTTTTTCCCGTTCCCGGGTTGCCGGTAAAGGCCATGTGGTAGGAAAGGGCCGGAGCTGTCATGCCTTTTTCTTCCAAGAGTTGGTTGAAAAGGGCCCGGTCCTTGATGGCTTGGACCTGGTTTTTCACTGATTCTAGGCCCACCAGGGAGTTAAGCTCTTCCAAGGCAGCCTCGATGTTGTCTGCTTCCAGGGCCTTAAGGTCCAGGCCGAAGTCCCCGGCATCCAGCCTGGTTAATTCTTCCCGGCTGACCTTTTTATTGCCGATTTTCAGGGCCTTTTCCCGGATGGCGGCTTCGATGATGTTTCTGGCCGCCCGACCGTTGGCAAAAAATTCCTGGTCTTTTTCTTGGGAAATTTTTTTCATAAAGGCCTTTTGCCCCTCTTGAGTCAGGACAAATTGATTTTTTTCCGCTGTATAGTTGGCAATTTGCAAAAGCTCCTCATTGCTATAGTCTTCAAAGTCGATTTCGATGTTGATCCTGGACTTGAGGCCGGGATTTTTCTTTAAAAGGTCCCGCATTTCGTCGGTATAGCCCGCCAGGATGACAATAAGCTGGTCTCGCTTGTCTTCCATGGCCTTGACCAGGGTGTCAATGGCTTCGGAGCCAAAGTCTTGGTCACCACCCCTGGCCAGGGAATAGGCCTCGTCAATAAAGAGGACCCCACCCAGGGCTTCTTCAATGGTTTCCTGGGTCTTGGTGGCTGTTTGGCCAATATAGCCCACCACCAGGTCCGACCGGTCCACTTCGACTAAGTGGCCCTTTTCCAGGATGCCCAGGCTCTTGAAAATATCCCCCAAGAGCCGGGCCACAGTGGTTTTTCCCGTTCCCGGGTTTCCATAAAAGGCCATATGGTAGGATTGTTTATTTTCGTTGATGATTCCGGCCTGCTCCCGGTTTTTTTCAAATTGGACCTGGCCGACAATCTTTCGAATTTCTCTTTTAACCCCCTCCAGGCCAATGAGGTCGTCCAGCTTTTTCAGGCTCTCTTCCAGGCCAGCTTCCTTTTCCTGGGACTGGTGGTCTGCCAGTCTGGACTCTTGCAAGAGCCGTTTGGCTTCCTGGGCTTCTTTGGAGTTGGGGCTTTTTAAAAGGATTTTTCTGGATAGCTTTTTAGCCCGGTCCAGGTCTCCCAACCTGGTGTAGTAGGTGATTTTTAAGAGTTCAAAACCCTTGTCGGGATAGGTATCTACCAGGTCTTTTAGGCCTTGGTAGTCCTTTTTTAAGAGGAGGTTCATAAAGTTAATCTTCTTAAATTCCTGGCTGCCAGGATAGAGGTTTTCCACAATTTCTCGGGTGGATTCCAGGGAATCCTCTTTTTGGTCTTGGTAGTAAATCTCTGCCAAGAGGAGGTAGGATCTAGCTGACTTATTTTGTCTTCCTAGGAGGATTTCCAGGGCGTCTTTTTTCCCTCCATATTGGTAAAAGGCCCTGGCCCGGTAGTAGGAAAAGACCTCCAGGGGGCCTTCTTCCTCTTCTTTTTTCTTGATAAAGTTTAAAAAAGAGTCCAGGCTAGTAGATTGGAGCCTTTCTTCCAGGATGGATTCCAGCTTGTCTGTGGCATCAAAATTCATAAGCCTGCCTCCTATGACCGATTCCCAAGTCTTTTGGCATCAAAGTCTGCCCTGGACTGGATGCCCTTGAGGTCGGGATGGGCCTTGTAGAGGTTCTTGCGATTCCTTATATAACCGGGTTTGGCGTCGGTGATGTAGAGGAAGACTCCCAGGATAATGCCTATAAGTAAGGTCTCGCTAAGTGCCCAGGCCAAAAACGCCAGGCCAAAGACCTTGAGCTTGTTGAATTCTTTCTTGGTCTTTAACCTTTGAGCACTCTCAATGTTAGCTGTATCCGTGTCCCTGCTTTCTACTTGCTTGGCCTTGGTCATGTAGTAGATATAGGAATCCGCATCTTCCGGGCTAATGAGTTCACCATAGACTTTAAAGTCTTCAGCTCGTCCCCGGTAGGCCCGGGCCAGGTTGCGTTTGACATTGTAGTAGACATCGGTATAGACACTTGGAGGGTCTCCCAGGGTTTCAAAGGTCATTTCCCTGACTTCGGGGCCTTGCTTGTAGACCTCTTCCAGGCAATTTACGGCATCTTCATAGTTGCCTTGGTCCAGGCTCATAAGCCCCCGATAGAGGAAGGCCGCCTTGGAGCTTTTGTCCTTGATTTGGGGATAAAAGATGTCAAACATCTGCTTTTGCTGGTCCCGTCGGTTCCAATTCCGGTAGTAGTTAAAGAGGTTTAAGGAAGCCAGGATATCCCTGGGGCTGAATTCAAAAACCTTCCGGTAGGCATTTTCCCCCTCCCGGTTAAGGTTGACTTCCACCCCTTGGGGCCCAACCTTGTACATGCTCAGGTATTGGGTTCCCAGGCTTAGCCAGGCAGCTCTAGATCTGGGATTTAAATTGATGGCCTGGGTCAAGAGGTTGACGGCTTGGGCATCGTTGACCCCCTTGAAGCTTTGGGCTTGTCGGATTAGGTTATCCACCATTTGATTGGTATTGGGTTGGGGGTTTACTTGGGGACGGGGCTGGGGAGGTGGAGTCTGTTGCTGGGGCTGGTTGTTTAGGTTCAAGGCTTTTAGGTAGGCGGCCTTGCTGGCTTCGTCTTTAAAATGGTCCAGGGCCTCTGAAATTTCTTTAACCTTGGCTTCCGCCTCGTCTCGAATTTCTTTTTTGGGAGCATTGGCTCGCATGGTCCACTTGCGCAATTCTTTTTTAAAAAAGTCGCTCAGCTCTTGGGCGGATGCATTGGGATTGACTTGGTAGAGTGCAAAGTAGTTTTTCATATCTTCTCCTTTGGGGGAATTAATCGATCTCTAGGTGGGATATGGTATTTTTCTTTTCAAGAATTTCCTGCTTGGTTAGGTTGGAGGGCCTTTCTAGGTCCACAGCCCGCATAAGGGTTCCCGTGGTGACGTCAAAGACATCCACGTGGATGATGCCGTCGGCGTCATAGGAATAGGTAACTTGGACTTCAGCCCTTTCCTGCCTCGGGGATTCCGGCAGCTGGATTGTGGTGTCGGAGATGATGGTGACATAGTTGATGTCTTGGTCCTCTCCTTCACAAATTTTGATGTTGAGAGCCTGTTGGTTTTCATTGAGTAGGTAGAAGGAGTTGGTGGCCTCCGCCGGTAGGGGGGTGTTTTTTTCAATCATGATGGAGTTCATCAAGACATTTTGATCGTTATGGGCGGCAAATCCCAGGGAGTGGGAGTTGACATCGATAATCTTGGTGCCGGTTAAGTTCTGATCTGGTCCACCCTCCCCGGCCAGGATAGAGGCTTGGATGGCAGCCCCAATGGCCACCACTTCATCGGGATTGAGTTCAAAAGAGGGCTTTTTCCCCACCAGGTCTTCCACTTTTTGGCGGACCAGGCTAATCCTGGAGGACCCTCCTACAAAGATGGTCTTGTCGATATCCGTCCAGTCCAGGCCGGCATCTTCCAGGGTAAAGGTCATCATGTCACAAGTCCTTTGGACATCATCGGCAATCATGGAATTAAAGAGGTCCTGGGAAATTTCCAGCCGGTCCCGAACTCCGCCAGCATTGATAATAATATTGGTCTTGGTCTTGTTGGACAGGGCCTTTTTGGCATCCTCCACCCTTTCACGGAGGTCTTCAATGATATAGGGGTCCTCATAGACATCCAGGTCATACTTTTCTTCCAGATAGTCAATGACATAGGACAAAAGAGCATTGTCAAAGTCAAAGCCCCCCAACTGCCTATTGCCATTGGTGGCTAAAACTCGAAGTTCCCCTTCTTCTAGCCGCATTATGACCACATCAAAAGTGCCTCCTCCCAGGTCGTAGATCATAATGGTTTGGTCGCCCGTTTCCTTGCCAACCCCATAGGCCAAGGCCGCCGCTGTGGGCTCGTTGATGATCTTCAAGACCTTGAGCCCGGCAATATTGGCCGCATCTTGGGTGGCCTTTCTCTGAGCATCGTTGAAATAGGCCGGAACCGTAATGACCGCCGCATCCACCTCTTGGCCCAGATAATCCTCTGCGATTTTCTTGAGCTTTTTCAAGATAATGGCCGACAAGTCCTCGGGGGAAAAAATTTGCCCATCCTTTCTGGCATACTTAAAATCCTTGTCTCCCATATGCCTTTTTATATAAGAAACGGTATCTTCCGGATTAATCAGGGCCTCCTCCTTGGCCTGGTTGCCCACAATGACCCGGTCCTCTTCAAAAAAAATCACAGAAGGCGTAGTCCGGCCCCCTTCATCATTGGGGATGATTTGTGGGTTGCCATCTTGGTCAATATATGCCACACATGAATTGGTGGTTCCTAAGTCAATGCCTATTTCCATATCTCAATCTCCTTTTACTCTTATATTTCGTTAAATTAATCATACAATATATCCCGTATTTTTGCCATATTCTTTGAGGTTTTTTCAGCCATAAAATGAGTGCCCCGGCCATTTGAACCCATTCAAGAGGCTTCTATCTACAAATTCTTCCCTCTCCGTCAAAGACATAGAGGTCATCCCGGCCCAAGCTGTCCCGTACACGGTCCGACAGGTCGGCCAGCTGGTCATCAAAGTCCCTGGAAAGAGACCCCCTATAGGAATAGGTCTTACCCAGGCTGTCTGTCAGGCTTATATCCCAAGTGCCAATATCGGTTACTAACAATTTTCCATAGGCCTTGCCGAAATAGGCTCCTAGGGCAGAAAGTAGGCTTTTTGCAGTGGTTTCTTGGATTTTAAACCGGTCTTTCCGCCCTGGTTTATAGACCCCTCCACCCTGGCCAAATGTATAGGCCGAAAAATAAACCCTCCCATCGGAATGGATAAGCAGGGATTGGACTACTTCGTCCTCAGGATCCGGCATGGTCTCAAAGCAAATACTATTGGATACCAGGCGGATTTTTTTCACAGACCCTTGAAAGATAAAGGAATCGCGCCTGGCCAGCAAGGACAAACGGTCCAGGGCCAGGACAAACCACATGCGGTTTTCCTCTTGCAAGATTGACTCCGGTTCATAGGCCCAATGCTGAAAATATCGCCATTGCGAAAAAATACCCGCCCCTAGCAAGGCCAGGTCATCAATCTCTTCCAGGACCTCTTTTAAACCCTCGTAGGCAAAGGCCTCCCGGCCATATTGTCCACAAAATCCTTGGCCACAATCCATTTTAAAGCCCAGGTCTCGCAAGTCATCTCCAAATGAAGAGTCCAGGAGATCTTCCGGCTGGATGTCCGGGTCCAAAAATTTAGACCGCCACTTCACTAGCAGCTTGTTTATTGCTTCAAAATTTTCCATTTTTTACCTCTTGCAGATTCGTCCTTCCCAGGGACCGTCTTGGTGCCGGCCCCAAAATTCCTTTTCAGGACTATTATACCCCTTCTTTCTCCTTATGAGAAATTTTCACTTCCGCCCCTTATATAGGAAAAACGGCCCAGGCAACCTCCTAAGCCGTTTTCTTAACTTTTACCAGCCCCTTGGTCTGGGCCGGACCCTTGTTGATTTTATTTTTTCCCCTGTTTCCGGGCCAAAAAGGCCAATTGCCCCTTTTTGTCCACATGGTATTGGCAGCTAAAGCCAATCTTGGACAGCCGAATCGTCAGGTCTTCTGGCGAATAAACTTCAAACTTTAGCATGTCTACCCATTTTTTGATGTTTTCCTGGTCTGGAGAGGCGGCTTCATTGCAGATGAAAAATTGCCCATCCTCTTTCAAGACCCGGTATATTTCCCGGAAACACTCATCCAAGGGCTTCCAAAAATAGATGGTTTCAAAGGCCGTAACCAGGTCCATGGACCCGTCAGCAAAGGGGATCTTTTTTGCATTGCCCTCCTGAATTTGACAGCGTCCATCCCTTATGGCCTCCTTATTCAGGTTACTTGCCACTTCTACACTGGTTTTAGAATAGTCCAGGCCGTAAACCCGGTCCGTTTTGGACAGGAAGTATTCAATATTGCGTCCACCGCCACAGCCCAGGTCCAGGACCCGGTCCCCGGGGTTGACTTGCAAAAAAGACCTGCCCCAACCGGCCAACTTTTCATGGCCCTTATTCATCCTTTTTAACATCATCCGACCGCCAAAATTGTCTTTTGGCTTGATGACATTTTCAAAAAATCTCTTAAACATCCTAACCTCCAATTGATATATGTTATCATAAATATCATACCACCCTTGTTGCCTGGCTTCAAATTAAATTTTTCTTATACTGGTAAAGTGATCTTGGGCTATCCTATCCAGCTGGTTGGCAATCTCTTCAAAGGATAGATTCAAATCTAAAGTTCTTGCGCTTATTTGGTTCCCATGCATTTGGTAGACGTTGTCGGGTTGTATCAAGGCATCCGTCTTGGCATATAGGAGCATCCCCGAAACTGTGGTCTCCTCATCGCCAAATTGGTATTGGCGATTTTTCACATAGGTAAATATCTGGTAGAGGTTGCTGGAGTGTAGGCTGTGTTTATTGAACTGGGTCTGGGTCGATCTTTCATAGTATTTGGCGTCGATGATGAGCACTGTATTCCCTCTCTCAAGATGGATGTCACTCTGCATGATTGGGAGCATGTGGTCCTCCCCATCATCCAATGCCCAAGGGATCTGTGAGGCCTTAGGAGATAAGTCCGGATAATGTCTTTTATAGTATTCCAATATAAACCGTTCATACAACCTGTACATCCTCTGCTCATCAAGAAAGTCCATGAGCTTACTTGTGCCATTGGCATTTGTATGAAGCAGACCCTTTACGACCAAATAGCATAGGGAAATCAGCATCTGGTAGGTCTGGTTGTTTTGATTGTATTGTAGGTTCCAATTGACCCTATATAGGTTGATGGGCCTTACATTTGCAAAATAAACCATTAACTTGCGGATTTCTTTTTTCCTAGTTTTTGCTATGTCCCCCTTAAGAAGGAGTTGGGCCGTTGACTTGATGATGCGATTCATGGTGTTGTTTTCAGAAAAATCATCGTATGAGCATACCAACTTTTTCCTGAGCATGCTGTTGGTCTTTAGGGTCTGTGTAATGTCGATTTTCCCCCTAACAGAGGAAACTTCTTCTGTTTTCGCTAGGTAGTCTTTTTCAAGTCCCCGTTTCAACTGACTAGCGATACCCTTGGCCAAGATCGCTGCCATCAGATCTGCAGTGTTCTTAAACTCTTCACTGGCGATTTTCTTGTATCCTTGTTGGTTGAGAACTTTAAAGGCATAGGAAAGCATGTAATAGACGTTTTGAACTGGTATCACTTAAGAGCGCTCCTTAAATTGCTGGCCCATGTTTTTACCCTTGTTGGCTCATCAAACCAATACTCTTTCAGAAGTGGGATCAATTCATATTCGACAATGCCAGACAGGACCAGGTCATCCAAGGTAGATGGCGACAAGTTACAAAAGTAGCTATGGCCAATACAGAACCCCTCTCCTAGGGATTCATCTTCAGAAATAACCTCGTTTAAGCTCTCTACACATGCAATGAGTTTATCGAATTTCTCATTTTCTAGGCCAGCTGCGTATTTTTTAAATCCATCCGTTGTAAAGCCCGGCTTGATTTCAAAGAAAGCAAACCTCCTTCTCAAGGCATAGTCCAGCATAGCCAGACTGCGGTCTGCTGTGTTCATCATGCCTATCATATGAACATTCTTGGGAACAGAAAATTTTTCATCGGCATACAAGAGTTGCAAGGGTATCCCCCTCTTGTCATTTTCAATAAGCATAAACAATTCGCCAAATATTTTACTTAAATTGCCCCGGTTAATTTCATCGATGATAAAGAAATAGTCCTTGTCTTCATCAATTTCTGCTTTTTTACAGAAGTTATAAAAGGCCCCTCTTTTCAGCTCAAATCCATTGGTGGAAGGTCTAAATCCCATGATAAAGTCCTCATAGGAATAGCTTTGATGAAACTGGACCATCATAACCCTTTCTACATCTTTCACTCCCATCATAGAAAAGGCTAGCCTCTTAGCCGCAAAGGTCTTGCCCACGCCTGGAGCTCCCTGTAAAACAACATTCTTCTTGATGTGTAAAATGCCAGCTAGTTTGTCATATTCTTCTTCCGACATATAGACCTCTGACAAAAAGTTTTCTTTCGTATAGGTCGGATAAATCTTTTCGACTTCTTCAAGGTCTTCTTCAGATTCATCTTCAAAGATGGCATTGAGTTTTTCCACATAGTCTGTATAGGGGGTGATATCCGTAAGAGTCTTTGTTACTGCCTGTCCGGGATGGGGCCACTCCCCAATGTGGGTCCAATCCACTTGACGAATGTTTTTAAAATCATCTTCTCTACTGGCGTCAAATTCATAGTCGGACATCACCACACCCCGGCCAATCAGCTGGTGCATTCCCTTTTTCACAAAGACAATATCCCCAATTTTCATTTCATTTGCAAATTGCCAGGTTAGGTGGGCTGAGTTTTTATAGGTTAGATTTTCATCAAACATTTCCTTCATTTTGGCCTTCATGGCATCCTTGCTTTCAAACTGAGTGAGGTCCCCTATTTCTCCCCAACCAATGGCCATAATGCCTTCATCATAAAACTCCTCCCACCTGCATGACCCTTTGCCTGGAGCATAGATCCAATAGCGAACAGTGTGAACATCCTGGTCTGCCAAGGCAGTGGACTCATCCGCTCTTTTTTCCAAGTTCGATGACAAGACATTTTTAAATATATCTGAGGCCAATTCCCTTGTCATATTGACCGTCTTTCCTTTTTCCGTTAAGGTCCATACTCCATGAAGGCTACGATCAATATAGCCTGCATTTGCAAGATAATTCCGCGCAAAGGCTACTTCATTTGCAAATTTATTTACCTTGTTTTTCCCTATTTTTTCACTGACTTCTTCAGCTGACAGGCCTTCATTTTCGATGATTTTTTCTCTGGCTTCAGCCGGAGATGCAGATCCACCCAAATCACGAAGGGCCTGAATTAAGGGAGCAAACCAGCGTAAAAATGCAGCCTTAGAGGTTTTCTTACCCTCTTCCACCTTATTTTGTTGGTTTACTTTTTCTGAATGCATCCAGGCTTGAAAGGAAAGTTCTTTAAAGTCCTTTAGGGCGCTTCCTTCACTTTGTAAATAGGACCTTACGGCCTCTGTAATTTTAAAGTATTTGCTAGCAGGAAGCTTGGGCTGAATTTCGGGAAGTGTCTCTACAAAACTATCCGGCAGCTTGCCAGATTCATAGATATACCACCTATTGCGCCTATCTAAATTCAAAAATGTATCTGGCGATATCCAATACAGGGCCATGGTAATTTTACTGTTCCCACTCCCTTTTTTATTCATTACCAGGTCAAAGTAACGGGAAAAAATCTCTCGATTTTGGTCTGTTGAGGCCTCTGCATAGGCCAAGGCGGATGCAAATAAGTCCCACAAGTCGTCAATATCCTCTTGACCTCTTTGGTCTATAAAATAATAGAAGGTCGCATTCTGGGGACTAAGAACTGGAAGACTGTCAAAGGATGTCGGAACCTGTGTTTTGACGTCAAACAAGCTTGCTATTGACTGTATAATCTTAATCCGGTTGTCCTCTGTTATCTTCTTGTTAAAAAGTCCAAATACAGTAAAGGGATCAATGTCCACAAGGTCATTGTCCTTTTCCAAGGTCGGCATATTGATCCCTGTCATGGTATAGATGGTCCTTACCTTTTCTACCAGCTCTCCTCTTTTATTTTTATAAGCCAATAGCTTTACTGCAAATTCCCTATAAAAATCGACCCAGTCAAATTGATTTTGCTCATTCATGTATTTTCCTCCCTATCTTTATAAGACCAAAGTAGCTGTGGGACCCTATGATTTGTCTAGGGCTTTCATAGGCTCCCATCTTTAATCCACCCTATTCCCTTGTCATATCTCCTCTTCGATAAAGTCCAGTAAATTCTTTTCCATGCAAATTTCATAGCCCAGTTTCTTTACTCCTAGTTTATCAAATTGAACCACAATTGAAACCCCTTTAATGGCCATAATCTTCCCCAATCCAAAGACCTTATGTCTTAGCCGCTTTCCCACAAGATCTTCCGGTATAACTATTGGTAGTTTTGGCTCTGGTTTAGACATAACCGGATCAGGATGGTCTAATTTCTTTCTTCCCTTTTTCCTTGCATCCGCCATCACCTTTATATATTCCGCATCAACATTCTTCCCACGTCTTTTGTAGTCGTCCATATCTTCAAATACAAAGATTTCTGGTTTCCTTACATCATTATCCGGCACAGGCCTTATGGGGAAAATCCATACCTTTCGGTCTTTCCCATCTTCGTCCGGCTGTAGGTCTATGTATGGTTTACTCACAAGTCCTATCCTTCCACAATAGATGTATTGACCAGGATCTATCACCTCAAACAGGTGGACATCCACTCCATTACAATCCGACTCAGCCAGGGTCTCATTTTGTGCCCAATGAATATCTTGGTCTCCTGACTTGCCCATACCTGTATAGTGAAGATCTCCGCCAATCCATTTGTCGTGGTAAAGGCCCTTTGTATAGTCAGATACAAGCACAAGGGTATTTGTCGTTTTAGACCGCCGCATGCCCCCCATATTTCCACACTTGAATATTTCTACAATATCCGCATTTTTTATGACTTGTCCTATTTTCAATCCCGGATTAAACAAGCATATACCTCCATTTTCAAAATCGATTCACCACCTATAGCTAGATCTTTCAAAAATCACTTAAATCCCCAACTTTATGGAAAGTTTCAGGATATGGGATCCTTGGAATCAGCAAGGATAAGATTTGAAGTCCTTTAAAACCCTTAAGCCTTTATATATTTTGTTGCCCTTCCCTTGCCTATTTGTTGAATCAAGTCCCCATCTTTTAATTCCTTCAAAGCTCTTTCAATGGTCCGTTGGGAAATATCTGAACACAATAAAATCAAATCGGATTTAGATAGGGGTTCCAAAGAGTTTTCAAACACCTTCATCACTCTTTCTGCAGATGTTAGAGATTTCTCTCCTATCAACTTGAATCTCTCATCACACTCATTATATGCCTTGTAAAGAATAGACAGCATATAGTTTATAAAGGGGAGGTTATCATTTTTCCCCTTGTGCCAATTTTCACTAGAGGCCTCTAGTGCTTCATAGTAAAGATCTTTCGTATTTTCAATGAGCATTTCTAAAGAAATATATTTTCCCACAAAAAACCCATTTTTATAAAGAAGTAGGAGGGTTAGCAGTCTCGACATTCTTCCATTTCCATCGGAAAAGGGATGGATGCACAAGAAATCATGAACAAAAGTCGGAATTAAGAGGAGGGGAGGGATCTTTGCCCTTGCAGCCTCATTATAGGCAACAAGCATCCTATCAATAGAGGCTTCTGTTTCAAAAGCTGATACCGGCTGAAATCTTATTCTTTTTTCACCAAATGAATCCACTTCTATAATACTGTTATCTATGGTTTTAAATTTATCCTTGTGGTTTTCGCCAGAATATGAATAGAGCTTATTATGTAAGGTTAGAACATTATTTTTTGTCAATTCAATGGTCCCATAGTTTTCATGGATAAGGTCCAAAACTTCTCTATAGCCATAAATTTCTTCTTCATTTCTGTCTCTAGGCTGACTTTTTTTATTCATTAATTCTTCTAGCCTGCTATCATTTGTAGAAATCCCTTCTATGGCATTGGATGATTTTGTAGATTGAACTTTTGCCACTTCCACCATCTTATCCAATACATCAGAAAAGTTAGCTACATATAATTCTTGTTTCCCCTTATATTCATAGATCCCGGCTATTAATTCGTAAATCCTTACAGGCAACTTTAAAGCTAATAGGTTTTTATAATTAAAGTCTCTCATACAAGCCTCCTTTCTCGCCATTATAGTATAAATGGCGTAGATAAATCAAGTTTGGCGGGATTTTTCTCGCCATTTTTTGTAGATTTGGCTTTGATACATTTCTTGTGGCGGGATTAAAACATGAAATCTCTATCATCATTATAGCCCACCCATTCGTCTCACATGCTAATGACGACGAAAATGATCTTTAAAATTTCCTTTAGAATGCAAGTCATTTAAGTATTATTTATTCCAAGTAGGACCAGTTCTTCTGCATGGACTAAGACTACAATTAGGATTTGTTCAAATGCCTTGTATATCTAAATGTATCCGTTATTTTAGTTAATTATATCAATATAAAGTCAAGAAAAAACAGCCCCTAGGGACTGTTTATCTAGACAAGCATGTAAATGGAGCAAGTTAAACTGTGCAGTTTCCGCCAACTGTAATCATCCTATCAGATGATTGTTCACAAAGCCCGGCTTGTGCAATTTTGATACCATATAAAACCTGAAGTTCACTCAAAATTCTATTTGTGACTGACTTTTCTTCTCCATTCATACTGGAACATCTTCCCCAACAATGGGTTGATGTTGAGGAAGATACATTGCAGAAGCTTGCTCCAAAAGAATAGATATCCAATCTTCCACTTATATAATCTGGATATGATAATCTTATGGTTTCTGTTCTTCCTAATAATACATTTTTTTGTCCCGATTTTCTTGCTTGGCCAATTTTACTGATTCTAAGTCAAAGTCTGCTTTTAATTTCTTAAAAAATCGACCTATATTATAATTTTTATAAAAAGATAATCTTGCTTCAACCATTGACTTATCATCTATGTCCTCATCAATGATATTTAACCTTCTTACTTCCACACCCTCTTTTGACGTAAGTTCCCGAAAATAATCCTGATCAAAATTGTCAGTGCCAAAGACCATGATATAAGACTTTGTCGTTCTTTTATTGATTCTATCACTAACTCCCTGGAGTGACACTAGGGTTATTAGGCAAATGACCGTTGCTATGATTGCCCCTTCATAGTATCCAATTCCTGTTGCCAGTCCGATGGCTGCAGACAGCCACAAAGTTGCTGCTGTGGTCAGACCTGATACCCCATTCTTTTTTTGAAGTATGGTACCTGCACCTAAAAAGCCAATACCACTGACAACTTGGGCGGCAAGCCTTGTCGTGTCCCAACCTTGATCTCCGGCTAGTTCACTAGCCCCATCTATTCCTATGAGCATAATTAAACATGCCCCCACGCTAACAATGATATGTGTTCTAAAACCAGCTGCCCTATTCTTAGCTTCCCTTTCTATGCCAATAATCGCTCCTAAAAAGGCTGCTAATAATAATCTAGCCAGCACTAAAAATATGTCCATCCTTTCCCTCCTTCTTCCAGTTATAAAGTTCCGTTTTCACTAAGTCTGGAAATTTTTTACTATGGTCATTATCATTCGCCTTGTGTTCACTGTTAGCTGTTCATGAAAAAGATAGTATCCTATCTGCTCCTTAATATTAAAAAAGTTAATTGCTTCTAAATCTTTTCTTTTTTATTTGTATCAGGGCGTAAAAATTCTAGCACGTCCTGGTAAATAGTTTCTCTATCTCTTTCATTAAGTATTTCATGTCTCATGCCCTTATAAAGCTTGCTTTTAATATTTTTATATCCAAGACTTTTTAAAAATCTTTCTAAACCCTTAAACTTTTCTTTGCCTTGAATAACAGGATCGTCTTCTCCAGCTATTAAAAATATTGCTAAAGCAGTGTTTTTTGCTTTCCAGTCTCTGCCCTTGTAGGCTGACTTTAATAATTTAAATAGGTTGATAAAGGCATTTGTAGTAAATATAAAACCACAAAGCGGATCTGCCTCGTATGCCTCGACTGTGTCTGGATTAGAGCAAATCCAACCTAGCTGGCGTTCATATCCCTTGCTATATTGACCCACTGATAAAGCATTTAAAAATTTATTGGGCTTATATTTGCCATAGAAAATACTACTTATTTTTGCTAAAAATACTGCAAATCCCGCTAATTTATTCTCAGTTGGCGGGCCACATAAAACTATTTTCTCAAGCTCATGATCGTATTTCTTTAAATAATTTCTAGAAACAAGAGTGCCCATGCTATGACTAAACATTGAAATACTCAGCGAAGGATATCTTTCTTTTAAGTATTCTGTCACTTGATAAGCATCGTCAACAAGAACAGAGCTGTCCTCTGTATAAAAATATCCTAAGTGAGATGGGTCTTTAAGGCTAGCTCCGTGGCCTCTATGGTCATGAATCCCACAGATGTAACCGTTTTGAGCTAGGTAATTCATAAAATCGTAGTAACGCTCTTTATGTTCTGACATGCCATGAACGAGCTGAACAATTCCAATAGGATTAGAGCTTGGCTCCATGATAGCAAGTTCCAGCTCCAGTCCATCTTGCTTAGATTTTATTTTTTTATTCATCATCATTTCACCTACTATCGAATTACAATGTACTTATGAATACACTTCCTTCACACTCGTGACAGCAAGACTACCGTTTCCAGCTCGTTTGTTTTTTACGAGAATTTCTGAATTTTGTCCTTCTGTAGATACTTCTTCTATTTTCCATACCATTGGTCATATCTAATCCCTTTTTCATTTTTTGCAAGAAGGGCCTCACTGCACATCAGAAGGAGGGCAAGGGTACAAATAAGTCATTTTTTCATCTTTTCTTCTCCTTTATCTTGTGAAGAAAGGAGGGCCCGCTTTTTGGAGCCCTCCTTTGACAATTTTCATCTGTTTTTTTAATTATTTTCAAAGACACTATCTGCCTTGTATTCATCTGTCCAAGCTGGTTGTTTGATTGCCTCTTGTGTAGAGTTTTCATTATACAGGCCTTGCATCAACCGATTTTGAAAATCTTCGTCTGTCATTCTTTGGGGGGCTAAAAATTCATAGTAGGAATAAACAGGTCCCGTCCCTAGAATCAATTGTCCATCAAGGGGGTAGACCACATAGGCCACTTGAGTCATGCCAGACCCCACTTCCAGGTACTGACCAGGTTTAATTCCCAGGGTGTTGTCCACACTCACCATTAAGTCGGCTACTGTAGCCATGTTTCGGTCCGCTTGTTCTTCAATATCAAAGAAGTTTTCTGCCTTTTCATCATAGAATTTAACAAAAATATTTTCCATTTCTCCCCCAATATAGAAGAGTCTTTCTTGGGCTTTTGCATCTGGAGATTTCCCTTCTAGCTCCAAAATACTGGTGTCTCTTAGGAATCTAATTAAGTCACTAAAATTAGCTAGGTTCTTTTCATTGGCTTGGGAAAGAAGGTCGCGGTTCTTCAGATTTTCTGTCATGTAATTTAGGGTCCATAAAAGACGGTCATAAACGGGAACTCGAGGTTCTACATAGGACTTAGGGATGGGTTTTTCTTCGCCGCCACCACCCATTTCGGCTCCTACTTGCTTGCCATAGAGGATGGTGTCGTGTTTTAATTGGGCCCAAGACCCTAAAGCAGAGTTTAAATCCTTGGCTTCCCAGGCCTTGGACTTCATAAATTCTGGGAACTTTTCTTCCACTGGTTCTTGGTAGCCCTTGAGCATCCACAACCAAGACCGGTAGACATTTTTTCGACCTTCTTTTTCATCTTCTAAAACTTGTGCCACACTCTTGGCCTGCTTATAGTTCTTTGAAAAATCTGGCCACTCCTTATTTTCCTCATTGGCTTGAACCAGTTCATCCGCCAAGGGATTGCCCAAAAGGCCCATAATATCCACACCAGAATAGAGGGGACGTCGAGAGGGCTTTTGCGTATCCACCAGCATTTGCCCCAAAACATTGTCTAAAACCGCTCTTTGGGGTAGAAAGCGGAAGGACAACCCTTCGTAATACTGGATTTTAGGTTTGGGAATTTTTTCCAAATCTCCATAGACCTTATCTAAATTTTCCTTTTGACTCAGCTTGTCTACAGGCATCTCTTTTTTAAAATGCCTATAGTAAATTTGCCCCAACCCATAGGGATCCAAATCCTCTGCATTTTCCACTAAAAAATTTAAGGGATCATTGACATCTTCCCAAACATGGAAAGAGCTTTCTTCTTTACAGAGATTTTTTGCCATTAAAAGAGCTTGAATGGCATTATCTAGCAGCGCTTCTCTCTTGTCGTTGTAAAAGGTCATGGCAAGTTGAGAATACAGCATGGACCCTCGGAAATAATTGGTCAGTTCTTGGGACCGCGTATAGTGTCCTCGGGGTTTAAACTGAGAATAGTCCACAGTCTTATTTACCAAGGAAGATTGGCCTTTGCTTTCCCCTTGAATTTTTTCCAGTTCTTCTTGGGCCAGGTCCTTGGCTTCTTGGGGGATTTCCCCCTCCAAAGGCTTCGCAAAGAGGTCTGCTGCCATGGCAAAATAGGCCGTATTTTTAAGAGCTGCTTCTTTTACCAAGGGATCTTTTGCCGCCTGGTAATCTTTTGCCGACTCTTGGGCCATAATCTCATTTAATTCTTGCAGTTTAGGGGAAAATTTTTCCACTTCCAACTCCCGGAGCAGGGCATCATAAGAGATGTGAAAAAGGTGGAGAACAGAATCTGCCGTTACAAAATTTGGCTTGTAAGAATACTCATTTCCCTCATACCACTGAAAAGGCTGGTCCGTAACTGTTTTTCCATCGACAAAAAATTTATTTTTCACCAAGGCTTGCTTTTGTTCCTGGTTAAAATTCATATAGTCGTTGATATAGTCGTCTATATTGACAATATTTCCCAAGTCTTCCTGAACAACATAGGGAGAAACCTGTGCCGACACTTGGCTTTCCTTAAAGTCTGGAAAAACGACCTCCGTCTTCATCCCCTCCAAAGGATTTTCCATTCCTTGGTCTGTCTTGGTTTGGTCCGAAGCCTTTGGACTACACGATACCAGTAACAAACAAGCTAAGAGTCCTGCTAAGTACTTTTTCTTTTTCATGGTAATACAATCTCCTTTCCATTGATTTCTAAAAACTGGGTTTCCCCCTGATAACAAATCCACCCAGGCTTTTCTTCCAAAAGCGGTTTTTCCTCTAAAGGCCTACTGAGATAGTCCCGACTAATGTGAAAATTTGAATAGTGGTAGGCAGCCAAAAAATACTGATTCCCCCTCCTCTCCACCGATAAAATCTCCTCTCGCCCATCTTTATCAATATCATAGAGGGTAAAATCCTCCATGGGCAAACTGAGCCGAGAGGCCCGAAATTTAGCTTGAAGCTCTCCGTCCCGAATATTATAGAGGAAGGGACGTCGAGCCATTACCTGGTGGTGGGGGGCTTTTTTATAAACCCCCAGAGCAATCTCTACTTCCCCATCTCCGTCTACATCACCTAGGCAAAGTTTCCAAATATTTAGGGCGTTTTTCCCTTGAAACTTTTTCCATGTGGACTTTTGCCCCCTTCGGATTTCTATTGTATTTCCATACTTAGAAAAGGCCTTACGGTAAAGGACCAAGGTGACCCTTTCCTCCCGAGAAAGGGAAATTGTCTCTTCCAAAACCTTTATTTGAATTTGAGAGATTCCCAGGCAAAGAACCAAGATGAGGGCCAAAAAGACCAGAAGTTTTCCTTTCAAAAGAAGTCTCCTTTCTTGCTTTATTATACCCTGAAAAATAGGAGCCAAACAAGCTGTCTCCTATGGTTCTTGCTTTTTATCAGGCTACACAGGCTAGCCCCTACTACTCGGCGAAATTAAGGCCATGCTGTTAGACCTTTGTGCCCTAGAAAGATTGTATTCTCCCTCACATTTTGTAATGCGTAGTATATAACAAATTGTTTTAATCCATACTCTGATCTGCTTATGGAACATAATAGAACCATTTTAATATTTTATCAAATATTTGCAGGTTGAACTGTTTCCACAAGGTGCTTTTAAGATTTCTTTTGAAAATCCTAAAAGCCATTGATTTCAACACTTTTATAGCTTGTTATTCTATTTTCTTGCCCTCAATACTACCGTCTCAGCCGTCGAATCTTGCCAATGGTCGCACCCTCACGTGCGCTTTTCTTGGAGATTCTTGGCATAATCAAGACCTAACATGATGAGCGAAAGCGAATCAATAGGGTTAGGGCTTCAACGTGGCTTGAGTGAACAGTATAAATAAAATTTAATATCTCTCAAAAGCCTCGTATGTGGGAATATATCCATAAATGCTAGAAACTATTAAGGTCTTAAAGCAGTAATCGGTATTACGTACACACCATCCTCTCTTTTATAGGCAAAAGGAGCTTTTGCACATAAGACCATCATAAATGATGGATTGGACATATTATTTGTATCTATTTTGGATGCCAAAGCTTTTAAAGTTTCAGCACCTTCTTCAATTAATTTATCTCCACCGAGTTTAATCTCTACTAGACCATAAGCTCCATTTCTTAAATGGATTACTGCATCACATTCTAACCCGTGCTTATCTCTATAGTGATAAACTGTTCCATCTAAAAAATCCGTATAAATCCTTAAATCTCGAACACATAAGTTTTCAAACAAAAATCCCATGGTATTTAAATCATCTAGTAAATCCTTAGGACCTATGCCTAAGGATGCCGTTGCAATAGATGGGTCTGAAAAGTATCTGGTATCTGTTGTTCGTATGGATGTTTTCGACCTTAAATTTGGACTCCAAGCTGGAGAATCTTCAATCACAAATATTTTTCTTAGGGCATCAAGGTAAGAATAAAGGGTTCCCTGATCAAATGTATCTGATTGATTCGCTAACATATCTTGTCGAATCGTTTCTAGCGAACTTTGTGTGCCTACATGTCTTGCATAGGATTTAAGTAGCCTTTTTGCCTTTTCTTTATCCCTTTTTACCGAGTCCACTCTACTAATATCAGTTGAAACAACAGCATCAAAATAATCTATGGCTTGGAATAAGGCTGGTTTTTCATCTAAACCAATTGATTTTGGCCATCCACCTCTACATATAAAAAAAGCTATTTCTTCAAGACTGGTTTCATCCATCGCCGAGATGTTTTCTCCTTTAAATAAATCCCTGAGAGAAATCTCTCCACTTGAATCCTTTGATTCATATAGACTCATAGGTCGCATTAGAAGTCTAGAAATTCTACCCGTACCCGTATGCATTGAGTCATCAAATTCATTAAATACTACTGAACCAGTTAATATAAATTGACCAAATTCATCCCTATTATCAACCTCATAACGCACAGCATTCCATAAATTAGGTGCTATTTGCCATTCATCAATCAGTCTTGGGATTTCTCCTTCAAGTAAAGTACTAGGAGAAAGTTCTGCCATTTGCTGATACTGTCTTGTCATATCTGGTCGGTCCATAGATATAAAACTTTTTGCCTTTTGTTTTGCTGTTGTTGTCTTGCCACACCATTTAGGACCTTCAATTAAAACTGCTCCTTTTGCGTCTAATCGTTCTTCCAATAATTTATCTACAACTCTATGTAAATACTTTTTCATTATTTCCTCCCATACTCACTACTTAAGTGGAGTTTATCACTTATTCAAGTATTTGTCTATAATTTATTCAAGTACTTGTCCATTTTCTGTTCAAGTATTTGGTCATTTATTGTTCTATATTTTTATTCAAGCACTTGTTCGTGTCCTATTTTCTTATATTTAAGATATAATACTTTTGGAACAAGCCCTTGCCATATGTAGCGGGGCTTTTTTGCAATCAAAAGACCCGACTTGGTCCGCTTTAATAAGCAGCCTGTCGGGTCCTGTTCAAGTTTATTCAAAAAATTATTTCCTCACCATCAAGGCAATGGCCTCAACTTGTTCATCATTGCCCAAACTTATATTCAAATTATAATCCCTTTTATATTGATTTTTTCTTACGGAATAGAAGAAATTTCTAGATTTCTTATAATCTTGATAGTTTAAACGCAAAAGCAAAATCTGTTAAGATACTTTTTGAGCAATCATTACACCGATCGGTGCAAGACCTCCATATACCAATTTCATTTCAACTACTGAAAACCCATATTCCTCAATAAAATCTTCAAATTGATTTTTATTCCATTCTTGATAAATCTTAAATCCTGAAATAGACATCAAACTCTTTATAATTTTTCTTTGTTTTCCTTCTTTCCATAGAAAGGTAGGAGCAAACAAAATCCCATTAGGTTTTAACACCCTATATATTTCTTTCATTGCCTCATCTGGCTTAGGCATAATATGAAGTGCATTTGCGATTAGCACACAATCAAATTTTTCATAAGCAAAAGATAGTGATGTTGCGTCAGCTATTTCAAATATAAGGTTTTTGGCTTCTCCACGCTTCCTCGCTTCAAGAATCATTTTTTCAGAGAAATCTGTGCCAATCCAGCTTTCAGTATGCTTTGAAAGACTAAACGAAAATTGTCCTGATCCGCAAGCAAGTTCAAGCACCTTCATATGTTTATTCAAATGAGGAGAAATGTATTCGCAAATTTTATCATAAGCTCCTTTATCTTTTTTCATAAAAGGTGCATACAGCTTGGCAAATTTGTTCCAGAATTTTTTATAGCTTTTATCATCCTTTTTATTTGCCCCAAACAGCCGCTGCATTCGACCTTACAAGCAGTTCTTCCACAGGCAGACAAATCGGACAAATATCATGACAAGATAACGACTTCCCGCATCCTTCAAAAAATCTCTTCTTATATTCAGCAGAAATCTCATTCAAATGAGTGTTTTCCTGTTCTTCATTCAGAATCCGAAATGCGTTGACTGCAGCAACAGTGCCTGCGAAAGTCCCATTTGCAGAGAAGTTAGGACACACTTCAAGGCAACAGCCACACATCAGACAGCGTGCCGACTGGTATCTCGGTTCATGTGTCCACGAACTCATATAAGCTTCACTTTCAAGCCAAAGGTTCAGTTTTTTCAAATTTTCAAACAGATTTGACCGGTCAACGATCAAATCTCTTACAAGCGGAAATTTGCTTAAAGGTTCCAAGATGATTGTAGAACCTTTTAACGTATGTAGAAATGTAGAGCATGCCAACCTCGGACGTTCGTTAATCAGCATGGCGCAAGCCCCACATTTTCGCACCATACAGCTACATTCCCAGCTGATGGGAGTAACTATATTTCCTGAGTTATCTTTCAAAGGGGTTCTACTGTTCAATTCCTTTAGAACAGTGGCAACAGAGCTGTTTTTGCTTCCGTCATACTCAAATTCCTGCCAATAACTGTCTGATTTCTGACTCTCCTGCCGCCTGATTCTTATTTTATATACCAAGTGAATCACCGCCTTTCTGGAACAGGTACAAAGGAAATCTGTATCTGCTTTCCATCAAATCTGGCTACCGTTGTTTTAAGGTAATCATCGTCATTGCTCTTCGGATGATCCTCCCGCCAGTGTGCACCACGGCTTTCTTTTCTTGCAAGAGCACTCTTTAGAACTGCCATGCCAAGCAATGGAAGATTTCCTGTCAGCGCTTGTACCGTTTGAATCCCATTTAACAACGTATTCTCATTTCTGACAACGCCCATAGCCTCCTGCATCACTTTGTTTAATTGCTTTATTTCTGAAATTTGAGACGCTGGCGGAAAATCTATCTGTGTCGCACAAGATAGATCTACTACATCTGCCTGTTCGCATGCTGATTTTGCCGCAACACGCCCTCCGTATAACGCTCCTAACAGAGAATTTCCACCAAGACGGTTGGCACCATGATATTGGGCACAGCATTCTCCGGCAGCGCAAAGATTCTGAATCGGCGTTCTGTGCTGCTCATCCACCAGAATGCCTCCCATAAAATAGTGAATTCCCGGTAAAACAGACACCGGTTCCTTTCGTATATCTTTATGCAGATAGGTCATACAATCGTCTGCCAGACCAGATAGCTTATTTGAAATAATCTCCTCCGATATTTCCGTCATGTCAAGAAATACCTCTGATTCATGGCTGACCTTCCATATCTCTCTGGCGGTAATATCTCGTGGCATCAGATTTCCAAGCTCCGGGTATTTTTCCTCCATGAAATACCATTGTTTTCCATCTTTCATGGCAAACAACCTGCCACCTTCCCCTCTGGCCGCCTCGCTGATGAGCATGCGTTTTCCACCACATTTCACAGTTGTCGGATGATACTGGATCATCTCGCCATTTGCCAGAGGAAGACCAAGCCGGAACAATTCTGCGGTGACTTCTCCTGTATTGCTCAGCGAACCCGTTGTATTTCCAAACAATCCGTGCATACCACCGGTGGCAACAATAACCGCATCCCCCGGTAATTCCACAGTCTCCTGACTGTATTCATCCCTGATTACGCAGCCACAACAAATATTGCCACACAGACGAAGTGTTAGGAAAGAATGATGGCTGAACCGTTCTACCATACCAGATGCTTCTTTCCTGCGAACAGCGTCTATCATAGCTGTCATGATCTGCTTCCCGGTATCGCTCTGTGCAAAAGCAGTCCGTTTCTTTTTCTGCCCGCCAAAATTCCGCAGATCCACATCATTATAGCCACTCATGTTAAATTTAACTCCAAGTTTTAGCAGCCAGTGCACCAGCTCCGGTGCTGCCTGTGTCATTCCCCAAACTGCATTTGGATCTGCCAGACCACATGCTGCCTTTATTGTATCTGTAAAATGTTCTTCGGGACTGTCGTTTTCATCTTTTGTATTCAAAGCTGCGTTGATACCGCCCTCCGCCATAACAGACTGTGCCCGCTCTGACGGAAGGGAGGAAACCAGTTTTACATTGCATCCATTTTCCGCTGCCTGCAAAGCCGCTGAAAGTCCTGCCAGTCCAGCACCTATAATAATAATTGTCTTACTCATAGATATTGCCACCCAATATAATATAAAATAACCGCTCCCGCTATAAAAAGAAGAAGCACCGAAAGGATCAAATAAATATCACTCCTTCGTTCTTTATAACTGATGATTCCCAGTGATACGAGCAATGGGCGGATATTGATAAAAATATGAACAAAGATTGCCGCTACGAACAAAAGCTGAGTTACCATCTTTACAGTTGTAAAAGGGAACAAAATATATGTCCCATTCTGCACCTTTCCAAACAAGCCAATATGGAATAACAGCAGAATCAGTATTGCCATCCCACTGGCTCGTCTCGCCCAAAATATGACGTTTTGTTTCAGATACATTTTTCCTGATTGCTTCGCTGTCTGTAAACTCTGAACCGTCAGGATGACACCAATCACCGTATGCACAACAAGAATACCAACACCAATCCATGCAAGAAGTTTCCCTGCACTACTTCCAACTCCGTTCAGCATAAAGCTGCCCATGATTCCATGAATCATAAAAATGAGAAGCATTAAAACAGACAAAATCGTATTCCATTTTCTCATAAATTTCCGCTCACCTCATTTCTTCGCTGTCCATAATCATATAGTCCATCTGTGTTAGCGTTGTAACGTCAATAAAATCATCCGATGTCAGGAATACATCATACTTTCCACTTACCACTCTTGATAGCATCATTGTGTTACTGTACTCTTTCAGATCTACCAAAAAACCGGCCTGTTTCAACCTATCACAGAGTTTCTTAGCATAACTGACAAGCGGATAATCCGTCTCAGACACATATAACCGAAAACTAATGTCCGTTTTCATGAGATCTGTTTCATTTGTTTCCGAATCGTCCAGTGCCAATTCTTTTAATTTATTCCGGGTGTTCTCATTGTCGAGACCATCTGACATCATATTAATACCGAGAACATAAGAGCCTTCCAACTGTGCGGCGGCTTGGGCAGCTTTTTTTGCTTTCGGTGTTACTCCTGTGACTGCATCAATCATAGAGGGCGGTGAGTGCAAAAGTACACCGAAACCTGCAAGAAAAACAATTGTAACTGCTAACAGAATCAATTTCCGTTTCACATTGCCACCTCGTTTCTTATTTTTTTAAAATCCTCATTGCGTTCAAAACGGCAATTATGGTAACGCCTACATCACCAAATACAGCTTCCCACATTCCAGCTATACCCAGAGCACCAAGGATCAGGAACACACTCTTAATTCCAAGGGCAATCACTATATTCTGCATGACAATTTGCTTTGTCACTTTTGCCACATCAATCGCATCCACCAGCTTAGATGGTTCATCTGTCATCAGAACCACATCCGCAGCTTCAATGGCCGCATCTGAACCAAGACCACCCATTGCGATACCAACATCCGCACGAGCAAGGACAGGAGCGTCATTGATACCATCACCAACAAAAGCTAATTTGCTTCCCTGTCTCTTTTTACTGTCTAAAAGCTCAACCTTTTCCACTTTTTGATCAGGAAACAGTTGTGCATAATATTCATCCAACTGCAATTCTTCCGCAACAGCCTTTCCGATTTTTTCATCATCACCAGTAAGCATGACTGTTTTTTCCACACCGATATGTTTCAAATCAGAAATTGCTTTTTTGCTGTCCGGCTTTACTTCATCTGTTATCAGAATGCATCCGGCATATTGACCATCTACCGCTACATAAACCTTTGTACCAACTTTTTCACAGGCTGTGTACTCCACATGCTCTGAATCCATAAGTTTCGTATTGCCGGCATAAACTTTCTTCTTTCCTGCCATGGCACTGATTCCATATCCGGAAATTTCCTTGTAATCAGAGATAACTGATTGGTCAATTTCTTTTCCATAAGCAGAGAGAATGGATTTTGCAATAGGATGGTTAGAAAAGCTCTCTGCCTGGACCGCATACTCCAGAACCTGTTCTTTTGAAAATCCATTGGCAGGCAGAATATCAGTCACATTGAAAACACCCTTTGTAAGTGTTCCAGTTTTATCGAACACAATAATGCTGACATTATTAAGCGCCTCTAAATAATTACTTCCTTTTACAAGAACACCTCGTTTAGATGCCGCACCAATACCTCCGAAGAAAGTCAGCGGGATTGAAATGACCAATGCACATGGGCAAGATACCACAAGGAAAACAAATCCTCTGCGAATCCACTCTGTCCAACCTCCACCAAGAAGGATCGGTGGCAGAATTGCCAGAATAGCTGCTAAGATTACAACAACAGGAGTGTAATAACGTGCAAATGTAGTAATGAAATTTTCTGTTGGTGCTTTTCTACTGGACGCATTCTCCACAAGATCAATAATCTTTGAAGCAGTAGATTCACCAAATGCTTTCGTTGTCTTAATCGTTAAAACACCCGTCTGATTCATACAACCAGAAAGTGCTTCGTCTCCTTTATGAACGCTTCTCGGAACCGATTCTCCAGTTAAAGCCCTCGTATCCAGCATAGAATCTCCATCCAATACCACACCGTCTAATGGGATTTTTTCACCAGGCTTTACAATAATAATCTCGCCAATGGCAACACTTTCAGGAGATATGGTAATCAATTCTCCGTTCCTTCTGACTGTAGCACAATCCGGACGTATATCCATTAAATCTGATATAGATTTTCTGGAACGCTCAACAGCCAATGACTGGGAAAATTCACCAATTTGATAGAACAGCATAACAGCAACTGCTTCCGGATATTCACCAATGACAAAAGCACCAATCGTAGAAACGCTCATCAGGAAATGTTCATCAAACACACGTCCCTTTGAAATATTCCTCACAGCTTGCCATACAACATCCCCGCCAAGAATAATATAGGAGACAATGAGAAAAACTAACTCGACAGGCTGTGGCACTTTCGCAAAAACTGTCAATGCCATACCAATACCATAGATTGCTGCGCCAATCGCTAAACGAATCGTCAACTTCTTGTCCTCATTGTTATAGGATGTATTGGTATCCTGTTTTTTTCCCGGTATATAAGATTCCTGTGCAATTTCGGAAACTTCTACATCTGGCTCATGGCTGTGGACAATCGTTTCAATCTGACTGGCTATTGTATTTGCGGCAACTGGAGCAACATTGATTGTCAGCGTCTGCTTCATCAAATTTACAACTGAGGATTGTACTCCATCCAATTCTCCGACTTCTTTTTCAATTTTTGCAGAACAATTCGGACAATCCAATCCCTTTAACGAATAACTCTTTGTAACATTCATAACGGTTTCTTCCTGAACTTCCACATCGGGCTCATGACTATGAACAATCGTTTCAATCTGACTGGCTATCGTATCTGCGGCAGCTGGAGCAACATTGATTATCAGCGTCTGCTTCATCAAATTTACAACTGAGGATTGTACTCCATCCAATTCTCCGACTTCTTTTTCAATTTTTGCGGAGCAGTTCGGACAGTCCAAGCCCTTTAACGAATAACTCTTTGTAACATTCATAACGGTTTCTTCCTGAACTTCCACATCGGGCTCATGACTATGAACAATCGTTTCAATCTGACTGGCTATCGTATCTGCGGCAGCTGGAGCAACATTGATTATCAGCGTCTGCTTCATCAAATTTACAACTGAGGATTGTACTCCATCCAATTCTCCGACTTCTTTTTCAA
>NZ_LT635493.1:150426-780896 GCF_900120405.1 Urinicoccus massiliensis | reverse complement strand
AAAAAGGTTCTATAATAAATGTTGGGGTCCCCCTAGACTCCAACATTTATTTTTTGCCATAAAAAATGCACTTATCTCTTTTTTCCTTTACAATAAAGTTACCACAACAAAATGAAAGGGTGAGATAAGTGCAAAACTATACTAACACAAATCTATTGAATTTAAAAGGTGTCTCTATTGACGAGGTGGTCTCTTTTGATGATCACATTGATGTAAAACTCCATTCTTTATACAAGGAGGGACTTTGTCCTGTTTGTGGGCATAAGACCTCTCGCATCCATGATTATCGTCTGCAAAGGATCCAACATACGCCCATTGGCTTGCGGAAGGTCTTTCTTTTTCTTCGGAAGAAGCGCTTTGTTTGTCCTCATTGTCAGAAGCGTTTTTATGAGTCTTTGGATTTCTTAGCTCCTTATTCTAGACGGACTAAGGATCTCCACTTCTTTATCCAAGACCAATTAAAACAGGTCCGGTCTTTATCTTCTATTGCCAAGGACTTGGGTTTATCTTCCTCTTGTCTCACAAGCTATCTAAAGTTGGCTCCAAGGAGGCGGCCAAATCTTCCTCGGGTCTTAAGTATGGATGAGTTTAAGGGAAATGCTGGTGGGGATAAATACCAATGTATTTTAGTGGATCCAATCCATCACCAGGTACTGGATATTTTACCCTCTCGACGAAAGAAGGCTTTAATGGACTACTTTTCTTCTTTTCCCAAGGAAGAACGAAGAAGGGTGAAGTATGTGGTTATGGATATGAGTCATCTTTTCTACGCCGTCTTAAAGGAATTCTTCCCTCAGGCAACCTTCATTGCGGATAAGTTTCATTTTGCCAGACAAGTCTTTTGGGCCTTAGAGAATGTCCGCAAGACACGACAAAAGACAAGGGATGCAAAGTATCGTCTCTACTTTAAACGGTCCAAGTCCATCCTACGGAAAAAAGGCAGTCGGCTAAGCCCCGAAGAAAAAGAAAAGCTGGAACTAATGCTTTGGCAAGACAAGGAAATCAAAGAAGCTTATCTTTTAAAAGAACGCTTTTATGACGTCTTAGATGCCTCCAGCAAAGAAGAAGCAAGACAGGCCTTAGACAAGTGGCTGTGGGTTGCTAAAGAAAGTGGATTAAAGGAATTTAAAGCCAGTATTCGGGCCTATGAAAACTGGAAAGAAGAAATCCTAAACGCCTTTTCCACAGGCATCACCAATGGACAAACAGAAGGCTTTAACAACAAAATCAAAGTGATTAAACGGGTTTCCTATGGGTATCGGAATTTTGAGAACTTTAAGAGTCGCATTTTAATGGTCTTTCGGGCATAAAGAAGGGGCGAGAATAGATCTCACCCCAATATTTGACAAAGAACCAGGAAAAAGCCAGTCTAAGACTGGCTTTTTCTTATGCATAAGCATTTAAATAAATTTTAATTACATCTTCCATCTTGACTTTCACTGGGTTACCTGGTGTACAACCATCATTTAGGGCTGTCACAACTAGGCTGGAAAGTTGACTTCTAAAGGTTTCCTTGTCCACTCCGGCTTGGGAAATGGTCTTGGGAATGCCCATTTCTTCATTGTATTGTTCAATGGTGGAAATGAGGCCCCTAACCTTATCTTGGTCACTGCCGTCCATGTAGCCAAAGAGTTCTGCAATTTCTGCATACTTCCGAATAACCTCTGGATCTTCTGTTGCAAAGCCTGAGAATCCTGCATTGAATTTAACAATGTAGGGAAGGAGTATCGCATTGCAACGTCCATGGGCCAGGTGGAAGTGGGCTCCAAGTGAATGGGCCATTCCATGGTTGAGTCCCAAGGAGGACTTTTCAAAGGCCAGACCTCCCAGGCAAGATGCCAAATGCATCTTTTCCCTGTGCAAGTCTACGGACGCATCATGGAACATTTTTTTCAGATGGTCTCGCACCAAGATAATGGATTCTCGAGCCATAGCCCGGCTAAAGGCTGTTCCCTTGGGGGACACATAGGCTTCCATGGCATGGGTCAAGACGTCCATTCCTGAGTCTGCAATGACTTTTGGCGGAAGTGTCTTGGTAAAGCCCGCATCTAAAATTGCATAGTCCGGTACCATAATGGTGTCCATTAGGGGGATCTTACGGTTGTTTTTCCGGTCTGTAATAACGGAATAGCAAGTAACTTCAGACCCTGTTCCGGAGGTTGTTGGGATGGCGATGAGGGTCTTCTTTTGTAGGTTCCCATCTCCCAAAATTTTTGCTTGCATCTTTAAGTCAAAATAGACCATGGCTTTAGCGGAATCAATGGAGGAGCCCCCTCCTAGAGCAATCAGGGTGTCTGGCTTGTAGTCAATGACTTGGGCCATTCCTTCTAATACGATATCTAGGCTGGGATCCGGTAGGACCTTGTCAAAAATTTGAAAGGGAATCTTTCTTTTTTCCAAGGCCTTTTCAATTGGCCTGGTTAGGCCAAATTTTACCATGGACGCATCGGTAACCAGAATAACTTTTTTCATCCCAATGGTGTCTAATTGTTCAATGGCATCTTGGCCAAATAAAATTTTTGTTTCAATATCAAAAAGTTGATTCATATGCTCACCTTATTGCCAATCTGCTGGATAGGTTACATAGACAAAACGAACCTTTTCACCTTCCGGGCAATTAAAGACAATATTGGATCCCTTGGGAATAAACAAGGTGTCTCCTGCACTGCCTCGAACGGTCCCTTGGTCGGATTGAATTTCTAATGTCCCATCTAAAATAATGTCAAATTCATCATAGGAAAGGCTCCATTTGAAGGGTTTTCCATTGATGATTTCCATATATCCAGCACCCATATTTGGGCTTTCTTTTAAGTCTACAACGTCTTTTAAGTTGACTTGGTCTGTTGGGTTGCCGGTATCAAATTTTTCACATTTGACGCTTTTGCCCTTAACAGAAATCAAGCCATTGTTTAATTTAACCCGGTCCATTCCAGAAGAGCTGCCACCGGCTAATTCTTCTTCAATTAATTGGCGGATTAATTTTTCTAATTGATCTCTTTCTAGGCCCATAACGATTAACCCTCTACTTTTTCACGTTTCAAGATAAACATAGCCATTAAAATACCGGTAATACCACCAACTAATTTTCCTACAATCATGGGTGTAATCATGCTGGTTTCGTTAACACCGGCAACAAATCCTAAGTGGTCTCCGAAAACAAAGGCGGCACTTACACAGAAGGCTACGTTAATAACTTTTCCGCGAACGTCCATGTCTTTCATCATACCGAACATAGGAATGTTGTTGGCTAGGGTTGCAATTAAACCTGCTGCTGCCACTTCATTCATACCTAATTTTTCTCCAACCTTCATAAGAGGTTTGCTGAAGAATTTAGTAATGAAGAAGACCAGTACATAGGCTCCAGCCAATACAATAGCGATGTTTCCTACAGTTGAAAATCCTTCTTCTAAGGAACCCATACCCGGAATTAGCACAAGGCCAGTTAGGGTTTGAACGATTCCTGCAGCTAAACCAATGGTAATAACTGCTGTAACTAATTTTCCGAACCAGTCAAACAGCTTGATCATGGTTTCTGGAGCAAATAAAAGTCCCACTGCCAGGATAATGGAGAAGATGATGATTGGAATTAGGTTTCTGATAACCATCATGGGTTCAAAACCTGCAACAAGTCCACCAACTAAACATCCTACAGGAATGGTAACCATACCGGCTAGAATTCCCTTGGCCAGGTAAGGATGGTCTTCCTTGCTGATAATACCCAAGGCAACAGGGATGGAGAATACGATGGTTGGTCCCATCATAGATCCAATAATAACACCGGAAAATTGAGCTGCTTCCGGAGTTTCTGCCAATACTTTTGCCAATGGGTAACCACCCATGTCTAGGGCTAATAGGGATGTTGCAAACACAGATGGGTCTGCTCCCAAAGCCTTAAATACAGGTCCAACGATGGGTAGAAGTACATTGGCTAAAACGGGTGCCAAGGCAATAATCCCAACCATGGACAGGGCCAAAGACCCCATGGCAATAATTCCTTCTTCAAATTGTTCCCCAATTTTAAATTTGTTTCCAATGACACGGTCTAATGCTCCCAGTACCATGAAAAAAGTCATAATATAAATAATAATCTCATTTATACCCATATCTTCCTCCTAAGCCTTTTCTTCTAATATTCTTAAGACAACCCGGGCTATACTTTGAACTTGATCTTCTCGTACAACACCAAATTCCTTACGAATAAGTTGTTTTACTAAATGGTCTAATGGAAGACTTGAATCCACCTTTTGGTCTTGCTTGGGACTGGATTCTATGACTTGATTCTTACTTTCTTCCTTATTTTGACGATTAAAACTTGCATCTGTTGTGATTTGAATCCTATGTTTGCGACAATAGTCTTGTGCCAAGGGTGTAATAATCATGTCATTGGTTTGACATAAGACACAACCGCTGGCATCAAGGAAGTCTTTAATATTACTTACTGTCACGAGTGTTTTAGACAACAAGCTCACCTCCCCTTGATTTTCATTTATTCACTTTCTTCATAAATCTCAAGTGTATCTATGATGCCTACAACAGTGGCATCTGTTGGTGCATGTTGGTTAGCAGCAAACCTTGCCGTAGACCCACCAACGATTAAAACCATTTCTCCGGGACCTGCCCCTACAGCATCCACGGCCACAATGGTCTTATCATGTTCTTTTGTTCTTGGGTTGATTTGGTCAATCACAAGTAGTTTAAAGCCCTCTAGGCCCTCATCTTTCTTGGTTGCCCAAACATTCCCGATAACCTTACCTACTCGCATCCTCTGTCTCGCTTTCTCTTTTTATTTCAATCCTATTTTCCTTACAAAAGTCTACAGCCAGAGGTGTAATGGTGGCCTTTTTCGGTATCACCAGGGTGACACTTCTTCCCTTTAAGTGGGCAATTGCCCCTTGGCTAATAAGCTTTTTGTTGAGATAGACAAGTTGACTTGAGTCTTCTTGTTTAGTTGCCTTACCGGCAGGAATTGTTTCCGGGTTGAAAACAAATCCCATGGCTTGAAGGCGTTGACTATAGTCTTCCCACATGGAAGCCAGGGCTTCCGGAACTGGATGTTTGGATTGAAAGGTCTTGTGTTCACTGGAAAAGACCAAAACTTTTTTCCCTTTAGCGGCTTCTTGTACAAGATTGCCAACTGTTGAACGCAAGCCTAAAGCGCTTTGGGATAGATCTTGGATGGACAAACGTCCAATCCAAATTTCATCATAATCTTGACTCATTTGCAGGACAGAAGAAAAATGAAAGTCATAGTTTGGATACTTTTCTTCCACTTCTTTTTCCTGTTTTTGTGAGAAATTTAGGCATAGGATGGATTTTTCATAGAGTAAGCCTTGGTCTTTTAATTTTTGTAAAACTTTTTTTGTAATTCTATCAATGAATTCTTTATCCACGACTCTCACCTATATCACTTTTTGCAATTCCAATGGGTGTTACTAGGAGTGGATTGTCGGGCTTGACCACCTTGATCCCCAGTCTTTTTTCAAAGACATCTTCTACTCCGGGCATCATACAGGTCCCCCCTACTAAATAGACAATATCCACATCCCGGCCTTGAATTTCTTTTTCCACGATGGTTGCCATCTTGTCAAAAACAGGCCGAACAATTGGAAATAGTTCTTTTGCTTTCTTTGGATCCTTTTTGATCTGTTCAGCTTCTTCAAATGGAATCCCATAGTTGCCGGCTAAAACCAGGCTGAGATGGGTTCCTCCTGAAGGTTCATCCGCCACATGGACCACTTCCCCAGCTTTGAAAATAGATACGCCCGTTGTACCTCCTCCAATATCTACCACAGCCCCATCTTGAATTTGCAAGACTTCATTGGCTGCTGTCGGTTCATCTGAAATCGAGGTCACTTCCATATTGGCTCCCTCTATCACATAAGCATGGGTCATAGAATCGGCCTTAGAAGTCCCCGGAGGAACAGCAATGGCTGCATGAGTCAAGGAAGTATGCAGGGATTTTTCAGCTTTTTCTTTTAGCCGGGCAACAATTTCCTTGGCCCCTAAAAAATCCACCACCAAGCCATCTCGAATGACTTGGGCAAATTCCATCTTGCAGGCCAGGGGTCTAAAGTCCTCGCCTAAAACCGTTAAAACGGTATAGGCCGTTCCTAAATCCACCCCTACATGGAGCTTTTCATTGGCTCTAACTTTTCTCGTCCGCCGGATGGTCTTTTCTACTTCTGCAATTTCTTTATTGACTCGTTTAATATCCATTTCTCAGGGTCACTCTCCTTGCTCACTTAAATACATTAAATAGTGAACAGCACTACTTAAGCGATTTAAGGCTTTTAACAGGTCTGGTCTTTCCTGACCTGGAATACGACTAAAGGGGTCAACAGCAGAAACTTCTATTTCCCGAATCCTTGCCCTTAGACAATTCATCTTCAGAGTTTCTATTTTTTCATCCCCCTCTAGAATTAGGTGGCCTTGGTTAAAATACTTCTCTGGATGGCGGGTGATTTCTTTGATTTCATCCGAATCCTTACCTAGTAAAAAAAGGTCTTGAATTAAGTCTCCCGTTTCTTCTGATCTTAGAAGTTGCCGAGTATATTGGTAAATTTCTTTTAACCCCTGGATCACTTGTTCAGAGGCTGTTGTTTTCAATTCTCCTATGGTTAAAAGTAGCCTTGCCTCCAAGGAATCTATTTGTCCCCGAAAGCGAATTCTAGGATGGTCCTTGTCCACTAAATCTTGACCAAGCAAGATTGTCATGAACTCAGGTTTTTCTTTTAACCTGGCTTCTGTTCCATATAGCCGGTAGGGGTAGGATTCCACAACAGTTTGAACAGTCTTTTGATCTTGGATTTCTTTGGCTTGGGGTCCCATATCCTCTTCATCTTTTGGATCCAGACCTTCCTGGACCACAACTAGAGCTTGATCATTGATGTACTCTCTTGCAGATGGGGTTAGGACGGTTGCCGAATCAATATAGATCGTTTTCGATTTATTTTCACGAACAAGCTTTCTAAGCATTTGTTCTGTTAAAACTGCCATATCGTCACTTCCCTTCCAAGATTAGATAAATAATGGAGAAAGAGAAGTCTCTTTCTCCATTTTTATTTATCATTATTCAGCAGCGTTGATTGTGGGAAGAATACCTTCTACTTCTGCATGTGGTCTTGGAATTACATGAACACTTACAAGTTCGCCAACTTTTTCTGCAGCAGCGGCTCCGGCATCAGTAGCAGCTTTAACAGCTCCAACGTCTCCACGAACCATAACAGTTACAAGTCCGCCACCAACGTGTTCTTTACCAACTAATGTTACATTTGCAGCCTTTACCATAGCATCTGCTGCTTCAATAGAACCTACTAAACCTTTAGTTTCGATCATTCCTAATGCGTTTTGATTTGTCATTTTAAATTCCTCCTAAAAAATATACTTAAAAATTACTATTTGCGACTTCTTTTAAGATTTGACGCAATACTTTTTCAACAACTTCTTCTGTAGCACCATTGTCGCTGGAATTATCTTGTCCAGTGATATTATAGTTGCTATTTGTTTCAAAGGCAACTCTCTTGATGTTAATCAAGTTCATTGGAGTTACATTATCACTTGTTGCAGATCCACCCACAGCTCCGCATCCTAGGGTGAAGGCTGGTGCTAGATCTGTACTTAAACCAACTCCGCCTAGGGTTGTTGGTGTGTTGACTAACATTCTGGAAACGGGTTTCTTTAAGGCAAACTCACGGATGATGTTTTTATCTTTTGTGTGAATACCAATAGAGTGGCCAAGTCCGTCATAGTTTAAGATTTCTATACATTTTTCGCAACCTTCCTTCCAGTCTTCAACGACATAGAAGCCTAGGGTTGTGTTTAGCTTTTCTCTTGAGAATGGATGTTTTGGACCAACTTCTGTTTCGCAACCTAAAATAATCTTGGTTCCTTCAGGAATTTTTACCCCTGCAAGGTCTGCCAATTGTTGAGGTGTACGACCTACAGCCTTGGCATTAACAGCTCCTCGACTATTGGAAAGAATTGCGGCAATTTTGTCCTTGTCTTCCCCGGTTACAAAGTAGCAGTTGTTGCGTTCAAATTCAGCCTTTACTTCATCTGCGATGCAACGTTCTACAACGACAGATTCTTCTGAAGCACAAATTAATCCGTTATCGAACAACTTACCAATCATGATCTTGCGAACGGCATCCTTAATGTCTGCTGTTCTTTCAATGAAGACTGGTACGTTTCCAGGACCTACCCCAAGGGCTGGAGTTCCTGAACTGTAAGCTGCCTTAACCATGGCACTACCACCTGTTGCTAAAACAAGTTTAGTGTCTTTGTTTTTCATCAGCTCATCTGTTGCTTGCATAGTGACAATTGGCAATACAGATACTAGGTCAGGGCTGTATCCTTGGTCTGCGACAACTTCGCGAACCAGGTTAACAGTTTTTGTAATACATTTTGTACAGGTAGGATGTGGACTAAATACAATGGCATTTCCTGCTTTTAAAGCAATCATGGAATTGTAAATAACGGTTGAAGTTGGGTTGGTTGAAGGAACCAAACCAGCAATAACTCCTACAGGAGCAGCCACTTCAATCATGCGATCTGTTTCTTTAAGAATTCCGCGTGTTTTCATGTCCTTGATGTATTCATAGACATATCGACTGGCTAGAATATTCTTTGTATATTTGTCTTTTGCATTCCCGTAGCCAACTTCTTCTGCAGCCATGCGTCCTAATTCTTTAGCATGGGCTTCACCCATTTTGGCAATTGCCTTTGTCAGTTCATCAACTTGTTCTTGACTTGCATTCGCATAGTCTGCTTGGGCAATTTTTGCCTTATGGATTAAATCTCTGGCTTCTTGAATGGATTGTAAATCTTTATCCATTAATCTCCTCCTTGCTCTTTATAATATTCCAATAAAGCAGTAACTAATTCTTTTTTATTGGCAAATTTAATTTCCGAGCGTGAGATACTTGTTTCCACTTCTCTAGCTAAACTTCGGAGGTCAACAACTCTCATTTCTTTTAGTTCTTTTTCTTTTTCTTCTAAGAAAGTTAAATTTGTCTTGGCTTTTGTGTCTTCTGCTTCTTTATCTTTTTTAACTTTTCCTGTTTCAGGTTTTTTGTCTTCTTTGTTTTGTTTTTGCTTTTTATCTTTGTTTGGTAGAATCTTCCAAAGATCCTCAATGGGTCTTGGAATCACATGTGAACTCACTTGGATGTTCAACCTTTCTACAGCCGCCACTGCCGCATCCACAGATGCTCGAACAGCTCCAACTTCTCCAACCACGGTGATATTAACTAAACCACCCCGAACTTTTTCACAGCCTAAAAGTTCAACATTTGCAGCTTTTAGAGCTTGGTCAGCAGCTTCAATTGCGGCAAGTTCTCCATAAGTTTCAACAATGCCTAAAGCGCCTTTTTCCATTTTACCACCTCAAACTAAAAGTTCGTTGGTTGATCTGCTACTGAAATAACGGCATCTTCAAA
Organism: Urinicoccus massiliensis; assembly: GCF_900120405.1. Taxonomy (GTDB): domain Bacteria; phylum Bacillota; class Clostridia; order Tissierellales; family Peptoniphilaceae; genus Urinicoccus; species Urinicoccus massiliensis. Next base: position 771,459 of record NZ_LT635493.1, on the reverse strand, counting down.
AGCATCGCAAGCAGCCTTACAAGCTGATTGAGAACCTGTTAATAAACCACCGCCAAAGTTTGTTTCAGATGGAGGTCCATAGAATTGAACCAGTTGCACATCAGCAGCCTTTAAAGCAGCATCTAGGGCGTAAACAGATTCGATTGGAGGCGCGATACAATAAGCAAGAGCTGCCCCTTCTTGAATGTTACATTGTTCGGATAAATAGCTTCCTGTTCTGGAAATACAGTGAGCGTAGTAAACAATTGTGTCATCTTCATTTGCTGATTTAAAGCTTACACCGGATTCAATAAATTCAACCATTGCATTTAAACCACTGCGTACTTCTGCAGGACTTGGTCCTGAGATAATACCAATGACTTCTCCGGCAAGTTTTGTGTTGGCATTGTCTGCCCCACCGTAAAAGCTTGTTGCATAAACAACTTTTACTTCCGCTTTTTTTGTTGCTTCATCAAGAGCGGTATAGGTTACGTCATCACAATCTGTTGTAATCAAACCAATACTACGATGTCCTTGTGGTAAGTTTAATTCTTTTACCAAATCTTCATCGACGTTTGGAATCATCTTAACACTAAGAATGTTGACGCCCATGGAATCATATTTCATTGACTTCCTCCTTCAACTTAAAGTTTAAGATCAACACCAGATGCCTTGGCATCAAGGATTTTCTTAATAACTCCGGCAATATGAGCCCCTGCTTCTGCTGCAGGTGTCCCATTTTTGTGGATGTTGGATACAACAGTACGTTTTGCTTCTGGTGCTCCGGGATATCCCTTGTAAATCATATAAGCACTCATACTTTCTCCTGTTGCAAGACCTGGTCTTTCACCAATCAATACACAAGTAACTTCTGCATTTAAGTTTGCTGCAACAGCATCTTCTGCTGCTACACGACCGTATTTTACAAAAAATGGTGTACCAACCTTAACTCCTTCACTCTTTAAGCCATTGATAATGGCAGGTAGGGTGTCTCGGATGTTGGCTTCAATTGCTGTTGAGGAAAGTCCGTCGCTGACATAAACTTGAACAGTTGGATTATTTTCACAGTCTTTTTTCATTTCAGCCAAGGTTTCTTCGCTGAAGTTCCGTCCTAGGTCAGGACGAGTCAAAAAGACGTCCTTGTTGTCGCATAGAGTTTGGTAAGTTTTTAAATTCATTTCTTTTAAGAAATCTTCGCTTACGTCGCTAAATACAGCGTCCATGGCAACAGCATGGTCTGCCCTGTATCTTAAAAGTGGTTCGGTCTTCATACGAAGTCCGGCCCGGCCAATTCCTAAACGAGCAGGAGTTTTTGCCTTGTATTTTAAATATTCTTCCTTGTTAACACAGGTGTCCATGTCAAAATAGTCTTGCATTTTAATGGCTGTGATGTCTTTAAGTTGATCGTCAGGAAGATTGCTTACAGTGTCTGTGTTGTTTGCATTGTTTGTAGTTGATTGCTGGTTGCTAGCGGATGAAGAATTTTGATTTGTGCCCATTTCAGCAATGACTTTTTCGATAAGTCCCTTTAATTCGTTTTCAGAAATCATAATTCCCTCCTTTATTTACCGAAGAAAATAGAAGCATCACCAAAACGTTCGGTGTATTTTCCATTTTCAATAAGACCCATTTTTTCCATCCATTCTTCAAATTCTTTGATTGGATGACGGTTGAACAAGGACCTTAAGGTTGCATCATCTTGGTAGGATGGAGTTTGGTAGTTCAACATGATGTCGTCTCCACCCGGTACGCCAATGACGTAGTTTACTTCAGCAACTCCTAATAGGGTGGCCAAAATTTCAAGGTCGTTTGCATCGGTCTTCATATGGTTGGTATGGCAAATATCTACACCCATGGAAATACCTGTTAATTTACCCATGAAGTGGTCTTCAAGGCCGGCACGGATTACTTGTTTAGAGTTGTACAAGTATTCAGGTCCGATAAATCCTACTACTGTATTAACCAGGTAGGGGTTGTATTTCTTGGCATAGCCATAGCATCTAGCTTCCATAACCAATTGGTCAGCGCCGTGGTGAGCATCTGAAGATAATTCAGATCCTTGTCCTGTTTCAAAGTACATAACATTTGGTCCAAAGGCAGTACCTTCTTTTAAGGCAAGTTCATAAGCTTCTTCAATGATTTTGTCATTAAATCCAAAAGCTTCATTTCCCTTTTGGCTACCTGCAATACTTTGGAAAACAAGGTCAACGGGTACGCCGCGCTTGATACATTCCATAACGGTAGTAACGTGGGCCAATACACAAGTTTGTGTTGGAATTTCCCACTTATTTTTTACTTCATGGAACAAGTTGTAAATACGAGATACAGAGTCGATGGAGTCATCTACAGGGTTCAAACCTAAAACGGCATCTCCCATCCCATAGGCTAAACCTTCATAAAGGCTAAGCTCGATTCCTTCGATATCATCTGTTGTATGGTTTGGTTGTAAACGAGCAGCTAATGTACCCTTTTTACCAATAGTTGTGTTACATGTTGCTGTAATTTCCAATTTTTTTGCAGTGTAAATCAAGTCCATGTTACTCATTAACTTGGTTACACCGGCAATTACTTCTGAGGTTAGGCCACGAGAGATTCTCTTTAATTCAAGATCTCCTGTGTTTAAGCCAATAATATATTCACGAAGATCTGCTATGGTCCAATTTTTAATTTCGTTGTAAATTTTTTCATTAACAGCATCTTGAATAACTCTGGTTACTTCATCTTCGTCGTAGTCTACAACAGGATTGTTTCTTAAGTCAGCAATGGTCAGTTGTGACAAGACTTCTTTTGCGGCAATACGTTCTAGAGCATTTTCCGCTGCAATCCCTGCCAATTTGTCCCCTGATTTTTCTTCGTTCGCTTTCGCTAAAACTTCTTTTACAGAGCCAAATTGATAGACTTCACCGAAGAGTTTTGTCTTTAAATTCATATTTCACCCCTAATTTAATAATTCAGTACTAGTGTCTTGATTACTACAGGTAATACAGATCCATTTCCCAGTGGATGACCAATGTCAATATAGTCACCATTATGAACCTTGATGCTATCCAAGCAAATAACTGCACGATTCTTGTTGCTTAGTCTTGCTCGGATGCATTGACCCAAAACTTTACCCAGGTCTTCCTTTAAGATGACGATAACATCTTCATTGTTTTTGTAAACGGATTCCCAAGCTTCCACAATATTTCCCGCAAATTCATCCACTTCTAGATAAGACATGTTTTCTTTGCCTGGAAAATACATGGCTACTTGTTGGAGTCCATCTTCCATTTCAAACCACTTCAACTTATCCAAGATAAGATTTTTAAAGTTGCTTTGGTCTTGTTCGCTTTCTGTGAAAGCCAGGACCGGAAGATTCTTTTTAGGAAAGTCCATGGTTGTATAGGTTACTGTTGACCCACTGATATCCATTGTTTGCGTTCCCGCACCAACAACGGTGGCCATAATGGTTTCCGTTGGAACAACGATTTTATCCCAGTAGGGTTGAAAAGTTTCCCGAATAATTTGACCTAGAAGTGGTCCGATGTCGTTATAGATGAAGTAGTCTGTGTCTTTGCTTGGATTGTAAATATATTGACTGACTCCACCAGTAAAGGAAATTTTGTCAATTTTGTAGTCATTCCTTAGCTTTTTACCCTTGGGGCTAATGGCTAAGTCCAAGGACTTGTCTTCTTCTTTTAAATGAACAGAAGATAACAAGACATTGGCCATGACTTGGCAAATTGCCTTCAACTTATCCAAATCCGCTTTTTGGCCAACCTTTAAATCGATGCCGTGGTAGCTGCAAAGTTCTTGCACCTTTTCACTAATATAGGTGATGGTCTTGGACTCATCGATGATGATCAGGCGACCCCCTATATCAAAACAAGCAGTATCGATTGGTTCTCCAACGTGGAAAACTCCTGTGTTTGTTGTACCTCCACCTATATCAAGATTGGCAATGGTTATGTTTTCCTTATCACTAAGACTTGCTACTCCGCTTCCTCGCCCGGCGATAATTCCTTCCAGGTCCGGTCCGGCCGTAGCAACAACAAATTCTCCTGCCAAGCCCGATAAAGCACTCATCACAGATTGCGCGTTTTCCTTACGAGCTGTTTCACCTGTAATAATGACAGCACCTGAATCTACTTTTGATGGATCGATATTGGCGTTTTTGTATTCAGCTTGAATCATTCGTGTTAAAGCATCTTCATTGATGACTGTCGCACTGGTAAGTGGTGTCCGATGAATGTTACTTTTATAAATTATGTCTTTCCCTACGATACGAAATTCGGGAACCCTGGCCATAGAAGAAACATTTTCTACATAAATATTTGAAAATATAAGTTGTGTCGTAGAGGTCCCTACGTCAATACCAACACTTAAAAGAGTTTCTTTCATTCGATCAAGTACTCCATTTCAATAAAAAGGTTCTATAATAAATGTTGGGGTCCCCCTAGACTCCAACATTTATTTTTTGCCATAAAAAATGCACTTATCTCTTTTTTCCTTTACAATAAAGTTACCACAACAAAATGAAAGGGTGAGATAAGTGCAAAACTATACTAACACAAATCTATTGAATTTAAAAGGTGTCTCTATTGACGAGGTGGTCTCTTTTGATGATCACATTGATGTAAAACTCCATTCTTTATACAAGGAGGGACTTTGTCCTGTTTGTGGGCATAAGACCTCTCGCATCCATGATTATCGTCTGCAAAGGATCCAACATACGCCCATTGGCTTGCGGAAGGTCTTTCTTTTTCTTCGGAAGAAGCGCTTTGTTTGTCCTCATTGTCAGAAGCGTTTTTATGAGTCTTTGGATTTCTTAGCTCCCTATTCTAGACGGACTAAGGATCTCCACTTCTTTATCCAAGACCAATTAAAACAGGTCCGGTCTTTATCTTCTATTGCCAAGGACTTGGGTTTATCTTCCTCTTGTCTCACAAGCTATCTAAAGTTGGCTCCAAGGAGGCGGCCAAATCTTCCTCGGGTCTTAAGTATGGATGAGTTTAAGGGAAATGCTGGTGGGGATAAATACCAATGTATTTTAGTGGATCCAATCCATCACCAGGTACTGGATATTTTACCCTCTCGACGAAAGAAGGCTTTAATGGACTACTTTTCTTCTTTTCCCAAGGAAGAACGAAGAAGGGTGAAGTATGTGGTTATGGATATGAGTCATCTTTTCTACGCCGTCTTAAAGGAATTCTTCCCTCAGGCAACCTTCATTGCGGATAAGTTTCATTTTGCCAGACAAGTCTTTTGGGCCTTAGAGAATGTCCGCAAGACACGACAAAAGACAAGGGATGCAAAGTATCGTCTCTACTTTAAACGGTCCAAGTCCATCCTACGGAAAAAAGGCAGTCGGCTAAGCCCCGAAGAAAAAGAAAAATTGGAGCTAATGCTTTGGCAAGACAAGGAAATCAAAGAAGCTTATCTTTTAAAAGAACGCTTTTATGACGTCTTAGATGCCTCCAGCAAAGAAGAAGCAAGACAGGCCTTAGACAAGTGGCTGTGGGTTGCTAAAGAAAGTGGATTAAAGGAATTTAAAGCCAGTATTCGGGCCTATGAAAACTGGAAAGAAGAAATCCTAAACGCCTTTTCCACAGGCATCACCAATGGACAAACAGAAGGCTTTAACAACAAAATCAAAGTGATTAAACGGGTTTCCTATGGGTATCGGAATTTTGAGAACTTTAAGAGTCGCATTTTAATGGTCTTTCGAGCATAAGAAAGGGGCGAGAATGAATCTCACCCCAACATTTGACAAAGAGCCAATAAAAAAAGACCACAAAAGAATAGACTTCTAAAACTATAGAAGCATCCTTTGAGGCCACTTTGCCTGCTAGAACACACTCATTGTGCTCTCTATACAATTTGTTTTTCTTAACGTTAAGAGATTCAGTGTATTACGCCCTTGTAATAACATCTTAAGTATAGCAAAAGGAAAAAATGTTTTCAAGGGCTTTTTGTAATATTTTTTTAAATTTTTTCTCCGTGCTTTTTTTATGCTCTATTTATGAAGCTCAGCTTGATTTTTGTCCCTTTTTCAGAGGATGTGAAGTGGACGTCCCCCTGCAAAGCCTCTTGAACAAGGCCCCTTACAATATTTAGGCCGAAGGAGTTCCCATTTTCTTCCTCCGGGTCAAAGCCACACCCATTATCCTCTACAATAATATGGTTTTTAAAAATATCTCTTTTTACTTGGACCCGAATGGTGCCTTGGTCTCCAGGTTTAAAAGCATGCTCATAGGCGTTGCTTATCAGTTCGTTGATGACTAGAGCCAGGGTTGTCCCCTTGTTGGCATCAATATAAGTAGGATCTCCCTCGACCTGAACTTCTTTCACTCTACCCTCATTTTGCCCAGTGTAGATGGTGTTGCTTAAAACTTTTTTAATTAATTCTATGATTAAAATGTGGCCATCCAAGTCTTTGGCCAAAATTTCATGGGTTGTAGCAATACTTAAAATCCGGTTGATGCTTTCTTGGAAGGCAATGGTTAATTGGGGGTTTTTACTTCTCCGACTTTGCATTCTTAAAAGAGATGCAATGGTTTGAAGGTTGTTTTTTACCCGGTGGTGAATTTCCTGAATGGCCACAGATTTGGTAATGAGGGCCTTTTTTTGCCGCATCAATTGGGTTTGGTCCCGGATGATCATAATCAGTCGCTCATCCCCTTGGAAGAGGGAATACTTGATGTTGTAGCAATTCTCTCCTATATAGAGCTCCTTGGTTTCCAGGTACTTTTCTTGTAAAATTCTTTCAAAACTGGTGTTTTCTAAGGCCAGGTTTGTAAAATGCATCCCTTCCAAGTCTTCTTTATAACCTAAAAAACGATAAAAGGTCTTGGCTGAATTGTTGGCATATTGAAGGACCCCTTCTTTATTAAAAATCAAAAGAGAGTCCACAACATAATCACTGACAATAGGAATAAAAGAAGAAGTTTTGGGGTTTTCATACATTTGATTTTCCATTAACTTATTCTTTTCAATGAACTCTTCACTTACGTCATTTTCAATAATTAGAACCCCTATGACCTTGTCTTGGTTTTTAATGGCTGTGGTTGTTTGGAGAATGGGGTTGTTTTCTTGGCTGACTCCCGATAGGCGTAGGGTCCTTACCCCCGTGCTCAAGGTTCTTAGGGCCGCTGGCTCATTCTCCCGATAGGCAAGTTTTCCAACCACTGTCTCCTTATAGGATGTCCCAGGTTTCAAGGCCTCTGCCACAACAATAGCTGCATTGCTATCCCAGGTTTTGCAGTCTATAAAAACATCTCCTCCATGAGTTTCAGAGAGGAGAGGTAAAAAGGTATTTAAATTTTCAAGTATTTCTATATCTTCTTTGGTCAAGTTTGTATATGCTTGACAAAGTTTTTTAATTTTCCTGTCCATACTAGTCCTTTATTGAATCAATGAGCAAGCGGCTGATTTCTGAAATAGACATCCTCTTGTCCATGGCGAGTTTTCTCAAGGTTTTATAGGCTTGATCTTCAGAAAAGTGGTGCTTTTTCATAAGGATTCCCTTGGCTCTTTCTACAAACTTGCGGTCATCCAATTTTTTAGAAATGACTTCCAATTCATCTTGGATTTTATCCATTTCCCTTTGCTTGGCCAGAGCCACTTTTATTGCAGGGATCAAGGTTGATTCGTCAAAGGGCTTCACCATGTAGGTCATGACGCCTAAGTCTCTTGCTTTTTCAATATATTCATTGTCACTAAAGGCTGTAAGAAGAACGATGCATCCGGCTATTTTTTCTTTTTGTATGATTTTAATGGCCTCTAGGCCATCCATAACAGGCATTTTAACATCCATAATGGCTAGGTTGGGTTTTTCTCTACGGCAAATTTCAATGGCATCCAGACCATCCTTGGCCATACCGACCACCTTATAGCCTGCTCCTTTTAAAATTTCCGCCAAATCCATCCGTGTAATTAATTCATCTTCAGCCACTACTACGGTTGTTTCCATATACAACCCCCTTCGAATTTATCTATTAAAAATATTTCGATTTATTCTATATCTTTTCCCATTAGATAGTCTTTTAAGGCTTGAACAGTCGAAGGATCCTCATAATTGATTGGAAAGACTTCTTTTACCCCCGCCTTAATGAGTTGGGTTTTGGCCTTTTCGTAGTCACCGCCTTGGTCCAATTTTGTTACAACTCCAATAACTTCTCGGTTAAAGGCTTGGGCAAAGTTTGGCGGAAAGACTGAGCTCTTTTCGTGACTGTCAATTAAAAACAAAATAATTGATGCCTCATAGCTGGTAATTAGCAGAGCATGGTACATGGTTGGCAGCTCAATATACTCTCCAGGTGTGTCAATGAAGTTGCCTAAAAACTCAATGGCCTGGGTTTTTTTATATTGTGCTTCCCCATATAGAAGATGTTGGATTAGGGTTGTTTTCCCAGTGAGGGTCTTCCCCACTAACATAATTTTTTTATCCATTATGACCTCGTTACTACCGTTGGGGTAAAGTGTAGGATAGATTCTAAAGTTGAAATAACATTTTGAAGAGACTCTTCAACAGAAGACACGTCCCCGGTAATTAAAAGAGCTCCTGAAAACCGGTCAATAAATTCTATATTTATTCCTGCACTTTTCGACGCAACATCTGCTGCTATAATAGTTCCTTCTCCTGGAGTAATGGTTAAAATTCCAATAGCCCCACTAGATTCTTCTGTTAGCCCAAGTTTGGTGTAAATTTCTCTTTTTGGGTTTGCAATTACATGGGCAATAGTTACCTGTTTACCTGGAACAAATTCTTGTATAATTCTTTGTTTTATTTCATCCATAATTGTACTCACTTTCTATGTTTAAATGGTCCTCTTTATTATAGCACAGAATCCCGTATTTTCAAGGAACAATCTGATCACAAAGCCTGTTTTTATAGATTCTCGACAAAAGATTTTAAAATGTTCCACGTGGAACATTTTTGTTTTCCTCTTAATTATTTTGCCTTCATTTCGTTTTTATCTTCTTGTTTGTTTTTAATGGGGTGGGTAAGATTTATTCACTAAACTATTTGCGTGCTCCAAAAATTTATTTGGTTTGTTCCTCTGGCCTGGGTCGACCTATTTTTTGCATAAGAAAAGGCAACCTTAAGGTTGCCTTTTTGTTCCACGTGGAACATTTTATTTTTCTTTTTCTTGTCTTAACTGTCTTCGGGTTTCTAATTTCTTTTCCTTGTAATCCTTATTGAGTTCAAAAAGGAAGTAAAGGAGACTTGTGAGCCCAAGTAAAAAAACAAGGACTCGTCCTACAAAGGGCAGGTTTGCAAATACTTCCGTACTGGCCAGGTAGCTTGTTGATAAAAGCAACAAGAAAGTCAATTGCCAAAATTTTTTACTCCTATAAAAGACATAGAGGGTTCCCAGCCCTAGGGTTAAATATATGAGCCAGATCATAGGCCGATAGGGTTTTTACGTGGTTTTCCTCCGGCCCTAGGGTATTTCTTAGGAGTGGTCTTTACTTTTTTTACTAGGATGAGAGTGTGCTCTATGTCTGGAGGAAGGTCTACCTTTCTGACTTCAACAAGTTCTCCTCCCAAAGTTTTAAGAGCAGTTTGACCTTCTTGTAGTTCTCCTTCAATGTCAGGGCCCTTCATAGCTACCATATAGCCCCCAACCTTTACAAAGGGGAGACAGTATTCATAAAGGGTGGCTAGGTTGGCCACCGCCCTGGAAGTCACCAGGTCAAAAGTCTCCCTATAGTCCTCCTTGCGAGAAAGTTCTTCTGCTCGGGCGTGGATCCCCTTGATACCTTCCAATCCCATGTCTTCTATGCTTTCATTTAAAAAATCAATTCTTTTTTTCAAGGAGTCCAGTAGGGTTACATCCAGGTCTCTTTTGGCTATTTTTAATGGGAATCCTGGGAATCCTGCTCCGGTTCCCAAGTCTAAAACTCTTTTAACTCCCTGGATCTGATCTAATTTTAAAAGAGAAAGGGAGTCCAAAAAATGTTTGATGTTAAATTCTTCATCCTCTGTAATGGCTGTCAGATTCATGACCTTGTTTTTTTCCAAAACCCGACTTTTGAAGTCTTCAAAGTCTCCATAGCAGGATTCCAGACCCATTTTTTCAATTTCTTCCTTAAACATGGCTTGACCTCTTTTTACTTTCTAGGTGAATCAACAAGACATTGATGTCAGCAGGGGAAACCCCTGTAATTCGGCTGGCTTGGCCTAGGGTTTCAGGTCTAACTTTTTCAAGCTTTTCCTTGGCTTCATTCCTTAATCCCTTGACCTCCTGGTAGTTGAAGTCCAAATCCAGGGGCTTGTTTTCCAGCTTTTTCACTTGTCTGATTTGTTGGGCTTGCTTTTCAATATATCCCTTGTACTTGATTTGAATCTCTACCTGCTTTTTGATGTCCGCTCTTAGGTCTGTCCTATCTGGATCAAAGGCCTTGGTCCTGTCATAGTCCAGCTCAGGCCTACGAATAATTTCTTCCAGGCTAAGTCCGTTTTTCAAGGGGGTGGACCCCAGGTCGGCCAGGAGCTTGTTGTTTTCCTGGGTTGGGTTGACCCGAATTTTACTTAACCGGTCCAGCTCTTTTTGAATTTGATCTTGCCGGTCCAGCATTCTTTCATAGCGGTCTTGGCTAGCCAGGCCAATCTCATGTCCTATTTCTGTTAATCGTAAGTCTGCATTATCCTGTCTTAGGGTCAACCGGTATTCTGCTCGGGAGGTCATCATCCGGTAGGGTTCCTTGGTCCCCTTGGTTACCAGGTCATCAATCAAGACCCCTATATAGGCTTGGGACCGATCCAAAACCAAGGCTTCTTTCCCTTGAACCTTTCTAGCTGCATTAATTCCTGCAATCAAACCTTGACAGGCTGCCTCTTCGTATCCAGAGCTTCCATTGATTTGGCCTGCAAAAAAGAGCCCTTGAATGTCCTTGTGCTCTAAGGAACGTTTTAAGACTGTTGCATCAATGGCATCATACTCAATGGCATAGGCATCCCGCATAAACTTCACATTTTCAAGGCCGATGATTTCCTTATAGAGTTGTTTTTGGACTTCTTCCGGCAGGGAAGAAGAAACCCCTTGGACATACATTTCTTTGGTAGTCAATCCCTCGGGTTCAATAAAAACCTGGTGGGCTGTCTTGTCGGCAAAGCGCACAACCTTGTCTTCGATAGAAGGGCAGTAGCGTGGCCCCGTTCCCTCAATATCTCCCAAATACATGGCTGCTCGGTTGATGTTTTCACGAATGATCTGGTGACACTTTTCTGTTGTATAGGTTAAATAGCAGGGGACTTGGTCCACGTCTAAGTCCTTGTCAATATTCATAAAGGAAAATGGCTCAAAATCCTTGTCTCCCTCTTGGATTTCCATCTTGGAAAAATCAATGGAATCCCTGTGAACCCGGGCTGGAGTTCCTGTTTTTAACCTCATAAGGGGAAGGCCAAGTTCCTTTAAGCAGGGAGTCAGTTCATAGGCCCCCTTCATACCTATTGGGCCTGATGGGTAATTTAATTCACCCATATAAATTCGCCCACCCAGATAGGTTCCTGTACACAAAATTACACAAGAAGTCCGATAAATAGCCCCAGTAGTGGTGACAACCCCTTGAACCTGCTGGTCTTCCACCAGGATTTCTGCCACATCTCCTTCTTCCAGGTCCAAGTTTTCTTGGTCCTCTACCGTTTTTTTCATTTCCTCATGGTATCTTCTCTTGTCCGCTTGAACCCTTAAACTATGGACAGCAGGCCCCTTGGATAGGTTGAGCATCCTACTTTGGATGAAGGTCTTGTCTATGTTAACAGCCATTTCACCCCCGAGAGCATCAATTTCCCTTACCAAGTGACCCTTGCCGGTTCCTCCAATATTGGGATTACAGCTCATGGCCACTAGAGAGTCCAGGTTTAGAGTGAGGATTAGGGTTTTTAACCCCATTCTAGCCCCAGCTAGGCCTGCCTCCGTTCCTGCATGGCCGGCACCAACCACCACTATATCATAGTTTCCCGCTTCAAATTGTCGTACTTTGCCCATCTATTTCCTACTTTCCTATGCAAAAATCATGGAAGATCCGGTCTAATATATCTTCCGTTACGGTTTGACCTGTTATTTCTCCAATAGAATTTAGAGCCTCTCTGACATCCACCTCGATGCAATCCATGGGAACGTCCATTTCAACTCCATCCTTAATGGCCTCAATACTCTTTTTGGTCCGTCTCAGGGCATCTAACTGTCTTAGGTTGGTTACAGCCAGACCCTGAACGTCCACCTGCCCATCATAATAGATGTTTTTTAAGGCCTCTTCCAGTTCCTGGATTCCCTCCTTATTTAAAACACTGATGGAAAAAGTCTCCTTGCCTTGGAAAAAATCCTTAAATTCTTGATCCCATTTACCTTTTTCATCACTTTTATTAAGGATGTAGAGGACCTTCCTATCCTTTAAAAGGTCCATTAAGTCTTGGTCCTCTTGGTCCAGGGGTCTGGATTGGTCAAATAGGGCCAGGATAATATCTGCTTGGTCCATAGCCGCCACAGATCTTTCCACACCAATCCTTTCAACCTTGTCCTCAGTTTGTCGAATACCTGCTGTATCAATAATGTGGAGGACCACATCATCTAGACTGATATACTCTTCAATGGAATCTCGAGTCGTTCCAGGAATATCTGTTACAATGGCCCGGTCTTCCTTTAATAAGACATTTAAAAGAGAAGACTTACCCACATTGGGTTTACCTACGATAACAGTCTTAATCCCGTCTTTGAGCATCTTGCCTCGGGAGGCAGACTGGATTAAGTGGTCAATCCTGGCTAAAAGGTCTTGAGCCAGCTCTTGAAATTTCTCCCGGTTTAAAAGTTCAATATCATCTTCCGGAAAATCAATATTTGCTACAATCAAGCCCGTCACTTCCATTAACTTGTCTTCAATTTCTCTAAATTCTTGACCCAGGGCCCCACTTAATTGAAGCAAACCTTGTTCATATGCTTGGTTGGACTTGGCTTCAATTAAGTCAATGACGGATTCTGCTTGGGATAGGTCCAGTCTTCCATTTAAAAAGGCTCTTTTGGTAAACTCTCCAGGCTCCGCCATCCGAGCTCCCAGGCGTAGAGCATAGTCTAAGACCTTACTTAAAGCAATCCGCCCTCCATGGCAATAAATTTCTACCATGTCCTCCCGGGTATAGGTTCCAGGCCCCTTCATTGATGCAGTCAAAACTTCATCAATGACTTGCTTGTTATCGACAATATGGCCGTATTGGAGGACCCTATTTTTATCTAAGTCCAGGGGATTTTGATCCATTGTTTGAAACATTTTTTGTCCAATTTCTAAGGCTTGATCTCCACTTAACCGGACAATCCCTATGCCGCCAGGCCCTGTTGCCGTGGATATTGCCGCAATTGTTTCACTCAATTTGATTTCCTTTCTATTTCAATTAAAATAAAGACCTTCAAAAGGAAGGTCTTTAATCATAGTCTCTTTGTTTTTGAATGGTTACCCGTCTATGAGGGTCTCGTCCCTCAGAATAAGTCATGATTCCTTCTTTATCCTGTAAGGCTGAATGGATAATCCTGCGTTCAGCTGCATTCATGGGTTCAAGACGGATATTTCGACCTGTTTTAAGAACCTTATTGGCCGTTTTTTTCTGCTAAAGATACTAAAGTTTTTTCGCGTTTTGCTCGATAATTGCTGGTATCTAAAAGCACTCTTGTGTATTCATCTTGGTCCTTATTTACCATTCTGGTCATCAGGTATTGGATGGCATCCAAGGTGGCTCCTCTTTTTCCAATGACAATACCTAACTTATTTTCGTCTCCCAAGATTTCTACTTCTAAGAAGTCTTCCTTTTCCTCAATTCGCGTGTTCATTTCCAGGTCAAAAACCTGACTTAATTTTTCTACAAAAAGACGGATTTTCTCTTCTTTTTCTTGACAAGTCATTTGGTTTGAAGCATTTTTTACTGAGTCTGTAGGAGCCTTGGGAGCTTCTTCACTTGATTTTTTGACCTCATAAACTTCTTGGTGGGAGTCTTGAGAATCCTCAACAAGTTCAATTTCATCCAGTTCTTCATCTTGTAAAATAGACCGGACCAGGTTTTTAGCATCCACAATCGTTGTTAATTTTACTGTTGCTTCCTTTGAGCCAATTAGGCCCAAGAAACCCTTGGAGGCTTCTTGCAAAACCTCAACTTCAACCTTGTCTCGAGTGGTATTTAACTTTTGAAGTCCATCTTCTATGGCTTTTTCAACTGAATCCGCACTGGTTATGACATAACTCATTTTAGTCACCTCATTATAGATCGTGGTTAAACTACCTTATTTATTCTTTCGATTCTCTTTCTTTTCCTTGGCCTCTTGTAAAGCCTCTTCTTCAGCATCATCAATACTTTTATAGCTGACAATTTGTTGAATCAAGGTAAAAGCATTGCTTACAGACCAGTAGAGGGCTATCCCTCCAGCAAGACGTTGTCCTGCAAATAAAATCATTACAGGTCCCATATAGAGCATCATCTTCATCATACCTTGTTGCTCAGCCATTTGCTTGGCTTGGGGATTAGTTTTGGCCTGGATCTTTTGCATCAATAAAGATGTTGCAAGAGTTAAACCTGCAGCGATAAAAGGCAAAACCATAGTCCGGTCTATATTTTCTAAGTTGGTCAAATAGAAAAAATTTTTGGCCATGCTTTGATACATACTAGGATCGGTAAAGGCGTACTTTTGAGGATCTCTAAATATGTAAAAGAATGAAATGATAATAGGAAACTGAATAAGTAGCGGCAAACAACCCATTAGGGGGTTGTGGTTGGCTTCCTTATAAAGTTGTTGAGTCTTTAAAGCAAGTGTTTGTTGGTCATTCTTATATTTTTGTTGCAATTTTTGAACTTCAGGTTGTAACTCGGCCATCTTTCTTTGATTTTTTGTTTGCGCAATATTTAAAGGCAATAGGGCAAGTTTGAAGATGATGGTTGTTACAATAACAGCCAAAGCGTAATAACTAATCAGCTTGGGTTCCTGAGGTATCGTCGTTTCAAGTAACCGGTAGATGTAAAAAAGCACCTTACCAAGTATTGTTGCTATGAAACTTATCAAATTAAAATCCTCCTTCTAGGGTAGAGGGTCGTACCCTCCCGGATGGAAGGGGTGACACTTTAGAATTCTTTTTATCGTCAATAGCAAAGCCTTGCCAAAAGAATATTTTTCAAAAGCCTGCCTTGCATATTCACTACAGGTTGGTTGAAACCTGCAGTGGGCTCCTGCAAAAATAGTAGGAGATAGGTATTTCTGGTAAAAACGAATTAATTTTAAACAAATATGGTTCATCTATCATCCTATTTTTAGTTTTGAAAGTCTTAATAGGTGGTCAAAAGAAGATTCCAATTGCTGGTAGGTCAATTGGTCCACTCCTTTTTTTACCACACAAACTAAGTCGTAGCCTGGTTTGATCTTGTTTAGCCTATGACGATAAATTTCTCTCAGCTGTCTTTTTATCCGATTTCGAACAACAGCACTTCCTACCTTTTTGCTAATTGAAAAGCCAATCCGGGTGAAGCCCAAGTTGTTTTTATTTTGGTAAAAAACAAAACTGCGGTTTCCTGATGTCTTTTTTTTTCTATAAACCCTGCTAAAGTCGCCATCCTTTTTCAAATAATTAGGACTTTTCATTAGGCGGATAGTCTTTTGCGACCTTTTCTACGGCGAGCCTTAAGAATAGCACGACC
The DNA here is from genome assembly GCF_900120405.1 of Urinicoccus massiliensis. Taxonomy (GTDB): domain Bacteria; phylum Bacillota; class Clostridia; order Tissierellales; family Peptoniphilaceae; genus Urinicoccus; species Urinicoccus massiliensis. The sequence continues at coordinate 755,825 of NZ_LT635493.1, read as the reverse complement.
AGAACGAGTTCTCATTCTTCTTCTAAAGCCATGTTCTCTTTTATATTGTTTATTTTTAGGTTGGTAAGTTCTCTTCACTGTTGCACCTCCTAACACATACCTAGATTTAAATACACTATTAGAATTATATGGTCAGAAGGGCTAAATGTCAAGAAATTTTCTCTTTTTAGGCTTTTTTTTAAAAATTTTTTAATTATGTGTTTAAAAGAAAAGAGAGTGGGTAAAACTATAACACACAAATTATTGTATGTCATAATTTTGTGTGGTTATGTTTTCTGTTTATATAATTTTTAGGAGGTAAAAAAATGAAAACGATTAAAACAAGTCAAATTATCGATGAAATTAACAGTAATTTTGCAAAAACCTACAAGGGTGCAACTAATTTTGTTGATTCAGGAGAATTTTGGGATTTCTGCTTAGAAACTATTAAAGATCCCATCAGTTTAGGAAATATTGTTTTTGCAAATGATATGGGTGTTCCTCCGGTAAAATCTTTACTTACAATTTATGAAAGAAAATGTACGCCAGAAAGAGATTTTACAGCTACTGAAAGTCAATGTATGGGTGCCTTAATGGGTTTTGTTTTTAAGTTTGTTTTAGATTATAAAGATCAAAACGAAAGATGTTCTGTTGGCAAACTAGGGGTTATAACTGCAACAAAATTTTTAAATGGATCTATTTGGGCATTTGAAAAATAAGCTCCAATATTTACACTTCATTACAATTTGCTAAGAAGGCTAGTTCAGAAATTTTTGAAATAAATTTTCATTGCCATTCATATAAGTCTCTTTAAGGATTTTATTTGATTTGTTGATCAATGAATTAGAAGTTGACTTAATGATTTTATAAGGGTATCTAAAGCCTTTATATCGGGGAAACTTTGTTGATATCTATGTGGATATCTAGTATAATATAAACAAGTCTGTGGATAAAATAAAAAACTGTGTATATTTTTACTTATCCACAAAATGTGAATAAAATGTGCACAAGTTTCGTTTTTTTCTTAAATTTTTAAACAATATCTACAATTAAACCAAATAAATATCCACAATTTCTTCTTGTGTACATTGTGGATATTTATTTTTGACACAATTTAACCACAATTGTGTATAAGTTTATCTTCAATTTTTTATCCCCTTTATTTGTTGTGGATAATTTTTAGGAGGAATACCTTGGATCAAGATTTACTTCACTTGTGGGGAAATTTTCTCAGTGAACTTCAAAAAACTGAAATTTCACCCATAACCTATGATACTTTTTTTAAACAATTGTCTCCTATAAAGCTTGAAAATGACACTCTTTTCATCAATACCCCAACCTCTTTTATTGGAGAACATATTTGCAATAATGAATCCTACCACCGCTATATGGTAGATATTTTCAACCGCCTTACCGAAAAAAATTTGAACTTTAAATTCCTGGTTGGAGATGCCCCATACAATTCTTTTCAAACCAGCTCCCAAGATCAATTGTATGAAAGAAGCCGTTTGAATCCCAAATATACTTTTGATACCTTTGTTGTGGGCAAGTCTAATGAATTCGCCCACGCAGCCAGTGTGTCTGTAGCAGATAGTCTGAAAAAAGCCAATGCAAACCCGCTTTTTATCTATGGTGGAGTGGGACTTGGTAAAACCCACCTTATGCATGCCATTGGCCACTTTGTCCTGGACCGGGACCCTAAAAAAAAGGTCCTCTATGTAACCAGTGAGCAATTTACCAATGAATTTATCAATTCCATCCGAACCAATAAAAATGAACATTTTCGTCATAAATATCGAAGCATGGATCTTTTATTAATTGATGACATCCAGTTTATTGCCGATAAGGAAACCACTATGGAAGAATTTTTCCATACCTTCAACGAGCTCTATGCTGCTGACAAACAAATTGTCCTAACATCTGACAAGCCACCAAATACCATTCCTAAGCTGGAAAGTCGTCTTATCTCCAGGTTTGCCGGGGGCCTTGTAGTTGATATTGCTCCGCCAGATTTAGAAACTCGAATTGCCATTCTTAGGAAAAAATCCGATGCTGAAGGTTTTCAAGTTCCTGACGACGTCATTAACTTTATTGCCGAACAAGTCCAAAGTAATATTCGTGAATTGGAGGGGGCCCTATCTCGGGTTACAGCCTACAGCCGGTTAACTACAGGAACTATTAGTATAAAAACCGCCTCTTTGGCCCTAAAAGACCTTTACCGGGAACAAACAACGAAGCCCATTACTCCAGAGGCCATTAAAAAGGTTATTTCCAGACACTACAATGTAAGCTTGGAAGATTTAGATTCTAAAAAAAGAACCCGGTCTATTGCCTACCCAAGACAAATTGCCATGTATATGAGCCGGCAATATACAGATCTTTCCCTTTTAAAAATAGGGGAAACTTTTGGGGGAAGAGACCACTCCACTGTTATCCATGCCTATGAAAAAGTTTCTGAAGATGTGGAAAATAACCCCTCTTTAAATGCAAAAATCCATCAAATGATTCGGGAAGTAAAAGGAGAACTGTGAATAAGTTAGGGTTTATCCAAGACATATCCACAATTTGTAAACAAAAACAAATTCTCAAACCAGGCTTTATAAATCCACTTATCCACATATTCACACTCCCTACTACTAATACTATATCTTATCTATTATCTTATTAAGGAGAAAACCATGAAAGTAGAAATCCATAAACAAGACCTCATCGGTCCCATTAATACCGTTCAAAAAGCTATTTCCGGACGGACACCCCTTCCCATATTAGAGGGAATATACTTTAAAGCTGAAAACAATCAAATTACCCTTATGGGGACAGATGGAGAAATTTCCATCCAAACCAAGGTAGCAGCCAAGGTTTTAGAAGAAGGAGAAATAGTTTTAGGATCCAGATTATTTGGTGATATTATTCGAAAACTTCCTTCAGCAACAATCTACTTAACTCTGACAGAACATAATTTAAATATCCGTTGCCAACAATCTGAATTTAATATCATGGGCCAACCTACGCAAGAATTTCCACAAATGCCGGAAATCATCGACTCTGTAAAAATTCAATTATCCAGGGAAAGCTTGGTGGACTCCTTGAGGTCCACAAGCTTTGCTGTCAGCCTGGATGACTTAAGAATGGCCTTAACGGGTGTTTTATTTGATTGTAAGCCAGGAAAAATGAGCTTTGTAGCCCTGGACGGCTACCGGATGGCCTTAAATGAAATGGAAATCCAATCAGATGCAGAAATTCAAGCCATTGTTCCTGCCAGAGCCTGTACTGAAATTGTTCGACTCTTAGACGAATCTCTGGATAGCATCCTTATAGAGCTGGCAAGTAACTACATTAAAATAGACCTGGGATCTACTATCTTTGTTTCAAAACTCATCAATGGGGAATTTTTCCAATACCAAGGATTGGTTCGTAATGACCACAAGATTAATGTAAAATTAAAACGCCAAGACTTTGTTCAAGGCTTGGAAAGGGCCAACCTTCTGGCCAAGGAAGAAAGATCAAACTTGGTTAAATTGGACATCTCTGCCAACGAAATTCTAATAGAATCCCATTCAGATATAGGGGATGTCCACGAGTTAATTCCCTGTAGCACAGAAGGAGATGGGCTAAAAATAGCCTTTAATAGCAAGTATTTATTGGAAGGAGTCAAGGCCATCCAAGAAGAAGAAATTATCTGCCATTTTATCGATTCAGTAAATCCCTGTATTATTGAAAGCAGCGAAAAAAGTGGTTATATTTACCTAGTTCTTCCTGTTCGTTTGGCCGGTCAATAATGGAAAAGATCATTGAACTGAAAGATGAATTTATTCGCTTGGACCAGGCTTTAAAACGGGGAGACCTAGTCCAAAGCGGAGGCCATGCCAAATTACTGATCCAAGAGGGCCAGGTTTTGGTCAATGGGGAAGTTGAGTACCGCAGGGGGAAGAAATTACTGGCAGGAGACCGGGTTTCTTTAGATGGCCAAGAGCTTTTAATTAAGTAGGTGGATTATGTTTGTTAAGGATATTCAACTGGTTAATTTTCGAAACTATGAAAATATTTACTTCCAACCCAATCAACAAATGAATATCTTTTATGGACAAAATGCCCAGGGAAAGACAAACCTCCTGGAAGCCATTTACTTTTTACTTAGGGCCAAGAGTTTTCGGACCAATTCTGAAAAAGAAGCCATTCTTTTTAACAAGGACCAGTCCTTTATTCGAGGAAGAATTGAAGTTTTTGGATTTGACTACATTCAAGAAATTAAAATTTCTCAATACAATCCTAAAAAAATGAGAATCAACGAAGAAGCCATATCCAACATCAACCAATACAATGAAAAAAGTCCTTGTGTTTTGTTTCGCCCGGAAGATTTAAACATGGTTAAAGAGGGTCCCAACCTAAGACGGGACTTTATCGACAACCTAATTGACCAGGTAGACTCTTCCTATGAGACCCTATTGCGCCAATATAACCGAGTGATGTTTCAGAGAAATATCATATTAAAAAAAAATCCAGATCCCGGATTACTTAGGGTTTACCAGGACCAATTAGTGGACCTAGGGAGCCGAATTATAAAAAAACGCTATGAAAGCCTAGAAGCTTTTAAAAAATATGCAAAAAAATACCATTTTTTCATTAGCTATGAAAAAGAAAAAATTGACTTAACTTATGAAACAAAAATTTCCTACCAAACTTCTTTGGAAAGCATGAAAAAAGAATACCAAGAGGGATTTAACCGGTCCTTAGAGACGGATTTAAATTTAAGACGGACCAGTTTTGGTCCCCATAGAGATGACCTAAAAATCTACATCAACAAGATGGAGGCCAAAAGTTTTGCCAGTCAGGGCCAACAAAGAAGTGTTCTCTTATCTTTTAAATTAGCCGAAGTTGTGTATATTGAGAAAGAAACCGGACAAAAACCGGTTTTGTTACTGGATGATGTCTTTTCAGAACTAGACCAAAAAAGGAAAAAGCTCTTTCTAGATGCTATAGGCTCTTGTCAAACCTTTATTACGACAACAGACCAGGTGGTTCAAATTCAAAAGATTGTTCCGGATTCAAGTGTATATTCGATTAATCAAAATAGATTGTTTTCTTAAAAAGGAGGAATAGAGGCGGTTATGACCGAGAATAAAAGAAATTACTCAGCAAGTGATATTCAAGTATTGACGGGCCTAGAGCCTGTAAGAAAAAGACCGGGTATGTACATAGGCAGTACAGGACCCAAGGGACTCCACCACCTGGTTTATGAAGTTGTGGACAACTCCATTGATGAGGCCTTGGCGGGAATTTGTGATACCATTCAAATCCAGCTAGAAAAAGACAACTGGGTTTCCATTATTGATAACGGTTCAGGAATCCCGGTGGAAATCCACCCCCAAACAGGAAAATCAACAGTGGAAACTGTCCTAACCATCCTCCATGCAGGGGGAAAATTCAACAACGGAGCCTACAAGGTCAGTGGAGGTCTTCACGGGGTTGGGGTCAGTGTTGTCAATGCCTTGTCTAAACATCTCATTGCAACAGTTAAAAGAGATGGAAAGATTTATCAACAAGAATTTGCCAAGGGAGATACCCTGACAGAATTAAAAGAAATTGGAACTTGTGGAAAAGAAGAACATGGAACGAAAATTTCTTTTTGCCCTGATGAAGAAATCTTTACAGAAACCACAGAATTTTCCTATGAAGTGTTAGCTAAACGCTTCAGAGAAATGGCTTTTTTAAATAAGGGAGTCAAAATTGTCTTTGAAGACCAAAGGGAAACAAAAAAGGAAGAAACCTTCCACTATGAAGGTGGAATCAAAAGTTTTGTGGAATTTTTAAACAAGAAAAAAACTCCTGTCCACCAAGAAGTTATCTATATGGAGCAGGTCAAGGAGGGGATTTCTGTAGAGGTAGCCATCCAATATACGGACTCCTATTCAGAAAATATCCTGACCTTTGCCAACAACATACACACAGAAGAAGGGGGAACCCACTTATCAGGTTTTCGGTCTGCCTTGACCCGGTCCATTAATGAATATGGCCGCCAATACAATTTAATCAAGGAAAAGGAAGAAAACCTGTCAGGGGAAGATGTCAGAGAAGGCATTACAGGCATCATCAGTGTAAAACTTCCCCAACCTCAATTTGAAGGACAAACCAAGGCAAAACTTGGAAACAGTGAAGCTAGAACAATTGTAGATGCTGTAGTTACAGAAAATTTAGAAACCTTCTTGGAAGAAAATCCCAAGGTCAGTAGGGCAATCTTGCAAAAGGCCCTATCAGCCAGAAGGGCCAGAGAAGCTGCCAGAAAGGCAAGAGACCTAACCCGAAAACGGTCTATCTTGGACTCAACTGTCCTTCCAGGGAAATTGCAAGATTGCCAATTGGATGACAACAAGGTTACAGAAATCTTCCTAGTGGAAGGGGACTCAGCAGGAGGTTCCGCCAAGGGAGGCCGGGACCACATGACCCAGGCCATCCTCCCCCTAAGAGGGAAGATTATGAATGTTGAAAAGGCCAGGTTGGATAAAATTTTAAATTCAGATGAAATCAAGGCCATGATTACAGCCTTTGGCACCGGAGTCGGGTCTGAATTTAATATTGAAAAATTAAGATACGGAAAAATTATTATCATGACCGATGCTGACGTAGACGGGGCCCATATCCAAACCCTGCTCCTTACTTTCTTCTTTAGATACCTAAGACCTCTAATTGAGGAGGGACATGTCTATGTAGCCCAACCACCCCTTTACGGGATCAAAAAAGGGTCCAAGGTCATTCGCTATTGCTATAGCGACGATGAATTAAAGAGGGTTATGGATGATTTAGGTCGAGACAATAAATATAAAATCGGTCGCTACAAGGGGCTTGGTGAAATGAATGCAGACCAACTTTGGGAAACCACCATGAACCCTGAACATCGGATTCTTTTAAGGGTGGGAATTGAAGATGCCCAAGAGGCAGATGAAGTCTTTACCATGCTTATGGGAAGTGATGTTAAACCAAGACGTGAATTTATTCAAGAAAATGCAGTGTATGCAGAAAATATTGATGCATAGAAGGGAGGGACTTTGTGGAAGAATTTGAACACATGAATGAGACGATTAATAATGTAATCCTTGAAAAACAAATGCAAAGGGCTTATTTGGACTATTCCATGAGTGTTATTGTCAGTCGGGCCCTTCCGGATGTTAGGGATGGTTTAAAACCAGTCCACCGGAGAATCCTCTATGGGATGCACTTGGAAGGAATGACACCGGACAAGCCTACAGTGAAATCAGCCAACCTGGTTGGTTTTGTTATGGGTAAATTTCATCCCCATGGGGATACAGCTATCTATGATGCCGTAGTCCGTCTAGCCCAGCCCTTTAATACCCGCTATATGTTGGTTGAAGGCCAGGGAAACTTTGGATCCATTGACGGAGATAGCGCTGCAGCCATGCGGTATACAGAAGTTCGCATGACAGACTTGGCCCAAGAAATGTTGAGAGACATCAACAAGGATACGGTAGAATTCGGTTTAAACTATGATGAAAAGATGAAGGAACCAACTGTGTTACCTTCTCGTTTTCCCAACCTATTGGTGAATGGGTCTACAGGGATTGCTGTTGGGATGGCAACAAATATGGCCCCCCACAATCTAAATGAAGTGATTGACGGAGTTACAGCCTATTTGGATGACCCATCTATCTCCATTGCAGACCTGATGAAGTCCATCAAGGGACCAGATTTTCCAACGGGTGGACAAATCATGGGCAAGTCCGGAATCAAGGAAGCCTATGAAACTGGTCGAGGTCGGGTTATTATGCGGGCAGTGGCTGAAATAGAAAAGCTAAAAAACCGCCATGCCATTGTGATTACAGAACTTCCCTACCAGGTCAACAAGGCGGCCCTAGTCAAGAAAATTGCCGACCTTGTTAAGGACAAACAAATTGATGGAATTTCTTACATTGCTGACCAATCGGGTCGAGACGGGATTAGGATTGTCATTGAATGCAAAAGAGATGCCAACCCCCATGTCCTCTTAAACAACCTCTACAAACAAACCCAGTTGCAAAGTACCTTTGGTATTATCAACCTGGCCCTGGTTAACGGGGTTCCGAAAATTTTAAATTTAAAAGAACTCATTGGCCACTATGTGGACCACCAAAAAGATGTAGTAACTCGCAGGACACAATTTGACCTGGACCGGGCAGAAAAGAGAGCCCACATCTTAGAAGGCTTAAAGATAGCCATTGATAATATTGACCGGATTATTGAAATTGTTCGAGGATCTCAAAATGACCAAGAGGCCAAGGACAAGATGGAAGAGGAATTCCAGTTAACAGACGCCCAATCTCAAGCCATTTTGGACATGAGAATTCGTCGTTTAACTGGCCTATCCAGAGAAAATTTGGAAATTGAATATGCAGAACTCTTAAAAAATATTGCCTGGTACAAGGAAATCCTGGGCAGTGAAAAAATCCTTATTGGTATTATCAAGGAAGAATTGGAAGAAATTAAGACCAAGTATGGGGATGAAAGACGGACAGTCATTGAACACTTCCAAGGAGAATTGGAAGATGCGGACTTGATTGAAGAAGAAGATGTCGTCATTACCATGACAAATTTTGGTTACATTAAGCGGATGCCAGAGGGAACCTATAAACCGCAAAGACGGGGAGGACAGGGAATTTCTGCCCTGACTCGCCGGGATGAAGACTTTGTTTCCAACCTCTACATCACATCCACCCACGACACCATCCTATTCTTTACCAACAAGGGACGGGTTTATAGCCTAAAGGCCTACCAAGTACCCCAAGCCGGTCGTACAGCCAAGGGAACAGCTGTTGTAAACCTAATCAACCTCCAAAACGATGAAACGATTCAGGAAATGATGCCTGTAAAATCCTTTGGAGAAGAAGATTCTTTAGTCTTTGTTACCAAGGATGGTTTGATTAAAAAAACCCTGATTAGTGAATACTCAAATATCCGTAGCAATGGGCTCAATGCCATCCAGTTAAATGAAGGAGACGAGCTGGTTACTGTTCGCCAATCTTGTCCTGGAGATGAATACATTGTAGTTACCAAGGAAGGAATGGCCATCCGTTTTACAGAAGACCAGGTTAGAAATATTGGCCGGAATGGTCAAGGAGTCAAGGCAATTAGCCTGGATGACCAAGATCAAATTGTTTCTATGGATATTGTAAAAGAAGATAATTACCTTCTGGCCATTACAGAAAATGGTTTTGGAAAAATGACTGAATTGAATAAATACAAGGTCCAAAGAAGAGGCGGCAAGGGGCTAATTACCTACAAGATCAACAAAAAAACGGGTCCCTTGGTTTCTGGAAAAGTTGTCGATAAGAAAGATGAAATTATGATGATTTCTCAATCTGGAACCATTATCCGCTTGGAAACCAAGGATATCAGTGTTTTGGGAAGAAGCACCAGTGGCGTAAAACTAATGAACATCAAGGATTCCAATGTTGTTTCTGTGGCTAAATATCTAGGAGAATGATGAAGCTATAAGGTTCTTAAGTAGGATCTATTGAACTGAACAAGGAGGTCGCTATGTCTTTTCAAATCGCTCGTCAGTATGATGAGGATAAAAATTTATTAGTCTTAAAACCCAAGGGAGAATTGGATATTACCAGTACACCGGACTTTAAAAGGGTCGGTGAAAGGGAATATGAAAAGTATAAAACAGACATTTTAATTAATTCAGAAGACTTGATTTATATGGACTCCACAGGTCTAGGTGCTTTTATTTACCTGTTGAAACTCTGTAAAGACGACAATAAAAAGATAAAAATCATCAATATGAAAAAGTCCATTCGAAAATTATTTACCATTACCCAATTGGACAACCTATTTATTTTTGAAGGAGAAGAAAATGAGTGATTTTTTAAGCCTTTCTTTTCCAAGAAAAAAAGACTATATACCTGTAGCCCGCTTAACAACGTCTTACTTGGCCAGTCTAAAAAACCTGGACCTGGACACCATTGAAGATTTAAGGATGATTGTAACAGAGGCCTGTAACCTCTCCTACTTCCTCCAAGAAGACCAGGGGGATATTTCCTTAAAAATTTCCTTAGGAAAAGAGGAAATAACCTTTGCCATTTCCTGTCCCTATCCAGAAAAAATCAAAGAAGATGATGGGTCTCTCATGAGCGAATCCATTATTCGGTCCCTGGCAGATGACCTGGACTATAGGGATTCAACCATGCTTATTTTTAAGTCTATTTATACAGACCAATGATGGATAGACAAGCATACGATCAATTGGATCGTCAACTCACAAAAGAAGAAAGAAAAGAGATGTTTCAAGAGTATGCAAAAACCAAGGACCAGGAATTAAGAGATATATTGATTGAAGAACACCTCTATATTGCAGAAATTCTATCTAAAAAATATGCAAATCGAGGAATTGACTACGACGATATCTTTCAAGTGGCCTCCATTGGCTTAATCTATGGGGTGGAAAGGTACGACCCTTCCAAGGGGTATGAATTTTCTAGCTTTGCTACACCGACAATTATTGGGGAAATTAAAAAGTATTTTCGGGACAAGGGATGGACTATCCGGGTTCCCAGAAGGATTCAGGAGTTGTCGAAAAAAATCAACAACGCCAAGGTAACCCTGGCCCAAGAAAACCAAAAAACCCCCACCATAAAGGATATTGCCGACTATTTAAATGTCAGTCAAGAAGATATTTTGGAATCCATGGAGGCCTCCAAGGTCTATTCACCCACCTCTTTAGATTTGAAATTTGAAGGGTCTGGGGATGATAAGGAAGTAAACCTATCTGACCTAATTGGAGAAGATGAGCCTTATTTCAACCAAATTGAAGTCAACGACTTTATTGAAAAAGCCATGGAAAAACTCAATGATGTTGAAAAAACCATTTTGATTGACCGCTACTACAACAAAAAAACCCAGGTTGCCATTGCAGAAAAGTTAGACATCTCTCAAATGACCGTATCCCGGATCGAAAAAAAGGTCCTGGAAAAAATTAGAAAAGAAGCCTATAAAACAGCAAATGTGTAGGGGATTTTATGAATAAGAAGAAAAATTTATTATTTATAAGCAAGTTAATCTATGCCTTGGAAATTGTGATTAGTGCTACAGTCATCCTGGCCATCATTTTTTCCTTTCCGGACTTGTTTAAGTACATTATTAAAATTGTAAATAGTGAACCGGACCTATCTTTAAATCTTTTTCAAGAATTTTTAAAGCATAGCCTAATGCTGGTTATCGGCATGGAGTTTATCATCATGCTGACGGCCTATTCCGATAAAAATATTATCTATCTCATAACCTTTGTCATTGCGAGAAAATTATTGATCAAGTCCGACACCATGATGGACTTGTTAATTGGTGCCGTGGCCATTGCCATCCTCTTTTTTGTCAAAAACTTCATCATGAAGAAAAATATCAATGTGGATGTCAATGCAGGGATTTTTTCTGCAGCCACATCGGTGGAATCCATCAACCAACAATTTAACTACCATATAGATAGCCATGGATTCCAATCTATTGGGGGACTGGTCTATTATCTTTTACAACAAGCAGGTTCCGAAATTGCAAGTGGAGAGCTTATTTCAGACCAATACTATATTTATCAAATTGAAAAAGAAAGTAATGGGACTATTGAGCTCATTACTATCCAGCCAAAGTAACCCTCTTCTAGGAGAGGGAACTTTTCTTAAGGAGGTTGACTATGGATAAAAAAATAGCCATGGTGGGCGTTGGCAATATGGGGGGAGCCATTGCCATGGCCTTGGCCAAAAAGGGCTATTCCCTGATTTTGTCCAACAGAAGTTTGGAAAAACTAGAAAAATTTAAAAGCTTTGACCAGGTAGAAATCATCCGGGACAACCGGGAGGCCTGTGAAAAGGCAGATTACATCTTTATTGGGGTTAAACCCCAGCAGATGGAAGCCTTAGTGGAAGACTTGAAGGATTCCCTACAAAAACCCCTGGTTTCCATGGTCATGGGGAAAAGCCTAGGAGATATGGAAGCCCTCCTGGGTCATAAAAAATTGGTGCGGATTATGCCCAATACACCAGCCCAAGTGGGAGAGTCTATGACAGCAGCTGCCTTTGGTCAAGATTTGGACTCGGAAGAAAGACAAGACATCCAAGAGCTTTTGATGGCTTTTGGGGCCTATAAGGAAGTTCCAGAAGACCAATTTTCCGCCTTTTGTGCCCTGTGTGGATGTATGCCGGCCTTTATTGACCTCTTTATCGAAGGGGCTTCTGACGGGGCGGTTTATTGTGGCCTAAAAAGACAGGATAGTTATGAATTTTTGGCCCAAACCCTTAAGGGAGTTGCAAAATTGCTGGAAGAAAGCAAGAAGCACCCGGGGGTTTTAAAGGATGAGGTCACTTCACCGGCTGGGTCCACCATCAAGGGGGTCCATGAATTGGAAAAGGGATCTTTCCGCTACCTCATTAGCCAGGCGGTGATTACTGCAGCTAAAAACAGTTAATAGCAGGGCTTGAAAGGATAAGGGGAAGAAAATGGAAGAACTTATTTTTTTAATCAATGTCTATAGTGACTTGGAGAGGGGAATCGCCACAGTGGCCCTGGAGGATGCTGGAATTCCCTATTCCTTGAAAGACTATGAGTCAGGAAACTACATGCGACTTTTGACGGGATCTTCAATTTATGGTTGCGAAATTGATGTGGCTCCTGAGGATTATGACCGGGCAGTTGAGGTGGTTATGACGGTTTTGGGCCCAGGAATTTTTGAAAAACAAAACCAATAAGTTATTGAAAGGGGAAAATAAGGGTCTTATTTTCTCTTTTTTTGAATAAATAGTGGCCAAGTATTGAAAACTCTTGACGACTATGTAACAATATTGGTAATGAAAGGGGGGATGGAATGAAAGCTTTAATCGTTGGCATGGGAAAACTGGGCTACCAATTGGCCAAGGCCATGATTGATGAAAACATAGATGTAACGGTCATCGACAAAAATGAAAAGGTAGTGGATGATGTTACAAACTTATTAGATGTCATAAGTGTAAATGCCAATGCATTAGATTTCAAAGTCTTGAGGGAAATTAATATTGGCTCTTATGAGTTGATTTTTGCTGTGACAAAAAATGATGAGGCCAATGTTATCCTGTGTACCATGGCTAAAAAAATGGGTTGCCGCTATGCCGTTGCCCGGGTTCGGGATCCCGAATACTATAAGCACCTCCACTTTATTGCAGAGGAGTTGAATATAGATTTAATTATCAATCCTGACGCGGTAACAGCCCAATCTGTTGAAAAATACCTATTAAAAAAATACCTCCTGGTTAGTGATGAATTTGTTGGAGGAAAGGTCCGTTTGGTGGAATTTAACATCGGCAACGACGAGGCCTTTGTAGGGAAAAAACTCATGGACCTAGAGGGCTTTGACAACCTTCTGGTAACAGCCATTACCAGGGAGGGAGAGAGTATTATCCCCAATGGACATACAACCCTGGAAAGCAATGATGTTATCCTGGTGGGAGGGGAAGCCCACAAAATTGAAGAATTCGACAAAAACCATTCAGGGGTTACCAAGACCCGGATGGTTAATAAGGTTATGATTATTGGTGGGGGAAAATTAGGATATTACCTGGGACTTCTCCTGGAAAAAAGCCATGTGGACACGACAATTATTGAATTAAATGAGCAAAGGTGTCTTTTCTTAAAGGAAAACCTACCAAATGCCACCATTATCCATGGAGATGGAACCAGCATTAACCTTCTTGAGGAAGAAATGATCTCTACCTTTGACGCCGTAGTAACGGCAACGGGTTTTGATGAAACCAACCTCCTGATGGGCTTGTTAATGAAGCAATTGGGCATCTACAAGTCCGTGGCAAAAATTTCTCGAAACAACTACAATCGTATTTTGGAAAAAATGTCCATCGATGCCGTATTTAACACCAACTTTATGACAGCTAATAAGATTTTAAGAGTCTTAAGAGGGAAAAATTCCCTGTCTGTCAACTTGATGTTGGATGGGAAGGCAGAGTTTTCAGAGGTCATTTTAAAGCCGGAATTGACCATCTACCACAAATCCATTAAGGACTTAAACCTACCGGAAGGCCTTTTGATTGTGGCCCTGGTTAGGGGCAACCAAGTCTTTATTCCCAATGGGGATACCTATTTAAAACCCTATGACCATGTCGTTTTATTCTGTATCCATGACAAGTTAGGAGAAATGAAGGCCATCTTCCAAGTGGGTAATACGCGGAAAACTCTCCTGAACCAACTGTTATGGCGGAAAAAATAGGAGGCCTCCATGAATTATTCTATAGCAAGGCGGATGATTGGGGTCATTTTGGCCATAGAAGCCTTATTTTTACTACCCTCCCTATTTTTAAGCCTCTTTGACCAAGACGGCATTAGCAAATACTTTATTTTGACCATTGCTTTAATGGCCTTTTTTGGCTATATGTCTTATCGGAAAAAGACCACGGACCTAGTACTGGCTCCCAAGGATGGACTCTTTATTGTAAGTTCAGCCTGGCTGGTTGTTTCCTTGTTTGGAGCCCTACCCTTTTATTTCAGCCACTACTTAAGCTATGTTGATGCCTTTTTTGAAATCGTCTCTGGTTTTACCACAACAGGGGCTTCCATCATCCCCAACATTGAAGAATTTCCCAGGAGTTTGATCTTATGGAGGTCGGTAACTCACTGGATTGGCGGGATGGGGATCTTGGTTTTTACCATCAGTCTCTTACCCAGACTGGGGGTAGGGGGATTTCAAATTTTTAAGGCGGAAAGCCCCGGCCCCATAGCTGGAAAAATTGAACCCAGGATTGCCGATACAGCCAAAAGGCTCTATATCATCTATATTGGAATTACTGTAGTCCTATTCTTCCTCTTGGTTTTGGGAAGGATGACTCCTTTTGATGCCCTAATCCACACCCTAGGGGTGGCAGGAACAGGGGGTTTTTCCAGTAAGGCCAATTCTATTGGGGCCTATTCAGGCTACTACATCCCTGTTATCATGAGTATTTTCATGATTATTTATGGGACAAATTTTTCTATTTACTACCAGCTTTCCCAAAAGAAGTATAAGGAAATCTTAAAAAATGACGAAGTCCGCCTCTACTATATCATCATCCTGCTGGCTGTTTTGGGAGTTACTTACAACCTCTACAGCAACCACTATGGGTCCTTGGGTCAAGCGGCCAAGGACAGTTTTTTCCAAGTAACTAGCCTTATGTCTACATCGGGCTTTAGCAATACAGACTATGACCTCTGGCCTTCTTTTTCAAAATTCATCCTCTATGCCCTGATGTTTATCGGGTCTTGTGCAGGATCCACTGCTGGAGGGATGAAGGTGGTTCGGATATCCATAGTCTTTAAGCTCATTGCCAGAGAAATTGGAAAAGTTGTCCACCCCAATGCAGTGATTCCCATTACCCTAGAGGGAAAGGCCTTAAAAGATGAGGTAGTTATGGGGGTTTCTGCCTTTATTAGCGTCTATTTGATGATTTTTGTCTTTTCATCGGCCCTGGTAACCATGTCGGGCCTGGATATTTTATCCTCCTGTTCAGCAGTAACCACCATGTTAAGTAATGTAGGGCCCGGTTTTAATAAGGTTGGACCCAGCTTGAACTTTTCAGAATTTTCGTATTTTTATAAACTCTACTTTTCCTTCTTAATGCTCCTGGGTCGTCTGGAATTTTTTACCATTTTAGGAATTTTAGTCCCCAGAAGGCAAAGGAAGAAAATACAAATATAGAAAGGAATTTCATGAAGACAATTGGAATTCTCGGTGGAATGGGCCCCTTGGCCACAGTAGACCTCTTTGAAAAAATTGTCCTGGCCACCAAGGCTGAAAAAGACCAAGACCACATTCCCATCCTTATTGACAACAAACCACAAATTGCAGACCGGACCCAGGCCATCCTAGACCAGGGTCCCTCTCCCTATCCGGATCTTTTGGCCGGAGCCAAGGCCTTGGAAAAAATGGGGGCAGGACTTTTAGTCATTGCCTGCAATACCAGCCACTACTACTACCAGGACCTAACCAGGGAGGTGGGCATCCCCATCCTCCATATGCAAAAAATTGCGGCAAAAAAAATAGCCCAAGGACCCTATAAGAAACCGGCTATCCTGGCTACCAAGGGAGCCTTGGAGGTAGGTCTTTACCAAAAGGCCCTGGACCAAGAGGGCCTGGACTATCTCCTTCCCAATCCGGACCAAGAAAATATTATCCAGGACCTGATTTACCGGGCCATTAAGAGCAAGGACTTTAGCTACCCCCAAGAGGGAATCCAGGGAGTCTTTCAGGCCTTAAAAGACCAGGGAGCGGATTCTTTTATCCTGGGTTGTACAGAACTTCCCCTTGCAAAAAAAATCTTTCATTGGCAGGAAACTTGCATTGATCCAAGCTTAGAACTTGCCAAAGAAGCCATTATCCAAGCAGGAGGGCAACTGGATGGAAATGTGGAAACTCTATGATGGAGAAAACAAGGCCCTGGGAAAAACCGTCCCCAGGGGCAGTCAATTAGAAGAGGGGCAATACTACAGGGTTGTAGCGGCGATTATTATCAATCAAAAGGGAAAAATCCTCATTACCCGCCGGAGTAAAAATAAGGCCAACTACCCCAACTACTTAGAATGCACCTGTGGGACCCTTGGTGTAGATGAAGACCCTAAAGCGGGGGTCCAAAGAGAAATCCAGGAAGAAGTGGGCTTAAATCCAAGCCTGGAGGACCTGGAATTTCTTGGAATCTTAAAGCAAAAGAATAAATTTTCCTATATCTATCTGCTGGAAACACAGGCTCAAGACCAAGACCTAGTCCTCCAGGAGGAAGAGGTTGCTGGCGGAGCCTTTTATTCCAAGGAAGATTTTTTGAAAAAACTCCAGGGGCAAGACTATGCAGAGCCCATGAAGGAAAGGTTGGTCTGGGCCTATGATTTCTATATTGGTCGCTTAAGCTGAGAGGAAGATATGGACGAATACTATATGAAAAAAGCCATTGAATTGGCAAAAAAAGCCAGCTTCAGTGGGGATGTTCCCATTGGGGCCCTGGTGGTCTACCAAGACTTAATTATCGGCCAAGGCTATAACCAAAAAGAGGTCAAAAACAATGCCCTCTACCATGCAGAGTTGCAAGCCTTAAACCAGGCAGCGGACTATCTAAAATCCTGGTGGTTGGAGGACTGCTGCCTCTATGTTACCCTGGAACCATGTAGCATGTGTGCCGGGGCCCTAATCAACACCCGGATTTCTCGACTGGTCTATGGGGCAAAAAATAAACGCTTCGGTGCAGTAGAGTCCAGTATCCAACTCTTAACTGGCCCTGCTTCCAACCATACCTTGGCCGTCCGGTCAGGAGTCTTGGAAGAGGAATGTAGCAGCCTACTAACTGATTTTTTTAAAAAATTAAGAAAGTGAAGTTCGGTTCCTGTAAGGCAGACCGAACTTTTTTAATTTAATTAAGGCAAATTCATCTAAAATTCGTGATTTTTCCACCTATCATGGGAAATTCATGATATAATAAACAAATATTCTATTTTCGGGGAGGCAGGTATGAAAAAAAACAAACAGATTATTATTTCAGGTTTTGCTTTATTTTCTATGTTTTTTGGATCAGGAAATTTAATCTTTCCACCAACTTTAGGAATTCAAGCAGGAACAGAATGGTGGATTTCCGCCTTGGGATTCCTACTAACAGGCGTAGGTTTTGTTATGCTAGGAGTCTTGGCCACAACAAAGGTGGGAGGAGAGATATCAGGAATTGGCCAAAGGGTTGGAAATAATTTTTCTAAACTCTTTAGTTTACTGATTATCCTATGTATTGGACCAGGTCTAGCCATACCAAGAACAGCAGCCACTACCTCGGAGGTTTTACAAGCCAGCCTAGCCCCTTCTGTACCCAGTATTTTAGTCAATGGAATTTTCTTTTTATTGGTGATTTACTTTTGCCTATCGGAAAGCAAGGTCATTGATATTTTAGGAAAATACTTGACTCCAGCCCTTTTAGTGACCCTAACTATTATTATCCTGCGGGCTGTACTTTTTCCCCTGGGCCATCCTGTGGACCTCCACGCCCATGGGGTTTTCGGATTTTCTTTTAAACAGGGCTACCAAACCATGGACTGCCTGGCAGCCTTGATGTTTACCTTTATTGTCATCCAGGGCTTTCGGGACCTGGGCTATGAAGGCCAGGCCCTGATGACCTTTACCAAAAAGGCAGCAGCCATTGCCGGAATAGGCCTGTCCTTTATTTATGGGGGTTTTATCTACCTGGGGTCTACCATTTCCAGCTTCGGTTGGGAAGGCCTATCCAGGGTAGAACTTTTAGTTAAGTCAACCGATGCCATGTTGGGGATTGTGGGTATGATTCTCTTGTCTCTGGCCATGACCCTGGCTTGCTTGACAACGGCCATTGGCCTGACGGTAACCTGTGCAGAATACTTTCAAAAAATCAGCAGGAATAAACTTTCTTATCGGTTTTTAGTCTATTTGGTAAGCCTGGTTTCCTTCTTTTTATCCCTAGGAGGAGTAGAGTACATCATTAAGGTGTCCGGCCCTATTTTGGAAGGCATCTATCCTGTGGCCATTATTTTGATCCTGGCCATCCTATTTGACCGCTTTATCAAGAAAAGATCCACCTATATCGGCTTGGTCTTTGGAGCTCTGGTACCGGTTCTATCAAAGCTTTTAGCCCTTTTCATCCACATAGACTACTATGCTCAGCTACAAAAAACCATGCCGGAAAACCAAGGAACCTTCCTATGGTTGGCCTTTTCCTTGGTCTTTGGTCTCATCTTTACCTTTTTGCCAATCAAAGAAGTTGATTCCCTTGAAGAATGAAAAATTAGATTTAAATAAAGCAAAAGACCAGGAAATAAGATCCTGGTCTTTTTGTATTGCCATGAATCCGGAAGATCTTTCGGACTCACATTTTTAATTTACCAATGTTTCTCAAATAAGCGGAGATTCTTTCAAAAGCAGTTAGGGTTTTTTCATAGACTAAACCACTTTCTGGATTACAGATTCCATCCTTCATCCGGTCTAGGTGGAGGTCTCGATATTTTTCAATATTGCTGGAAATACTTAGGTCAAAATCCCTGGCCTTGGACCGGCGAATAAACCGGTCTTCTTCCTTGGTTACAAGGTCATAGAAGGAGAGGAGGGACTTATTTAAGACATCCAACTCTTCATAGCATTGGTCGGAAAAAGTCAGCTTTCTTTCTTCGTTGATTTCGGCAAATTCAGCGATGTTTTTAATGTGGTCGCCAATCCGCTCGATATCCCGAACAATCCGCATATAACCTGTAAAGTAGGATGCCACTTGGTCATCCATGGCCTCACTTAAAAGGTCAATAATATACTTGGTAATATGGGAGTTTAAATAGTTAATGACTTCTTCGTTGTGGAGAATTTCCCTGTGCTTGTTGTCATCATAATAGTAAAAACACTCAATAGCCAAATAGTAGTTCTTTAAGGAAATATTCAACATTCGGTCAGCTTCCGCCCGGACATCGGTTAAAACCAGGTTGGCATCATGGACATTTTTGGGCTTGATATAGCGAAGGCTCATAGAGTCCATGGGTGCATCCTTCATGGGCAGCAGGCGGGTAGCCAAACTAGCCAGTTGCTTAGAAAAAGGAAATAATAGCAGGGTGGTAACCACGTTAAACATGGTATGAAGATTGGCCAACTGGGCTGCCGGTAGGTCCTTGGAAATGGACAGGATAAAGCGTTCAATCGGGAACACTTGGACCAGGAAGATAAAAAGAAACGTTCCAATAAGGTTGAACAAGACGTGGACCAAGGCGGTTCTTTTGGCATTGACACTAGACCCCATGGAAGAGAGGAGACTGGTGATACAGGTTCCAATATTAAAACCGCAGATGATGTAGATGGACCCTGACAGGCCAATTAAATTCTTATTGGCCAAGGCTTGTAAAATCCCCATGGAGGCACTGGACGATTGAATCAAGGCTGTCACAAGACAACCAACCATAACTCCTAGAATGGGGTTGGAAAATTTCAACATAAGACTTGTAAAAACAGGACTGTCTTGTAGTGGGCTCATGGATGAAGACATGATCTCCATTCCCATAAACAAGAGCCCCAGCCCCATAATAACTGAACCCAGGCTGGAAATGGTCTTTTTGTTGACAAATTTATAGACCACAAAACCTCCAAAGGCCAGTAAAGGTGCTGAGTCCGTAATATTTAAGGCAACCAATTGACCGGTGACTGTGGTCCCGATGTTGGCCCCCATAATAATTCCTACGGACTGGCGGATGGTCATAAGGCCTGCGTTTACAAACCCTACAGTCATAACGGTGGTGGCAGAAGAACTTTGAATAATGGCTGTTACAATAATACCTACCAGTAGACCCTTAGACGTAGAGGATGTTAATTTTTCTATAATAGAATGGAGCTTGTTGCCGGCTGTAGTTTCCAGGCCCTCGCTCATTAAATCCATCCCATATAGAAATAAGGCCAAGCCACCCAACATGGCAAAAACCGTATAAATGGACATAATTCCCCCCTAAATATTCTCTATTTAATCATAACCCATCTAGGCCATGATTTCAAAGGAATATTAAAGAAAAATAAATATTTTGTTAACCCTACTTTGGGAAGATTTTGCCCCAAACATGGTATAATGGAAAAGAGGTGACTATGAAAATTTTAGATCGGATCAATGCCCTGGCTCGCCTGGAAAAAACCAGAGACCTTACGGCTGAAGAAAAAGAAGAACAAGCAAGATTGAGAAAAGAATACCTGGAAGACTTTCGAAAAAACCTTAGGGCCACCTTATTAAAGACCAAGGTGGTGGACGAAAAGGGCCAAGATGTTACGCCTGAAAAATTGAAAAAGGAAAAAGAAAAGGAAAGGGAAAAATGATTCAATGGGTGCTAAAAAAGGGCCGGTTGGGGGAAAAAGATGAAAACCGCACGAAAATATCCCTCTTAGCCGGCCTGGTGGGCCTGGTGTCCAATGGACTTTTAACCATCGTTAAGTTGTCCATAGGGCTTTTTTCGGGCTCTGTGTCTGTTCTGGCCGATGCCATGAACAATTTAATGGACTCCACATCCTCCGTCATTACCATTGCTGGAGCCCACTTTGCAGACAAACCCCCGGATGAGGACCACCCCCAGGGCCATGGCCGGGTTGAATATGTAACGGGTTTGATTATTTCCTGTTTTGTCATTGTGGTGGGCCTGCAATTTTCTAAAACCAGTATTGAGCGGATTATCAATCCGGAAAAAACCCACTTTACCCTTCTGGCCTTTATTCTTTTGGTCCTGTCCATAGGAGTTAAATTTTGGCAGGCCCACTTTAACAAGAAGGTAGGAGAGGCCATTGATTCCACGCCCTTAAAGGCCACAGCGGCAGACTCCTTGGGAGACTGCCTGGTTACCGGTGTGGTCTTGGCCTCCATGCTTTTGGATACCCTAACAGACCTGGCCATTGATGGCCTGGTGGGCCTGGTGGTTTCGATTTTAATCATCAAAAGTGGCTGGGAGCTCATCTCAGAAACCATGAGTATCTTAATTGGCCAGGGGCCCAGCCGGGGGACCTACCAGGAGCTAAAGCAGAGGATGATGACCTATGACCATGTCCAAGGGGTCCACGATATTATCTTTAATAGCTTTGGACCGGAAAAAACCATTGTGGTTTTGGATGCGGAATTTCCAAGTACCATGTCCCTCTTGGAGGTCCATAAAATCGTAGATCGGGCCGAGCGAGAAATTTCTGCAGCCATGGACATCCACCTGATCATCCATGTAGACCCCGTAGGAGAAACAAGCCCCTTTGAAAGGGAAATCATGGCCCTGGTTGACGGCTTTATCCAAGAAAAAGAAGGAGTCGATAGCTACCATGACCTTACCCTGGTTGCTGATGAAAAAGCCATCTACCTGGACCTAACGGTTCTTGGCAGTCACTATCCGGACCAAGAATCCAGGGACCGGGTCAGGGAGGACCTGGTTCAAGAATTAGAGGAAAAATACCCGGGCTACAAGGCTCTTGTAAATATTGATTTAAAATACTAGGTGGTTAGAATGAAATTTTGTGTAATTGGAGACAACCTCATTGCCCTGGACTTGGTGGAAAGACTTTTGACTCAAGAAATTGAAGTTTACTGGCTCTGCCAAAACAAGTCTTGGGATTATCCGAAAAATAAAAACTTAAGAGTAGAAGAATTTTCCTATCAAAATTTAAACCATTTTGGGGACATGGACTATACCCTGATTTTGGGAGACAATGATGAAGAAAATATCCTCCAGGCCTATTTTTGCAAGAAGCAAATGGATACTTATACCATTGTCCTGGTTCAAAACCACAGTTTAACCAAGACAAATATCCTGGAAACCTTTGATTTTGTAGATGAATACCTCTATCCCTCGGAAAATATGGCAGACTATATCATCCACTTTTCCATAGAAGACCAGGGGCTACCCCGGAGAAAGTACCTCCACCCCCACTTGAATATTTGGGCCTACACCCTGGAAGACCGCCATCCCAAGATAGGCCAAAAGGTCAAGGACCTCTTTTTAGATGGGACCTTAATTGTGGCCATCTACCGCAAGGGGGACTTTTTAATTCCCCAAGGGGAAACAGTCCTGAGAAAGGGCGACCGGCTCTTTTTACTAGGGAATGGGTCTTTGGAGGCCTTTCGTCGCCAGGATGCCTTGGACCAAGATAATTCCACCGGCAAGGCCTTTTGGATCCTGGGAGACTCTATCTATGCCAAGGAACTGGCCCTTTGCCTGGAAGATGAGGGCTATGAATGCATTGTCACCATTCCCCGGGACCAATCCCTCAAGGCTTGGCGCAGGGCCCTTCCCAAGGCCCTGGTCAACCAGGCTAAGCTCACCAGCCTGGAGACCTTCAACCAAATGGACACAAAAAAAATCCTGGGGGTTATTTGCGCCAGCCAAGATGACAACGAAAATGTGGTTATGAGTCTTTTGGCCCGGGAGGTGGGTCTTTTAAAGACCATCTGCCTCTTAAACTACAAGGACTATGCCAAGGCCACAGAAAAGGTAGTCCATGGGGTCCAAATGATTCCAAGAATTGCCATCGCCAGTCAGGTCTTCAGCATGGTCCACCTGCCGGGGAAAATCCACATTACCCCCCTGCCGGGAGGCACCTGCGAACTCTTGGAATTGGAACTTTTAAAAGATGCCCCCATTATTGACAAGGCCCTCAAGGACATGGTCCTGCCCGATGGGGTGATTATTGGCGCCGTCTTAAGGCACAAGCAGTTGATTATCCCCAGTGGCCAGCTGACTTTCAAAAAGGATGACCGCCTGATTATTCTTGAAAAAACCAGCCTTCGGGAAGACCTCCTGAATAAAATCTACCGTAAGGACCAACAGTCTATGTTGAAGAAGTGGATTGGAGGAAGTCGATGAAAGAAATCTTCCACAACGATTGGCAGGACCTTTTGGCTCCAGAAATGGACAAGCCCTACTACCAGGAATTGCGCCGGCTCCTATGGGAAGAATACCAAAATTATCCCATCTACCCGCCTATGGAAGACATTTTTAATGCCCTGCAAACCACCAGCTACCAGGATGTCAAGGTGGTGATCCTGGGCCAAGACCCCTACCACGGCAAGGGACAGGCCCACGGCATGGCCTTTAGTGTCCAAAGGGGGGTTCCCATTCCTCCAAGCCTACAAAATATCTACAAGGAACTGGAGTCTGACCTGGGTATTCCTGTGGCCCATACTGGCTATCTCATGTCTTGGGCCCAGCAGGGAGTTCTACTCTTAAACACCACCCTGACGGTCCGCCAGGGCAGTCCCACTAGCCACAAGGACATTGGCTGGGAAATTTTTACCGACGCCATCCTGTCTCTTTTAAACAAAAAAGACCAGGCCCTGGTTTACATCTTGTGGGGAGCCCATGCCCGGAGCAAGAAAAAGCTTTTAAATAATCCTAAGCACTTGATTTTGGAAGCCCCCCACCCATCTCCCTTGTCGGCCTACCGGGGATTTTTCGGGTCCAAACCCTTTTCTAAAAGCAATGAATTCTTAGAAGCCAACCAGCTAAGCCCCATTGATTGGGCCATTAAGGAGTGAAGACATGCTACCAGTACATGTTCAAATGGAAAAAATCACCATAGCCGGCCGGCCGGTGATCCACCTCTATGGAGATGAATCTCCCTATGGATCCATGGTCTACTACCATGGTTGGGGGTCCAGTGCAGAATCTTCCATCTTTCGAGGGGGAATTTTTGCTAGCTATGGTTTTGACACCTACTTGCCAGATGCTCCCTACCATGGACAAAGGCAGAGTCCGGACCTGGATATTGGAGAGGACATCCCCTGGAGAACCCTAATGGACCTGGTCCAAAGAAATAATGATGAGTTTCAAGACATCCAAGACTATCTAAAGACAGATGCAATTTATCTTTCTGGCCACTCCATGGGGGCCCTTACTGTGGGTATGGTTTTAAAAAACTATCCTGTCCAAGGAGGCCTGGCCATGAATGGGGCCTTTGACTTTGTAGCCCTGGGCCAACATTATGGTCTCAAACCCCAAGACCTAGAGGGGATCGACCTACCCATGGAGGACCTGGCATCCTATCGGGGCAAGGTCCTTTACATGGCCAATGGAGGTCAAGACCAGAGTATTCCGGCCCAAATCCAAGAATCTTTTTACCAAGCCCTGGTTGACTCTGGGGTGACCAATTGCCACTTTAGCTTGTTTGAAGATGTAGGCCATGTGGTGACCACCAATATGTTGGATGAGGGTCTAACCTACCTTTTAAAAGAAGACAAGTAAAGGAGAGCAAAATGATTCCCATGCGAAGAAAAGACAAGAGTCAAAGTCAAGAATGGTGTCAAGAACGGTTAAAAAAAGCCCCTTATGGGGTTTTATCAATCCTGGACAGCCAGGCTAGACCCTATGGAATTCCTCTCAATTACTACTACCAAGAGGGTAAAATCTACTTCCATGGAGCCAGGGAGGGAGAAAAGGTCCGGGCCATAGGGACCGGGACCCAGGCTTCCTTTAGCCTGGTCTATTGGCAAGAAGTGGTTCCGGACAAGTTTTCATCTAATTATGAGTCGGTGATTTGCTTTGGCCAAGTTAAAATCTTGGAAGATCCCCGGGAAAAGAGGCAAGCCCTGGAGGGTCTAATTAAAAAATATTCTAAGGAATATAAAAAAGAAGGCCTGGACTATATTGACCGGGCCTTGGCCCATACCCAGGTTTTTGTCATGACTATTGAAGAAACCAGTGGCAAGAAAAATCAAGAGGAAAGTTCTTGAAAATAGCCCAGACCCCGGTAGAGGGAGGGTTCTTTTAAGTACTTATTAAGGGAATAAACCCGCCTTTGGCCCCAATTGGAGCAAATAATCTGGTATTGGCCATCTTCCCAGCTGAGTCCTGTAATGGTAAGCCAGTGGTTATGGAAGGCAGGGCTCTTGTGGTTAAAGGTTAAAAGTAAGAGAGGATGACCCCCTTCCAGGGCCTCTTGAATAAAGGCGACGACAAAATCCAGCTGGAGGGGCTTTTTAAAGGCCACCAGCTGGTATTTTTTTGGGCTCAGTCGGTTGAGAATAGCCAGGAGGCTTGAAAAACGGACAATCCCCCAGGGTCTAGGAAGGTAGGGTTTGGATAGTTGGTCCAAGTAAAAACCAGCTTCAGCAATGGAATGGACCTGGAGAATTTTTTCATAAATTAAGATGTTTAAGAGGGCTGCCAGGCCACAAGACCGGCGAATAAAATAAGCAGGGCGCTTCATCCAGCCCTGGTAAACGCCATAGTGGCCCTCTATATGAAAAAAATTAAGTTCTAAATGCTTGTTCATGGAAAGCTCCTTTGTGTTGGTGGATTGGGAAAAATGTGTTACAATAGGAAAACAATAAATTCAATTGGGGGAAAAGGAGGAAAATATGTCTTGGGAATGGACCGTACTCTATGGCTTACAAAGAATTCACCAGCCTTGGCTTGACCGGCTGATGGTCTTCATCACACATTTTGCCACAGGGGGAGCCTTTTGGATCTGCCTGGGCCTTCTTTTTTTATTCTGGAAGAAAAGCCGGAAGATGGGTCTTTGTATCCTCCTGGCCCTGGCCATGACCTACCTCTTTGGTAACCTAATCTTAAAAAATCTCTTCCAAAGGATGCGGCCCTACTGGATAGATCCCTCGGTCCAAATTCTGGTGGCCCCCTTAAGGGACTATTCTTTTCCCAGTGGCCACACCATGGCGAGTTTTGCTTCGGCCCAGGCTCTTTACTTAAACAAGCCCTATTGGGGCCTAGGAGCCTTTGTCTTGGCGGGGCTCATTGCCTTTTCAAGGCTCTACCTCTTTGTCCACTTTCCCACAGATGTTCTGGGGGGGATCTTGGTGGGCCTGGCCTGTGGCTATATGGCTAAAAAACTCCTAGATAAGATAAGTCAGAAGAAAAAGGACCAAGGATTTTTTTCTTCATTATAGCATAGAGTGAAAAATAGGGGATATGTATGATTACAAGAAAAATCATTGGCAGTTTTTTAAGGACGCCAAAAATTGACCAACCATTAGAGGAAAAAATTCAAATTTGTGAGGACCTAATCCGGGAAAATATCCAACTTAGGACTGTTCGAAAAAAGGTGGACCGGGTGGATTTTTTTGGCCCATCAAAAACCCTGATGGGCCTACAAGAAGGCGCCAACTATATGATCTTTATTGGGGCCACCCTGGGCAAGGAGGCCGACGTCCTCCTGCAAAGGACCAACCTGGAGGACACCTCCCTGGCCTTTGTCTTGGACGGGGTCCTATCAGCCTATCTTGAAGATTCTTTGGACAGGATCCAAAGAGAGGACCAGGAAAAGACAGACCTCTATATTACAGACCGCTTTAGCCCGGGTTATGGGGACATCCCCCATGATATGCAAAGAAACTTTGCCGACCTTTTAGAAATCTATAAGAGGTTGGGGGTTGGGCTAACCAAGGAAAATATTATAATACCCAGAAAAACAGTCCTAGCCGTTTATGGGGCCAGTGAAAAAAAGCCCACTTACCGCAGCGGCTGTACCTTCTGTTCACGTCAAACTTGTAGAGAAAAAGGAAAGGCAAGGTGTAGTGTTTTTGACAAATAAAATCATCCTTTTAGATGGGGCCATGGGGACACAAATCCAAAAACGAGGCATCCATCAAAGACCGGAAAGTATCAATATTAGCCGTGGAGAAGTCATTGAAGACATCCAAAGAGCCTATGTCCAAGCAGGGTCAGACATTATCTACTCCAACACCTTTGGGGCCCACGGTAGGAATTATCCCGACCCGGAAGAATTGAGAAAGACCATCCATGCAGGCTTACAAATAGCCAAAAGGGCGGCTGGGACCAAGGCCAAGGTGGCCTTTGATATGGGCCCCCTGGGCGAACTTTTAGAACCCATGGGGACCATGTCCTTCCAAAGGGCCTATGAGCTCTTTGAACAAAACATCCAAATAGCCCTGGAAGAAGGATTTGACCTGGTAGTAATTGAAACCATGAGTTCCTTATTGGAATTAAGGGCGGCGATTTTGGCTGTCAAGGCCCACTATGACGGCCCCCTCTTTACTACCATGACCTTTGAAAAAGATGGCCGGACCTTTTCCGGAGTTTCTCCCCAAGCCTTTGCCATTATGGCAGACAAGTTGGGGGTATATGCTCTGGGAGTTAACTGTTCCCTAGGCCCCTTTGAAATCCAGGATATTTTAAAGTCCATAAGCCAAGTCACCAACAAGCCCTTGATTGTCAAGGCCAATGCAGGTCTTCCAGATGAAGAAGGAAACTACCACATGGAAGATGACCTCTTTATTGAGGGGATCCAAGGCATGCTGGACCTGGGGGTCCAATATATTGGGGGCTGTTGTGGAACCACGGAAAAAACCATTCAGAGCCTGGCCCAGCATTTTAAAGGCAAGGAAGCCCGGCTGGAAACCAAGGAAATCAAGCAATACCTGGCTTCCTCTAGCCGAGTCGTGGCCCTGGACCAAACCCGCTATGTAGGGGAAGTCATCAATCCTACAGGCAAGGCCAGGTTAAAGGAAAGCCTGGAAAAGAAAAACATGGAAGAAGTGTTAAGGCTGGGGGTCCTACAGGACCAAAAGGGGGCTGACCTCTTAGATGTCAATGTCAGCCTACCTGGAACAGATGAGGTCTACCTTTTAAGAAAGGCGGCCCTCCACCTCCAAGCCCTGGTAGACCTACCCCTGCAATTGGACTCTTCCAATGCCCAGGCCCTAGAAGCGGCCTTGATGGTGACTCCAGGCCGGCCTGTAATCAACTCTGTCAATGGGACCCAGGAATCTCTAAAGACCATCCTTCCTCTGGCCAAAAAATATGGGGCCATGGTGGTGGGGCTGGCCCTGGATGAGGGCGGGATTCCCAAGACTTCGGAAAAACGTCTGGAAATTGCAGAAAAAATTGTCCAGGCAGCAGAATCCTATGGCCTGGAAAAGAGGGACGTCTTAATTGACCCCTTGGTCTTAACCATTGCCTCCAACAAGGATTCAGCCAAGCTTGCCCTGGAAACCATTGAGAAGTTGACAAAAAAAGGCTACCTAACCACCATGGGAACCTCCAACATCAGCTTCGGCCTACCCAAGAGGTCCCTGGTTAGTGCCAGCTTCTTGCAAGTGGCCCTAGCCCTGGGCTGCAGCATGCCCATTGTCAACCCCCTGGACCCAAGAGTCCAAGAAGTCATCCACACCCATAGGCTCTTAATGGGCCAAGATGAAAAGGCCATGGGCTATATTGCCTTTATGGAAGATAAAAAGGAAGTGGAACCCAGTCTGGAAGAGGATGAAGGGGACTTTTCACCCTACCAGGCTATGAGGCGGTCCCAAAAAACAGAACTTTTAAACTATGTCAAGGGGGCCATAAGGGAAAAAGACCCCATGGAGATTATTTCAGAAGAGTTGATTCCGGCCCTGGACGCCATTGGCCGGGACTATGAAAAAAAGGAAATCTACCTACCCCAACTCATTGGAGCCGCATCGGCAGCCCAAGAGGCCTTTTTATTCCTAAGAGACCAGTTAAAGGTCAAGGGAGACGGCAAGGGGGAAAAGATCCTCTTGGCTACGGTAAAGGGAGACATCCACGACATTGGAAAAAATATAGCCAAGGTTCTTTTGGAAAACTATGGCTATGATGTCTATGACCTGGGCCGGGATGTGTCCAAGGAGGAAATTTTACAGACTGTAGAGGAAGAGGACATCCACCTGGTGGGCCTGTCTGCCCTCATGACCACTACGGTTTCCTCCATGGAAGACACCATCCAACTTTTAACAGAAAAAAGACCCGACCTGAAAATCATGGTAGGCGGGGCCGTTTTAACCCAGACCTATGCCCATGAAATTGGGGCCCACTACTATTGCAAGGACGCCAAGGAAGATATAGAAATCGCAAAAAATGTATTTAAGGACTAGGAGAAAATGATTGATCGAATTTAGAGGAAGTAAAACACAACCCTTGATTTTTGACGGGGCCATGGGGACCTATTTAAAGCAAATATCCCCCTCGGACCTGACCATTGAAGAATATAATATAGAAAAACCTGCCATTATTGAAGAAATCCACCGGCAGTACATTGAAGCGGGAGCCCAGGCCATTAAGACCAATACTTTTGGGGCCAACCCCATCCAATATGACCGGGATCTTTGCCGGACCTACCTGGAAGCCGGGGCAAAAATTGCCTTGAAATTCCAAGACCGGGCAGAAGTTTACGGGTCCATAGGTCCCATGGAAACTCCAGACCTTGGGGACTATCTTTTCGTGGCTGATGTCCTTTACCAGGCCGGGATTCGGAAATTTCTCTGGGAGACCTTTCCTGAAGCAGACAAGCTCCTGGAAATCATCGACAGTTTTTGCCAGGACCATGGCGATACCCTCCATATAACAAGCTTTGCCGTCTTCCCCTCTGGAGAAACCAGGCTGGGCGTCTTGGCCCAAGAGGCCTTGGAAGCCGCAGATAAAAACCCCCATGTCCAAGCCATGGGCCTAAACTGTATCTCCGGCCCCTACCACCTGGTCCAGCTGGTAAAAAGCCTTCCGACCTACCAAACTCCCCTGGGCTTGATGCCCAATTCCGGCTACCCCACCATGGTGGATGGCCGCCTCCAATACAAGGAGAACCCCAGCTACTTTTCCCAGGCCCTGGCCCAAGGCCTAAACTATGGCCTCAGCTACCTGGGAGGTTGCTGCGGGACAGACCCCTCCTATATTCTGGAGCTAAGCCGGCACTTAAAGGAAGTTCCTGGCCAGGTAAAGAGCCTGAAAAAAGAAGAAATAGTTCTAAAAAAGACAGAAAGTAACCTCAAGAAGAAGCTAAAGGCTGGCAAGCAAGTTATGGTTGTGGAATACGATCCACCCCAAGAGGCCACCCGGGACTATTTTAAAAAGCTCTCCCTCTTAAGACAGATGGAGGTAGATGCCGTTACCCTGGCAGATTGCCCCATTGGCCGCCCCAGGATGGATGCTTCCTTGACCTCTTTGATCCTAAAAAAGGACTATGGCCTGGACTCTGTGGTCCACATGACCTGTCGAGACCGCAACATCAATGCCATCAAGGCCCTTTTGCTGGGTCTTTCCCTAGAGGGAATCCAAGATATCCTCCTAATTACAGGAGACCCAGTCCCATCGGTGGACCGGGAAGATGTCAAGGCAGTTTTCCAATTTAACTCAGCCCGCCTGGCAGCCTTTGTGAAAAACCTCAACCGGGACCTGGAAAATCCCTTTACCATTAGTGGGGCCTTAAACATCAATGCCCCAAATTTTGACAGCGAATTGGTCAAGGCCAAAAGAAAAATAAAATCCGGCGTTGAATTGTTTTTTACCCAGCCAATAATGGGTAAAAATGCTATAGTACAATTAAGACGTGCCCAAAAAGAACTGGATGTTCCTATTCTGGCAGGGATTATGCCCCTGGTAAGTTATCGAAATGCCCAATACCTCCACAACCAAGTTTCCGGAATGCAGGTGGACCAAGAAGTCCTGGATAGTTTCCATGAAGGTCTGAGCCGGGAAGAAGGAGAGGAAATTGGCATTGGCTGGGCTTTAGACTTTATGAATGAAATTAAGGATGAAGTCTCTGGATTTTACCTCATTACTCCCTTTCAAAGGCTCCAGGTCATAGAAAGGTTGTTGAAAGACTATGGACAAGGAAAAGAAAAATAACATATTCAAAACAGCCCTCTTAATTGAAGGCGGCGGGATGCGGTGCGCTTTTTCTGCTGGCATCCTCAACTGCCTCTTGGAAGAAGGCATCTATATCAACTATGTCATTGGCATTTCGGCAGGGTCCAGCTGCCTGGTAAACTACCTGGCCAGGCGACCGGATATTATGAAAAAGTGCTTTACAGACTTTGTCACCGACCCCAATGCCATGAGTTGGCGGAGCTTTTTCAAGGGAGGAGGCTATATGCAAAGTGACTACATTTATGGTCAGGCCTGCCAACCAGGAGGCCCCCTCCACATCGACTTTGACGACTTTTTTGCCAATCCAGCCAGCTACCGCATAGTGGCCTATGAAGAAAAGCAAGGCCCCATGTTTTGGACAGAAAAGGACAGCCGGGACCCGGAAGACCTTATGATGAAGGTCCGGGCCTCATCCAGCCTGCCCCTTTTTATGCCGCCAACCCACTACCAAGGCAAGACCTATTATGATGGAGGAATCAATAACGGCTTGCCCATTGACATTGCCTTTGACGACGGCTTTGACCGGATCCTGGTTATCCGGACCAAGACCCGGACCTATGTCCGCCCGCCCTTGAACCCCTTGCGGCAAAGCATTCTTAGAAGGAATTTCAGGGGCAATGAAAAAATCCAAGAAGCTCTTTTTAGCCGCTATAAAAACTACAACCAATCAGTTGAAATTATTAAATTGATGGAAAAGGAAAATAAGGCCCTGATGGTTTGCCCGGAAATCATGGAAGTTAGCAACCATGACCGGGACCTGGACGCCCTAAACAAGACCTATGCTCACGGATTAGACGTAGGTAAAAAAGAAGTGGGCCGGATTAAGACCTGGTTAGAAGAAGGAGAAAAAGATGAAAAATGACCTGTTGGAATTTATAGACCAAAGCCCCACTCCCTACCAAGGAGTGGTAGAAATTGAAAAAAGACTCAAAGCCCAAGGCTACCTTGCCTGCCCCCTGGACCAAGACTTCCAATGTACAGAGGGAGGGAAATTTTACGCAAAAAGCCCAGGAGCTATTTTTGCCTTTGAATTAGGGAGGAAGAAGCCCTGGGAAACAGGCTTTGCCCTTGTCGCTTCCCACCTGGACTCTCCCTGCCTTCGGGTCAAGCCCAACCCCCATATTAAAAAGAAAAACTACATCCAAATCAATACAGAAGTTTATGGAGGCCCCCTGCTCTACACCTGGTTTGACAAGCCCCTGACCCTGGCCGGCAAGGTCTACTACCAAGAAGAGGGTCAAGTAAGGGAAAAGCTAGTCCATAGCCAGAAGGCCCTAACCATTATTCCTTCTTTAGCCATCCATATGAACCGGGGGGCCAATGAAAAATTTGCCCCCAACCCCCAAGAGGACCTTTTACCAATCTTTGTAGACTTAGAAGAAAATCTCCAAGACCCCCTCTTTGGATTTTTAGAAGAAGAGTTGGGGATCAAATCCCAAGACCTCTTGGACTTTGACCTCTTTGTCCTTCCCCTGGAAAAATCCTCCAGCATAGGCTTAAAGGAAGAATTGATTTCTGCCCCCAGGTTGGACAACCTGGCCAGTGCCCATGCTTCTTTACAAGGACTCTTCCAATCCAAGCCTGGGGATAAGAGTAAGTTTTTGGCCTTTTTAAACCACGAAGAAATAGGCTCCCTTACAGAAGAGGGAGCCAGTGGAAACTTAAGCTATGAAATTTTAGAGAGGATTGTCTATGCCCTGGGAGGGACCAAGGAAGAATTCTACCAAGCTCTCCACAAGAGCTTCCTCCTAAGTGCCGACTTGGCCCATGCCGTCCATCCATCCCATCTAGAATGTGCCGACCCCTCCAACCAACCCCTTATGGGTAAGGGGCCAGTTATTAAACTGGCGGCCAACCGGTCCTATGTATCCACAGGCTATACATCCGCTGTCATTGAGGCCCTCTGCAGGAAACACGACATCCCCTATCAAAAGTTTGTCAACGCATCCGACCGCAAGGGCGGGTCAACCCTGGGGCCCTTGATGCAACACAGCCTGACTATTCCAGGTGTAGACGTGGGAACCCCCATCCTGGCCATGCACAGCAACCGGGAACTAGGGGCCTGGGTGGACCAAATTAACTATGAAAAACTCTTTAAGGTCTTTTTGGAAGACTAAGCCAATCATTTAAAAGCTCATGGTAGAGTTTGACCATGTGGCTTTCCCTGACCTCTTGGTCTAGCTTGTCCAGAGGAATCCAAGCAACCCCCTTGTTTTCATCCAATTTAGGATGAAGACTTGGGGGATTTTTTATCATGTAACCATAGGTGAAATTCAAGTGGTCATGGGCCTGGACCAAGACCCCCTTGCGGTAGTGGTCCTTTACAGGAAGAAGTCGAACATCCAGCAAGAGGCCTGGCTCAGAAAGCTCCAAACCCGTTTCTTCCAAGACCTCCCGCCGGGCGCAGGCCTCCGGGTCTCGGTCCCCGTCAGCATGGCCTCCGGGCCAGGACCAGGATTGAAAAATCAAGTGGTTGACCATGAGTAGGGCCTCCTTTTCTGGGCAAAAGACCAGGGCCGAAGCCGTTACATGGGGAGAGACTTCCCGCTGGTAAAGGGCCGGATCTTCCCGGTGGTCTAAATAGTATTGGTAGGCCTTAGATTCTTTCATTTTCTTGCCTCCATTCTTGGACAAAGACCTTAA
The DNA here is from genome assembly GCF_900120405.1 of Urinicoccus massiliensis. Lineage (GTDB taxonomy): Bacteria > Bacillota > Clostridia > Tissierellales > Peptoniphilaceae > Urinicoccus > Urinicoccus massiliensis. Next base: position 722,093 of record NZ_LT635493.1, on the reverse strand, counting down.
AGGCCGAGGGAAGGGCGATGGTTTGGTCCAGGTCTTCTTGGGAAAAATATTGAAGGACATCATCCTCCCGGGCAAAGGGCAGGTCCCGGACCTGGACAAGGTAGGACTTCATCCGCCACTCGATATGGGAAAAAAGGTGTTTGCCAGAAGGCCCCTTCTTAATAGAAGAAAAGGGCAGGTCCCTTTCCAACAAAAGAGCCTTGGCATCTTCTAAATCCAAATAGGAGTCCACTCCTGGCAGTTCCCATTGCCCCCGTAAAAGGCCCTGGTCTGGCCGCTTTTTCAAGGCCAGGGCCCCGTTTTTAACCAGGATAAAGATGGTTCGCTCAACAAGCTTTCTCTCTTTTTTTGGAGCCTTGACAGGATACTTGGCCACAGACCCCTCCTGGTAGGCCAGGCAGTAGGCCTTCAAGGGGCAGGAAGGGCAAAGGGCACGGTCCTTGGGCAGGCAAATTTTAGAGCCAATATCCATTAGACCCTGGTTAAAGGCCGAAGGGTCCGGTCCCATAATCTCCTGGCCAAAAGAAGTTAAATCCTCCTTGGTCTGGGCCTTGCCAATGTCCCCGTCATAGGCCAGGAGCCTGGAAAAAATCCGAGACAGGTTTCCATCCAGGGCCACATAGGCTTGGCCATAGACAATAGAAGCAATGGCAGCTGCCGTATAGGGGCCAACCCCCGGTAAAGATAAAAGTTCTTCGTAGCTTTTTGGAACTTCCTTCCTAATATAGACGATTTCTTGGGCAGCCTTTTTTAAATTTCTAGCCCGGTTATAATAGCCTAGGCCCTCCCAAAGTTTTAGCAAGACCTCTTCCTGGACATCCGCCAGGTCTTGGATGGTGGGCAGGGCCTCCATAAAGTTTTGGTGGTAAGAAACCACCACCTCCATCCGGGTTTGTTGGGCCATGATTTCACTGATCCAAACAGGATAAAAGGCAGGGTCCCTCCTCCAGGGAAGGTCTCGGCCAAACTCTCTATAATAGGCATGAATTGCCTGGCCTATTTTTTTCTTGCTGGACTGGGTAAAAAAATCTTTTCTCATAAGGTTAGTATAGCACAAGAAGACTTGGAAAAAGAAAAAGGATTTAAAAGACAAGTTGGAAACCTGGGAAAGCATTAAAAAAAGAAGCTTGAGAAAAAATTTAAAAACTTAAAAAAAATCTCTTGACTCGACTTCAAAGCCCTGCTATACTATAGAAGTTATCGCCACAAGGGCGATATGAACTGCAGAAGAAATTGTCAAAAAGTTAAAAAAAGATTAAAAAAACTCTTGACAAAAGATTCTGGGCTTGATATTATAGATAAGCTATCTCGTAAAGAGATCAGTTAAACAGAACCAAAAAAACTAAACAGTGTAAGAGAATGAACACACAAGCAAAAGCAAAAAAAGCGGAACTTCAGTGAAGAATCCGGAGTCAGTCTAAAGACGATAAAATGGAAAAAACTTTTTAATTGAGAGTTTGATCCTGGCTCAGGACGAACGCTGGCGGCGCGCCTAACACATGCAAGTCGAGCGATGAAATTTTAACCGATCTCTTCGGAGAGAAGATAAAATGGATTAGCGGCGGACGGGTGAGTAACACGTGAGAAACCTGCCTTTCACAAGGGGATAGCCTCGGGAAACCGGGATTAATACCCTATGACACATTTCCTTCGCATGGAAGAAATGTTAAAACTCCGGTGGTGAAAGATGGTCTCGCGCCTGATTAGCTAGTTGGTGGGGTAACGGCCCACCAAGGCCATGATCAGTAACCGGCCTGAGAGGGTGAACGGTCACATTGGAACTGAGACACGGTCCAAACTCCTACGGGAGGCAGCAGTGGGGAATATTGCACAATGGAGGAAACTCTGATGCAGCGACGCCGCGTGAGCGATGAAGGCTTTCGAGTCGTAAAGCTCTGTCCTATGGGAAGATAATGACGGTACCATAGGAGGAAGCCCCGGCTAACTACGTGCCAGCAGCCGCGGTAATACGTAGGGGGCGAGCGTTGTCCGGAATCACTGGGCGTAAAGGGTTCGCAGGCGGTCTACCAAGTCCGATGTGAAAGGCATGGGCTCAACCCATGTAAGCATTGGAAACTGGTAGACTTGAGTTAAGGAGAGGTAAGTGGAATTCCTAGTGTAGCGGTGAAATGCGTAGATATTAGGAAGAATACCGGTGGCGAAGGCGACTTACTGGACTTAAACTGACGCTGAGGAACGAAAGCGTGGGGAGCAAACAGGATTAGATACCCTGGTAGTCCACGCTGTAAACGATGAGTGCTAGGTGTCGGGGCAACTCGGTGCCGCAGTTAACACATTAAGCACTCCGCCTGGGGAGTACGTGCGCAAGCATGAAACTCAAAGGAATTGACGGGGACCCGCACAAGCAGCGGAGCATGTGGTTTAATTCGAAGCAACGCGAAGAACCTTACCAAGGCTAGACATTTTAATGATCGGTCTAGAGATAGACCTTTTCTTCGGAACAGTAAAACAGGTGGTGCATGGTTGTCGTCAGCTCGTGTCGTGAGATGTTGGGTTAAGTCCCGCAACGAGCGCAACCCTTACCTTTAGTTGCCAGCATTTCGGATGGGAACTCTAAAGGGACTGCCGATGATAAATCGGAGGAAGGTGGGGATGACGTCAAATCATCATGCCCTTTATGCCTTGGGCTACACACGTGCTACAATGGTCGGTACAGAGAGCAGCGAGCGAGCGATCTCAAGCGAATCTCAAAAAGCCGATCTCAGTTCGGATTGTAGGCTGCAACTCGCCTACATGAAGTCGGAGTTGCTAGTAATCGCGAATCAGAATGTCGCGGTGAATGCGTTCCCGGGTCTTGTACACACCGCCCGTCACACCATGGGAGTTGGTAATACCCGAAGCCGCCGAGCTAACCGCAAGGAGGCAGGCGTCGAAGGTAGGATCAATGACTGGGGTGAAGTCGTAACAAGGTAGCCGTATCGGAAGGTGCGGCTGGATCACCTCCTTTCTAAGGAGTTCAGAAAGAAGTGGGCCTTGAGCAATCAAGTCATTTCTTGACTCTTACACTGGATTTTTTGGCTCTAACGACAGAGTCTAGTACCCTTTTTATAAGGCATGGTGCAAATCCATGGATGTCGAAGATGCACAATGAAAACTACATACTCCAATTTTAAAAGTAAGAATGAGATTTTCAAATTATTCAATAACGAGAGTAAAGAAAAGACATTTTTACCGGATAGAAACAGTTTTAAGGAAAACTGAAACAAAGGTCAAGTTAGAAAGAGCATCAGGTGGATGCCTTGGCACCAAGAGCCGAAGAAGGACGTGATAAGCTGCGAAAAGCAACGGGGAGTCGCAAATAGACGTGAATCCGTTGATGTCCGAATGGGGAAACCCGTATGAGCAAACCTCATACATCCATGCATGAATCCATAGTGTATGGAAGGAAGACCGGGGGAACTGAAACATCTAAGTACCCCGAGGAAAAGAAAGAAACCTCGATTTCCCAAGTAGCGGCGAGCGAACGGGAAAGAGCCCAGGAGCGTAACGACTGATTGTGTATAGTAGAAGGATATGGGAAGATCCGCCAGAGAGGGTAACAGCCCCGTACACGAAATGCACAATGAGCGAACTCCGAAGAGTACCACGAGACACGTGAAACCTTGTGGGAAGATAGGGGGACCACCCCCTAAGGCTAAATACTCCTTGGTGACCGATAGCGCATAGTACCGTGAGGGAACGGTGAAAAGAACCCCGGGAGGGGAGTGAAATAGAATCTGAAACCTGATGTTTACAAGCAGATAAAGTGGTTTTAGGCCACGATATCGTACTTTTTGTAGAACGGGCCAGCGAGTTATGATTTCAAGCAAGGTTAAGAAGAAAAACTTTGGAGCCGCAGGGAAACCGAGTCTGAATAGGGCGTATAGTTTGAAGTTGTAGACCCGAAACCGTGTGATCTATCCATGGGCAGAGTGAAGTGTTGGTAAAACGACATGGAGGCTCGAACCGGGTAACGTTTAAAAGTTATCGGATGACCTGTGGATAGGGGTGAAAAGCCAATCGAACACGGAGATAGCTGGTTCTCCTCGAAATAGCTTTAGGGCTAGCCTGTAGGAAAAACTGTTTGGGGGGTAGAGCACTGAATCGCCAAGGGACATGTGATGTTACCGCGGCCTATCAAACTCCGAATACCCAAACAAAGCCTATGGAGTCAGACAGTGAGGGATGAGCTTCATTGTCGAAAGGGAAAGAGCCCAGACCACCGACTAAGGTCCCAAAATACTATTTAAGTGGGAAAGGATGTGGAGTTACTCAGACAACTAGGATGTTGGCTTAGAAGCAGCCATCCATTGAAAGAGTGCGTAATAGCTCACTAGTCAAGTGACTCTGCGCCGAAGATAACCGGGGCTAAAATAGATACCGAAGTCGTGGAACGAATAACGTTGGTAGAGGAGCATTGTATAGACAACGAAGCAAAAGGCGTAAGCCATTGTGGAGCCTATACAAGAGAGAATGCTGGCATGAGTAGCGAGAGGTGAGTGAGAATCTCACCCGTCGAAAACCCAAGGATTCCTGAGGAAGGCTCGTCCACTCAGGGTAAGTCGGGACCTAAGGCGAGGCTGAAAAGCGTAGTCGATGGACAACAGGTGGAAATTCCTGTACCGATGGTATTGCTGATGATGGAGTGACGCAGGAGGGGAAATAGAGCGCCCAGTTGGTGAGGCGTGCAAGCACAAAGGCAAGAAGATAGGCAAATCCGTCTTCTGAAGATGCTGAAGTGTGATGCGGATTGAAAACAAGTAGAGAAGTCTAAACGAACCAAACTGCCAAGAAAAGCTTCTAAGAGATACCATTGCCCGTACCGCAAACCGACACAGGTAGGTGAGGAGAGAATCCTAAGACGAGCGGAAGAACCTTTGTTAAGGAACTCGGCAAAATGACCCCGTAACTTCGGGAGAAGGGGAGCCCCTGTAAAAGGGGGCCGCAGTGAAAAGGCCCAAGCGACTGTTTACCAAAAACACAAGTATCTGCGAAGTCGAAAGACGAAGTATAGGTGCTGACACCTGCCCGGTGCTGGAAGGTTAAGGGGACGAGTTAGCGCAAGCGAAGCTCCGAGCTGAAGCCCCAGTAAACGGCGGCCGTAACTATAACGGTCCTAAGGTAGCGAAATTCCTTGTCGGGTAAGTTCCGACCCGCACGAAAGGTGTAACGATTTGGGCACTGTCTCAACAAAGGATCCGGTGAAATTGTAGTAGCGGTAAAGATGCCGCTTACCCACGACAGGACGGAAAGACCCCGTGGAGCTTTACTGTAGGTTGACATTGGATTTTGGGATAAACTGTACAGGATAGGTGGGAGGCAGAGAACCATGTACGCCAGTATATGGGGAGCCAATGGTGGGATACCACTCTTTTTATCTTAGAATTCTAACCGACTTCCGTGAAACCGGAAGCGGGACACTGTCAGTCGGGCAGTTTGACTGGGGCGGTCGCCTCCGAAAGAGTAACGGAGGCGTTCAAAGGTTCCCTCAGCACGGACGGAAATCGTGCGAAGAGTGCAAAGGCAGAAGGGAGCTTAACTGCGAGAGCGACAACTCGAGCAGATGCGAAAGCAGGACTTAGTGATCCGGTGGTACCGCGTGGAAGGGCCATCGCTCAACGGATAAAAGCTACCCCGGGGATAACAGGCTTATCTCCCCCAAGAGTCCACATCGACGGGGAGGTTTGGCACCTCGATGTCGGCTCGTCTCATCCTGGGGCTGAAGTAGGTCCCAAGGGTTGGGCTGTTCGCCCATTAAAGAGGCACGCGAGCTGGGTTCAGAACGTCGCGAGACAGTTCGGTCCCTATCCGTCGTGGGCGCAGGAAATTTGAGAGGAGCTATCCTTAGTACGAGAGGACCGGGATGGACAAACCACTGGTGCATCAGTTGTACTGCCAAGTGCACAGCTGAGTAGCTACGTTTGGACTGGATAAGAGCTGAAGGCATCTAAGCACGAAGCCAACCTCGAGATAAGATTTCCCATCGAAAGAATAAGGCCCCTTGAAGAAAATGAGGTAGATAGGCTTCAGGTGGAAGCACAGCAATGTGTGGAGCTAAGAAGTACTAATCGGCCGAAGACTTGACCAAAGAAAATTGGAGGATGTAGGATCCGGTGACCATAGCAAGAGGGTACCACCCGTAACCATACCGAACACGGAAGTTAAGCCTCTATGCGCCGATGATACTTGGTTGGCAACGACCTGGGAAAGTAGGATATTGCCGGACAGAAAAACCAGTTTTGATGTTCACTCACAAAGCTGGTTTTTGTTTTATGTAAAAAATCATAAAGAAGAAGGACCCTAGTCTTTTTGGCTAGGGTCCTTCTTCTTTTAAAGCTCGTATTTACTTTTCTAAATTACTTTTTCAAAAGGTCATCGACCCGGTTCAGAAGGTCTCCAACTCTTTCGTCCTTTTTTAAGTCTTCAACCTTATTGGAAAGAGATTCTCCAGATTTTTTGGCTAGGTCCATGGCCTTGGGACCATTCTCTTTTATAAATTTATAGCCTGTCTTACAGGTTTTTACTGTGGACTTGAAAATTTCCTTGCCTGCCATCATATCATCAAATAAACCCATATAGGACCTCCTAAAATTAAATATCTTCTTACCTATATCCTAGCATAAAGTGGAAAAAAGACAAGAGGAAGCTAAGACACTAAAGGCCTTCTTCTAGGAAGAAAAATAAGATCTCACATCTAAAGGCCTTTTTAGCTTAGAAAACTCCTAACTTATACCCATACCCACATAGATATCCACAAAATTTCTAAAAAGTTTGGGGAGAAAGGGCCTTATTTAGCAAATCCCCAGGAAGTTATCAACATATCAACAACTTATCCACAGATCTAAGAGGCGTATTTTTTGTTTGTTCTATTGGCACATTTAATTTTACAAGCTATCAAGAAGAAAAGATTCCTTCTTTAAGAAGGAATCTTATTCTATCCATAGTTGATGGAGTTTTTTGGCATCCTGAATGACTTGTTGGACTTGCTGGTCATAGTCCTTGCCATATTCCAGAACTAGATCTGCCTGGGGGGTGTGTTTTTTTATGAGTTGAATAATGGATTGAATGTCAGGGGCCATGTCGGGGTGGAAGATGGACTGGTGGAGGTCATGGTAGGAGTCGTTGCTATGGAGGTGGTAGGACCGAATCTTATTTTTTAACTTAGAAAGAAGATGGTCTATGTCCCAAGCATTGGCATTGGCATGGCCTATATCAATGAGGACATTTTCTTTTCTTTCCAGGCATTCTTCTATGAATTCTTCTTCTTCCAAGAGGACATTTTCCCAGGGCTTAACTCCGACATTTTCGATTAAGAGAGGGATGGAGGATTTTTGGCCCAGGTCGTCTAAATTTTTACGGGCAGCTTCAAGCATAAGGTCTCGATCTTGAATTTTCCGGTTATTATAGTGGTAGACAATGTATTTGGGATTAAGGTCTTGAAAGGATAGGAGTTTTTCATAGTAGTGGCGGGTGGTTAAAAAAACATCTCCATCCAGATAGCTATGGTCTGCCTGGTAGTAGGGTTCATGGAAGGTTAGGGGATAATTTTTCAGTCTTTGCCTATTTTTATCCAAGAGTTCTTGGTAACCAGGGATGTGGAACATGGAAAAAATTTCTATCCCCAAGTCAAAATCTACAGAGTCTACAATTTCATAGATTTTTTCTAGATTTAGGGGTTGGAACATATTTGTTGAGATATAGATCATTTAGGCCTCCAAGTTTTCTTCTGTATCAATGTCAAAGAGGGAAATTTTTTCCATGTCAAAGGTCAGGTGAATTTCTTCCTTTTCCTTAAAACGAGAGTAGTCTTGGTCTCTTGTCATGGCAACATATTCTTGGCCCCCAAGCTTAAAATAAAGGCCCAGGTGGTTTCCATAGTCTTCCAGGTAGTTAATTTCTACTGGCAAGCCCTTGTTTTTCTTTATTTGAATGTGTTCGGGCCGAATTCCTAGGTAGACTTGCTTTTTGGGGTAGGTCTTTAATCTTTGGGTCAGTTGGGGACTTAGGTCTATTTTTTGGTCTCCTAGGTAGAGGTCTTGGTTTTTTACCTGGGCTGGAATGATATTCATAGAGGGAGATCCGATAAATTTAGCTGTAAAGACATTTTTAGGATGGTTATAAATATTATAGGGGGTGTCTGCCATTTGAACTTTTCCTTGGTTTAAAAGGACGATTCTTTGGCCGATGGTCATGGCTTCCACTTGGTCATGGGTGACATAAATCAGGGTCATATGATATTTTTCATGAATTTTAACCAACTCTTTTCGGGCATGGAGACGGAGTTGGGCATCCAAGTTGGACAAGGGCTCATCCAAGAGGAAGTAGTCTGTTTTTTTCACCAGGGCTCGAGCCAGGGCAACCCGTTGTCTTTGACCACCAGACAAGTCTTTGGGCTTTCGGTCTTCCAGATCTTCAAGTTGGAGGGTTGCTAAGGCATCTTGGAGCCTGGCCTGAATTTCTTCCTTGGGGACCTTGTTGATTTTAAGTCCATAACTTATGTTTTCAGCAACAGTCATATGGGGGTAGAGGGCATAATTTTGAAAGACCATGGAGATGTTTCGCTCCTTGGCTTCCAGGTTATTGGCCATTTGTTGGTTTAAGATTAATTGACCACTTGTGATATCAGAAAGTCCCGCAATAATTCGAAGAGTTGTGGATTTTCCACAGCCGGAAGGGCCTAAAAGGACTAGGCGTTCCCCACTTTTGATGGTGAGATTTAGGTGGTCAAGAACCATATTTTTATTGCCTGGGTAGGACTTACAAACATTTTTAAATACAATATCTTTCAAACTTTTCTCCTTTCGTGGCCGGAGGTCTTGGCCACAAGTTGTCTTTTTATAGCTTGTTTTTACCTTTATTTGACACCGGAACTGATGAAGGTGGATATAATATGCCTTTGGAAGAGTAAAAATAAGACCAAGGGGATAATCATGGTAATGACGGAAACAGCCATGGCAATGGGAAATTCTGTGCCTCCTTCAGAAGATATAAACATCTGGAGGGCCAAAGACAGGGTGTAGTGGTCTTGGCTGGAAATAATTAAAACTGGCCAGACGTATTCGTTCCAAGAGTTAATGAAGAAGATAATGGCTGTTGAAATCATGGAGGGACGAAGGATGGGGAGGATAATATCTAGCAGGATATGTCCTTCTCCTACACCATCGATTTTTGCAACCTCAATGATGGATTTTGGAATGGTCCGCATGGATTGTCGTAGTAGAAAAATCCCCAGGACGTCTGCAAATTGAGGTAGCATAACTCCCCAAATACTGTCAGTGAGCCCTAATTTGGATACAATCAAATAGTTGGGAATCATGGTGACTGTAAAGGGAATGAACATGGTGGTTAGAAAAACCAGGTAGATGAAGTTTTTTCCCTTAAAATCATAGTAGACTAGGCTGTAGCTGGCTAAGACAGAGGTGATGATCTTTACTGCTGTGACAAGAAAGGCAATGGTAAAGGTGTTGAAAATAATCTTAAAGAGGGGAAGCCTGGAAAAGACATAGAGATAGTTGGAGAGGGTAGGGCTCTTGGGGATTAAGGATAGGACGTTGTTAAAGGATTCTTCCAGACTTTTAAAAGAGTTGGATAGGGCAAAGACAATGGGAAAGAGGCTAATCACAACAAGAAGAACTAGAACTAGGTGGAGGAGGACTTGGCGATCTTTAGTTTTCATAGTAAATACCTCTTTCTACAAACTTGAATTCTAAAATTAAAAGAAAAACGAAAATAAGCATGGTCAAGATGGATAAGGCAGAGGAAAGGCCGGTACGGTAGAGGATAAAGGCTTCATGATAGGCATGGTAGATTAGGGAAGAAGAAGCGTAGCTTGGGCCCCCCTGGGTAATAACCTTGATGGGGGTAAAGACGAATTGTAGGCCTTGGACAATGGTCATAATAAAAATGTAAAGTCCAGTTGCCGAGGAAGCTGGCAGGGCAATGTCTCGAAAGAGTTGTAAGGAGTTGGCCCCATCCAAGCGGGCTGCCTCAATAATACTTTCGTCAATCCCCGATAGACCACCCAGGATGACAATAAAGTTGTAGCCAAAGGCCTTCCAGGAGGTGATGATAGAAATAACCACTAGAACCAAGCCCTGGGTCTTAGACCAAATAGGAAGAGCCAGGTCAAAGTGCCTTAGGATAATGGCAAGAGGTCCTGAAACCGGATTTAAGATCCAGGTATAAAGAACAGACCCAATGACCAGGGAAATCAAAGAGGGCAAAAAGAAGGCTGCCCGGTAAAAATTCTTGTACTTTTTCACCACAATACTTAAGACATAGGCCAAAATATAGGGAGCAACAAAGTTTAAAATCAAAAGTAAGAGAATGTAGATGAAGGTATTGACTAAAACAGTTTTAAAAATAGGGCTTTGGACTAGGTCCAGATAGTTTTGCAAACCGACAAATTTCTTGTGGGCCTTGATCATATTCCAGTCAAAGAAGCTCAAGTAAAAAGTATAAAACAAGGGAATAAGAACAAAGACCAGAAAGAAAAAGCCTGCCGGCAAAAGCATGAGGTAGGCTTTAAGCTTATCTTTCATGGACAAACCACTACTTTTCTAACAAACTGTTAATCTTTTCTTGGGTTGTGGTCATGGATTCTTGAACATTGGCTCCAGCCAAAATTTCATCCCGCATGTCTAAAAGAAGTTGTTCAGCTTGTAGACCGGCATTTCCAGGGAAGGAGGCCCAAGACACGACGTCTTTAGATTGTTCAATGGCTGGCTTCATCATTTGATTTTCTTCCAAGAAGGCCTTGAGACCATTTTCAGCTTCAGCAACACCTTTTCGTGGAGGAGTGTAGCCTGTTCCCTTGGTCCAAGTGGCCATTTGTTCAACTCCGTAAAGGTATTTCTCAAATTCCCAAGCGGCTTTAATTTTTTCCTTATCTGTAGCTGTAATGGCTAAAAAGCAACCGCCAGCTGGGACACACCGGTCTTTTCCTGCAAAGGTAGGAGATTTTACAGCAGCAACATCGAATTGAGCACCCTTTTGGATTTGTTCACGACGGGCAATTGTTGTGTAACACATGGCAATATTTCCGTCTACGAAAGATTGAACTCCTTCGTCCCAGGAAATATGGATGGCTGATCCGTCTTGAACCATGGTTTGGTAGAGTTCCATGGCTTCGATTCCTTGAGGATCGGCAAAACTTGCCTTATGGTCTTGGATCATCTTGCCACCATTGGATTCTACTAGGGCTTGTTGGGCCCAAAAATCTTGGGGTTCTTGAATGTAAAGACCGAATTTACCGGTTTTTTCCTTGATGGTTTTGGCGAATTGGCTAACTTCTTGCCAGGTTTGAGGTCCAGCTTCTGGCAGGCCACATTCTTTTAAGATGTCCCGGTTAATGTAGAGGACTGGAGTGGATAGAGAGTAGGGAATCCCAACTTGGTCACCCTTGGAATTTTTTGCCAGGTCTAGGATGTTAGGGAGGAAGTTTTCTTTTAAGAAATCAGGATCTTCCTTGTCAAATTCATCAATGGCCTCTTGGGGAGATACATAGTCAAAGTTATTGGAAAAATAGTCTAAGAAGGCCCAGCCGATTTGGGCAATGGCTGGAGATTCCTTGGCGGCTTGTTTGGCTTGGAGGTTTTGCATCAAGCCCTTGTACATATCAGGATTATAGGTGGCCACTACTTCAATGTGGTCGTTGCTTTTATTAAAGTTGTCAACCAGCTCTTTGACACTAATCCCACCTTGGGTTTCGGCATTGACATGGTAGTATTCGATTTTGATCTTACCGTCCTTGCCGTCCTTGCCGTCCTTGGCAGGAGAAGATTCTGGAGCCTGGCCACAGGCAAAAAGACTAAGAGATAAGATAAGAATTGATAAAAGTACTGCAAGTTTTTTCATGGGTTTATTTCATCCTTTCAAATAGAGAGTCTGTTGGGAGTCCAACATCAAAATCATAGCATAGGGAAATCTATGGAAACTTAAGAAAGAAAAAAGATTCTGTAAAAAAATAAGGGAAAAAATAAAAATGAACATAGTTAAATAAAAGGCGAAAGGAGTCTGGTTTGACAAAAAGAAAGCTTTAGACTAAAATATTAGCAGAAGCACTATAAGAGTGCTAAAGGAGGATTTCTATGAATTATGAATTTAAAGCCCAATCAAAACGCTTGATGGAGTTGATGATTCATTCCATCTATACAAATAAAGAAATTTTTTTGCGAGAGCTGATTTCCAATGCCTCGGATGCAACGGACAAGATGTACTATGAGTCCTTGACCAACCAGGACCTGACCTTTAACAAGGATGACTATGTCATTGAGATCTTGCCAGACAAGGACAAGAGAACCCTAACCATCAAGGACCACGGCATTGGTATGGACCAAGAAGACCTGGTGGAAAACCTGGGGACCATTGCCCAAAGTGGGTCTTTGGACTTTAAGAAAAAGTTGGAAGACCAAGACGAGGCCACAGACCTCATTGGTCAATTTGGGGTTGGATTTTATTCTGCCTTTTTGGTGGCTGATAAGGTGGAAGTCTTGACTAAAAAGTTTGGCCAAGACCAGGCCTACCTCTGGACTTCTTCAGGAGTGGATGGTTTCACCATTGACAAGGCCCAAAAAGAGGACCTGGGGACCTCCATCACCCTCTATTTAAAGGAAAATACAGAAGACGAAAACTACGACCAATTCCTGGAAACCTACAAGATCCAAGAGATGGTGGCCCGGTATTCCAACTATATCCGCTACCCCATCCAAATGGAAGTGACCAAGTCCAGACCCCTTGAAAATTCGGACCAAGAAGACCAAGAGCCAAAATATGAATCCTACCAAGAACTGGGAACCCTAAATTCCATGGTTCCCATCTGGAAGAAGGATAAAAAAGACCTGACCCAGGAAGACTACGAAAATTTCTACCATGACGAGGGCTTTGGCTTTGACAAGCCCCTGGACTATATCCACATCAAGGTAGAAGGCCTGGTGAACTACCGGGGCATCCTCTACCTGCCCTCTTCTGAGCCCTTTAATTGGCGGTCCAAGGACTTTGAAAAGGGGTTAAAACTCTATTCTAACGGAGTTTTGATCATGGACAAGTGCCAACAGCTCCTACCAGATGCCTTTTCCTTTGTAACGGGGGTCATTGATTCAGAGGACTTAAACCTCAATATTTCCCGGGAAATTTTGCAAGAAGACCGGGAGTTGAAGATTATTTCAAAAAATATTGAAAGAAAAATCAAGGACAAGCTCCTGGACCTGATGAAAAATCGCCGGGAAGACTATGTCAACTTCTATAAGACCTTTGGCCTGACCTTTAAGGCGGCCATTTACGAGTCCTTTGGTATGGAAAAAGACAAGTATTCAGACCTTTTGCTCTTTGTTTCCTCCAAGGACCAAGCCTACACCAGCTTGGATGACTACCTGGACCGGATGCAGGAAGACCAGGAAGCCATCTACTATGCCACAGGAGACAGCCTGGCCAAGATGGACCAACTGCCCCAAAAAGAAGCCATGGCAGAAAAAGGCCTGGAAATCCTCTATTTAACGGACCCCATTGATGAATTTGTCCTAAAGGCCATGAGGGACTACAAGGGCAAGGCCTTTGTCTCCATCAACACGGAAAAGGAAGAAAAAGTAGAAAAGACCCAGGAAGAAGAGGGCCTCTTTAAGGAAATGAAGGACATCCTGGCTGGAGAAGTGGTTGCCATCAAGGCCTCTGAAGACCTGGCTGACCACCCGGTTTGCCTCTTGAGCCGGGGAGAAGTTTCCATTGAAATGGAAAAAATCTTCCAAGCCCAAGGCCAAGACATCCAAGCGGAAAAAGTTTTGGAAATTAACAAGAACCACCCCATCTACCAAAAACTTTTAAGCCTAAAAGATAATGAAGACATGTTGAAAAAATACACCAAGCTCCTATACAACCAAGCCCGGTTAATTGAAGGCCTAGGCCTTCAAAACCCCAGCGACTATACAAAGACAATTTTCGACCTTTTAATGAAGGAGGACCAATGAAAGAACTGACCCCAGACCTTTTGAAAAAATTTGACCAAGCCTACATGGAAGACAAGACCAATGCAATCATTGAAGGAGCCATTTCCAATGTAGGCATCCGGGAAGCCAGCAAGAACCAAAGGCAAATCAACAAGCATTCCTTTGTCTTTAACCATGAAATTGACCATAAAAATATCACCGACCAAAAGCAAACAGGCCGCTGTTGGATGTTTGCCGCCCTGAACATGGCCCGGCCAAAGATCATGAAGGACCTGGGCCTAGAGGAATTTGAACTTTCAGAAAGCTACCTCTACTTTTACGACAACCTGGAAAAAACCAATGTCTTTTTAGACATGGTCTGCAAGACCCGGGACCTGGACATCAACAGCCGGGAAGTCATCCACGCCCTGAGCTTTAAAACCGATGATGGGGGCTATTTTGAATACTTTAAGGCCCTGGTGGAAAAGTACGGCCTGGTGCCAAAATCAGCCATGAAGGAAAGCTTCAACAGCCAAAATTCCGCCGACATGTTTGCCCGGATTGAAGAAGTCATTAAGAAATACGCCATGGACATCCGTCGGGCCCCGGAAGAAGATATAGACCAGCTCAAGGAAGAATGCCTGGCCAAGGTCTACACCATCCTGGCCAAGTGTATTGGCCGTCCCGTCCAAAAGTTTGACTTTGAATACCTGGACAAGGACAAAAACTACCATATTGAAAGAAACATGACCCCCAAAGACTTTTACCACAAGTACCTAGATGGCTTTTATGACAACCTCATCCGCCTCATTCATGACCCCAGGCCTAGGAACCCCTATGGCCGGGTCTACATCAACCCAGAAATTAAAAACCTCTTGGAAATTGACGGGCTCAGGGGCCTCAACGTCCCCATAGACCAAATGAAAAAGGCCATGATCCGGTCCCTGGAAGATGGTCGGACAGCCTGGTTTGCCTGTGATGTGGGGAAAATGAGCGACCGCAAGGCCGGAATTCTGGATGACAGGCTCTACAACTACCGAGATAGCCTGGTGGACCCAGGAGACTTTTCCAAGGCCGACCGGATTGACTCCCGACAGTCCATGGCCACCCATGCTATGAACATCACCGGAGTCAACATCCAAGACGGCCAAAGTCGTTTTTGGAAGGTAGAAAATTCCTGGGGAGAGAAAAATGGGAAAAAGGGCATCTTCTCCATGACCGATGCCTGGTTTGACGCCTATGTCTATGAACTCATTGTCCACAAGGACTACCTGGACCCGGACTACCTCAAGGGTCTGGACCAAGAACCCATTTGCTACAGTCCCTACGATGCCTTTTGTGCAGCCTTTGGAATGGTAAAATAAACAAGACCTGCCGGAAAGAAAAGCCGGCAGGTTTTTTATGTAAATCATCCGGAAAGACAGGGGATATTTTTTGGGAAAATCCAGGGCAAAGTCCAGACTCAAGCTACAAAAAATAGCTAAAATCTGTTATCATTAGAGTATAGGAAGTGAGGTAGAATATGAACCACATAATGACTGTTTTTAATCAGAAGGGCGGCGTTGGCAAGACAACTACGGTTGTCAATTTAAGTGCGGCTTTAGCCTTACTGGGGAAGAAGGTTCTTGTGATAGACATCGACCCACAAGCCAATACCACCAGTGGTTTAGGCTTGGATAAGTTGGCAGAAAAGTCTATCTATGGAGTCATCAAGGGAAGCAAAAAGCCTCAAGAGATGATCCAACATACAAAAATAGAAAACCTGGATATTATAGGTTCTCATGGGGATGTGGCAGGCCTGGAAATGGACCTGGCCATTGAGGGGAACTGGCAGTACCGCTTAAAAGATGCCCTGGAAAACTGCCCGGGCTACGACTATATCCTAATAGACTCTCCCCCCTCTCTGGGGATTCTTTCCCTCATGGGCCTGATTGCCTCCAAGGAAATTCTACTTCCAATCCAATGCGAATACTATGCCCTGGAAGGGGTTGGGCAACTCTTTAACACCATCCAGCTGGTTAAGGAAAACTACAACAAGGACCTGGACCTAAATGGGGTTGTTATGACCATGTATGATGGAAGGACCAATCTTTCCACCCAGGTGGTAGAAAACGTCAAGGACTATTTTTCCACCATGGTCTACCAAACCACCATTCCCAGGAATATTAAATTGGCTGAAGCACCCTCTTATGGGCAAGACATCTTTACCTATGCTCCCAAGAGTGCAGGGGCCAAGGCCTATGAAAGTCTAGCTCGAGAAATGGTGAAAGGAGAAGCTAAGAAATGAGTATGGGACGGGGTCTGGATAGTTTTTTCAAAGATGCAAAAGAAGTAAAAGACATCCTAGAGACCAAGGATCAAGAAACAAACCAAGTCAGCCTCAAAGAAATCTTCCCCAATAAAAACCAACCCAGAAAGGTCTTTGACCAGGAAGAGCTAGAGGGACTGGCAGCATCCATCAAGGAGCATGGCGTCCTCCAGCCCTTGATTTTGAGAAAGACCCAGGACGGCTACCAAATCATTGCCGGGGAAAGACGCTACCGGGCGGCTAAATTGGCGGGTCTGGACAAGGTTCCGGTCCTGGTTAAGGACATCAGCGACCAACAGGCCGATGCCATTAGCCTTATTGAAAACCTCCAAAGAGAGGACTTAAATCCCATAGAAGAAGCCCAAGCCCTTAAGGCCATGATGGAGACCCACAAGTTGACCCAGCAAGACCTGGCTGACCTCATTGGAAAGAACCGGTCCTCCATTGCCAACCTCTTGCGACTTTTAAACCTAGAAAAAGAAGTCCAAGGCTACCTGGCCCAGGGAGACTTGACCTTTAGCCACGGCAAGCTTCTTTTAAAGATCAAGGACCCTAAAAAACAAGTGGCCAAGGCCCGGGACATTATCAAAAAGGGCCAAACCATCCTGGAAACAGAAGAAAACCTGGATAATAAAAAGCCCAAGAGCCAGGAGGAAAAAGATATTTTCATCCGGGATGTGGAAGAGCAACTGACCCGGTGTCTGGGAACCAAGGTTCGCTTAAAGACCCAGGGCCGGGTGAAAAAAATCCAAATCGACTACTACAACAATGACGACCTGGAAAGAATCATGGAGCAAATGATGGGGGAAGGCCATGAGGGACTATAAGTTTTTTATTTTTGATGCCTTTGCCCACAAGGCCTTTCAAGGAAACCCCGCCGGTGTAGTGATAGACCAGGGTCACCTCAGCGACCAAGAAAGACTTGCCCTGGCAGGAGAATTAAAAATGTCGGAAACGGCCTTTATTGAACGGTTGGATATCAATGACTATCGGATCCGCTATTTTACCCCGGTGGAGGAAGTAGACCTCTGCGGCCATGCAAGTATTGCCTCTTTCTATATGCTGGCCCAATACGACTATATTGAAGGCCTGGAAAATGGCGTCAAGGAGGTTCTCTTGCGGTCCAAGGCCGGGAACCTGCCCATTTATTTAACTTATAAAAATGGAGCCCTAGAAGAAGTCACCATGACCCAGTCAGACCCCCAAGAGTTTGGTCAAGTTAAAGATATAGGGGCCGTGGCCAAGGCTCTGGGCCTAAGGCAAGAAGATTTTTATGCCCCGGAAGACCTGCCTATGGAAAAAATTTCCACAGGCATCCGGGACCTTATGGTGCCCTTAAAGAGCCGGCAAGCCCTGGCAGACATCCAGGCAGATATGGACGCCTTGGTGGACCTGTCCAAAAAATACGACTACTATTCTGTCCATGCCTTTTGCCAAGAAGGGGGCAAAATCTACCAAAGAAACTTCTGCCCCATTTTGGGGATTCCAGAAGAAGCGGCCACCGGGACCTCTACTGGGGCCCTTTTACACTATCTCAATAAACACCAAGGCCAAAGGAGCCTTCGGGCCATCCAGGGCCTGGAAATGAACCGACCCTCTGAAATTGTGGCCAGCTACCAAGGAGAGCCAGGAAAAGAAAAAATCACCGTGGGAGGCAGGGCCTGCCTGGTGGTTGAAGGAGTTTTACATGTCTGAATTAAGTAAGTACAAATTAGATGACTTTATTATCAAGACCCAGGACAAGACATCCAATCCTGGAGGAGGAGCCATTTGCGGTCTGGCAGGAGCCCTGGCTGCCTCCCTGACCCTGATGGTGGACAACCTGTCCAAGCAAGAGGCCCTGGAAGACCCCGGTCGGGTCCAAGACCTTTGCCAAAGGCTCCAAGTCCTGATGCAAAAAGATGCCCAGGCCTTTGGACGGGTTCTTAGGGCCTATAAGCTTCCCCGGGAAAGCCAGGAGGAAAAAGCCCACTATCAAGAGGAATTGGAAAAGGGCTACCAGGAAGCCATTGAGGTTCCCCTGGACATCTGCCGGACCCTCTTGGACCTTTTAAGGATAGGAAAAACCATGAAGGACAAGGCCCACAAGTATGCCCTTTCTGATCTTAAGGTGGCAGCCAGCCTGGCCTATGGAGCCATGGAGGGAGCCGGCTTTATGGTGGAAACCAACCTGCCGGGCCTGGGACAAGAAGCCCAAGAGGCCTATAGAAAGACCCTGGAGGCCATTCTCAAGGAAGGCTTAGAAATAAAAGAAGAAGTGAACCATGACGCATAGAGAAAAAATTGAAAACATTTTATTTGTCCTAAACTCCCATGCCGGGACAGGAAAAATTGAACAAATAAAAAGAGAAATTCAAGAATCATGTAAGTTTTATGGCCTACATGATTTTTACATAGAGAAAAAAGATCCAGACCAGGCCAGCCGGGCCATTGTAGACCAGGCAGACCAGGTGGACCTGGTGGTGTCTGTAGGGGGAGATGGCAGCAACTTTTGGACCCTCAATGCCCTTATGAAGACCCGGCAAAGAAATCTTGGCCTCATTCCCCTGGGGACAGGAAATGACTTTGCCCATGCCCTGGGCTTGAAAAAATCCATCCGCAGCCAGGTGGAAGCCTATAAAAAGGCAGAAAAGAAAGACATTTATATCGGGAAAATCCAAGACTACTATTTTTTAAATATCGTTTCTTACGGATTTGACGTTTGCGTCATTGAAAATTACAACCAAATGGCCAAGGAATCCCATAAAAAGCTAGCTTATATCCGATCCATCTTCAAGACCATCCGGAAGGATTTTTCTAAATTTACCCAAGCTAATAAGGGCTGGCCCTTTATCAGCGTCTTGGCCAATGGGTCCTACTTTGGTGGAGGCCTGCCCATAGCCTACCAAGCCAACCCCTTTAAGCCAGACCTAGACTATATCCAGGGCCATGTTTATAAGACCAAGGATATTGTCCGCCTCCTGGCCAAGGTCTTTTTAAAAAACCACCTGACAGATCCGGCTGTCCAGCTGGAAGAAAAAAGCCGGCAAGAAATTACAACAGAAAAAGAGAAAATCTTCAACATTGATGGGGAGCTTTTGCCCCTAAAGGGGAAGATTCTTGTGGAAAAACCCCAAGAAAAGATCCAACTTTACGGGGCCTACAAGCATGTAAAGGGATTGTAATGATTTTGTAATAGGAATCCTCTAAAAATATGTTACAATAGAATGCGTTGTTAAAAGTTACAAAAGAGTAACAAATAAAACAATTTAGTAACATTTAGAAAGAGGAAGTTATTTGAAAAAACAATTTACCCTAGGAGCCCTGGCCCTTAGTATGATTATCAGCCTGGGAAGTCAAACCCTTCACGCAGCAAGTCCAAAGGCCGTAGAGCTTTTTATCGACCAAGAAAGTCTTGGCCTTGTGGAATCCAGAGAGGCGGCCCACGGGGCCTTGAAAGACCTGGCTGTGTTTCCCAAGTTAGATGCAAGAGTTCAAAAAGAAAGTATTCGATTTAACAATAAAATTGAGGTCAAGGACCTGGAAGAAAAGGCTCCAGCCCTGATGAGCCGGGAAGACCTGGTCCTTCGCTTGAGGAACCTGTCGAAAGACTACCTGGTTAAGAGCCAGGGGACCTGGCAGGAAGAAGCAAAAAAGTATGGCCTGGACCTGGAAGATCTTTTAGAGGCCAACAAAAAGAAACTGACAGACCCTGTGCCGGAAAAAATCTACCTACCGGCTTCCAAGATAAGCCTGTCCATTGAGGCCAGGGAAGAGGTCCAATATGACTTAGACCTTGCCTATAAGACCCGAAAGATTGAAGACCACACCCTGGCCAAGGGGAAGACAGTCTTGGTCCAAGCTGGGAAGAAAGGTCTGGAACGGGTTGATGCCAAGGTTGTCCGAGTCAATGGAGAAAAGGTAGACCACCTGGTCCAAAAAGTAGAATTGGTCCAAGCGCCTGTAGATGAAATCATCCGGATTGGGACTAAGGAAGGGGCTACAGGATCCTTTATCAAGCCCACCAATGGGCGCTTGAGTTCTCCCTTTGGCCCCCGTTGGGGCAGTTTTCACCGGGGCATTGACCTGGCCTGTCCCATAGGGACCCAGGTCCTGGCAGCAGACGGTGGGGTTGTGACCCGGGCCAGGACCAATGCAGGCAGCTATGGCAACTACATCGACATTGACCACGGCAACGGCTACACGACCCGCTATGCCCACTTAAGTCTTATAGAAGTCCACGTGGGACAAAAGGTCAGCCAGGGAGACCCCATTGCCAAAAGTGGAAACACAGGGCGAAGTACAGGCCCCCACCTACATTTTGAAGTTTGCAATCAAGGGAATTTAGAAGATCCCCTAAAACATATCCAAAACTAGAAAAACCTACAGGGACTCCCTGTAGGTTTTCTTATATTTTGCCTGGCTTTTGCCAAAATCTGTATAAAAAAATCGTGCCTGACATTGGTCAATGCCAGACACGAATTATTTTGGTGGACCTGAGAAGAATCGAACTCCCGCTTCAGCCTCCGGAGGGCTGCGCTCTATCCGCTGAGCTACAGGTCCATAATACATATATTATAGCACAAGATGACCAAATTAAAAAACAAAATTCCTTGAAATTTTACTTTTTTTGAATTGTAGGGATAAATAGTGTAAAATAGTCCTGCTAGCTAAGGAGGAATATATGGAAATCTTTCGCCGTTTAGGCAAGTTTAAATATCGAATTGCCCTGGTCATTTTACTGACCTTTGGCAATGCCTTGGGGGAACTCTTTCTCCCCAGGCTCATGAGTTTGGTGGTGGACCTGGGCGTGGCCCGGGGAGATACCGCCTATATCCTGAGGATGGGGCAGCTTATGCTCCTGGTGGTTTTTGCCACAGTCCTTTGCCGGGGGGCTGCAGCCTACCATTCATCCAAGGTAGCCATGGCCTACTCAGCCGATGTTCGTTATGATTTGTTTTCAAAAATCAACCGGTTAACAGTTAATGAAACGGAATATTTTGGTATTTCTTCCCTGATTACCCGGTCTACAGATGATGTAAACCAGGTGGAACAAATGGTCCTGATGGGCCTAAGACCCCTGGTTCGGGGGCCCTTGATGTTTGTGGGAGGCCTGATTATGGCCCTGACAACCAACCTCAAACTCTCCCTGGTTTTTCCCATCTCCATTCCCTTTATTTCCTTGGGAATCTACCTGGTGATCCGGTCAGCAGTACCCTATTTTCCCGTTCTACAAAGGAGGCTGGACCGGCTCAACCAACTCTTTCGCCGGAGACTGACGGGGATTCGGGTAACCCGGGCCTTTTCCAGAGACGATTTGGAGGAAGAAATCTTTACAGAGGCCAACCAGGACTATTATGAAATGGCCCTAAGGGTTAATAAAATCATCATCAATGTCATTCCGATTTTGGGAATTTTCCTAAATGTGGCCCTGGTTCTGGTTATGTATTTTGGTGCCCAGCTCATTAGCCTGGACCAACTGGCCGTAGGGGAACTCATGGCCTTTATCCAATACATTACCCAGGTTTTAATGGCCCTGATTATGCTAAGTTTTTTAATTACCATGATTCCCAGAACCTGGGCATCCATGGTCAGGATCAACGAAGTTTTGAACTACCCCACCCATGACACGGGAGGGTGCCAGGACCTAAAAGAAGACCTGGTCCATATTGAAGCAAAAAACCTGACCTTTGCCTATCCCCAGGCCAAGCGACCCGTCCTCCAAAACCTGTCCTTTTCCCTGGACCGGGGGCAAACCCTGGGGGTTATTGGGGGGACAGGGTCCGGTAAGTCTACCCTCTTGCGGCTTTTTTTGCAATTTTATAATCCCACAGGGGGCCAGCTACTTTTAAATGGCAAGGATATTCAAGACCTGAATAGCCAAGATGTCCGCAGGCAGATGTCCTATGTCCCTCAAAAGAACTTTTTCTTTTCCAAGACAGTGGGAGAAAACCTCCTTTATAGCAACCAAGATGCATTGGAGGAAGACCTAAGAGAGGCCCTGGGCCAGGCCCAAGCCTTGGAATTTTTGGGACAAGACCCCTTGGACCAAGAAATGACCCGGGGAGGGACCAACTTTTCCGGAGGGCAAAGGCAGCGCCTGTCCATTGCCCGGGCCCTAAACCGCAAGGCCCAAGTCTATCTTTTTGATGACTCCTTTTCAGCCCTGGACTCTCTAACAGACCGCAAGGTCCGGCAAGGGCTCTTGGAAAAAACCAAGGATGCCATGGTGATTATTGTGGCCCAAAGAGTGGCTACCATCCGGTCTGCAGACAAGATTTTGGTTTTGGAAGATGGTGAAATGGTGGGTTATGGGACCCACCAGGACCTTTTAAGAGACAACCCCGTCTATAGGGAAATTGCCCTAAGCCAAGGAGAGGAGGCAGAGGATGAAGGAAAATAAAAAGAAAAACCCTCAAACCCTAAGACGCCTCTTGGCCTACCTGGGAGTCTACAAGGGCAAGCTGGCCCTGGCTATTTTCTTTACCCTGCTCAGTGTCTATGCCCAGGTCCAAAGCCCCAAGTACATGGGGAAAATCACCACCAGACTCTTTCAAGATGTGAAAGAAGGCCTGGCCCTTGATTTTGACTTTATCCTGAAAACCTGTCTTTTCTTGGTAGTCCTCTACTGCCTCCAAGGCCTCTTTGACTTTATCTGTGGCCGGATCCTGGTAGATGTGAGCCAAGACTTGATCTTTAAACTCAGGAAGGAAATTTCAGAAAAAGTCCGCCACTTGCCCATTTCCTTTTACGATAGCCATTCCACAGGAGACCTCCTGTCCCGGATGACCAATGACGTGGAAACCCTGGGTAAAAACCTCCAACAATCCATTAGCCGGGCCCTGTCTGGGGGGCTGTTGATTATTGGCATCCTCTATATGATGATAAAGACCAGCCCCACCCTAACCGTGGTCTTTATCGTGACCCTGCCCTTGAGCTATGGGTCCACCAAGTTTATCGCCAAAAGGTCCCAGGAATTTTTCCGGCAAAAATCCCAGGGCCTGGGGGCCATGGTAGGCTTTATTGAAGAAAGTTTCTCGGCAACAGACCTTATCAAGGCCTATGGCTATGAAGAAGAGTCGGAAAAAGAATTTATTGCCCACAATGACCAGCTCTATAAGGTTTCCTACAAGGCCAGCTTTATGACAGGAATCATGTTGCCGGTGATGACCTTTATCAGCAACCTGGGCTATGTGGCCATTTGCATTGTGGGGGGATTGGAAGTTCTAAAGGCCAGACTCCTGATTGGAGACATCCAGGCCATTATCCAATATGTAAGAAAAATTGGTCGGCCCATTGAAGAAATTGCTGAAATGGCCAATATCTTCCAGGCCTCTCTTGCAGCTGGAGAGCGGATTTTTGACTTTTTAGATGTACCAGAAGAAGTTGAATGCCAAGAAGAAAGTCTGGACCGGCCCATTGAAAGGGTAGACTTTAAGGATGTCTTCTTTTCCTATGACAAGAAGACCCCAGTTATTCAGAACTTCTCTTTACATGTTGAAAGAGGCCAATCCATTGCCATTGTTGGTCCTACAGGAGCTGGGAAGACCACCCTGGTCAACCTCCTTATGCGCTTTTATGATGTGGACCAGGGAGCCATCTCCCTAAATGGAGTGGATATCCGCCGGGTCCACCGGGACCAACTCCGAGACTTTTTTGGCATGGTCCTCCAGGATACCTGGCTATTTAAGGGGACTATCCGGGAAAATATAGCCTACGGCAAGCCCCAAGCTACAGAAGAAGAAATTATCCAGGCGGCCAAACAGGCCTATTGCCATAATTTCATCCAAACCCTGCCCCAGGGCTATGATACAGAGCTCAATGAAGAGGCGTCCAATATTTCCCAAGGCCAACAACAGCTTCTCACCATAGCCCGGGCCCTTTTAAGCGATCCAGAAATCCTAATTTTAGACGAGGCCACCTCCTCGGTAGATACCCGGACAGAGCGCTTGATTCAAAAAGCCATGAACCGGCTCCTGGAGGGGCGGACCAACTTCGTCATTGCCCACCGGCTGTCCACCATTGTGGGAGCCGATACCATCCTAGTTTTACAGGATGGAGACATTGTAGAAAAGGGAGACCACCAAAGCCTCCTGGCCCAAAATGGGATCTACAAGGGCCTCTACACTTCACAATTTGCCCAAGAAGAAAAATCCTAGAGAAAGATCTCTAGGATTTTTTACAAGCTATCTAAAAATTTCTCCCAACATGCACCGGGCAGACCCGCCGCCGTAGTATTCAATGGTGGGGATATCCACGATTAAAAGTTCCAGGTCCTCCTCCAGGGCCTGGACCTGGTCGGGTCTTAGGCTTTGGTAGGCTCCTTGGGAGCAGACTAAAAATCTTTTTCCGTCTGAACCTTCCACTTCCAAGGCATTTCCAGCACACTGGCTAATTTGGTCCAGGGTCAGGTCCACCAGGTCCAAGCCGCTGGCCAGGATCCTCTCCCGGACCCTGTCTCGATCTTCTGGGACCAGGGCATCCAGGCAGACCAGGGCCTTGGTGGAGGTGATGGCCATTAAAATGTTGGTGTGGTAGATGGGGGCCCCAGCCTGGTAGGCCCGGAAGGAGATGGCTTCATAGCCGAAGTCTTGGCAAAAACGTTCAAAAAGGGCCTGGTCGCTTCGGGGAGATAGGGCACAATAGGCTATCTTGTGGACCCGGTCCAGGACCATGGACCCGGTACCTTCAAGATAGGCTGCTTTTTTTCTATTTTCCCGGTAGTCGGTCTTTCGGTAGATAGAATCTTGGGGGAGATCTCTTAAGAGGAGGTCCTCCAGCTGAGGCAAAAACTTATCCACTTCCGCCTGGCGGTTTTGGGCAAACATGGGATAGATGGCCAGGTGGCCTCCAGCATGGGTGGAAAACCAATTGTTGGGAAAGATAGAGTCCGGGGTCCTTGGGTTGGGGGAATCCTTAAAAACATGGACCTGGACTCCCCGGTCTCTCAGGGCCTGGACATAGGAGTTAAATTCTTCCAGGGCCTGTTTTTGGACCTGGTCCAGGGGCCTTTGGTCCTGGTGCTGGTAGAGGTTGTTGACGGCAGTTTCCTGGTTAAAGGCAAAGCAAGAGGGCTCTACCATTAAAAGTTCATGGCTTGCTTGTTTTCTTTCCATAATTTCTCCTAAAAAAGACTCCTGGCCTGGGCCGGGAGTCTTTGACTTTTTATTCCATTGAGGCTTCGTAGATTTCTTGGATGGATTCTTCCAAGGTCTTGGTAAATTCTTCATCGCTTTGTTGCTTGGAGAGGCCTTCGGTTAAGCCCCTGGAGAAGGAGGCGATGACATTTGCATTTTTAGCCAGTCGGTCATTGGCTTCTTCCCGGCTATAGCCACCGGATAGGGCCACAACTCTTAAAACTCTAGGATGCTTGGTGAGTTCTCTATATAGGTTTTCGATATTTGGTAGGGTTAATTTTAAGAGGACTTCTTGGCCTTCTTCCAATTGGTCCAGGTGTCTTTTTAATTCCTTGACCAAAAGGGCTTCACACTCTTCTTTTTCCGGGGAGTCGATGGAGACTTCCGGTTCCACAATGGGAACAAGACCCTTTGCAATAATTTGACGGGCCAGGTCGAATTGTTGGTCCACTATGCCCACAATGGCTTCTTCGTTGTAGGCTTGGATGACGCTGCGCATCTTGGTTCCGAAGATGTGTTTTTCAATGGCCTTGTCTAAAAGGGCATCCAGGCCCGGGTTAGGTTTCATTCTTTGGACGCCGTTTTCAAGCTCGGCAAGGCCCTTGTCTATTTTCAAGAAAGGAACAATACCCTTTTCTTCCCATAAGTAGTCTGCTGTTGGCTTACCTTGGATTTCAGAATCCATGGTTCGTTCAAAGAGAATGGCCCCCAGAATATGGTCCTTGGTAAAGGCGGGGTTGGTAATAATCCGGGTCCGCATTTGGTGGACCAGGTCAAACATTTCTTCTTCGTTGGAATAGGCATCTTCCATAACACCATAGCGTTTTAGGGCAGTTGGTGTACTTCCACCACTTTGGTCTAAAGCGGCAATAAAGCCCTTACCATTTTGTATCCGTTCCTTCATTTCTTGATTCATGACTACATCCTTTCTTTGTTCATATCTTTTTTCTATATACCCAAAAGGCAACTTTTTAACCAGGCCTAGAAGACGGCAATATGGCCATCGGTTCTTTTTTCTGTGCCTCCACAGTAGATGCCATTTGCTAAACGTAAAATAATTTGCCCCCGACCCATGGCATAAGAGTCCTTGGCCAGGGTCAGGTCATGACCCCGGTCCATGAGGTCTTTTATGAGTTGGGGAGGGAAGTCTCCTTCAACTTCCAAGGTCTTTGCCCCCAGCCACTGCCAACGGGGACAGTCTAAGGCTGCTTGGGGGTTGAGGCCCTGGTCAATTAAATTGGACAGGACCTGGACATGGCCCTGGGGCTGCATAAAGGCCCCCATGACGCCAAAGCTGGCCACTGCTTGGCCATCTTTTGTAATAAATCCCGGAATAATGGTGTGGTAGGACCTCTTTCTGGGCCCCAGGCAATTGGGATGGTTGGGGTCCAGGACGAAATTTGCTGCCCGGTTGTTGTAGCTGATACTAAAATCCGGGTGGACCAGGCCCGAGCCAAAGCCGTCGTAGTTGGATTGGATCAGGCTTACCATGGCGCCTTCTGGGTCGGCAGCCGTCAAATAGACGGTAGAGGGACTGGAAGGCAGGCAGGAAAAGTCTTGGGCCCGGTTTGTGAGCCTTGTAGACAAGTCCTGGAGATAGCCGGGACTTAAGAGATCCTGGCAGGGCCGGGGCAGGAAGTCTGGGTCACAGACATAGTCCCGAGCCAGGGACATGGCCAACTTGGTGGCTTCAATTTGCCGGTGTAAAAAGTCCTCTTTCCGGCCTAGGGGGGCTTGGTCTAAAATTCCCAGGGCCATTAAGACGCTGATGCCATGGCCGTTGGGAGGAAGCTCATGGATATCATATCCCCGGTAGTTGATGGCAAGGGGGTCTGTCCAGAAGCAGTGGTAGTTTTTGTAGTCTTCAAAATCCACCAGGCCTCCCTGGTCCTGTATGTACTGGGCAGAACCATGGGCCAGGCTTCCCTCATAAAATTCCCCCCTCTGGGTCCTGGAAATGAGGTCCAGGCTTTGGGCCAAGTTTGTATTTTTATAAACTGCACCGGCCTTGGGGGCCTCTTGACTGATCCCGTAAAGGTCAAAAAGGGGACCTAGGTCCAGGTCTAGGCCCCGGTATTTTTCAAACTCTTTCTCCCAAAGGACAGAGACAGTTTCCGATACCGGGTAGCCCTCCCGGGCATAGGAGATGGCCGGTTGAAAGACTTCCCGGAAGGGAAGTTTGCCAAAGCGTTGGGACAGGGAAATCCACCCATCTACAGCTCCGCCAATATTAATGGACAAAGGCCCGAAGCTGGGGACCTGGTCATGGCCTAGGTCTCGGTAAGTTTTTGGGTTTGCCCTGCCAGGGGCATAGCCTGAGGCATTGAGGCCATGGAGCCGTCCATCCTTGTAGACCAGGGCAAAAAGGTCCGACCCCAGACCATTGCAGGTGGGCTCCAAGACGGTCATGGCTATCGCCATGGCCAAAGCAGCATCTACGGCATTTCCTCCGTCTCTTAAGATATCCAGGCCCACTTGAGACGTCAAGGGGTTGGAAGAGGCGGTCATGGCCCGGCCATAAACCACTGGGCGCCGGGAGGAATAGGGGTAGACATGGGGGTTAAAATCCATTGTAAGCTCCTTTAAAATATACCATTGAATCCCTCCTGTGACAAGGATTTACAGGTTAAAATTCAAGCAGTGGTTGACGGCCTTGTGCCAACGGTCCAGGCCCACTTGTCTCTCTTCCGGAGCCAGGGCAGGGAGAAATTCCCGGTCCTTTTGCCAGATTTTTTGAATTTCATCCAAGCCCTTAAAATAACCGGACCCCAGACCTGCCATGAGAAAGGCTCCCAGGGCTGTTGTTTCCGTACACTTGGGCCGTAAGACGGGGATTTGTAAGAGGTCTGCCTGGGTCTGCATGAGAAAGTTGTTGTTGGAAGCGCCTCCATCTACCTTTAAGAGCTTTCTCTTTAAGCCACTGTCCTCTTGCATGGCCTGGACCACATCATGGGTTAGGTAGGCAATGGCCTCCAAGGTGGCCCGGACCAGGTGGTTTTTATTGACTCCCCGAGTCAAGCCGAAAATACTTCCCTGGCAATAGGGGTTCCAATAGGGGGCCCCCAGGCCGGTAAAGGCAGGAACCACAATGGCCCCATTGGAATCCTGGACAGAAAGAGCCATTTTTTCCGATTCTTCGGCATAGGCCATAAAGCCCATTTGGTCTCGGAGCCATTGGACGGCAGACCCTGCCACAAAGATGGACCCCTCCAGGGCATAGGAAGTCTGACCCTGGATATCCCAGGCAATGGAAGTCAAGAGACCATTCTTAGAGATAATTGGGTCTGGTCCTGTATTCATCAAGACAAAGGCCCCGGTGCCATAGGTGGCCTTGGCCTCTCCGGCTTCCAGGCAGGATTGGCCAAAAAGAGCCGCCTGTTGGTCTCCCAAGACCCCAGTAATGGGAAGTTCGTGACCCAGGAAGGAGGGAGAGGTCGATCCGAAATAGCCAGCGGAAGGACAGACCTCCGGCAGGATTTCCCGGGGGATATCCAGGAGGTCCAAAAGCTCTTGGTCCCAGGTCTTGCTATGGATGTTAAAGAGCATGGTCCGGCAGGCATTGGACACGTCGGTCTTATGGATCCGTCCCTCGCTTAATTGGTACATGAGGTAAGAATCCACTGTCCCAAAGGCGATTTCTCCTTTTTTTGCCCTGTCTCTCAGGCCGGGAATTTTGTCCAGGAGGTATTTAATTTTTGTGGCGGAAAAATAAGCATCCACCACCAGACCGGTTTTTCCCAAAATCATATCCACATAGCCGGCCTCTTTTAAGGCATCGGCTAAGGGAGCAGTCCGGCGGCACTGCCAAACAATGGCGTTGTGGACAGGAAGGCCTGTTTTCTTGTCCCACAAAATGGTAGTTTCTCTTTGGTTGGTGATCCCGATACACTCCAGGTCTTCTGCGGCGAGAGAGGCCTTGGCCAAGGCTTCAGCTGCCACCCCCGACATGGTGGAGTAGATATCAATGGGGTTTTGCTCCACCCAGCCCGGTTGGGGAAAGTATTGGGGGAACTCCTTTTGAGCCATGGTAACAACCTGGCCGTCTTCCTTGAAGATAAGGGCCCGGTTGCTGGTGGTGCCAGCATCTAGGGCTAAGAAATATGCCAATTCAATCAGTCCTTTCCCCCTTATTGTACCACAGACCAGGTCCGATGACAGAAAAAAATAGGTCCCAAGCCAACGCCAAGAAGCCGGCTGTGGTATAATACAAAAAGGTGATAAAATGATTTACTTAGACCATGCAGCTACAACCCCTCTTGATGGGGAGGTTTTAGAACTTTATATTCGAGAATTAAAAGAAGACTATGGCAACCCCTCCAGTACCTACCGGCTGGGGAAAAAGGCCAGTCGCAAGCTCCGCCAGGCCCGGGAAGACATTGCCGGGATTTTTGGCCTGGGAGACCGGAATATCTACTTTACGTCCGGAGCCACAGAATCCAATAACTGGGCCCTATGGAGCCAGTCTTTGGCCCATAGAAGGGCCTTTGGCCAGGACGAAATTGTAACCACCAGCCTGGAGCACCCTGCCGTAGTCAAGACCCTGGACTACCTCAAGACCCTGGGCTTTAAGGTCATAGAAGTAGCCCCCAGGGATGGAAACATCCAGGTTCAAGACTTCCTGGATGCCACAAATGAAAAAACTTGCGGCTGGATTTGTATGGCCGTCAACAATGAAACTGGGTCCATCCTCCCTGTGACCCAGCTGGGCCAAGAGGCCAAGGACCGGAATATCTACTTCCACATTGACGGAGTCCAAGCCATGGCCCTGGAGGAAGTGGACCTCAAGTCCACCTACTATACCAGCCTAACCTGTTCAGGCCACAAGGTCTATGGCCCCAAGGGCATGGGCTTTTTAGCCACAAAAAACCTCAAGGCCCCCCTTATGGCCTACCACCGGGGAGGGAGCCAAGAATTTAACCTAAGGGCAGGAACCGTAGATGTGCCGGGAGCCCAAGCCCTGGCCAAGGCCCTGGAGATTGCCTATACAAGAAGCCAAGAAGACCAAGCCCACTGCCAGGCCTTAAAAGAAGCCTGCATCCAGGGCTTAAGCCAAGGAGGCCTGGACTTTGCAGTCAACCACCTGGCCCAAGAATCGCCAAAGATTCTAAACCTCTGGATCAAGGGGGTCCCGGCCCAAGAATTATTGATGAAATTGGACATGGAGGATATCTATGTATCAGCAGGGTCTGCCTGTTCTGCAGGAGCCCTGGGCCCCAGCCGGGTCATTGAAAGCATCTACCCCCAAGACCCTGATAGGGGATTGGAAAGCATCCGCCTGTCCTTTGGACGAGAAAACACCCTGGAAGAAATAGACCAGCTGGTCCAAGCCCTGGTTAAAGCTTAAGGAGATAAAGATGCGTGTAATACTAGGAATGAGCGGCGGCGTAGACTCATCTGTTGCCGCCTATATATTGAAGAAAAAAGGCTATGACGTCATCGGCCTTTTTATGAAAAATTGGGACGACACCGATGAATCTGGAGTCTGTACCGCAGAAAGAGACTATGAAGATGTGGCCCGAGTGGCCGACCAACTGGACATACCCTACTATTCCATTAATTTTGAAAAAGAATACTGGGACCGGGTCTTTAGCTACTTTTTAAATGAGTATAAAAAAGACCGGACCCCCAATCCCGATGTCATGTGCAACAAGGAAATCAAGTTTAAGGCCTTTTTAGACTCGGCCATGAACCTGGGAGCCGACTACATTGCCATGGGCCACTATGCCCAAACCAGCCGGGACTCAGAGGGCAAGGTCCACCTCTTAAGAGGAGCAGATGACAACAAGGACCAAACCTACTTCCTCTCCCAACTCTCCCAGGACCAATTGCAAAAGGCCATCTTCCCCATTGGAGATCTGACCAAGGCCCAGGTTCGAGCCATAGCCAAGGACCTGGACCTGGCAACGGCAGATAAAAAAGACTCCACTGGAGTTTGCTTTATCGGAGAGAGAAATTTTAACGAATTTTTGGCCAACTACCTTCCCAACCAACCGGGTCAGATGGTGACCCTGGATGGCAAGGTCATGGGCAAGCACAATGGCCTCATGTACTACACCATAGGCCAACGCCAAGGCCTGGGCATAGGTGGTGGAGGAGAAAGTGGAGAACCCTGGTTTGTCATTGGCAAGGACCTAAAGACCAAGACCCTTTACGTGGGCCAAGGGAAAAACCACCCCAACCTCTTTTCCGATTCCTGCCTGGCCAGCGACCTGAACTTTATCCAAGGTCAAGCCCCAGCAGACAGCTTTGACTGTACCGTCAAGGTCCGCTACCGGCAAAAAGACGTTCCCGCCCATGTGGACCTAAGGGGAGATAAGGCCCTGGTTCACTTCAAAGACCAGGTTCGGGGTGTCACACCAGGCCAGGCCGTGGTCTTCTACCAAGGACAAGAGTGCCTGGGAGGTGGCCTCATTGATGAAGCCTACTTCCAAGGGCAAAAAAGACAATACCAATAAAAAACTCCAGCCTAGGCTGGAGTTTTCTTATGCTTAGATTTACTTGCTGGCCTTGATGAAAAAGACAGGGC
This sequence comes from Urinicoccus massiliensis, assembly GCF_900120405.1. Taxonomy (GTDB): domain Bacteria; phylum Bacillota; class Clostridia; order Tissierellales; family Peptoniphilaceae; genus Urinicoccus; species Urinicoccus massiliensis. Next base: position 690,224 of record NZ_LT635493.1, on the reverse strand, counting down.
TAATGTCGCCTCTTGCCAGGCGTTCTTCCTTACCTACCAGGAAGTCCAGGTAGTCTTCCAAGACCTTGTCTACGGTAAAGCCCATAGAAGTCAGGGTTTTTTCATCCCATGCCGGCCGGGCCTTGTCACTTAAAAAAGTGATCTTCATCAATTCATAGTCATCTGGATTTGTTTCCTTGTCCCCGTAAGGGTAGACGTCTATGTCGTAGGTTTTTTTCACATAGTCCTTTAAGGCCTGGTATTTTTCCTTGGCACTAGGGTCAAAGTGGTGGATGTACCAAGACCCGTCAAAAATGAGAAGTTGTCCACCGGGTTTTAAAATCCGAAACCACTCCTTGTAGGCCTTTTCCGGGTCTGGCAGGGTCCAGACCAGGTTCCGGCAGATGATGCAGTCAAACTTCTGGTCGGGAAAAGTGGTTTCTTGGCAGTCCATGATAAAAAGATCAGCGTCCACATGGAAGGCTTGGAGCTTCTTTTGGGCCTCTTCAATCATGGCTTCGGTTAGGTCAATCCCTGTCAGGTGGCGGTCTTTGGAAGAAAGGATCAAGGGGAAAAAGCCGGGGCCCGTCCCAATGTCTAAAATTTCCAAGGGGCCTTCCAGGTCCTTGATTTCATCCAGGATAAAATTTAGCCACTTGTCCTTGTAGGACTTTTGCATTTCCTCGTCGATTAAGTCGCTGTAGTCAGAGCTGGCCTTGGTCCAATAGTCTTTAATCATTTAAGACCCTCCCATTGGGCAAAGAAGCAGGAATCTTAGCCATAGTATTTTTCATTTTTTGCACTTCTCCTTTCTTTTTGAGCTATATGCATAAGAATGCATGGGACTCCTTTCCAAAAGACCAATAAAAAAAGCACAGGCTGGAACCGCCTATGCCTCAAGTCTTTCTTGACATAAGATAAAAAATTTCACATCGATACCACGCGACAAAATTTCCTCCTAAGCATGTATTCTGACTTCTGACTACGCTTGGTCTACCTTCCCAAATAGCAAGCTATCCAGTGGTAAACAAGACCAACCTATCAGTTACAGCGGCGTGACCGTTTCGGATTTGCACCGAATTCCATCTTAGCCCCATGGCGACCATAGGGAACTTAGAAAACCTATTCATTTATACAAAGATTATCATTTTATTTTAAAAAAGTCAACCGGCCTTTTATTGGATGGAGGCTCCAAAGGGGAAGAGGGCCAAGCGAGCCTGTTTAAAACATTGGAGGCCAAAGGGGATGCCGATAATGGTGATACAAAGGGCCAGGCCGTGGACTAGAAAGGCCAGGGCCAGCTGGAGGCCTCCGAAGATCAACCACAGGAGGTTCAAGACCAGGTGGTCCTTGGGCCCCTGGACCACTTCCTTGCCAAAGGGGCACAGGGAGAGCCGGGCCAGCTTAAAGCACTGGAGTCCAACGGGGATTCCGACGATGGTAACCGACCACAAAAGTCCCACAAAAAACCAGGCTAGGGCCTGCCAAAAGCCAGCAAAAACCAACCAGATTATATTTCCTAAACAGTTCATGACCAACCTCCTTTTTTTCTATCTTAATTAAAAAACTGGCGAAAGACAAGGGGTTTAGACAAGTCTTTGATAAGCTGTATAAAGAAGCTGACACGAATCTGACATCTTTCCTTTAAGAAACTTTAACTTTTTTAACACAGATTAACCTGTATAATGGAACTATAAGGAGGACTTATGAAACTGAGTGTATTTTACGAAAACCAAGAGGCCTACAGCAAGGAATTTTTAAAGGCCCTCTTAAAGCGCCTGATCCAATGGTCCTACCTGGTTGGCCTGACAGGTCTGGTATTTTCCTTTCTCTTCTACCGGGATGGAAGAATCCTAGCTGCCGGAAGTCTTGTAACAGCAGGGCTGATCTCCCTGGCTGTGGCTATTTTCATCCTTCCTCTGACCCTAAAGGAATACAAGGACCAGGTCAAGGCTGCAGTAGGGGAAGAAGACAAGGTCCTGGTGCGCTTTTTTGAGGACTACCTGGAAATCCACCAGGGTCAAAGCCACCTAAGGATTGACTATAAAAATATTGAACGCATCTTTACAAGCCAAAATCTCTATATTTTCCAATTGGGGAAGAATACGGGCTTTTACCTACCTAAAGATGCTCTAACCCCGGAAAAGATCCAGGATTTTAATGCCCTGATGGAGGGGCCCTTTAAGGGTCTGCCCAAAAAAGCAAGAGGATTTTTTAGCAATAAATAGTTTAAGGAGGAAACAATGAAAGAAAAAAGATTATTCGCTGTAACTTTAGCTGCCGGAATTTTTTTGACTTCTGTCATTCATCCGGCCCTGGTACAAGGGTCTGCAAGTTTGGCAAAAAATAGCAAGGAAGAGGCTCCTGCTTTTACAGATATTGATAAGCACTGGGCCAAGGCTAAAATTGCCTACACAGTCAAAATGGGTCTCTTTTCGGGAATTTCCAAGACCAAGTTTGACCCCGATGGCAAGGTTACCCGGGCCATGCTGGTAGCCAGCCTGGGTCGCTTTGAAGAAAAATTAGCCCCCTTAAAGGGGACGGACAAAAATGCCTTTAAGGATGTCCAAGCCGACAGCTGGTATGGTAAATATGTCAACTGGGCAGCGGCCAACAAGGTTGTTAGCGGCTTTGAAGATGGGACCTTTAGGCCGGACCAAGAAATTACCCGGCAAGAAATGGCTGCCATCATCTCCCGCTATGTCTTTCAATTAAAAGACCAGCCCATGGTCCTGCTCTTGCCAGACCGCTTTAAGGACGACAAGGACATTGACTCTTGGGCCAAAGAACCGGTCTATAATGCCGTGGTGGGTCAATTGGTTTCCGGAACGCCCCAAGGGAAGTTCCTACCCAAGAAGGGGGCCACGCGGGGAGAGCTGGCAGGCCTGCTCTACAATTTAGATAAGAACTTTGTCTGGACCAAGAAGGGACAAAAGTAAATAAGAAGGCCATAAAGAAAAAGGGCCTAGGAAGATTTTAAAGGAAGGGAGCCCCTTCCTTTTTATCTTTTATGACAGGGATTTTGGCAAAAATCTGGAAAAATCCACCTTTATCTAGTAAAATATTAGTCAATAGGGGGGATTTTTATGAGTAAGATGTTAAAGGCGGACCTGAGTCTTCTTTTTGTTGCCTTGACTTGGGGCCTGTCTTATTATTTGGTGGATATTGTCATGGAGGACCTGGGGGTTTACGGGCAAAATGTCTACCGATTTTTCATCGCCTTTGCTTTTGCCCTGGCCCTGGGGCGGGGCCGGATGGCGCCCTTAAGGGGGGATATTTTAAAGCATAGTTTTATCATGGGGGCCATCTTGTCTTGCGTTTACTTTGGCTCCACCATGGGGGTCAAGTACACCAGCCTGTCCAATACGGCCTTTTTGTGTAGCTTGATGGTGATCTTTACCCCTCTTTTTGCCACCCTCTACTATGGCAAGGCCCCCAGTAAAAGGACCATTTTTTGCGTTATTGTCTCCTTTATCGGGATTGCCTTTTTGACCCTGGGAGAGGACTTTAAGATCCAGATGTCCACTCTAAAGGGGGACATGGTATCTATCTTGGCTGCTGTGGCCTATGCCAACCACCTCCTCTATACGGAAAGGACCGTGCGAAAGTCCCCCCAAGACGCCTTTAGCCTCAGCGCCTACCAATTCCTCTTTGTAGGTCTGATTAACCTGGTCCTAATGATGATTTTTGAAAAACCGGGGATTCCAAGGACGGGCTTTACCTGGTTTGCCCTAATCTTTCTTTCTGTTTTCTGTACAGGCCTGGCCTTTATCCTCCAAACCCTGGCCCAAAGACATACGACAGCCAGCCATGTAGGGGTGATTTTTTCCCTGGAACCTGTTTTTGCCAGTATCTTTGCCTACATCCTCTTGGGGGAAGTCCTCCTTCCCAGGGCCTATTTTGGGGCCTTTTTAATGTTGGCCAGTGTCATCTTAATGGAAATGCCCGGGAAAAAAGAAAAACTTGGAAGCCCGGACCCTGATGGAGAAGAAAAACCCATCTGAACAGATGGTAAAAGGAGAAAAAATGGAAATTCGTCAACTAACCCTGCAAGATTTTGACAAGTACCGGAAAATTTCTTACCGGTCCTATCCCAGCATCCGAGACTTTTCCTCCCAAGGCTACCAAGACTACGACCAGTCTGTCCAAGCCTTGATGGAGAGCCAAAATGAAGAGCTCTTTTTCGGAGCCATTGAAGATGGAAAAGTTGTGGGCATCATGCGCCACATCCTCTTTCAAATGAACATCTTCGGCAAGATGGAAGAAGTTGGGGGCTTTGGCTACCTGGGGGTAGACCCCTTTTACAAGAGACGGGGCCTTGCCGGACAGCTCCTGGCCTATTTTGAAAAAACAGCCCTGGAAAGAGGCAACCACACCGCCCTCCTCCTGCCCTTTAGACCGGACTTTTACCACAAGTTTGGCTATGGCTTTTTGGGCAAGATGAACCAATACCAGGTCCAAACCAGCTACCTGCCTCAAAAACCCGACCAAGTCACCGTGAGAGAAATCAAGGCCCAAGAAGCCCTGACCTTCCGGAAAAATGCCACAGGAGTTCTCCATGGCATGACCCAGGTTCTGGCTGTTGAAGAAGAGGCCTTCCAAGACGACTTGAAAAACATCTATATCGGGGCCTTCCTGGACAAAAAACTCATTGCCTATGGAAAATACCACTGGAAGTCCCTTAACGAGGAAAACTACACCCAAAACGCCATTGTCCTGTCCGATCTCTTGTCCATCCATCCCCTGGGGATCCAGGGCGTCTTGAGCCATCTAAGGGCCCAATCCGACCAGGCCCGGTATGTGGACTTTTTCAGCCACCAAAAAAACCTGGAACAAATCATGACCAACCCCACAGACCAGTCCCACCACTATTTTGCCAACGGCTACATCCAGACCAATATCCAGGCCATTGGTCTTATGGCCAAGATCCTGGACCCCTGCGCCTTTTACCAGGCCCACTACCAAGACCAAGCCGCCATTGAAATTCGAACAGAGGACAAGGTCTACCGGACATCTCCCAATCCCAAGTATAGCTTCTACCTGCCCCAAGCCTGCCTGGCTCCCCTGGTCTTTAAAGAAATCTCCTTCCGACAATTCCTAGACCTGGGCCTGGCCCAAGCAGCTCCAGACGACCTTAAGGCCCTGGAAGAAATCTTCCCGGGAGGCTATACTGTCTACAACAATGCCGACTTTTAAGACAAGATAAAGAAAAGTCAAAGAATATCAAAAGTCCTTTTCAGGCCATGAAGATTGGGGTAAAATAAGCTTGTAAGGAAAACGCATAAAAGAAGGAGGAAGCCCATGATTACAATAGAAAAAATCGACTATGTTATGGCAGCCACAGGAAAAAGTTATGAAGAAGTCCGCCAAGCTCTTTTAGATGTAGACGGAGATGCAGACCAAGCCATTGAAAACCTCAAGGCAGGTCAAGGAAGCTTCAAGGACCAAGACCCCACAGGCCCGGAAGACGACAAGCAATCCCAAGACTTTGTAGACCAAGTCGTCCAAGCCATTAAGGACATTTGGCACAAGGGAAATGCCAGCCGACTGGTGGTAGAAAACAGCAAGGGCGATACCGTCCTTAGCGTCAGCTTAAACGTATCTGCCATTGCCTTTGTCATTGAGCCCCTTATCGCCATTATTGGCCTAGGAGCCACCGTCATTACCAGCTACAACATCAAAATCTACATGGACAATGGCGACATCATCGACATTAAAGAATACATTGGCCTAAAAAAATAAGCCCCTTCCATGGGACCAAGCGACTTTTGAATGGACCTTCAAGAGTCGCTTTTTTAGTGGAAGTTTCCGGCCCGGCATAGTAAAATAATCTAAAGAGGTGAAACAATGAAAATTGGCGTTTTATCAGATACACATGGGTCCTACCAGCAAAGCAAAAGAGCCCTGGAGGCCCTGGGCCCCTGTGACCACATCATCCACCTGGGGGATGTCCTCTATCATGGCCCCAGAAACCCCATCCATGCCAGCTACCAACCGGCCCAACTGGCCCGCTACCTGGAAGGCAAAAAAATCCACTTTATCCGAGGCAATTGCGACAGCGATGTAGACTGCATGGTAACCCAGCAAGACATCTACCATAAAGAAGCCTTCTTCCATTGGGGAGAGCTGAAAATTTATGCCGTCCATGGCTATGAAGAAAGCCTAGAAGAGAGAATCCAAAAGGCCAAAGAAAAAGGAGCCAACACCCTCCTCTTTGGCCATAGCCATAAAAAACTGCTGGAAAAAAGACAGGGCTTAACCATTGTAAACCCCGGATCCACCACCCTGCCCAAAGATGGATCCCCTTCCTGTGCCCTCTACCAAGACGGGGTCTGGACATTTATTGAACTAAAGGAGACCGAACTTGGCTAAAAAGAAACCCCAAGAAGTAACCATTGAAAAAACCGATTACCCCAACCTGTCCCAAGCCCAGGGCCAAGACCAAACTTTCCGCTTCAAGGGAGGCCTTCCCGGCCAAAAAGTGGAAATCATCCCCATAAAAAAACGGCCCAACTATACCCGGGCCAAGATCCGGCAAATTTTAGGAGATGCCCCCTATGAAACCGACCCCGGCTGCCCGGCCCATGGCCGGTGTGGCGGTTGCATCTACCAAAAAACCCCCCATGACATCCAACACGCCCTTAAGGAAGCCCAGCTCAAAGACCTCTACCAAGACTATTGGACCCAAGATAGCCACTTGGAAGAAGCCTCCGACCATAACCACTACCGCAACAAGATGGAATACACCTTTGGTGACCAAGTCAAGGGAGGCCCCCTGGTTCTAGGCCTCCACCGCCGCTTCCATATGCACGAAATCGTCGACACCACAGGCTGCCGCATTGCCCCGGAAGACTTCGAAACAATCCGGGCCTATACCCAAGAATTTTACCGGGAAAGAAAAGTCCCCTACTACCACCGCATGTCCAAGGAAGGCACCCTCCGCCACCTGGTCTTGAGAAAAAGCTTTCGAGAAAAAAAGATCATGGTCAACCTGGTCACCCGGTCCCAGGGACAAATCTACCTGGAAGACTATATCCAAGGCTTGGAAGATCTAGACCTGGACTGCACCATCTCCTCCATCTACCACACCATCAACGACCAGGCCGGAGACGCCGTCATTTGCGACCAACTCATCCACGTCAAGGGAGACGACGGCATCCATGAAAAACTCCTGGGCCTGGACTTTAAAATCACCCCCTTTTCCTTCTTCCAACCCAACCCCCTGGGAGTGGAAAAAATCTACCAAAAAGCCCTGGACTATGCCGGCCAAACCCAGGGAAAATCCATCTTTGACCTCTACTCCGGTACAGGAACCCTGGCCCAAATCCTGGCCAGCCAAGCCCAAAGCGTCTATGCCGTAGAAATCGTTCAAGACGCCGTAGACAATGCCCGAGAAATGGCCAAGAAAAACAAGCTGGACAACATCACCTTTGTCTGCGATGACGTGGGAAAAGCCCTGGAAGACTACCAAGGTCAGGTGGATACCATCCTGGTAGACCCGCCGAGAGTGGGCCTTTTGCCCCAGGCCATGAAAAACATCCTCAAGGCCCAGGCCGAGAAGATCGTCTACATCTCCTGCAACCCCAAGACACAAAAAGACAACTTGGACCAATTCGTGGAAAATGGCTATCGGGTGGAAAAACTCTGCGCCTTTGACCAGTTCCCCGGAACAGTTCATGTGGAGACGGTAACTCTATTATCCAAACTTAATACAGAGCACCATTTGGATATATAAATAGGTGAAGATGAATTGTCTAAAATTGATAGACAAGAATTTATTACAACGAAAATTAAAAGAATATATAGATATTGCTGGTGAAATAAACGAATAAAATTTAAAAAAGGTACGGGGGTGCGGACAAAAAGTTGGACAGTTTTTATGCAGCAAATCCAAGTTTTCTCCTATACTCTACAGGACTAAGATTTCCCAATGACGTTTTAATACGCTCTTCATTATACCAAGAAATATAATCATTAAGCTCCTGCATGAATTCAAATATGTTGACTCCTGGCCAATCCTTATTGTAAAACATCTCTTTTTTTAGTCTTCCAAAAAAGCCTTCACAAGCAGCATTGTCGCCAGTACAGCCTTTTTTAGACATGGAGCGAGTAAGGCCCGCCTCATCCATACGCTGAATCCAACCCGGCCAACGGTAGTGACATCCACGATCTGAATGGACCGTGGGATTCTCATCGCTCTGAAGAGTGTCTATTGCTTTCTCCAGCATCTCGTTAACTAGTTTAACGTCCGGAGAGACGCTGATTGACCATGCGCAAACCATACCGTCAAAGCAATCTACGATTGGAGACAGGTAGACTTTGCCGGCCGGTATGGCAAATTCTGTTATATCAGTAAGCCATTTGCTATTCGGTTGCTCTGCATGGAAGTCGCTCCGGATTAAATTAGGAACAGCCGGGGAAACCTCATCCTGATAGGAGTTGTACTTCCTCCGCCTTTTTACGGTAACTACAAGATTTTCTTCGCTCATGATACGGCGGACAACCTTATCTGAAACGGTAATGCCCTCACGCTGAAGCAAAGCATGAATGCGACGATAACCGTAACACTTTCGATTTTCGGCAAAGAGCTCTGCAATACGAACTCTTAAGCGAGTATACTTATTCGGCTTCTTGCGTGTTTCCTCTTGATAATAATAGCTGCTCCGAGAAAGATGCAGGATTGACAGCAATTGCGACAACGAGTAGCGGTTCTTTAAGGCGTCAACGATCGTTGTCTTTTCCCTGTTGTTCAGGTTTTTCCGGTTGACGCCCGGGTCTTTTTTTATGACTTTGATCGTCTCCCTCAAGATATCTATCTCCATTTGCATTTCGAGCATTTGCTGTTTTAGCTCTACTATTTCATCCTTTGAGGCCTGGGGCCCTCTTCCGGTTCTCCTCTTGGTCTATCTTTTTCATTCATTAGTGCGGCTACTCCCTGTGATACATATAGTTTTCTCCATCTGTAGATTGATGTCCGACTATAACCGGTTTCCTCAGAAACCAATTGTACGTTTTCGCCCTTCATAAAACAACGCTCTAAAATTGCGAACTTGGTCTCTACAGAAGGATGCAAAGGATGCTCTTTAGAGTTGTTTATCCTTTTGCGCTCTGCTTTATCCTCAGGAGGATTTGAGCGTCCCCGGAGCCATTTATACATACCTTGCCGACTGGGATAGCCAAGCTTTTGTATGACTTTAGTAACTGATTGAAACTCATCATGCAGTTGCAATGCGGTTTCTCGTTGTTCTTTTGAATACATTTCCTGCTCCTTGATATCTTCTTTTGACTTTTTTACCTCTACGGGGTAAGTTTCTATTTGTCAGATTGAGGAAGTAACCTTTACTGATGTAGTTGTAGAGGGTTTTTGTACAAATCTCGGTTTCAAAAGAGAGTCCTTCGTTTTCGATCTTCATGATTACCGCATCCGGTGAATACTTTTTCTCTATTATCCAGTATTCAACAAAATCATGGAAGAGCTGATCTTTACCTAACTTTAAAGAGGGACCTTTTGCCGTGGTATTGGAATCAATGAGATCTTGTGTTACATCGGCGCAATAGGAAGTGTATTCTTTCCACAGGATATCACGCTGCGTGATTTCGCCCCTTTTGAGCTCTCGGCTGATTGTTGAGCGATGAACGCCAAGCATTTCTGCCATCTTACTCTTTGATATTCTCTCCTTAGCAGGTTTCCTGTGATTCTCCATGACCATCCTTTCTAAGGTTTGACGATCTTGATAAGTTAAATGGCTTCCTTTTTCTCGAGTCGTGGTACAATATACTTAATCCATGGCTTCTCCTTTGTGTTTTTGTGGGTATTAACACTTTATCAGATTAGCCATGGATTATTTTATTTATTTGTTGCATTTCATATTACAAGTCACCATAAAGTGTATTCCGAAAAAGTTAGTTGACGCTAACTTAAAATGATGCTACAATAAAACTGACAGTTTTGTCAGTTTTGTTTACAAAGAGAGGTATATATTTTGGAAGGGAAAAAACAGAAAGTCAGTCAAATCAGAAAAAAAGAAATATTAGATGCAGCTAAAAAGGTTTTTTTAAGGAAGGGTTTTGCTGACGCGGTAATGGAAGATATTATTGTTGAAACCTCGCTTTCTCGAGGAGGTGTGTATTACCATTACAAAAATAAAGTTGAAATATTACATGATTTAATGCGAGAAGGTATGGCTTATCGAGTCGATAAGATTAATGAAGTTCTGGCAGAGTATTCGGGAGAGTTAGATGCTAATGCTGTAGCACATATGATTGTCGATAAAGTACTTGATGAAAGTGAACTCATGAGCGTATATGCCATATATCTTCAGGCTACGAAAAACAATGATGACCTAAAGAATTTGTTCCCAATTTTGGTCGAAGAATCCTTAAAGGCTACATATATAGGAGTTAAAGCTGCAAAGAAAGATGGGTGTGAATATCTCACAAATGACTTTTTAATATTTTTTATGAATACAGTTATACTAGGTTGTGAAATCTTAGATGGGGCAAGGGATAGCTTTATAAATAATAGAGAGTTTTTTATAGAAATAATAAAGCTGTTTATTGATAGTTATGAAAAAGGTAAAATAAGGTAATTTTTTTTAAACTAATAGTTAGTATAAGCTAACTGAAAAGGAGATGAGTTAATGAAGAAAAAAAATGATGAGTTGATTTGCTCTGCTTCGGACAGCAAGAAACTCAAGCAAAATAAAAATTTAATAAAAGAGGTAGAGAGTTTAAACTTGGATGTTCCTGATGAGATTATGCAGCGAATCGAAAGTGATGTAGAGCAAAGCGAAAAAAAACCTAAAATCAGTATGGGTGGTTTAAATAAAGCACTTATGAGTGTAGCACCTGAGTATAAGGGTAGGATGCGAATTTCTGTTATTTTTGCCTGCATTGGAGAGCTTTTTAGTTTTTCTACCTATTTTTTTAGTGCTTATGCAGCAGGATGGCTTATAAAAAATGCCGGGGGTAATCCGGTCGGCTTTCACTCGTTAATGAAATATGCTTTTTTTGCAATAGGATCACTGCTTCTTTACTTTATATTTTCAGGATTCAGCACAACCATTTCGCATAAAACCTCTTTTTCCATACTTGCAAAACTCAGACAGACTTTGTTTGAAAAATTAAAGGTAATTCCAATGGGGTACTTGGTGGATAATCCTGTAGGTAAAATTAAGGTAATTATCATGGATCGAGTAGCGGATATGGAAGACTGGGTAGCTCATATTATGCCGGAGCTACCGAGCAAGCTTTTGCATCCGATACTCTGCACAGTTATTTTGTTTTATTTAGATTGGCGTATAGGATTATCAATATTTGTGCCGCTACCAATTATTTTTGTCGGGATGATTACAATGATGTATAAATACCGTAGTAGAATGGCGGTGTGGTTATCAAGTTATGCTAATGTTGCCGACAGAAGTGCGGAATATGTTCGTGGAATTCCTGTAATCAAAGCCTTTGCACAAGACAAAGCTTCGTATGGTAAATTTGCTGATGCGGTAAAATTCTACCATTTTTCAACGATGAAATGGTGGAAGCAAAGCTGGTTTGGCAAAGCACTGATGATGGCAGCAATGATGACACCACAGATAGTGAGCTTGCCTTTAGCTTTCTATTTATATGGAAACGGGCAAATAGGCATTGAAACATTGCTTTTATCACTTATTCTGCCATTTACTATTCTTCCACAGGCTTTTGCAATCATGATGAGTTTTGAAGTTTTTCAGATGGCTTCTAATACTTGGGTATCCATACAAGAATTGCTTGATATGCCTGTCCAAAAACGTCCTGATGTAGAAAATAAAGTTACTATAGATAGGGGCAAGGGGATAAAATTTGATAATGTAAGTTTTTCTTATCATGACGGAACTGAGGTATTGCATAACATTTCTTTTGAAACAAGTCCTGGAGAAGTGACTGCGCTTGTCGGACCTTCAGGTGGCGGAAAATCTACAATTGCAAAGCTTTTAGCAGGCTTTTGGGATCAGTCATCGGGTAAAATTTCCATTGGTAATGTTGATACAAAGAATATTTCATTTAAGCAGCTTGCTGAAGAAATCTCATTTGTCTCACAAGATAACTTTCTTTTCGACGTAAGTATTAGAGACAATATTCGTCTTGGCAAGCCTAATGCAACCGAAGATGAAATTATTGCGGCGGCAAAAGCTGCTCATTGCCATGACTTTATTATGGCACTTCCTAAGGGGTATGATACCAAAGCAGGAGAAGCAGGAGGAGCAATGTCAGGCGGTGAAAGACAACGGATAACCCTTGCAAGAGCAATTTTGAAACCTGCATCAACCATTATTTTGGATGAGGCGACAGCTTATGCCGATCCTGAAAATGAAGCTCTCATCCAAGAAGCAATATCGAATCTAGTAAAGGGGAAAAATCTTGTGATGGTTGCTCATAGGTTAAATACAATCAAGCAGGCACACCAAATAATTCTAATCGATAAAGGTCAAATTATAGCCAAGGGTAAACATGAAGAACTGATGGAAGAGCCACTTTATGCAAGCCTGTGGAAACAATATTTAGGGGAGGAATAAGACATGGAGTTTATAAGATTATCATTCAAACTGGCAGGACAGTATAAAAATCGTCTTAAGGCAGGAATGTTTCTTATTTTTCTGCAAAATGCTTCAATGCTGTTTGGATTTTTCGCTCTCTTTCTTGCATTCGGTTGGATGAATGAAACTACATGGGAGCATATTTGGACAATTTTCGGAGTGCTTTTTGCTTCCTTTCTTTTTAATTTTTTGACAGGCTGGGCGAAAAGCGGTCTTAGTGACGGTGTTTTCTTTGGCATTTTCAAGGACTACAGACTTGCAGTTGGCGAAAAACTTAAAAAGGCGCCTATGGGATATTTTGCAGAACAAAGCCTATCAAGAATTATGGCGGCATTTACCAATGTTATGAAGAGTCTTGAAAATTACTCTGCAATGAGTATCGACTTTGCTGTTTCAGGCATTTCAATATCCTTTTTTCTGTTGGTTGGGATGTTCGGTGTAAATACTAAAATTGGATTTTTAACTTTAATTTGTTTAATTCTTATTTGGCTATGCATGTCTCTTATGGTTAATCAAGCAAAAAAAGAGGTTGCACGTGAGCATGCAGCTATTACAAAGGTGGGTGATGCGTTAGTTGATAGCATTAGCGGGATTCCTGTGCTTCGCAGTTTTCCGTTTGCAGATGAAGGTGTTGTTGAAGAAATACATTCTAAATTGGAAAATGCTTCTGAAGAACTTAGACTCTCTCAAGTACATTTTGAAATCGTCTTTGTTATTTATGCAAGAATTTTTTCTACTGTTATTAATCTTTCGAGTCTACTTGTTACATTATTTTCTTGTTATCTTTATACGAAAGGGGAAGTTTTATTACCACAAGCGCTTACTGTTTCAGCTGCCGGCTTTATGCTTTTCGGCGGTTTAAAACAACTTGAAAATGCTGCCGTCCTCATGGTTAAGAATCCTGCCAATATGCAATATTTGGATGAGGTTTTAGATATTCCTGAAATAAGTGACGGGACTTTAGAAGTTATGGAAAATCAGGATATCGTCTTTGACAAGGTGAGCTTTAGTTATGAGAAATGTAATCCTGTCTTAAAAGATCTTTCATTTACTATTCCACAAGGATCAAAGACAGCTATCGTAGGACCGTCAGGCTCCGGAAAAACAACAATAATCAATTTGATCTCTCGTTTTTATGATGTTGACAGTGGCGAAATAAGATTAGGAAATAGGGATATACGAGATTATAAAGTAGAAAGTTTACTGAAAAATCTTTCGCTTGTTTTCCAAAATGTTTATCTTTTTCAAGATACTATAGAGAATAATATTCGCTTTGCAGATCCTAAGGCAAGTCATGAAGAAGTAGTGGAAGCTGCTAAAAAGGCTCGTTGCCATAATTTTATTATGGAACTTCCTGATGGCTATAACACCATGGTAGGTGAGGGTGGCAGTTCTCTTTCCGGTGGTGAAAAACAACGAATTTCTATTGCTAGAGCATTACTTAAAAATGCACCTATTATTCTTTTAGATGAAGCGACCAGCTCCGTTGATCCTGAAAATGAATATGAGATTTTAGCAGCGATTGAGGAATTGTCCAAAGGACACACTGTAGTTTCGATAGCTCACAGACTTTCAACCGTGAGAAAAGCCGATCAGATACTAGTGATTGATGACGGTAAATTGGTTCAAGAAGGCAAACATAACGATTTGATAAATAGAGAAGGAATTTATTCAGCATTTATCAAGGCAAGAGAGCGAGCTGCAAGCTGGAGATTGTAAAAAAGTAAACGATTAAAAGCAACCGACATTTAAGAATTAAAAAGCTTTGTAAAGCACATATAGACAATTTTTGAAGCGATTAAGAATAAAATAACTTAGTCGCTTTTATATCGTGATTTTTAAATTACGTAAATTGCAATAACAAGTTGAACATTGGCAGTTGAATCGTTCATCAGGCAACACAGGAGTAAATTTTGTCAAGTTCGTCCTCAAAGAGTGTATCTGGGGACGGTAGCCGAACGACTTCCGTGGAAGGCCATTGCACCAGATCTCAATCTGAGCAATCTATTCGTCGGAGCAGCTGTCAATTTGTTTTCCCTTGGGGATGAATCTGCGGATCAGACCATTATACGACATTCCCTTTGCCATTTTTCGTCCGCGCAGACCTATTTCTTGATGTAGGGTTATCATCAGGGTAGTCTTGATACATGTGGAGGCAATAACGTTGTTGTCAAGAACTAAGTAAAATGAAGAAACCTTAGCCACTGAACTTGATCATGAATTTGTCACAAAGTTTACTAAAGAGTTTAGGGAATTATATAATGGGATTTATTTTTAAACAAAGATAAATTAGAATTTTTAGAATAGCTTGTTTATATTGAATTAACAAAAAAACAGCATTGCAACTGTTGGTTGACATATTTCCAAGGCAGCTTGGTAGTATGAAACCGATTTGTTTGATATAACTAAACCATAAAAGAAAGGAGTGTGCGTTATGAACATGGCAGACAGAATACAGTATTTGAGAAAAACAAAAGGAATTTCACAGGAAGAACTTGCAGGCAAGGTTGGAGTATCTCGGCAGGCGGTTTCAAAATGGGAAAGTGGACAAAGCTTGCCGGATTTGGAAAAAATAATTACCATGAGCGATTACTTCGGAGTTACAACCGATTACATTCTAAAAGGAATTGAACCAGTTGCAGATAAAGAACAGAAAAGCTCTGAGCTAAAAAGCAAGATACTATATATCGCATCAACAGCATTTGTTTGGATTGGATTATTTAGTGCTTTTGCAGGCTGGTATGAAAGGCAAACCATGGATACCCTATGGGGTTCAATGATTATTCAGGCCGTTGGAATTGCTGGATACTTTATAGGGCGGTTACTCTCTGCAGCAAGGGCACCTTTCGCTGTCAACTGGCTTAATCTCATCGGGTTCTTGTTCATGCCTTTTTCTATGGTTACGGGTGCAATTTCTATCGCACTTTTCAAACAAGGTTGGATTGCTCCATACCCTATCGGCATTGCCCCCCATCTTGTATTGTTTGTTATAGTGTATATTAGTATTTGTGCTATAAGCTATATTGTGTTGAAAAGAAGAACAAGAGGAGCTCTGTTTTGATGACAACTCTCAGTTTGTAGAGCTAATGCCTTTTAAGGATAGGCTTATGTTATCGTTAAAAAGCATGTGGATATGTTTCCACATACATACAAGAATTCATGACATACTTAGTGTTCACCCGTTTCACTTGAAGAGTCTAGCCTTGATACAAAAGATATAAATTTATAAATCCTGCATTTTAAGCAGTTTTATAAGCATTTTGTATTTGAAAAAGATGAAGAAGGATATGTCAAAAAGACTCAAAAAAACTATATGGACGTGAGAGTAGTTTTTGGGCTGGTATTAGGAAACACAAAAATATAATTAACTCGTTTTGTACTTTCTACAAGAGTAGCTTAAGAGGCTGCTCTTTTTTTGCTTTTTACCAAACTTATACATACCTATACCAATATCTATAAAATCATATAAGATAAAGGCCTATAAATAAAAAAATACTTTAATCACAATAATCGCATTTTAAATTGTGATGTTTGCAAGCTAAATTACGGACTTCACTAGGAAGTTTCCCTTTGTATCTTTTGTAATAAATGGAAAACTTGCTATGGGATGTGTATCCAACAGACGCAGCTATTTCCTTTATAGGAAGCTTGGTGTTTAAGAGTAGAGTTTCAGCCACGTTCATTCTTTTTCTTTGTGAGTATTCTGTAATGCTTTGACCATATTTTTCTTTGAATAAATTTTTTAATTTTGTTCCGCTCATTTTAGATATTTTTTCAAGGGTTTCTTGATTTACATTCATGGCGAAATGATCATCTAAGAATCTTGCTACATCTTCGAGTGCTTTATTATCGTCAGATTCAATTTTATATTTTTTTCTATTTAAGTAGGTATCTATTACTATACTTATCCATTCATTTGCCTTTGCTTTAAAGAAAAAATCAGCGGCTGGAGGGTCCATCTTACAATTTAATATTTCCATTGCAACTTTTTCTAAGGCCTTTGTAAGAATAATTTGATTATTTTGAAGTAAGGTCGAATAAAATGATTCTGGATTAATGTTAATGGATGATAGGTGCTTTTCTAAAAGTTCTCTTTTAAATCCTATAGAAACACAAAGATAATATGAATTCTCGTGTAATAAAAATAGGAAGTCATCTCTTATATTATCAAAATCAAGAGTACATAAGGAGTTTGCAGTAAGAGTTTGATATGGATTAAATTTTTCACCGTTCGCGCTGACTATGTAGCTTGTGTATATCGACACATAATCTGCCATACTGTAAGTACTATTTTTAACTACTTCCTCACTGATATAAAAATCATGTATATCAATAATGAAGCCGTCTCCTTCATAAAACCAATAAAGGCCTTCTGCATAAGTAGAATCCTCTTTTTTCCAACAAAAAGTGTGACCTGCACTTGAGTACTTCTTATTGTTTTTACATGCATCCACTTGCATACATTTTTTTACAAAATCGTAATATGTCATAATACACCTATCCCTTTTAGACAATATTCCAATTAGCCTTATTAATTCAAAACTATTGTATTAGTAATTATAACCGATGTATAATAAAAAAGCAATGATAACAGTTATCATCAAAGCGAATTTATATCTAAAAGGAATATCAATGAAGGGAGATAATATTATGAAGATTTACAAAAAACTATTTGCTTATGTACAGGATAAAAAATATCTCGGCTTTTTAGCTATAGTCTTTTCTGCTATATCTGCTGTACTTACGGTATATGGATTTTATTTAATCTACAAATTTCTAGATAATTTAATAATTAATTCAAATTTATCCGGCGCAGAGACCATAGCGTTAAAATCTGTCATCACACTAACAAGTGGAGCAATATTTTATTCTGTTTCAGGAACATGTTCTCACATACTAGGTTTTAGGCTTGAAACAAATTTAAGAAAAAGGGGGATAGACGGCTTAGAGAAAGCAAGTTTTAGGTTCTTTGACTTAAATCCATCTGGTCAAATAAGAAAGATCATAGATGACAACGCCGCGCAAACTCACCAGGTTGTAGCTCACATGATTCCCGATAGTTCTCAGGCAATAGTTACACCAGTACTAGTACTAGCACTCGGCTTTATAGTAAGTATAAGAGTTGGCATAACTTTGCTTGCTCTTACTATAATCGGTGGCTTAATTTTAGGTGCAATGATGGGCGATCAAGAATTTATGAAGATATACCAAGAAGCCCTATCTAAACTAAGCGCTGAAACTGTTGAATACGTAAGAGGAATGCAAGTTGTAAAAATATTTAGAGCAAATGTCGAGTCATTTAAAAGCTTTTACAAGGCGATAAAAGATTACTCAAAGTATGCTTATAATTATTCACTATCTTGTAAAAAACCTTATGTTTTGTATCAATGGTTATTTTTTGGCTTAATTGCAATTTTAATTATTCCTATAGTTTATTTTATGACTAGCTTAGCTAGCGCAAAGGTGGTTTTACTTGAACTTATCATGATTTTATTTTTATCAGGAGTTCTCTTTGTTTCATTTATGAGAATGATGTGGTACTCCATGTACATTTCTCAAGGCAATTATGCAGTAGATACTTTAGAGGCGCTTTACGAAGATATGCAAAAAGACAAATTAGCCCATGGTAATGTTAATAATTTTAAAAACTATAATATAGAATTTGATAATGTAAGCTTTGCTTATAATGATAAGGCTGTCATTGAAAATTTATCCTTTAAATTAGAAGAGGGAAAGTCCTATGCACTAGTTGGTTCATCTGGATCAGGTAAATCAACAGTAGCAAAACTTATATCAGGTTTTTATAATGTTAATGAAGGAAGCATAAAGATAGGTGGGATTCCAATATCTGAATATTCTGACCAAGCTTTAATTAAAGCTATATCCTTTGTTTTTCAAGATTCAAAATTATTCAAGAAGAGCATTTATGATAATGTTGCTTTAGCTAATAAAGGAGCGAGCAGAGATGACGTTATGAGAGCCTTAAAATTAGCAGGATGCAATTTGATACTAGACAAATTCCCGGAAAGAGAAAATACAGTCATAGGCTCAAAAGGAGTTTATTTATCTGGCGGAGAAAAACAGAGAATTGCAATTGCTAGAGCAATTTTAAAGGATTCCAAAATTATTATTATGGATGAAGCATCAGCATCTATTGACCCAGATAACGAGTTTGAATTGCAAAAAGCTTTCAAAAATCTTATGAAGGATAAAACAGTTATCATGATTGCACATAGACTATCTACAATTAAAGACCTCGATGAAATACTTGTGATGGATGGCGGAAAAATTATAGAAAGAGGTTCTGACAAAGAATTAATGTCAAGTGATACAAAGTATAAGAGATTGCAAGAGATGTTTAACAGTGCGAATGAATGGAGGGTTTCAAATGAAGGAGTTTTATAAAAAAAGATTTGCTCTTACAGATAAAGGAGCAAGAAATTTAAGTAAAGCAACACTGGCTTCATTTTTTGTTTATTGTATAAACATGCTTCCTGCGATATTACTAATGATTTTTGCTCAGGAAGTCTTGGAAAATATTGGTAGAAGCAAGGGATTTTATATAGCATTCTCAGCCTTGACCTTGATAGCAATGTATATTTTGCTTTCTATCGAATACGATAAATTATACAGCACAACATATCAAGAAAGTGCGGACTTAAGAATAAGGACAGCAGAGAATTTATCAAAACTACCTCTATCATACTTTTCTAAACACGATATTTCAGACCTAGCGCAGACAATCATGTCTGATATTGAAGGTATAGAGCATGCAATGAGCCACTCGATACCAAAAGTGGGCGGTATGGCACTCTTCTTCCCACTAATATCCATTATGATGCTAGTGAGCAATGTCAAGATGGGTTTAGCTGTAATTATTCCATCACTTTTAAGCTTTATATTTATACCTTTATCTAAAAAAATTCAGGTTAAGGGACATAAAAGATATTATGATATTCTAAGAAAAAACTCAGAAAGTTTTCAGGAAAATATCGAAATGCAAATGGAGATTAAAGCCTATGGCTTATCAGAGGAAATGAAAGAAAAGCTGTATGAAAAAATGGATAAAAGTGAAAAAGTGCACTTAAAATCGGAAATGACTACAATTTTAACTATGTCTATATCTTCAATATTTAGCTTCATATCTCTTGCTGTTGTAATACTTGTAGGAGTTAATTTAATTATCAATAAAGAGATAAGTCCTCTCTACCTTATAGGATATTTACTAGCAGCTATGAAGATAAAAGACTCTCTAGATGCATCTAAAGAGGGCATGATGGAAATATTTTATTTATCGCCTAAGATTGAAAGACTAAAAGAAATTCAAAATCAAGATTTACAAGAAGGCGATGACTATAATTTGAAAAAATTTGATATTGATCTAAAAAATGTTGAGTTTGCCTATAATAAAGACGCAAAAGTTATAGATGGCGTAAGTTTTAAAGCTAAGCAGGGAGAGGTAACTGCTTTAGTAGGCGCAAGCGGCTGCGGTAAAACAACCATCTTGAAACTTATATCAAGACTATATGATTATGACGAGGGACAAATCTTAATCGATGGCAAAGATATAAAAGAAATATCAACAGAATCTCTTTTTGACAAGGTATCAATAGTTTTTCAAGACGTGGTTCTCTTTAATCAAAGCGTTATGGAAAATATTAGAATCGGTGAGCAAGACGCAAGTGACGAAGAAGTTAAAAGAGCAGCAAAACTTGCAAACTGCACAGATTTTATAGAAAAAATGGATAATGGTTTCGATACTCTTATCGGTGAGAACGGAGCTGAGCTATCAGGTGGAGAAAGACAAAGGCTATCAATAGCCAGAGCCTTCTTAAAAGATGCACCAATCTTAATCTTAGATGAGATAGCAGCCAGCCTTGATGTTGACAACGAGAAAAAAATTCAAGAGTCTTTAAACAATTTAATTAAAGATAAAACAGTTGTTATCATTTCACACAGAATGAAATCCATAGAAAATGCAGATAAGATAGTAGTTCTTGAAAACGGAAGAGTAGAAAGTGAAGGCAAACATGGAGAGCTTTTACAAAAATCAAAAGTTTACAAGAATTTAATAGAAAAAACAAAAATGGCAGAAGAGTTTATATATTGAAGAAATTAAAAATGAAACAAAACATGAAAGAACAGTTATTGACCAAGAAGCCATTGTCTTTAATGTTTCAATTATCTATACCAGCAGTAATTGGCATGGTGGTTATAGGTCTATACCCACTTATGGATGGAATATTTGCTGGACAAATAATTGGTGAGAATGCTATGGCGGCTTGCTCAATAGCTATGCCACTTACCTTTTTTAATAATGGGATTGCAACGCTTATAGGGATAGGTTCGGCATCAATTTTATCAAGAGCCATGGGAAAGGGTGATAATAATACTATAGACAAGCTTATGGGAAATCTTATCTATTGGATTATATTTTTTTCAACGATCATAACAATAGGAGGAATACTTCTAGGACCATATTTTTTAGATTTAATTGGAGCAACAGGAGAAATAAAGGCATTAGGTATAAGGTATTTAAGAATAATATTTCTAGGCTCAATTTTTGTAAACTTTACCCAGTCAGCCAATATGGTTATGCGTGGTGAAGGACTTATGAAAAGAGCAATGAGTATCATGGGACTTGGTGCCTTTATCAATATAGCTCTTGATCCAATACTAATGAAATTAATGGGTGATTATGCCATTGAGGGAGCAGCTATAGCAACTGTAACAGCACAAATAATTCAAGCAGTTATTACTCTTTATTATTTTAAGAGTAAAAGTGAAAATGTAAAAATAAGAAAAATAAAAAAAGAAAAAGCTATATCAAAGGAAATGTTTGGAGTAGGAGTATCAGCTATGATCATGCAAGTATTTTTCATGGTTCAACAAACATTGCTTTATAGACAAGCTTTTAGATATGGAGGAGATCCAAATGCAATATTAATGTCGGCAACTTTGAGATTTTATGGATTTTCATTTATACCAATTTGGGGAATGAGTCAGGGGTTACAGCCGATTATTGGTACAAACTTTGGAGCAAAACAATACGATAGAGTAAAGGAAACTATGAATATATTTTTTATAGGAGGAACAGGACTTGCAGCAATTTTTTGGTTCCCAGCACAAGTATTTTCAAAACAGTTACTTGGTTTATTTAAAGTAAGTCAGGATATAATTTCAAGCGGAGTTAATAATTTCAGAATATTCTATTCAGTATTTATTCTTTATGGAATTATGATTATGACAATCACTTTTTTTCAAGCGATTGGGGATGGAAAAAAAGCTGGAATGATTGTAATGCTAAGACAGTTAATACTACTTGTTCCAGCTTTACTTATATTGCCAAGAATATTTGGAGCAGGGGCTGTTTGGTGGGCAGAACCAGTTGTAGATTTTACTATGATAATGGTAGGTTTAGCAATGCAAGCCAAGGCTCTTTCAAATATGAATGTAAAAAATTAAAAATAAAATAAAGAAAAAAACAAAAATGGCAGAAGAATTTATTTATTAGGAGGACTAAAATGGATAATAAAAAATTAAAAGTAAAAGATTTAGTAAGTATCGGTGTTTTTGCCGTAATTTATTTCGTCTTGATGTTTGCTGTTGGTATGATGGGAATGATCCCAATATTGTTTTTAGTTTACCCAACAGTTTTAGCCATAGTTGCAGGAACTGTTCTTATGTTATTTATGGCTAAGGTTCAAAAACCATGGGCATTATTTATTCTCGGTATGATATCACCACTTGTGATGTTTGCTATGGGACATACTTATGTATTGCCAGTATTTTCATTGATAGTAATGATGGTTGCAGAATTAATTAGAAAGATTGGTAATTATAATTCATTTAAATATAATATGCTTTCTTATGCAGTATTTTGTACGTGGATTTGTGGATCATTAATGCAAATGCTTTTAGCTAAAGAAAAATATATTGAATTATCTATGATGATGGGAAAAGATTATGTTGATGCATTGGAAAATCTAATAACTTATCCTCACATGGCTTTAGTAGCCTTAGGTGCTTTCCTAGGAGGAATAATTGGAGCATATATAGGCAAGGCTCTATTGAAGAAACACTTTGAAAAAGCAGGCATTGTATAATGCCTAACTTTTTTTCAAATTCTCCCTTTAATCTCAACCCCATCAGTAAGTTATTAGTCGTATTTCTTACAGGCTTAACTGTTGTGCATAGCTTAAACATATGTTTCGAGCTAGCAATTGTTTGTATTATTGGTATTTTATTTTATTTGAATGGATACAAAAAAACACTTTTCAAATGGATAATTTTATGCACAATTTTATATGCTTTACCTAATTTTATGGTGCTATCTAATATAAATCCAATAATTAAGATGTTTTTAAGCTTATTTATTATCTTCAGAATGTTTTTATTGCCATTTATGGCAGCAAGCTTCATGATAAAGACCTCTGATGTAGGCGCAATAATTTCATCAATGGATAAGCTTAAAATTTCAAAAAATCCTTCCATACCTATTGCGGTTATGTTTAGGTTCTTTCCATCTTTTAAAGAAGAGAAGAAAAACATCAAAATGGCTATGAAGGTAAGGGGTATAAATTTTAAAAATCCAATCAAATATCTTGAATACGTTTCGGTGCCGCTACTAATTATATCTTCGAACATAGCAGATGATATTGCAAAAGCGGCAGAAACAAAGGCAATAGAAAATCCAATTGCCAAGACCAGATATATTCCTGTAAAGATACAGACTATAGATTTTGTATATGTTTTAATTATAACTGGACTTATTGTTGGAGGCTTAATATGGTAGAAATAAAAAATTTAAGCCTTGATTATGGCAAAGAACATATAATAGATGATATATCACTATCCATAGCTGAGGGAGAGTGCATGCTATTTACAGGAAAAAGTGGAAGCGGTAAGTCATCTTTAATAAATTCAATCAACGGACTAGCTGTAAGGTATGATAACGCAAAGACAAAGGGAGAAATAATTATTGATGGTAAAAATATAAAAGATTTGGAGCTTTATCAAATCTCGATGCTTGTCTCAACTGTTTTTCAAAATCCTAAGACATATTTCTTTAATATAAATACGACATTAGAATTATTGTTCTATTTAGAAAATATTGGTCTTACAAGAGAAGAGATGGACAGGCGTTTGAAGGATATGCTTGAGATATTCCCGATAAAAAATCTTTTGAACAGAAATATATTTAATCTATCCGGCGGTGAAAAACAAATACTTTGCATTGCCGCTTCTTATATAGCAGGCACAAAGATCATAGTTATGGATGAACCTTCATCAAATTTGGATATTAAAAGCATAGATGTTTTGACAAGGATGTTAAAAATCCTAAAAGAAAAAGGCATAAGCATAATTGTAGCTGAGCATAGAATTTATTATTTGATGGACATAGTTGATCGTGTCTTTATAATTGACAAAGGTAAGATTAAAAAAATTTATACAATAAATGAATTTTTAAAGCTAGATAAAAATGAATTAAAAGCTTTAAGTTTAAGGGATAAAGAATTAAGCAAATTAGAAGTTCCTTATTTAAAAGAAGGCGGAGAGTATCAGATAAAGAATCTTTGCTATAAATTTACGGATGATGAGTGTTTAAGTGTAAAGGACATTTCGTTTAAGCTTGGGAAAATTTATGGCATAATAGGATTCAATGGACAAGGAAAGTCAACGCTCTTAAGATGTTTAATTGGCCTTGAGAAAAAATCAAAAGAAGAAATTTATTTTAAAGGAGAGAAACTATCTAAAAAAGAAAGACTAAAAAACTCTTCACTTGTTATGCAAGACGTAAATCATCAATTATTTACAGATGAGGTATTCAAAGAGCTTGGTATAGGAGTAAAGAATTTTGATGAAGAAAAGGCAAAAATCATTTTAAAAGATTTAGGCTTAGACGGATTTAGAGAAAGGCATCCAATGAGTTTGTCAGGAGGTCAAAAGCAAAGACTTGCAATAGCATCTCTTATGTGTAAGGATTCTCCATTTGTCTATTACGATGAACCTACAAGTGGTATGGATTATTCCAATATGATGAAAATATCGGAATTAATCAAAAAATATAGAAATAAGGATAAAATAATTTTTATAGTTTCACACGATATCGAGTTTTTGAACGAAGTTGCAGATGAGATTTTTGAATTGTAAAATAGAGTCTGATAAACATGTCAATAGAACTGGGAGATTATTTATAAATTTCATAATATTTATTTATAGTATTAGTATCTTCCATATCTTTAGGGGAATTCTTTATTTAATTACCATAATTAAAGAGGTGAGAGATAAAAATTGGTAGTCTTCGGACTGCCTTTATTTTTTTGCTTAGTTTAACGCAGTAAATCATATAATTGAAAGGAATCTGCTTTATATGCTATAAATTAGGTAGTTAATCTATACATTTAGAAAGGTAAAATATAGAATTGGAGAATGATATGGGATTTTCATATAATAAATTATGGAAGTTATTAATAGATAAAAATATGAAAAAAACAGACTTACAATGTGCAATTGCAACAACACCCAAGACAATAGCAAAAATGGGAAGAGACGAAAATGTAAGTTTGGAAACATTAGGAAAGATTTGTGAGTATTTTCAATGCGATATTGGAGATATTATTGAATATAGGAGAGATGACAGAGATATATCTTAATATAAATCTTGAAGATGCTTTTGATAATAGAAAGTTGTTAAAATTTAATTAGTAGAGGTAGTTAAAGATGAAAGATTTTGAAACTCTAGAAATAAGTATTCCAGCAGATTCTGATGGTTATGTTTTATTAAAGTGCCCATCTTGTGGAGACAAATTTATGCTTCTTGTAGAAGATATAGAAGATGATACAATATCTACTACATAAATTTCTTTTTCCAATACACATTTTCTAAGAAAATGGGACATGGTTTTGCAATTAGCAAGTTTCATTTTCTTTTCAAAAACTTCTTTCTCTTCCTTAGTTAGTTTAATTTCTATTCTTTCATTTCTAAATCTATTTGCCATTTTATTCTCCTTTTTAAAATATATTTCGGGGTCTTAGGGTTCTCCCGAACAAGGTAAAAATTAATGGAGCATTCCGTAAAGGTCTGCTCCATTAATTTTTTCGTAAGTGTCCGTACACTTACTGTGCTTGCTATTAAAGTTATAAGCATAAGCGTGTATTAGGTTTTATTAATTATACCGCATTTAAATAAATTAATTAAGAAGTATACGGTAGAGTAGAGCAAAATTTATAATTTGATTAATATTGAAAATACTTTTCAATTAAGCTATAATAAAAACCGAGGGAATCCTCGGAAAAATAATCGAATGATTGGAGGTATTTTATTGAAAGATAAGGAAACAAAAGTTGGTCAAATTAGAAAAAAAGAAATTCGAGATGCAGCAATGAGATGTTTTTTGAATAAAGGATTTCAGAATACAACAATGGAGGATGTGATTAAAGAAGTTGGCATGAGCACAGGTGGTGTCTATCATCATTATAAAAGCACAGCTGAAATGCTTAAAGATTTAATGCTTGATGGAAATCAGTATAGAAATAATTTAATTGATAATTATTTAGAAGCTCACATAGGTCAAGATAAATATGAACAGATGAGTGAAATTTTAGTGGATAAATGTCTACCAGATACTGATATTACTAAGGTTTATTCTCTTTTATTACAATCAAAAAAATATAATGAAGATTTAGAGAAGATGTTTCAAGATTTGAAAACAGAAACAGTAAATCAATTAGATTCAATATCTAATAAATTAGGAATTGATTCAAAGATTTTTGAAGATGGTTTTTTAGTAAATTATATAAATGGAATGATATTAAGCTCGCAAGTTCTTAATGCAAGAGATTCATATGATGAGAATAGGAAATATCTAAAAGATACAATTTTAAATTATATTTTAGATTTAGAAAAAAATAGATAACTAAGGAGGTTTTAGAAATGAATAAAAAATTAGAAGTTAGAGATTTAATTAATGTTGGTTTGTTTGCGGTACTTGGGTTTATTTTTATGCTAATAGGCTCATTTACAGCTATGGTTCCTGTTTTGATGCCAATTGTTCCCTTAGTACAGGGGATTTTAGTTGGACCTAGTAACATGCTTTTTTCAACAAAAATTAAGAAGCCAGGAATGCTTTTTATTCAAACAATGCTAATATCTTTAGCTTATGTCATCATGGGTCATGGTCCATGGGCACTTTTAACAGGAGCAATTGCAGGATTTATTGGAGAAATAATATTAAAATCAGGCTCTTATGACAGTAAAGGAAAATCTAGATTAGCATTTTCTTTTTCAAGTCTTTGCACTTTAGGAAACTATGTTCCGATTATCATCTCAAGAAATGAGTATGTACAAGAGCTTTTAAATCAAGGTTATAAACAAGAATTTATTGACACGATGATGAAAGTTATGCCTGATTGGATTTTAATAGTCATGGCTATTTTAGGATTTATTGGTGCTTTTGTAGGTTGTAGCTTAGGAATTGTGTTCTTGAAAAAACATTTTTCAAAAATTGGTAAGTGAGAATTGGGGAGCGGGTTATTAGATATGATAAGGATAGATTTTAGAGCAAAATTATTTTTAATGATGGTTATTTCTTTTATTATGACAATTGGAAATATTCAAAGCCTAAATCCTATATATTATGTATTAATATGTATGCTCCCTACTTTTTTATTATTTTTATCTGGACATATAAAATCCGGGATTAAATCAATCATACTTTTTATAATATTGAATATTATAGAAATTAATATTAGGGAATTAAATGATTCTATAATATTATCACTTATACACATAGTTATAATTATAATAAAAAGAGTTTTTGCACCTATGGTTATGGGAAATTATATAATTTTAACGACTAGTGTAGGAGAAGCAATTTGTTCATTAAAAAAGGTGAAGTGTCCTGATCAGATAGCCATTCCTGTTGCGGTTATGGTTAGATATTTTTATGCAACAAGAATTGAGTATAGACAAATAAAACAAGCTATTTATTTGAGGGGTATAAGTTGTAGGAAATTTTTCAAGAATCCTATTTTATTAATTGAATATAGGATAATTCCACTATTGATGACTCTATCAAATTCTGCTGATGAATTGACAGTAGCTTCATTAACTAAGGGTCTTGCTGTCAATCAAAATAGATCAAATATTAGAGAAGCAAATTTAACATTTGCTGACTATTTAATTTTTTTTGTTTCTATTTTAGTTTTATTTTTTTATATAAGAGGTAGAAAATATGCTTAAAATAAGAAAGCTTGATTTATCTTTTGATGATGAAAATATCTTAAAAAATCTAAATTTTGAATGTAAAGCTGGTGAAATTACAGTTATTACAGGACATTCTGGATGTGGAAAAAGCACACTATTAAAAGCAATTAATGGAGTAATACCTGAATACCTTGATGCTAATATTAGTGGAGAAATAAAATATAACAACCTAGATTTACTTAGTAAAAATATATTTGAAAGATCATGTATTATTTCAAATGTATTTCAAAATCCAAAATCTCAATTTTACTGTATGAATTCCACTGAGGAGTTAGCCTTTCAGCTAGAAAATAGAAATACTGACAAGTCAGAGATAATCAATAGAATAAAGAAATACTCAAAACTCTTAAATATAGAATACTTATTAGGCAAAAATATATTTGATTTATCTGGTGGAGAAAAGCAAATGATAGCACTTGCAGCTTGTGCAATTTCTGAAAATGATATTATCTTATTAGATGAACCATCTTCATCATTAGATAATGAATCTATAGAAAGGTTAAAAGAAGCCTTAGTGAAATTAAAAGAATTAAATAAGATAATAATTGTTGTGGAACATAGATTATTTTATTTAAAAGATATAATGGATAGGCTCTGTATTATTGATAATGAGTCTTTAAATTTATACGAAAAAGAAGATTTAAATGATTATAATTTGAAAGCTATTGCAGAAGGATATGGACTTAGAACATTTAATAAAATAGAGAAAAGTGATTTAGAGATTAATAAATATTATAAAGTAAATTTATTGGATGATAAAAATAATTTCAGCAATGGAGATTTATCATGTCATAATTTTAAGAAAAAATATGAAAAGAATAAAATTTTTGACTTTAGTATTTCCTTTAATAAGGGAGTAAATTTTATCATTGGAAAAAATGGAATAGGGAAAAGTACTTTCATTAAATTATTGACCGGCATTACAAAAGGTCACGGAGATGTATTTGTTAATCAAAAAAAAGTTACAAAACAAAATAAAGAAATTTTTATGGTAATGCAAGATCCTAGCTCTCAGCTTTTTACAGAAACTGTATTATCGGAAGTTTCAACAGTAAGTGAAGATAAAAGCCTAAATGAAAAAATGTTGGAAAAGATGGGATTATTATCAAATCTTGAAAAACATCCTCAAAGTTTATCGGGAGGAGAGAAGCAAAGATTGTTGATTGCTATAGCAAGGCTTAGTAATAAACCTATTATTATCTTAGATGAGCCTACAAGTGGATTATGTAAACCACAGATGAATACATTAATTAATTTCCTACACGATATGGAGAGAGAAGGAAAACTCATTATAATTATTACACACGATTATGAGTTTATAAAAAACTGTGGAGGTAATATTTATGAGTTTTCAAAATAAAATATTTTAGAATGGAGGAGTGTTGTGGACTATTTAAAACGCATTTGGGAATATGCAGAAACAGAGAAAAAGTGGATTAAACTTGCTATTCTTCTTTCTAGCATAGGGGTTTTATGTGGAATTATGCCATATATTTTTGCTAGCAGCATTATAAATAATCTAATTCAGGGGAATCATGATACTAAATATTACATGTTACTATGTCTATTTATATTTCTTGGGTATAGCTTAAAATCAATTTTATATTCATTTGCACTAAAAATTTCTCATAAAGCAACCTTTTCAATTTTAAAGAACTTAAGAATAAGTATAGCTCAAAAACTTCCTAGAATGCCTTTAGGAAAAATAATAGACACAAGTAGTGGAGAATTTAAAACAACTATTGTTGACCAAGTAGAAAAAATGGAAAGACCATTAGCTCATTTGCTTCCAGAAATGACGGCAAACATATTAGGACCGCTATTTATCATTATTTATTTATTAATCATTGATTGGAGATTGGCAATTCTTTCTTTAGTTTCAATTCCAGTTGGTATGATCTTTATGGGTTTAATTATGAAAGATTACGCAAGTGATTATGCTAAATCTGTTGAGGTCAATACTAATATGAATAAGTCAATTGTCGAATATATCAATGGAATTGAGGTTATAAAAACTTTTAATCAGGGTGAGAATTTCTATTCTAAATATGAGAATAGTATTTATGCAAATGCTGAATATTTTTATAAATGGATGAAGAATACCCAATTTTCTATGTCGTTATCTAAAGCAATATCACCTACTACTTTGATAACGATACTGCCTATAGGTTTTTTGATGTATATAGGGGGTAGCCTAGAAATTAGTAGTTTTATAATGGTCATAATACTTTCATTAGGAGTAGCAGGTCCTTTATTAGCCGCAATTAATTTTATTGACAGTTTAGCACAAGTAGGAACAACAGTTAATAGAATAGATTCTATTTTAGCAGCTGATGAACAGATCCATAGCGATAATATAACTTATTTTGAGAACTATGATATTAAGATTAAGGATTTACATTTTGCATACGATGAAAACAAAGAAATTTTAAAGGGCGTAGATTTATTTGTAGAAGAAAATACTGTTAATGCTTTAGTTGGACCTTCAGGTTCTGGGAAATCCACTATAGCAAAGCTTATTGCTGGGTATTGGGATATTAGTGATGGAGTAGTTACTATTGGAGATAAAAATATATTAGATATTCCACTTAGACAACTATATGATTTGGTAGCATTTGTATCTCAAGACACTTTTCTTTTTAATGATACTGTGATGGAAAATATAAGAATGGGAAAGGTAAATGCTCGTGATGATGAAGTAATAGAAATGGCAAAAGCTTCGGGTTGTCATGAATTTATTATGTCATTAGAAAAAGGATATCAAACGATAGTAGGTTCTGGGGGAAGTAATTTATCTGGGGGAGAAAGGCAAAGAATTACTATAGCTCGAGCTATGCTTAAAAATGTACCAATTCTTATATTAGACGAAGCAACAGCTTATATAGATCCGGAAAATGAAGTTAAGTTACAAGAATCAATTTCTAAATTGATAGAGGGGAAAACTGTTATAATTATTGCTCATAGGCTATCTACTGTAACTGATGTAGATAAGATTTTTCTAGTTGAAGATGGAAAAATATCTTGTGCTGGTGATCATGAAGAATTACTAAACAAAAGCAATACTTATAAAGATATGTGGAGAGCAAATCTAAAAAAATAAGGAGTGCAAAATGATTAGTGGACTTAAAAAAATTTGGAACTTTGCAGATCTTGAGAAATCTAATTTAAATGTCTCTGTGGTCTTTGAGTTTATTTACGCCATATTTAATATGTTACAGATTGTAGCAATTTATATTGTATTAAACTCAATCTTTTCAGATAATAAAAATATGAAAGTTTCATTAATAGTTTTAATATTACTAATTTTAAGTATTATTGGAAGAAGCTATTTTAATTCTCTTGCCCAACTTAAACAGGTACACGCAGGATATTTTATGGTAGCTAATAAAAGAGTAGAAATAGGAAAACTTTTAAAAACTGTACCTATGGGATATTTTAATAGAAATAATACTGCTTATATAACAGGAATAACTACTTCAGTATTGGATGATATAGAAAATACTGCACCATTTATTCTAGTAGGTGTATTAAGTGGTTTAATAAATTCAATAGTTTTTACTTTAATGATTTTTATTTTTGAATTTAAACTAGGATGTATTGTTTTTATAGGAACATTATTATACTTGTGCGCCGTATCCTATATGGAAAAGAAGTCAAAAGCCAGTTCTGCTGCTAGGCAAAAATCTCAATCAGAACTTGTGCAAAGAACTTTAGAATATATACAGGGGCTTTTTGTAATAAAAGCTTTTAATCTTGAAGGTATAAGAGATAAGGAAATAATATCGTCTATTACTAAGAATGAAAAAGTAAACTTAGATATGGAAGAAAGTCTTACTCCCTATATCATAATTCAAGATATTATTATAGCTTTCTTTAGTGTTATTATGATAGCAACATCATTGCAATTATTTTTTAAGGGAAGTATGAATATTTCAGACGGGATAATGGGTATAATAATGTCCTTTCTAGCTTTTAATCATATAAAATCAACGGGTAGTGTATTAGCAACTTTAAGACTAGCAACAAGTTCTATTGAAGAAGTTGAAAAAACTATGAGTATGCCTAAAATCGATATAGATGGCAAAAACATAGTTCCGGAAAAATATGATATAGAATTTAATGATGTTTCTTTTTCCTACGAGGATAAAAAAATATTAAAAAACATATCTTGTAAAATTAAAGAAAATACAATGGCTGCAATTGTAGGACTTTCAGGTTCAGGGAAAACAACTATGTGCAATTTAATTTCCAGGTTTTGGGACATTGATAAAGGAAGTATAAAGGTAGGTGGAATAGATATAAGAAAATATAAGCTAGAATCACTTATGGAATTAATAAGTACAGTTTTCCAAGACGTCTATCTCTTTGAAGATACAATTGAAAACAATATAAAATTTGGAAAACAAAATGCAAGCCATGAAGAAGTAGTTCAAGCTGCTAAAAAAGCAAGATGTCATGAATTTATAGAAGCTTTACCAGAAGGATATGACACTATCATTGGGGAAGGTGGAGCAAGCCTGTCTGGTGGAGAAAAACAAAGAATCTCCATAGCCAGAGCCATGCTAAAAGATGCGGACATCATAATCTTTGATGAGGCAACTGCAAATATAGACCCAGAAAATGAAGATAAACTTAAAGAAGCAATAGAATCATTAACAAAAAATAAGACAGTAATAATGATTGCTCATAGGTTAAAGACAATTAGAAATGCAGATCAAATTTTAGTTTTAAAAGATGGAGAAATAGTAGAACGTGGAAATCATGAAGAACTGATTAAGAATGATGGGCTTTATTCTGACTTGATTAATGCAAAAGCTAAGGCGGAATCATGGAAATTAAATAATTGATAGGAAGAAATATTAAAGTCTTTAAACAGTAAAATTTAGAAAAGAGGATTTATGCCTAATAGCATAAGTCCTCATTTTTTATATTCAATTAATCAATAAAACTCAAAAATACTATAAAAAATAAAAATTCAGGTTAGAAAATGATTATAAAAAGATGAATAGAAAGTAATTAATCTTGTGATATACTAGCACTGTAGAAAAATACAAAATGGGAAGACTAACTATTAAAAGTCAAGAGGTGAAACAAAGAAAATATAAGTAATGATATTGATAAAAACTGAATAAAAATAAGCATAAAAAAGCACCCTAAAGTTTAAGATTAAAAATAGGGTAAGTAAAGTTTTTGCCTTTTAAATAGTAATTTTTTCAAAAGAACCTGTAAATGGTAAAGGCTACGCCCGAGCAAAGCTCGCCATTTACAGAACCTTTATCAAAAATTTGCAAACAGTTAAGCAAAAACTAACTCTGCACTTGATAAGGTTCATTCTTAGTAAGGACAGCAAAAATAGTATGACAAAGCTTTCTAGCAACAGCGTTTGTAGCAACTAAATGATGCTTGCCTTCACTGATTTTCTTCTGATAATAATCAGAAAAAACAGGGTCACAAAATTCAGCTCTAAGAGCGGATTGAAAAAGAGCACGCCTTAAGTAAGGAGAACCTCTTTTACTCATATGATTGTAAGTAGATTCATATTCTCCAGACTGAGAAACGCTAGCATCCAAACCAGCATAAGCGACAAGTTTAGAAGGATTAGAAAATCTTTTAATATCACCAATCTCACCTAATATGGTAGCTGTATTAACAGAACCTATACCTGGAATAGTAGTAATTGGAGAATTAAGTTTTTCAAGTAAAACCTCAATTTCATTCTCAACATCACAAACCTGATTTTGAATAAAAGAAATTTGCTCAATAAGCATTTTGATTTGAAGACTAAATGAGTCCAGGCAGAAATTAATACCAAAAGAAGAAGAAGCCTTTTTAGAAAGCTCATTAATCTTCTTAGAAGCATAGTTTTTCCTAGAAACAGATTCAAGAAAAGTATTCAAATCATCAGAATTAATATCCTCAAAATCGGAAGGAGTAGAGAAATTTGAAAGAATTTCCTTAGAAGTTTTCCCAAAAATATTACTAAAAGAAGAGGCATATTCAGGGAAAACTTGGTCTAAAAGTGCAATAGTTTTTCTTTTAAGATCGCCAATTGATGACACAAGATAAGATCTGAATCTAGAAAGATTTCTCAAAGACAAATAATCTTCATTAGAAAGTGAAGTCTCAACGAAATCTCCATATCTAAGAAGATCAGCTATTAAAAGAGAATCAATAATATCAGTTTTTCTCTTTCTAATCTCAATACCTTGTCGCCAACCGTCAGTTTGGATTGGATTGATAACACGAACAGTAAAGTTTTTTTCAACAAGATATGAGTATAGAGATAACCAATAATGACCTGTAGCTTCCATACCTATTTCAAGTTTGTTTTTGAAAGGTATTAATTTTAAAATTAAACTCTCAGCACCATCAATGGAATTTGAAAAAGAAAAAGCTTTAAAAATAACTTTTTTCTTGTCATCAACTAATGAAGCAACATGAGTATTTTTACCAATATCGATACCTAAATAAAACATTTGAAACCTCATAAAAAAGTATTTTAGATAGAACCTTCTAAATCTAATAATGTTACTGCCTTATGGGAGATACGAAGTACTGAAAATCAGTCAACATCTAACTTATACGTAAACAGTTAAAAGATTAGAGGACTCACTCTTTCAAGAACGAGATTAAATCTCAAGGAGGCGACGAGTACACTCTATCTAATAACAATATTATACAGTAAAACTGAATAATACTTAGTCGATAAAGGGTTATAGGTTACCTTTAACAACCTAAATACATTATATAAGGAGGCTTTTATGGACACAAGTTATGAAACCTGGTGGTCAGAAGAAGATGGGGGAGACCTATCTATGGAAAAAGACCATGAATACGCCTGGCCCGCCACCATTGACCTACTGGACCCCAAGGATATTTTAGGCAAAAAGATTTTAGATTTTGGTTGCAACCGGGGAGTCCTTCTTCGAAAACTCTATGACCGCTACCCCTATGAAAAGGCAGTGGGCGTAGACTTGGCTAGACAATCCATTGCAGCAGCGAAAGAAAACAGCCAAGACTATCCGGTTACTTTTTATGTTGAAGACAACATTGCCAACCTGACGGAAACTTTTCACACAGCCATTAGTACATCTGTTTTGTATTTAATTGAAGACCTCAACGACCATATTTCAAAAATTCACGATTTATTGTTGGATGGAGGTGTTTACTATACAAGCTTTACAGACCAATCTAAAAATCCAAGCTTGGCCTATATGAAACAGGAAATCGACAAGTATGGGGCGGTAAAAATGCAAAACCACACCCTGACCCAAGTAGTGGACTGCTTTTTAGACCACGGCTTTCAAGTGGAGCTCATTCGGGAACACACAGGTCCTCATATAGATGTCAGTGGATACCGGCGCTTCCATTTAAGTGTAGATGATTATTTACAATCCATGGCTAACAGCTTTATGATTAAGGCACGAAAAATAAAATAAGGAGTTTAAGATTCAAACAAAAATTTGTCCTATGTTTAAAAAAATAAAGTCTTGCTATATAATAAAGATGTAAAGAATGAAACTGTGGGTAGGAGGAGTGTTTTGTTTGAAAAAAAATATGCTCATATAGACCAAGGGAATAAATTAAAGAGGCAACTTTTAATTCATCACCTAATCAATACAGGGAGAGAATGTCAAAAAATAGGGAAGAAAATTGACCTGGAAAAGGTTTCCCTACTTCTGGGATGTCTCCATGATTTGGGTAAAATTCAAAAAGCTTTCCAGGATAAACTCAAAAACTCCAGCCAGGCCCATGTGGACCATTCAAGTTTAGGAGGGGCCTTTATCCTTAAAATTCAAGAAGACTTTTTCAATCATGGAGATCAAGAGGAGTGGCAGGAATTTTATACAGCCTTTCAAGAAGATAGATTGGATATCTTAGATCTAGGAGATTATACCAGTTCCTTGATTTATGTGATTATGTCTCATCACAGTCAATATGACCTGGTTCGGAAAAATCAAAAAAATACTTATGAGTATGTAAGTCTGGCTCGAGCTCATAAAATAGAGCTTGATAAGAGCATAGATTTACAAGAAATTTACTGGGAAGGGCTTCTTGCCTTTAAAGAAAAGGGGATCGACTTAAAGAATCTCTATAGAGAGGGATTTCTTGAATATAGCAGACTTATAAAGAAACTGGAAAATTTAGCTGAAGAAACAAGTGAAGATAAGGAAGAAGCCCTTTATTTTTATAAAAGTATGCTCATTCGGCTTTTAGTTTCTATACTTAAATCAGCGGATATTAAAGATTCCATCAACTCATATGCAAAAATTATCCAGGACATTGACCTAGATGCTAGGAAGGCTCTAGTTGATAGGTTCAAGGAAAATGTGGATGAAAAATACGCCTCTTTTGACCCGGATGAAACAACATTAAACATGGCAAGAAATAAGATTTCTCAAGCTATTCTGGGTAGGGCTCTGGAAGACCAAGTTGGTATTTATAGGCTAGATCTTCCTACAGGAGCTGGAAAAACTCTTCTGTCCTTGAGTTATGGGGTCAACCAGATGCAGAAGCAAGGGAAGGAACGGTTTTTTTATGTAACCTCTTACCTATCTGTACTTGAACAAAATGCAGAAGAGATGAAAACGATTTTAAAAAACCGAGAAGAGATACTGGAACACCATTCAAATGTTGTGAATGAAGAGGAAAAAGACCAGACTGATGACTCAGATGATGCTCTTGAATTCATAAGGAAAAAATACCTAATGGATGATTGGTCTTCTCCTGTTGTTCTAACCACCATGGTCCAGTTTTTTAATTCTATCTTTAAGGGAAAATCAGCCAACCTAACTAGGTTTAAGTCTATGATTTCTTCTGTAATTATTTTAGATGAACTGCAATCTTTACCAACAGAAGTTCTCTATATTACCAATCTGGCCCTAAATTTTATGAAGGTTGCCATGAAGGCTACAATTGTTTTATCTACAGCAACCCAGCCTAGCTATTCTTATAAGGGCTTAAAACACAGACTTTCTTATGGAGATTTACAAGGAAGGAAAAAAGACCTTGTGTCCCTAAGCGTTGAAGATTTAAAAACTTTTGAGCGAGTGCAATTAAAGATTTTTAAGGATCCCCTTGAAGAATACAGCCTAAAAAGCCTAGAAGAGCTGGCCTTAAGCCACAAGGATGACTCTACTTTAATTATCCTAAATACCAAGTCAGTGGTAAAAAAACTATATAACCTGTTAAAAGAAAGTAACCTCAACAATGATATCTACTATTTAACAACGAACCTAACAGCCTACCACCGCTTGAAGAGAATTAAAGAAATTAAAGAGAGGCTCCAGAAGGGGGATAAGATTTGTGTAGTAAGCACCCAATTAATTGAAGCGGGAGTTGATGTTGATTTTGCCTGTGTCATTCGGTCTTTGACGGGAATGGATTCGGTAATCCAGGCCATGGGAAGGTGCAATCGAGAAGGGAAAAGACCTGTGTCCTACACCTATTTGGTAAACCTGGATAGGAATGAAGAAAAAATTACACCGATGAAAGAGATGGTAGAAAGAAAAACAGCCAGCAAACTGGTCCTACACGAATCAGGAGAAGGGTTTGATTTAAATAAAGTAACAGAGAAATATTTTAACAAACTCTATGCCAACTTAAAGGCAAAAGACCTATCTGAGCTTTTAGACTTGCTGGGGAAGAATGAAGAGATTCGGGATCAACTCTATAAGGAAAGGTCGGGAGACCTGTGGGAGAAAACCCTGTATTTAAACTTACTTCCATCCTTTAAAACAGCCTATAGCAGCTTCCAACTCATTGAAGACAATCAAAAAACAGCTGTTGTGGAGTATGAGGAGACGAAAAACGACCTTAACCAAATTAGAGACCTAGAACAAGATTTTTTCAGGACCTATGATTTTTCAAATCTAGTCAAAGTAAAGGCCATAATGAAAAACCTATCTAGGCATACGGTAACCATACGAGACCAAGACCTTGTAAATTGTGAACAGATTCTAGACGGGATGGTTTATGTTGTTAGTGTAGGAAATTATGATGAAACTTTTGGCTTAAATTTTGACAGCCCGGGTCTTCCGACCTATTAAAAAAGAAAAAGACCCTAGATCAGGTCTTAATCTTAGTCATATATAAACGTTTTTCAATCCACAGCATTCTGCTGACTCATCTATTATACCAAAAGTCACAAGGAGAATAAATAAAAAAACTTGACGTAGATATTATTTAATAGTATTATATTAACGTGAAGATTGATTGAAAGGAGGTGAGACAAATGAATCAATCCATTTATTTTTACGCCAAGGTCTATGGACCAAAAGCCTTAATTACAACTCCGGAAAGTAAACCGGGGGGAGAAAAGCACTCCTATGACGTCCCGACCCAGGAAATGCTTAGGGGAATCTTGGATGCAAACTATTTTAAACCGGTTCTGACCAATGTAGTAGATGAGGTTCGGATTATGAATAAAATAGAAAGTTACACCCAAGGGACCCGACTTCTTTTAAAAAATTATGACCCGGATTTAAGTGCCTACACCTATCTTACAAATGTATGCTATTATGTAAAATTCCATTTTGAATGGAACGAAAACCGGGAAGACTTAAAAAATGATCGGAACTTCAAAAAGCACGAGGCGATTACAGAAAGATCTTTAAAAAGAGGTGGACGAAGACCGATTTTCCTAGGGGTGAGTGAGTGTATGGGTTATATAGAAGCCTTAACAGAAGACCAATATAAAAAAGACCCAGGTTTTTATGATCAAACAGACCGGGGCTTTGGCTTGATGTTCAATGGCTTTATTTATCCGCAAGAACCGGGAGGTTTACTTCAAGCAGGTTTTGCTCCTATTAATATGAAAAAGGGAAGGATCAGCTACATCAGACCAGAAGATAGTCCCATTATTAACCAGGTGTCAAACTATACGTTTAAAAAAGCCAAAATCACAAAAGCAGTAGAGGAAGAATTAGAGGATTATTAAGGGGGTGAATCGTTGAGTTTATTAACAGCCTTATACCAGACCTACACCTATGCCTTGGAAAAGGACCTTGTTGGAAAGATGGATGAAGACGGACAAATAATCTTACCTATATACCATAATTCCATGAAATCTAATGGGAAGAATATCGTGGAAGTTACCTTAGACGACAAGAGTCAACTGCTGGAGGCCAAAATTTTAGCCCAGGGTGAACTTGCAATCTTCCCAGTCACGGAAGATTCAGTCGCTCGATCCAGTGGAATTAGTCCCCATCCATTATTTGATAACTTTGACTATATCATCCAGGATGGAGAGAAAAAATCCTTGGCCTATTTAAAGCAAATGGAAGAATGGCTAGAGTACGAGGAAATTGACTTCGTAAGAATTGTTTATAATTTTATCAAGCAAGCAGAGGTCTTTGAGAAGATTTTAAATAAATTATTTCTCACCTATGAGTGGAAGGATGGTAAAAAAGAAGACAAAATTATTAGGTACTTAAACCGGTCAGGAGAGAAAGAAAAATGGGAGGAGTTAAATTTTTCTAAAGTCTTTATGACCTTTAAAATTCAATACCAAGGACAAGATTCCATGGTAAGTCTAAGCGAGAACAAAGACCTGCAAGAAAAATTTATCAACTATGTCCATTTTTGTGATGAAAAGCAAGGTTCTCCTAAGATAACCTGTAATATCAGTGGAAAAGAAGACTATCTGTGCGTAAAACACCGCCCCTTAATTGGATCGGCCAGGCTGATTTCACAAATTACAGCCAATCCAGAAAATTACAAGGGACGCTTCATCAATCCTGATGAAACCATAAAAATTGGAAAAGATTCCAGCCAGAAGATTATCTTGATGGCAAAGAGCCTTCTGGATGGAGAAAAAACATCCAGGTGGCTGGGAGAACTTAGCTATGCTCTTTCTTGGTTTTCAGACGACATTAAAAATGAATCCAAGCTAGATATTGGAAAGTCAATCCAAGTTAAAAGACCACAAAGTCCCGGGGAAGCCCTATTGAACAAAGCAAAAGAAAAGGCAAAAACTAAAGAGAACTCAGCCTTGAAACTAGCGGATAAAAACGCAGAAGACATTGTGAAGTCCTTTACCAGCGGGCGAATTTTGTTTTCTGACACATCAAAATATTATTTGGCCGTTGTAGACAAGGTTAGCAATGGACGAGTAGCGGTAAAGTATTTTCGAGAAATGGATGGGTCGAGACTCAAGGAAAACTTGGCAAGATGGCAAGAAAAATACCATTGGCCAGGATATGGCAAAGAAATTAAGGACTTTGACTATACGCCCAACCCCTTAAAATTAATCCAGGCTGCCTATGGAATAGAAAGAGAAAAGGGCCTGGAGGTTGCAAAGAAACAGTTTGTAACGGACCAATATGCAAATATCCTAGCGGCCATTATTGAGGGCAGAGACATGCCAAGAAATATTGTCCGTGCTTTAGAAATGAATGTGCGCAATAGGTTGAATTACGATAAAACTTGGCCTACGATTAAATCTTGTGCCCTGGTAGCACTGAAAAATCAGGAGGGAATCAAAGATAATATGTTAGATAGACAAAACATAGATCGGTCCTACTTATTTGGTCGTTTACTGGCTCTTTATGAAAGACTGGAAGCGACAAACTATGAAAAAAATTTCAGCAGTGGAAAAAATGAGGAAGGCCCAGATCAAAAGAAAAAAGACACTGGTCCATATCGACTGACAAATGCAGAAAAGCTATGGACCAGCTTTGTAAACAAGCCTGTAACCATGAACCTACAACTCAGAAACCTCATGAAGCCCTATGAAAAGAAGTTAAAGTTAAGTGAAGATAAAAGAGGGATTTATAAAAAAATCAAACACGAAATTTCAGAGGTAACAAACTTATTGCAGGACAACTATGACTATCAATTGCCAGAAACCAACCGCCCCCTAGGGCCTGGATTTATTTTTGGCTATGAGGCTCAGATGGCGGAAATTTTTAAGAAAAAAGAAAGTAAGGGACAAGAAGGAGAAGGGAAAAATGATTAACAATAAAGTAGATTTTATCTTTACAATTGAAGTTCGAGGAGCCAACCCCAACGGAGACCCCTTAACAGGAAACATGCCGAGGATTGACAATCGAGGATTTGGTGAAATCAGCGATGTATGTATCAAGAGAAAAATTCGAAACCGGATGCAAGACCTGGGCCATGACATCTTTGTAAAATCTTTAGACCGCAGTGATGATGGTTTTCGCTCCTTAGAAAAAAGATTTGACGCTGAATTTACAAAAAAACAAAGTGATGAAGAAGTAGAAGAAAAGGCTTGTGAAAAATGGTTGGATATGCGTTCTTTTGGACATGTCATTACCTATCAAAAAAGATCTCTAGGCATCAGAGGGCCTGTGAGTATCTCCATTGCAAAATCCCTTGAACCCATTGAAACGACAACCATGCAAATAACAAAAAGCATTAATGGGATGGAATCTGCAGGACGAGCTTCCGACACCATGGGGACAAAACATTTTGTAGATTATGGAGTGTATGTTGTCAATGGAAGCATTAACTGCTATTTTGCTGAAAAAACAGGATTCGATGAAGAAGACGTCAAAACCCTTAAAGAGTGCATCCAAACCTTATTTATTAACGATGTATCTTCTGCCAGACCAGATGGCTCTATGGAAGTAAAAGACATCTATTGGTTCCAACACTCATCAAAAATTGGAGATGTATCCAGTGGAAAAATAAAAGACCTCCTAGTTTATGAACCCATCAGCAGCGAAAATTTAAAAACAAGCTACCAAGACTATAAAATTGGGTTAGACCAAGAAAAACTAAAAGAATATCAAGAAAAAGGACTTAAATTAGACCATTTAACAGGCATTTAAAATGTATGTAGAAGATGATTATTTGATGCTAAGCGGTATCCAACATTTCTTATTTTGTAAAAGGCAATGGGCCCTGATCCACATCGAGCAAATTTGGTCTGAGAATATCTATACCAGCCAAGGACAAATCATTCATCAAAAGGTAGACCAACCCTTTATTAAAGAAAAAAGAAGGGGTTTAATCCTCTCTAGGGCCATGGACGTTAGTTCCTGCCAGTTAGGCCTATCAGGAACCCTGGACCTGATTGAGTTTCACAAGGCAGAAGAAGGAGTCGAGTTGGAAAACAGGTCAGGTAAGTGGCAACCTGTGATTGTAGAGTATAAAAGAGGAAAAAAGAAAAAATATGCCTATGACGAAGTTCAATTAATGGCCCAGGGGATCTGCATTGAAGAAAACCTCTCAATTAAATTAGACTATGGTTACCTTTACTACCAACAAACAGATACAAGAGAAAGGGTAGACTTTACCCAAGACCTTAGAAACTTAACCATAAAATCAGCCCAAGAAATGCATGACTACTACCGGCGAAAATACATTCCACCTGCAGAATATTTTAAAAATTGTAGGCTGTGCTCTATTTATGAGGAGTGCAGGCCAAGACTGACGAAAAAATCAAAAAATATCCAGCGATATATCTATGGGGCAGAACTATGAAAAAACTTTTAAATGTTCTATATGTCACCAATCCTGACTACTATTTAAGAAAAGAAGGACGAAATATCGTCATTAGCTTGGAAAACCAACGAATAGCAAGATATCCTATTCACATTTTAAAACAAATTATCTGCTTTAATTATATGGGAGTCAGTCCAGACCTAATGAAAATGTGTATGGAAGAAAATGTAGCCATTAGCTTTTTTACCCCCTATGGAAAATACTGTGGTCGGGTTTTGGGGGCATCCTATGGGAATATTTATACGCGGAAAAAGCAATATCAACTGGCAGACTCTCAAGAATCTCTGGATTTTGTAAAAAATATCATCTATGCCAAGGCCTACAATTCAAGAAAAATATTAATTCGGGGAAAATTAGACCATAAAGAAACAGTTGACCTAAATAGGCTGGAAGAAGCGATCCAAACCATAAAAGAATTTATG
This sequence comes from Urinicoccus massiliensis, assembly GCF_900120405.1. Classification (GTDB taxonomy): domain Bacteria; phylum Bacillota; class Clostridia; order Tissierellales; family Peptoniphilaceae; genus Urinicoccus; species Urinicoccus massiliensis. The sequence goes on along the minus strand of NZ_LT635493.1, from coordinate 647,511 downwards.
CTAGAGATCCCCAAACAAACAGACAAAGACAGTATAAGGGGGATAGAGGGTATCATTGCTCGAGAATATTTTTCTGTCTTAGATGAATTAATCGTCAAGCAAAGACAAGATTTTTACTTTATCCAAAGAAGCAAAAGACCACCAAAAGATTGCTTTAATGCCCTCTTATCCTTCCTTTATGCCCTTTTAACCAATAGTATAGCCCAGGCCTTAGAAGGTGTAGGTATTGATTCCTATGCAGGTTTTTTTCACACCGATAGACCAGGAAGAGTCAGTATGGCCTTAGACCTGATTGAAGAAATGAGGGCCTATATAGTAGATAAATTTTGCCTATCTATGGTAAACTTAAATCGAATCAATAGGAGTCATTTTGAAATAAAAGAAAATCAGGCCTGCCTTATAAATGACAAGGGAAGAAACCTCCTTCTTCAATATTGGAATGAAAGAGAACATGAAGAAATCTACCACCCCTTTATTGAAGAAAAAATTAGCCTGGGGCTTCTTCCGCATGTCCAGGCTCAACTTTTAAATGCCTATTTAAGAGGAGATATTGAATCCTATCCACCGTTTATTTGGGAGGGTTAAATGCAAGTATTGATTACTTATGATGTAGAAACAGTCAGTGCCCAGGGGCAAAAAAGACTAAGGCAAGTGGCTAAAGTATGCACAGATTATGGACAAAGAGTACAAAACTCCGTTTTTGAATTAAACATCTATCCAGCAGACCTGGTAAATATAAAAAATAAGCTGGAAAAAATAATTGATCCAAAAAAAGACTCCATTCGAATCTACAATTTAGGAAAACATTGGGAAAAAAGAATTGAAACGCTAGGAGTGGATCATTCCTATAATCCGGAAAAAGACCTCTTGATTTTATAGGATGAGAAGTCTAGCTGGACAGAAAAAAGCTAGACCTATCTCACAGAAAAAAGCAAGACGAGAGACAAAACTCTATAAAAAATGACTTAGCTGCAATAAAAAAGCCTAAAAATGGCTAAAAATTACAGTCGCACCCCTCGTGGGTGTGTGGATTGAAATTTATCTAAAGAGGCGTTAGTCCGCTGGTTCGTCAGTCGCACCCCTCGTGGGTGTGTGGATTGAAATTCAAAAGAATCAAGGACTAGGAATGAACAGTTAAAGTCGCACCCCTCGTGGGTGTGTGGATTGAAATGCTTACTACATCTTGTGGTTTATCTTGCTTTTTGGTCGCACCCCTCGTGGGTGTGTGGATTGAAATTCCCGGATAGGCAAAGAGTCCTATCTCGGGCCTTTGTCGCACCCCTCGTGGGTGTGTGGATTGAAATATATCCTCGTAACCTCGACTTTATATTCTGCCGTGTCGCACCCCTCGTGGGTGTGTGGATTGAAATTGCCTATGATAAGGCGATAATTTGGTCTATGATGGTCGCACCCCTCGTGGGTGTGTGGATTGAAATGCACCTCCGCATGTTCTCCCCAGGTGTTGATTAGGTCGCACCCCTCGTGGGTGCGTGGATTGAAATTTTCTGCCAGGTCTTTAGATGCTAAATAGACCATGTCGCACCCCTCGTGGGTGCGTGGATTGAAATCCTTTGACCCGGTGGTCATGCACATCCACGACGAGGGTCGCACCCCTCGTGGGTGCGTGGATTGAAATTTGTGTCCCAGGTCCACTTGTACTGCTCATTAAAGGTCGCACCCCTCGTGGGTGCGTGGATTGAAATCTTTCCGTCAATTGTGATTGTCTTTAGCATAATTAGTCGCACCCCTCGCGGGTGCGTGGATTGAAATCTTGATGATGGAGTGGACATCATAGACAAAGTTGTGTCGCACCCCTCGCGGGTGCGTGGATTGAAATACCTTATCGTTAAGTTCCGCTGCTTCATAAAGAGAGTCGCACCCCTCGCGGGTGCGTGGATTGAAATTTTTGGAGTGTAGTTGCTACTTTGTAATTAAAAGGTCGCACCCCTCGTGGGTGCGTGGATTGAAATGTCCAGGAGCCATTGTAAATTCTTTTTGATATTTGTCGCACCCCTCGTGGGTGCGTGGATTGAAATGTACTTAGTCGCTTTTACAAATGCAACACCAGAAACCAGTCGCACCCCTCGTGGGTGCGTGGATTGAAATGTACAATCAATCGTAGACAGTATTAATATTTGGCGTCGCACCCCTCGTGGGTGCGTGGATTGAAATAAGAAGAAAAGTAATTAAGCTTTCATTATTTCCAGGTCGCACCCCTCGTGGGTGCGTGGATTGAAATGACTATTACACACTATGCGAAGCTATGTATTGCCGTCGCACCCCTCGTGGGTGCGTGGATTGAAATTTGGTATTTTTTATAGAGCTTGTAGCCAAAAATAAGTCGCACCCTTCGCGGGTGCGTGGATTGAAATTTTCATTTTTCCCATCCTTAAACTTATCCGTGTTAGTCGCACCCCTCGCGGGTGCGTGGATTGAAATATAGTCTTTTTCCCAGTCGGTCATTGCTTGCTCCTTTTGTCGCACCCCTCGCGGGTGCGTGGATTGAAATCGGATTGACCTGAGTGGTGACCTGGTCTGTCCTTAGTCGCACCCTTCGCGGGTGCGTGGATTGAAATATTTCTCGCGTTTTTCATTTGCATTTGCGACCGCGTCGCACCCCTCGTGGGTGCAAGAATTAGAAAAATTTTCCTTATACCAGGTCAAATTTCATATAAAAAAAGAGGGGTCAACCCTCTTTTTTTATCCCTATTAAATATCTTTGCCTAAGTGCCTTCATCTAAAATATCAATGCCTTCAATGCTAGAAAGTGGCAGCATCATAGGCTTGCCCTGGTATCTGATAAAAAACATATCTTCATCTTCTCCGATATCTTCACCAATTTCTAGTCCATTTCCTGAGGCAATAAAACTACTTCCATCTTTCAAGCAGATTCTTAATTTACCTGCATTTTCAGCTCTTATCCAATCAATCAAAATAATCCTCCGAAAAACTCACTTCATCTTTTAATACCACATAATGACACAGTCTTCCAAGTCTCTTTCCCCTTCTGCCATATCTCTTAGTCCATTTAATGCTTCAACGGCATAGGGATAGGTCTTATATTCTTTCTCATCTCTAGGGGATAAGTGGACTCTATAATCATCTAAATCTAAACAATTTAAGGCGACTGACCCCCTTTCTCCCCAATCCTCAGGATAGTAGTCAGCATATATCCAATTATCTTTTTTTGTTACATTTTTCAATTCTAACATAATTCTCGCTAGTCTCCTTTATGTTACTCGTCTTTTAAAAGCCTATAAGCATAGTCTACAAGTGTATCTTGATTCAACCTTTGCCAACTATCGACAAGGGCAAAATGGAATCAAACCCGCATAATAGAATTTCTAGCCTTCTTAAAATACTCATATATGGTAAGACCTTATCTTTATTATAGCTCTTTGGGCTTTTTTTAACAGCTTTATAGATCTTTTTATTTAAAAGAAACCTTGCATTTATTTAAATAAAAAGGACCATAAAAAATATAGATTAAAAAAATCTACATTTTTTAATTTATTGTGTGATATAATATTTAATAAATTTAAAAATTTAGTTTTTTATTTATTATGGGGTGGACTATGAGGTATTTAAACAAATTATATTATGAAAACAAGAATATTTATGAAAATACATATGCAGGTCGATTTGGCTTTGAGGAGACTTTAAGGACGGGTTTATTTATCAAGCCTTTTGGGCATGACACTACATTGGAGCTTTATTTTGTTTTTAATAAGGATACGGCAAAATGGATGGATCAAATAAGAAAAAATGATGACATACTCAGGAGGCTGGAGGAAGATTTGCCCGGCATTGCCAAGAATTCGTTTTTAATTGACATTATATCTAGCGAATTAAAAAGTAGCAATGATTTAGAGGGGATTGAGTCCAGCAAAGAGGAACTTGTCGAAACAACAAGAAGCCACTTGTTGTCTAAAGGGACAAGGGAGGGGCGGTTTGCTAGTATGGCAAATTCCTATGTTTTATTGTATCAAGATGGGGCCTTATCTTGCCCGGAAGACCTAAAAGATGTCCGGACGATCTATGATAGGATAACCTCCGGGGAGATTGACCAAAGGGACTTACCGGATGGGGATTTATTTCGGAAAAGTCATGTTTATGTGAAAAAAAGAGGGGCGGTAGATGGTGAAATCATCCATGAGGGTGTCTATGGAGAAAGAAGAATCCAGGACCACCTGGTTAAATGGTTGTCTTTTTTAAAAAATGAAGATCTAAGCTTGTTGGTCCGGGTGGCCATAGGGCATTATTATTTTGGCTACATCCATCCATTTTATGATGGGAATGGCCGGGCAGGCAGGTTTATAAGCAGTATGTACTTGCGTAAGGAGTTTAATTATTTAACGGCCATGTCCCTGGCCCGGGGGTCTTGGATCAAAAGGACTAGATATTATAAAGCCTTTCAAATAGCAAATGCAGCCATTTCAAAGGGGGAAATGAATTATTTCATTGATGAATTTTTAAAAATATTAATAGCCGGCCAAGAAGACATAATTGATAGCTTGGGTGGAAAGATTGGCCAATTGAAAGAGGCGGATGAATGGATCCAAAATGAAGAAAAAATAAATACCAAGTTAAAAAAAGCGATTTTATATGTTTTAGCGCAAAATTATTATTTTGACGGCAATTCCGGCTTAAAGAGGGAGGACATTATTGGCTATACACAGGGTCTAGCCAATCCATACAGGATCAAGATGGAGTTGGGAGAGCTAAACAAAGAGGGTTTTATTGACCTGGTTAAAAAACGTCCACTGGTTTATGTCCTGGGACAATCTTTTATTGGAAAGAATGTCTTGTCTCAAGACAGAGCTGAGTAGAATCTTATGGGACTGGCTAGGTAATCAAGGGGAAGGTTTTCGATTTAAGGAATTGATAGAATCAAATGGAAAGGAAGGGATAAAATGGCACAATTAAGAGATGGAATCTATGGCCTGGCAGTGGCGGATGCCTTGGGGGTTCCCTATGAATTTAAGAAAAGGGGGACTTTTACCTGTAAGGATATGGTGGGTTTTGGGACCTGGAACCAAGAGGCGGGAACCTGGTCGGATGACACCAGCATGACCCTGGCTACCTGTAAGTCCATCCGGGACAAGGGTTGTATTGACTTGGAAGACATCCGAAGAAATTTTGAAAGCTGGCTCTATAAGGGGGACTTTACGGCCCATGGGGAGACTTTTGATGTGGGGACTACCACCCAGGAGGCCATAAGCCTGGGCCATGGCTTGGATGATTTTTATTCCAACGGCAACGGATCCCTGATGCGGATCTTACCTTTGGCCTTTACCGAGGCGACGGACCAAGAAATCCGGGATGTGTCTGCCCTGACCCATGGTCATGAAATTGCCCAAAAGGCCTGTGTGGACTATATCCATATTGCCAGAAAACTAATGGCTGGAGAGGGCCTGGGCCTGAAGATGGACCAGGAAGAGGACCAAATAGAATCCGGCGGTTTTGTCCTCCACACCCTGGAGGCCTCTCTTTGGTGCCTTGCCCAGACGAGCTCCTACAAGGAAGCTGTCCTAAAGGCCATTAACCTGGGAGGCGATACCGACACCACCGGGGCTGTGACAGGAGGTCTGGCTGGGATTATCTATGGTTATGAGGCCATTCCTAAAGACTGGATCGACCAGCTGAAAAACAAGGACCTGATAGAGGAATGTTTATTTTAGCTAGAGCAAATGAATGAGAAGTTGAATTTATCCTGATAAAGTGATATCCTAAGCCTAGAAGAAACTACTTATTAAAAAGGAAAGAAGGGATTCAATGAAAAAGAAAAACATGGCAGCCCTGGTTCTGGCCCTAACCTGTCTACCGGGTTTGGTTTTTGGCCAAAAAGACCTGAAGATTCAAATTAATGGAAAGACGGTAGAAAGTAAGCCTGCTGCTTTTGTAGAGGATAACCGGACCCTGGTCCCCCTACGCTTTGTGGCGGAAAATCTGGACTACCAGGTAACCTGGTTCCATACGAGCCAAGAAATCCTCATTAGCAAGGAAAGTCCCGACCAAAAAAGCCTAGACCGGGTAATCTATTTAAAGTTGGGGCAAAAAGAAGCCTTTGTCCTGGCCCAAGAAGACCTGGATGCCATTTACAAGGCCGGAAGTGAAGAAAAACACCAAAGAGAAAAAATAAGCCAGGCCCTGGAGCGGGCAAAAAAAGTCCCCTTGGATGTGAAACCTGTCATCCGGGAAGAAAGAAGCTTCGTCCCCCTCAGGGCCGTAGTTGAGCTTCTCCAAGAAAAGATTTCCTGGGACCAAGAAAACTACACCATCAAAATCCAAGGCAAGGAAGTCAAGACCGATGAAGAAATTGCCTATACCATGTTGTATACCAAATTGTCCTCGGATTACAAAAAGCCACCCTACAAGCTATTTGTAGTAGAGGCAGATGACTTGGATCCCCCCATTAAGACTAATTTTTACCGCTTTGACCTAGTAGAAGACCATCCCAGTCATAGGTTGACCCTGGTTCGTTATGGAGTGGACTTAAACAAGGGCCACTTCTATTCCTATGATGTAAGCTCGGACCAATGGATTTTGGATCCTAAACTTAACTAAAAGAGAAATGAAATGGCTAAAAATAGCCCCGCAACCAAAAGTTGCGGGGCTATTTGCTTGTAGGCCAAGACAGACTAAAGCTCCCCTTGGGGAGCTTTAGTCATTTCTATCAATTATTTACAGGCCTGGATGCCAGCTAAACAACCGTCACTAACAGCGGTAGCCACTTGTTTAACGGCCTTGACCCTTAGGTCGCCGGCAAAGTAAAGGCCTTGGAGAGAAGAGGCCAGGTCTTCTTTGACAAAGGATCCTTCAAGATTAGCCAGGTCCTTTAAGTAGCCGGTATTGCCATTTTGCCCAATTTGGACATAAATTTCCAAGCCTTGGGGGTCTTGGACGACTTGGCCTGCAAAGCTTGCTTCCAGGCAAAGGCCGTCTTTAACCTTGACAGACTCCAGCTGGGCAGATGTATGGACGAAAATATTGGGGGACTGTTCAATTCTTTCCCTAAATTCATGGATACAAAGCAGGTCTTCTTGGACCTGGATGATGTGGACTTCCTTGGCATACTTGGCCAGGTAGAGAGCTTCCTTACAAGCTCCGTCAGACCCGCCGTTCATCAAGACGATTTTCCCCTTGACCTGGTCTTCTTGACCCAGGGGCCAGTGGTGGTAGGGAATTTCTTCCTCTTGCCTTAGGGGCAGGTCTTTTAGGCTGGACCCTGAGGCGCAAATCACTTTTTCAGCCCGGTAGCTGTCTTGACTTGTTTGGACAAGAAAGCCTTGGTCCTCTTTTTTTAGAGAGAGGACTTCTTCGTAGTGGACAGGAATTTGGGCCTGGGCCAGCTGGTCAGCTAATTTTTTTGCAAAACTTGGTCCGGTTTCGTCCTTGTCTAGGGAAAGATAGTGACTTACTTTAGAAACATTTGCAATTAAACCTCCGATTTTATCTTTTTCAAGAAGCAAGACATTCTTGCCTCTTGCTTTTACATACAAGGCTGCACTAACCCCAGCAGGGCCGGCACCTATAATGATAACGTCAATCATAGTTATATAACCTCCAATCACCTCTATTATGATAGTTTTTTTTAAAAAGTGCAAGGGCCAAGAAAGAATATCTTAAAATTTATTTTTCCCTTATAATGGAGGGAGGATAAAGGAGGAAGCCTTGAAGGAAAAGATTGATTTTTATGGTTACCCCATTGACCTGACCTATGGCAAGGGGCAAAAAAATATTTACTTACGGATCCACCCCTCCCAGGGAAAGATTTCCCTATCTTTGGACCAAAAACTGGGGAAAAAGGGGGCCTTGGCTTTTTTAGAGGACAAGAAGGACTGGCTCTTCCAGAGGATTTCTCCCCACCAGGTCCTGGAGGACCCGGACTATATAGAGGGTGAGAGGCATTTCTTATGGGGGAGGCCCTACCCTTTAAAACTTGTCCAAGGCGATAAAAACCGGGTGGACCTAAGGGGGGATGACCTGGTGATGACTTTGAAAGAAGACCTGGACCGGGAGGGTCGAGAGACCTTGCTTTTGGAATTTTACCGGAGCCAGGTCAAGGCCCGGGTCCCGGACCGGCTGACCTATTGGTCAAAGAACCTGGGCCTCTATCCCAAGGAATGGAGGGTGAAGAAGATGGACAGCCGTTGGGGAACCTGCAACCCCCGGGACCGGAGGATTTGGCTCAGCCTCTACCTGGCCCAAAGACCTGTCCAGGCCCTGGACTATGTCCTGGTCCATGAGTTAGTCCACTTCCTGGAAGACCACCACAATGGGGCCTTTTATGCCTACCTGGACCGGCTCTTTCCAGAATGGAGGGAAGTAGAGGAGTCTTTAAACCAACCCTTGGCCAGGATGCCTTGAATTATCCCCAGGCAACTTATATAATATAAAAAGAATTTCCTATAAAAAGCTTGGGGGAGAAAATGGATTTTATTACATTATTGCTAACGGCAGTGGGTCTTTCCATGGATGCCTTTTCCGTGGCCCTGTGCAAGGGCTTGTCGGTGAAAAAGGCCCAAGTAAAGCAGGGTTTATTGGTGGGACTTTACTTTGGTTTTTTCCAAGCCTTGATGCCCCTGGTGGGCTATCTTTTAGGGGGGCGTTTTTACCGGCTCATACAAGACTGGGACCACTGGGTGGCCTTTGTCCTCCTACTGATTTTAGGTATTAACATGATCTGGGAAGCCAAGGACCAGGAAGACCTATCTGGGGGTTTTGCCCCCAAGGACATGCTACCCCTGGCCATTGCCACCAGTATTGATGCCCTCATTGTGGGGGTGAGTTTTGCCGTTTTAAAGGTCAGCATCTACCGGTCCATTTCCTTTATTGGCCTCTGGACCTTTTTCCTGTCCTTTGTGGGCTTTTACCTGGGCCACTATTTTGGGCAAAAATGGGAGAAGTGGGCCCATGTCCTGGGGGGCATCCTCTTAATTTTAATTGGAGTCAAGGTTTTATTAGAAGATTTGGGTTATTTGGGCTAAGTACATCTAGGGATGTACTTATTTTTTTACCATTTTAGTTGAAAAAAGTATATAATAAAGAGAGATTGAAAATACTTGCCGAAGGGAGGCGGGCTTGTGTTAAGGAAGTATGACCTCAGAACGAAAAGAGAAGAGATGGTGGACATTACCGGCCTGGTAGAGGCCTGTCTGGAAGAATCCGGGGTCCAAGAGGGGATTTGCCTGGTTTATTGTCCCCACACCACCGGAGCCATTAGCGTCAATGAAAACACAGACCCGGCAGTCCAGGAGGATATTTTTTTAGCCTTAAGGGAAAACCTTCCGGACAATCCAAACTTTAGCCACTTGGAGGGAAATTCCAGGGCCCACCTCTTGTCCAGCCTCTTTGGCGCCAGCCAAGCCTTTATCATCCAGGATGGCAGGCTCCTTCTGGGAACCTGGCAGGGGATTTATTTTTTAGAATTTGACGGGCCCAGGACCAGGTCCTTTTATGTAAAAATTTTGGGAGGCAGGTAAATGAAGGCAAAAATAACCCTTTGGTACAACAACCACAGAAATGGAATCAACACAAGTAAATTTACCTTTTTATCCTTTGTCCTATTGGTCATTGTCTGGCTTGTGGACATCCGCTATCCGGACCTAAACAAGTCCATCCCGGAATTTTTTCTCCTAACCAAGGATGTGTCCAAGAGCTTTTTATCCAACCTGTCCGGGGTCTTTTTAACCGTTACCACCTTTACCCTAACGACAATTTTAACGGTTTTAACCACCTATGCATCTAACTTTACCCCTCGGGTTGTACAAAAATTTATCGACAAACCCCATGTTTTGAGCTTGATTGGGGTCTTTGTTGGAGGCTTTTTTTACACAGTCCTATCCCTTTTGATTATCCAAGACGTGGCAGAAGACCAAAAGCTCCTGGCTGGGACCCTGGGCATTATCTATGCCATCTTAAGCATGGTCTACTTTATGAAGTTTGTCCACAAGGTCCTTTATTCCATCAAGGGAGTCAACGTCATCCAGGATGTCTATGAGGAAGCGGAAAAGCTGATCCAGGAGGAATCTGACCTGCGGAAGGAATCCACCCGCTACCTGGAAAAGGAAATCCAATCAGGTTTTCCTATTTACTCCCTGGAAACTGGCTATTTTTATGATTTAAATGAAGATGACCTCCTGAAGATCTTGACCAAGTATCCTTGTGAACTGGTAACCAAGGTCAAGATTGGGGAATACGTCTTAAAAGATATGGAAATCGCCGAAATTCACAGCAAAAAAGGGAAAAACCTTCCCCAGGGCCAGGACCGAAAGGACTGGCTGGATGCCATAGCCAAGACCTTTTTGCTGAACCCGGCTAAAAATGACCAGGCCGACTACCACCACGAAATAACCAACCTGGTGGAAATTGCCCTGAGAGCCATTAGCCCCGGGATCAACGACCCCAACACGGCCATTAACTGTATCGGGAAGATTTGCAACCTCCTGGGCCAGCTCTTTTCCACCAAAAACAACTTCATCCTCTTAAAGAGCCAGGATGATGCCAATGTGGTCTATGTAGCCTATTCCGTAGAGGAAGAACTCTACCTGACCTTTTACCAGTTAATCCACTATGGCAAGGAGGACCCCTCCATTGCCAAGACTATTTTGGAGGGGATCCTCCATATGTACATCCAGGCAGATGGTGAAGTCAAGACCAGCATCGCCAGCTACTACCATGATTGCTACCAGGTCTTTTATGATTCCTTGACCAGTAAGAGGGACCGGGAAAAAATACAAGACCTCTACCAAGATTTCAAAAAACAGGAAGAAAAACCTAGGAACTCCCTATCTTAACAGGGGTTGACATAGATAGAATAAAGACGTCATTGACGAAGGAGGAAAAAATGACCAAGAAAGACTTGACTAAATTTAAGACTCCCCACACCTATGCCATTATCTTTGTAGTGGTATTGCTTTGCTGGGGACTGACCTTTTTAATTCCTGCCGGGAAGTTTTCAACCCATGAAGTGGAATATACCGATGCCAACGGGGAAACAGCTAGCCGGACGGTACTCCAAGCAGACACCTTCCGCTACATGCACCCCTTAAAAACCGACTTTTTGGCCAGCCAACTGCCGGCCCTGGCCCAAGATCAAGCCAAGGTCCAAGAACTTGCCCTGGACCAAGAGGCCCTGGGAGAACTTCTAAAGACTGATGCCAAGGACTGGAATCAAGAAAGCCTGGACAAGGCCGGCCTGACAGACGATGTCCTCTATGGACTCTATGGCGACAAGATTTACGACCAATCAGTGAAGTTAAACAAGACGGCCCGGGTATGGGGGACAGAGGACTTTAATGGTTTTGGTTTCCTAAACTACCTCTTTGAAGGCCTGGTATCCGGGGACAAGTACGGGTCTGCCGTAGGGATTGTAGCCCTCTTGTTGGTGGTAGGTGGAGCCTTTGGGATTATCATGTCCACTGGAGCCATTGACGCCGGAATTTATGCCGTTATTGACAAGACCAAGGGTCTGGAACGCTTTGCCCTGCCTATTTTATTCTACCTATTCTCCCTGGGAGGAGCCACCTTTGGTATGTCGGAAGAGGTCATTCCCTTCTCCATGGTTATGGTGCCCTTTGTAATTGCCCTGGGCTATGACTCCATTGTGGCCGTAACCGTTACCTTCGTGGCCTCTCAATTGGGGAACGCCGTTTCCTGGATGAGCCCCTTTAGTGTGGCCATTGCCCAAGGGATTGCGGGAATTCCTGTCTTATCCGGAGCTGGCTTCCGTCTGGTTTGCTGGGTTGTGGTAACGGGTCTCGGTGCAGCCTACACCATGGTCTATGCTGAAAGAATCCGGAAAAACCCGGAAAAATCTGTCATGTATAGCTCAGACAACAAGTTTAGAACCCAACTACAAGAAGACGATGCAGCCCGAGACTTCCAATTGGGCCACAAGATTATCCTACTGGAAATGCTCCTGGTCCTGATTTGGATTGTTTGGGGGGTTATGAAAAAGGGCTACTATATTCCGGAAATTGCTTCCCAATTCTTTGTAATGGGTCTTGCAGCCGGTTTGACAGCTGTGGTCTTTAAGCTCAACAACCTGGGCATCAACGACATTGCATCCAAGTTCCAATCTGGAGCTGCCGACCTGGCCGGAACGGCTGTGGTTGTAGGGATGGCCAAGGGGATTTTGATTGTATTAGGAGGTAGCGACGCCAACAGTTTCTCAGCCTTAAATACCATCCTCTATTCCATTGGAAACGCCCTGCAAGGGGTTCCCAGAACAGTAGCTGCCATTGGCATGTATGCCTTCCAATCCTGCTTCAACCTGGTGGTAACATCCAACTCGGGCCAAGCTGCCTTGACCATGCCCATTATGGCACCCTTGGCTGACCTGGTAGGCGTGTCTCGACAAATCGCTGTTTTGGCCTACCAAATGGGAGCTGGATTTATGGATGCCTTTACACCGGTTTCTGCCAGCTTAATTGGAGTTTTAGGTGTTGCTGGTATTGACTGGTCCAAATGGGCCAAGTTCCAAATCAAGATGCAAGGATTTTTCTTCCTCATTGGGTGTATTATCTTGATTCTTGCCGTTGCTATGAATTTCCAATAGGAGGCTATGATGGTTAAAATTATTCGCAATGTCCATGTTTACAGTCCTCAAGACCTGGGGATCAAGGATGTCTTGGTCTTGGGAGATAAAATTGCAGCCATTGAGGATGAAATTAAGATTGACCTGGGAGGTCTGGTGGATTTAGAAGAAATCGATGGGAGCGGGAAAATTTTAACACCGGGCTTTATTGACTGCCATGTCCACATCCTGGGAGGGGGCGGAGAGGGAGGCTTCTCCACTCGGACTCCGGAAATTACCCTGTCTACCCTGACTTCCGCCGGGGTCACCAGTGTTGTAGGGACCCTGGGAACCGATGGCATCTGCCGGGACATCAATGCCCTTTTGGCCAAGGCCAGGGGCCTGGAGGAAGAAGGAGTTTCTTCCTATATCTATACTGGGGCCTATCAAATTCCCACCCCCAGCCTAACGGGGGATGTCATGAAGGACATCATGGCCATTGACAAGGTCATTGGAGTAGGGGAAATTGCCCTGTCTGACCATCGGTCCAGCCAACCCACCTTTGAAGAATTTATCCGCCTGGCAGCCAATGTCCGGGTGGCCGGTATGTTGGCCGGAAAGGCTGGGATTTTAAACATCCACATGGGAGACGGCAAGACCAACCTGGACTATCTCAACCGGGCTGTAGAGGAAACCGAACTCCCCATCTACCAATTCTTGCCCACCCACATGGGCCGCAATCCCGAACTTTTTGAAGAGGGGATCAAGTATATGAAAAAGGGCGGCTACTGCGACTTTACCGGAGCCGACGACCCCGACCTTTGGGAAAGAGAATATGGAGAAGTACGGATTTCCAAGGCCTTAAAGAGGATTATAGACGAAAAAATTTCCTATGACCTCTTTACCTTTACCTCAGATGGCCAAGGGTCCTTCCCCATGTTTGACGAAAACAACAACTATATTGGCCTGGGTATGGGAAAATCATCCTGCCTCCTAGAAGCCATCCAAGAATGTGTCTTTAAAGAGGACATTCCCTTGGAAATTGCCTTAAGGGGTCTGACAATCAACCCGGCCAAGATTTTAAAACTCAAGGGCAAGGGACAAATCCTTCCAGGCTATGATGCAGACCTCAACCTCTTGGACGAAAAGACTCTTGAAATCCACAGTGTCTTTGCCAAGGGAAAAACCATGGTCCAAGATCGGAAATTAAGGGTCCTGGGGACCTTTGACCCGGGACAAGAAGGCTTTCCCAAGGCCTAGCCTTTGGAGAGATAGAGGGCCTGTCAGCAGGCCATGAAGTATTTTTAGAAAAGTTATAAAAAGGCAAGAAGGGTCCTAAGTAGTAGGGACCCTTCTTTGAAGGAGGTTTAAATGGAGCAATCCTTGGGAAAAAAACTATGGTCTCTTTCCTATCCAACCATGCTGTCTTTTGCCCTCCAGGCTATCTACGACATGGTAGACATGGTTTGGGTGGGGAAGATTTCCAGCAAGGCTGTGGCTGGAGTGACCATATTCACGACAATTTTTTGGATTTTTGACGTTTTAAATGAAATCATCGGGTCCAGTTCTGTGTCTATGATTAGCCAAAGTTATGGCCGTGGAGACCGGAAAAGAACTTTGGAAATAGCAGAGCAAACCATTAGTTTTAAAATACTTATGTCCTTGCTGACTATGGTCCTCTTGCTGGTATTCCTTCAACCTCTTTTATCCCTTTATACAAAAGATCCCGAGGTAATCCAGGCTGCAAAGGACTATGGCTATTTACGGATTTATTTTTTGCCGGTCTTTTTTGCTTCTTTTTCAGTCAATACCATTTTTCGTTGCCAAGGAGATGCCAAGACCCCCATGTATATCATGGGACTGTCCACTCTGGTTAACCTTATCTTGGACCCGATTTTGATGTTTGAAACCATACCCTTCTTGGGCTTCAAGGGCTTTGGTTTAGGGGTTTATGGGGCGGCCCTGGCCACGGTAATTTCCATTTGCCTGAGCTTTTTAGTGGGATTTTTCCTCTTGTTGAAGGGCCACAATGGAATCTATATTCGCTGGAAGGGACTCTTTCGATTGATTCCCTCTATTGACAAAAAGCTCTTGAAAATTGGGGTTCCCAATGGACTTCAGCAGATGCTCCGCTTTATTTTTAATGCCCTGGCAGTGCATTTTGTGGCTGACTATGGGGTAGATGCCATTTCAGCTTTTGGTATTGCCGGGAAAATCTATAGCACGGCCTTTTTGCCCCTAAATGGCCTGATGATGGGTGGGTCCACCCTGGTGGGCCACTATTTGGGCCAAGAGGACGTCCCCACAGCCCAAAGGGTCTCTAAGATAGCTTCTAGGATGAATGCAGGAATTATGGGGGGTTTACTTGTGACTGTCCTGGTCTTCCACCAAGGAATTATGGGCCTCTTTATCCAGGATGCCAATGTCAAGGCCATCGGGTCCCAGATGTTGATTTTTTCTTCCTTCTGCTTGCCCTTTTTGGGCTATGGTTTTGGCTGTGGGGTGGCCTTTATGGGAAGTGGCTACAACAGACCCTTGCTCTATTCGGGACTTTTGGCTGACTGGTGCATCCAGCTTCCCCTCCTCTATGGGATTGTTCGGATTTTCCACCTACCCATCTCTTATCTTTTTGCCTCCTACATGCCGGCAGACCTGACCATCTTCCTGATCCTTTTCTTTGCCTATAAAAAAGGATCCTGGACCAAGAAAAGAGTTTAAAAAGAGAAGTCCTGTTAGGGGACTTCTTTTTAGGGTATATAGACCAAACAAGATGATTCATCAAAATCAGGAGGTAGCTATGGATATCATACAAACATCGTTAGAAGACTTTAGCATTCGCAAGGCAGAAAGAGGGGACATTCCTACCATCCTCTCCCTCATCAAGGACCTGGCCCAATACGAGGACCTCTTAAAGGACGTCAAGGCCACAGAGGAAATTTTGGAAAAATCCCTCTTTGAGGAAAAAACGGCCCACATGTACCTACCCCTTTACAAGGGCAAGGCCATTGGCTACTTTATCTTTTTCTACAACTTTTCTACCTTTGAAGGTCGACCGGGCCTCTACCTAGAAGACCTCTACATTGACCCCCAATACCGGGGTCGGGGCTATGGAAGAAAGTGCCTGTCCTTTATGGCCAAGCATGCCCTGGAAAAAGACTGCCGCCGCTTTGAGTGGACCTGCCTCAAGACCAACACCCCCTCTTATGAACTCTACAAGAGCCTGGGAGCTGATGACCATACAGAATGGGTCATCTTCCGCCTGGAGGGACAAGGCCTTAAGGCCATGGGAACACCGGACCTTTAACTATTTAAAATAGGCAGAAAAAATCTGGTCCATCCGGTAAAGATCCAACTTCTTGACAGAGTACCACTTGCCATTTACGGCAATTTGGTCCCCGGTTTGGGAAATCTCAATGGGGTCTTTTTGGTTTAGATACAAGTGGATAAAACGAACCTGACCTCCAGCCTGGCCCTGGAGGTCTTTTGGATGGCCGGAAAACCTGCGGACCTTCTTGCCAATCCAGGCCAGGTCCTTTTTCTTGTCTACATGGACCAATTGTTGGTCCGGCATGAGGTAGAGGTCTGCCGCTACCAAGTCATCCACAGGCAGGTCAACCAAGCGGTACTTGGCCACCCAAAGGCCATGAATTAAATAACAGGCAAAGAAAAAAAGACACAAAAACAAGAGCCGCCTTTTTCGGATTTTTTGCTGTCTCTTTTTTTTATTTATTTTTCGGCGTTTTCTTCTTTCCATAACCCTTTCCTCTTTCATTTTTCTACTACCATCTTACACAATAATGGCCCATTGTCCAAGACCTTGAGAGAAAATAATGCCTTTGACCTTAAATTTTTAAGGATTTTATTGGATAAAAGAAGAAAAACAGAAAAACCTCAAGGTCTTTCTGTTTTTCTAGATCAATTTAGAGGTCTCCAAAAGAGGCCAAAGGGGCTTGGATGACCCGATCTTGGACAATCTTTAGGCCCTCACCTTCTAAGAGGGTCTTTTTTCTTTCCAGGCCCCAGGCATAGCCCCGAAGGAAGCCTTGCCCATCCAAGACCCGGTGGCAGGGCAGGATAATAGCCAGGGGGTTTTTGGCCAAGGCAGACCCTACAGCCCGGGCAGACATTTTTTCCCGGCCGTATTTCTTGGCCAGGACCCGGGCCAGGACGCCGTAGCTGGTAACCTGGCCATAGGGGACCTCCCTTAAAAGGTCCCAGACATCTTTTTGGAAGGGAGTCCCTTGGGGAGCCAGGGGAAGGTCGTCTAGGGCTGGGGAGTCTCCATGAAAGTAGGCCTCAAGCCAAAGACGGCCGGCCTGGAGGGCGGGACTTTCTTTTTCCGGATAGACGGGAGGATTTTGGCCATCTAAAAAGTAGACCGAACAGAGGCCCTCTTCCTGGTCCACAAGGGCCAAGGGTCCCAGGGGGGATTGGTAAATAGACTGGTACATGGTCAATTCCTTTCTAGAATATTTTTTTACTTTATATTATACTATATAGAGAGGAAGAAGGAGGATGGATATGAATAAAAAGATAAAAGCTACAGGCCAGGCCCTTTTAGCGGCCTGTCTCTATGCCTTAAATATACCCCTGTCCAAGGTTTTTTTACAGGCCGCAGGCCCCATGACCATGGCGGGATTTTTATACCTGGGAGCCGGCCTTGGAATTGGGTTTCTTTACCTAGTCTACGACAAAAACAAGGAGGACTCGCTCAGTCGGGAGGACCTGCCCTATACTCTGGGAATGGTGGTCCTAGATATTTTAGCGCCTATTTTTTTAATGATGGGCCTGGTTTGGACCAGTTCGGCTAACGCCTCCCTCTTGAATAATTTTGAAATTGTAGCCACTAGCGTAATTGCTTGGATCCTCTTTGGTGAAAAGATTTCCGGCCTTTTGGGTCTGGCCATTATTCTCATGACCCTGGCCAGTGGAATCTTGTCCTTTGAAGGGGCCCAGAGCCTGGAATTTTCCAAGGGGTCCATCCTGGTCCTCTTGGCGGGACTGTCCTGGGGTTTTGAAAACAACTGCACCCGGAAAATTGCCCATAAAAATACTTTTGAAATTGTTATGATCAAGGGAATTTTTTCAGGCCTGGGGTCCATTGCCATTGCCCTGGTGGCGGGAGAGACCCTGCCGGACTTGGGTAACCTGTGTAAAATTATGGTCCTGGGCTTTTTGGCCTATGGCTTGAGTATCTTTTTCTACATCCGGGCCCAAGAAGTCATTGGGGCCGCCAAGACCTCGGCCTGGTATTCAGTGGCCCCCTTTGTGGCAGTCCTCCTATCTGTGGTCTTCTTAAAAGAAGGCTTGAGCTGGAAGTTTTTGCTGGCCCTGTCCATTATGGTTCTGGCCTCGATCCTGGTGGTGGCAGATACCTTGAAAAAGGCCCACGACCACAGCCACAGCCATGTCATCTATAGTTACAGCCATGGTCACATTATCAAAAAAACCCTGGTCCACAGCCACAGCCACCAGCATTATTTAGGAGGAGGCTACCACGACCACCTTCATAAAAAGCGATAAATTGGGTATATAGGGATTAAAGGAGGAAAGACCATGGAAATTTATGCCATTCCGGCCCTAGGAGACAATTATATTTGGTCCATTGACCTGGACCAGGGCCGTATTTTCATCGATCCGGGCCAGGCCTCGCCAGTGCTGGATTTTTTAAAAGGCCAGGAGGCCAAGGAAAGTGTGGTTCTTTTGACCCACCACCACCTAGACCACACCGGGGGTCTGGAAGGGTTAAAAGAAGCCCTGCCGGGTCTTAGGGTCTATGGGCCCTGGGAAACAAGAGACCTCAATGACACCTGCGTCAAGGGGGGAGACCTGGTAAGGATTTTTGACCAAGAGATTGCCGTCTTGGCCAGTCCTGGCCATACCGAGGCCGGCGTATCCTACCTTTGGCAGGGGAATTTATTTCCAGGAGATGCCCTTTTTAAGGCCGGTTGTGGCCGGGTCTTTACCGGAGACTACCGGGCCCAATACGACACCCTGGAGGTCTTTAAGGACCTGCCAGACGACACCCTGGTCTATCCGGCCCACGAATATTCCTTGGAAAATTTACGCTTTGCCAAGAGCCTCTTTCCCGGGAGTTTAGAAATCGACCAGGCCCTGGAAGAGGTCCAGGACCAAAGACAAGAGGGGAAAAAGACCCTTCCCACCAGCATTGGGGAAGAGAGAAAGACCAACCCCTTCTTCCTGGCCAAGGATTTAGAGGAATTTATTGCCTTCCGCAAGAAAAAAGATACTTTTTAAGGCATAAAAGAGGACTATCTTGGGTCCAGCCTATTTGTGGAAGGCGGAAGGGCTATATTGAGTTAAAGGAGATATGTATGAAGTCAAGTTTAAAAAGAGCTTTTATCCTTAACATTATAGGTCTTCTGGGCATGCTTGTCCTGTTTTGTTCGCAATATGAGATGAATAAGCCCCACATAGGAGACTTTCTCTGGATGGTATTTCTGGCTGAGGGGGCCTACTGGGCCACTGTTCTTTTGGGCTTGTTTGCCTGCAAAAAATTGAGGAGCTAGGGTGCACTAGACCTCAAGGGGATACTTGTATAAAAGACTCGAAAGCATAAAAAAACCGGGAAGTTTGCACTTCTCGGTTTTTCTTCTTTTTAGACCATTTTTTAATCTGCAGACAGGGCTGCCATGGTGATATAGTTGTAGGGTTGGTTGTAGTGGGGCAGGAAGAAAAAGTCGGTTAGGGACAAGCGGTCAATGGTGACTTTTTCTTGGATGGCCAGGCTGAACATGTGGATCATCATGGACATGTCATACTTGGACATGAGTTGGGCCCCCTTGATTTGGCGGGTGTTTTTATCATAGACAATCCGGATGGTGACTTCATAGTTGTCTTCCTTGATAAATTCAGGTTTTTGCAGGGCCTTAAAGTCTGTATAGAGGACGTCCATTCCCAAGGCTTGGGCCCGTTCTACAGTAACCCCTGTGGAGACCATGGAGAGGTCAAAGATTTTGATCCCGTTGGACCCTTGGACCCCGTTGGCTTCAATGGGGTTGCCACAAACATTGTGGCCGGCAACAATTCCAGATCTTACGGCATTGGAGGCCAGGGCGATGTAGTCATAATCATCGATGACATTACTAAAGATGGTGGTACAGTCGCCAATGGCATAGACATTGGGGTCTGAGGTGGCTTGGTGCTTGTCTGTTAAGATGGCTCCCTTGACTCCCAGGTCCAAGTGGCCTTGGACCAGGTCTGTATTAGGCAAGAAGCCACAGCAAATCAAGGCCATATCACAGGGGTAGCTTCCCTTGTCAGTGACGACCTTGGAGACCTTGTTTTTCCCCTCAAAGGCCAGGACATTTTCACTTAAACGGATATCCACTCGGTGGGACCGGAGGTTGTCTTCCATGGCATCGGTAAAGGGCTTGTCATAGTAGGTATTTAGAACCCGGTCGGGTTGGGTGATCATAGTGGTATGGTAGCCTAGGCGCTTAAAGGCTTCGGCCAATTCCACGCCAATATAGCCAGCTCCTACGATCACAACATTTTGCATGGTTCGGCCATAGTCCTTTTCAATCTTGTCAATGACTTCCTTGGCATCTTGGAAGCGCTTGACTTTTTGAATGTTTTCTAAGTCCAGCCCCTTTAGAGGTGGCATAATGGGCTTGGATCCCATGGCTAGGACCAACTTGTCGTAGGATTCGGCAATTTTTTGCCCATTTTTGTCCAGGGCATAGACAATTTTTTGGTTATAGTCAATGGATTCCACTTGGGTTTCTAAGTGAACCTTGGCCCCCTTGTTTTCTAAGATGGCCTTGGAGGAATAGAAGAGGCCGTCGGGGCTTTTAATTTGCCGGCCAATCCAAAGGGCCATCCCGCAACTTAGAAAGGAAATATTGTCATTTTGGTCAAATATAACCAGTTCGTTTTCGGGATAATGATCCAAAATGGTATTGGCACAGGCCGTACCGGCATGGTTGGCCCCGATTAAAACAATCTTACTCATAATAATAAAACTCCTTTACAAAAATAGCTTAAGTGGTTGAATCTTGGTTTAAAACTAGGATTTAAAAAAGAAAGTCCTAAGTTATTTTTACCCCATTTCCAGGAAAAAGCAACCCTTAATTTTGAAAATATTTATTAAAAAGCCATAAAAAAAGAATGCCTGATAGGGCAGATTTTATAATGTTTCCATCATCAGGGACATAGGACCCATAGGTGGTCATAATGGCCATGCCCAGGGACAGGGTGAAGAAGGAATGGCCCAGGGCGGCTAAAAGCCCTCCATAGTAAATTTAGAAAAATCGGGATAGAATAAAAATGTCAGGCCCTCTCTTCCCCCGGCTAGGGTGATGCCGCAGATGCCAAGAAGGATAACAATCACAAGAAGTACAGGGATGGCAACCTTAGAAACTTTTTCAATTCCCTCAGAAACACCGGATTTTACAATGACCATGGTCATAAGTATAAAGACAAAGGTCCAGAAAATAGGTTTAATAGGAGAAGAAATAAAGCTGGTAAAGAGGTTGGAGATTTCATCCGAATTCTTGCCGACAACTTGGTTTCCAGCACTTTTTACAATATATTCCAAGGACCATCCGGCCACGACGGAATAAAAACTTAAGATTAAAAAGAAAGCAATGACGGCGATAATACCTGAAATGTACCACTTCTTTCTAGGGGCTAGCTTCTTAAAGCAATCCACACTATCGGTTCTTGTTCTCCGGTCGATTAACATTTCACTGGCCAGGATAGGAACGCCAATGACAATGCAAATAAGGATGTAGGCAAGTAGAAATGCGCCTCCTCCGTTTGTGCCCACAATATATGGAAATATCCATATATTTCCTAGTCCAACAGCTGATCCAACGGCAGCCATAATCATGCCAAAGTTGATGCTAAAGCCTTTGCGTTCCATAAACCCTCCTTTTCAAGTTCGAATAAGGTCTTGGTCTCCCCTATTGAAGGCCAGAAAATGAAATTTGTAGATAATTGTATCACATCGTGGGATAAAGCAAGATTTTTTTAGAAAAGACCATATTTTTTGCAAAAGGATGGGTCAAAACTTGAAGGAAGGATAAAAACAAGATAAATCTTTTTTATATTTTACCAGGGTCTTCACTATAGGGGCTTGACCTTTAAATGGCCTTGCATGGCCGATGCCTGGTTTGAGACTATACCTATGAATTGATTGTAGATAAAAAGTATGTAGACCCTAACTACTTGAATGGTTTGACTTAGCCCCCATTGCCTATGACCCCTATGATGCCTTTTCCAGTATTTTTAGTTGGGAAAAATAAAAGTGTGTAAAATTTTACTTTAAAGGAAGACCCCAGTTTAAAACTTAGGGGCTTTTTTGGTTGAAGATGGAAGGATGTTAATAAAAGAAAAGTTTGTTATAATAAAAGTAAGAAAAGAAGATGGAGGAAGAAAGAGGTCATAAGCATTAAAAACTATTTACGCTATTTGATAGATAAGAGGTATTATGGGGTTTTAATTTATCTAGCTCTGCCTCTCATTTTCGGGGGCATGCTTGCAGGAGGTGATGACACCGACAGTGGATTTGCCGGATTCAGGTCTATGTCTCTGAAATGGACTACCCCTTTGCTTATGGGGTTGGGTAAAAAATACTGGTTGTTTCTACTGGACTTTTAGATTATCTCGACCTAATGGAAGCCAAGATTAAGCATGAACTCTTTAGGATGTACAATTTAGGTTCTTCGACAACCCTCCTTCTTTTAGGATAAGGCTCAAGGAAGGGAATTTTAAGAAAAACCATGGAATCTAGTCCATGGGACTATTTATACATTCAAGGGAGAATTTTATGAAAAAAGTTACAAGACACAACAAAGTCTACCAATGG
Organism: Urinicoccus massiliensis; assembly: GCF_900120405.1. Taxonomy (GTDB): domain Bacteria; phylum Bacillota; class Clostridia; order Tissierellales; family Peptoniphilaceae; genus Urinicoccus; species Urinicoccus massiliensis. The sequence continues at coordinate 625,159 of NZ_LT635493.1, read as the reverse complement.
ACCTTTTATATAGGCCTGGTCCTCCTGGCCCTTTCCTACATAGGGAGGTATGGGGCCTTCGGCGCCCTAAGGCTCATGGGCTTGACCACCGTTTTTATCTGTCCCATTTTAGGCCTTGTTGGCCTGGGTTTTTCCATCCGGAACCGGAGCCTGGTCTTTGGCCTCTTAAATTTTATCCAGATATTTTCCTTTTTTATTGTCATGTGGATTGGCTATCATTGTTAAAAGGAGGAGTCTGCTTTATTTGGGAAATGATTTGATAAGGAACCTTTGATAAAAAGGAATAGGACACAATAAGATCGAAAAGGAGATGGAAATGACGAAAACAAAGAAAATAGGAATTTTTCTTGTTCTTTTTATGGTCGCCTTGGTCCTTGGATTTCTTCTTTTGGAAAACTTGGGGATTATTGAAAGAGTCGACCATGAGGAGGCCATAGAAACGAAAAGTGCCAAAGAACTGGACCAAGCACTGCGGGCCAGAGGGCTTGATGAAAATTTTTTCAAGCAACCTGAAAAAGACCTGGGAAAATACTTTCAGGAAAATTCAGAAATTATAGAGAAATTAAGTGCCAAAGACCCGTCCAATTCGTATTCTGAAAGGGAAGCTGACCAAGTCTTAAAGGAAAGAGGTTTTAAGGAGTTTCCCCTTGTATATAGGTATGATGAAGAGGGGAACTATATAGGGGAGACAGAAATTGATGGGCCAAAAAAAGGCATCCACCCCTCCTATGAGATGGATTACTATGATGAGACAGGAATCCTATGGTCCATTCGCATAACGGGGAAAAATTTGACTGCAAGCCCCATAGGAGACGAGCAGGGAAATATGTTTTCTAAACAAATCATTTTTTCCGAAGATGAAATTATGACTTCTTATGATGCAAAGACGGGAACATTTTATCGGACCAAGCCAAAGAAAAAGGTCTTAAAAGTCAACCGGCTGCCCCGGATAGATAAGGAGACCCTAGGGAAAATAAGTAAGGAAATAGGTGGCCATGAAAAAATTTAGGAAAGTTACTTTAAAGTTACTAGGTATTTTAACCTGCTTAGGAATGCTGACCATCTGTCTTGCCATGGACAAGGAGGAGTCTGTAGAAAAAACCATGGTTTCATTAGGAGATTCCTATTCCTCCGGAGAAGGAAACAGTCCGTACTATGGTAAGTTAGATGATAGTGGAGACATTCTTAAAAGCCCAGATAATGAAGACTGGTTGGCCCACAGGTCACCAAATGCCTGGCCGGGGAAGCTTCGATTAAAAGACATGGGGCCCATGAAAAACTACAAGGATGACAAGTGGTTTTTCAAGGCAGTATCCGGAGCTCGAACAGTAAACATTGACCATGACCAAGAGAAAACCTATACTGATGAATTTCTTATGGAGAAAAAAGCCAAGTTGCCAGCCCAGACGGAAATTTTTAAGCAACTAAAGGAAAGAGGACAAAGAGTAGACTATGTAACCCTGACCATAGGGGGCAATGATGTTGATTTTGCAAAAATCATAGATACGGCAGCCAGGACTTCTTATGATAACCCCAATATTCTTAAGGGAGAATTGGAAAGAATTTGGGCGCAGTTTGATAAGGAAGATGGAATTAAGAAAGACATTTATGACAGCTACAATAGCATCCTAAAGAAGGCAGGGAAAGAGGTCCATGTAATTGTGGTGGGCTATCCAAAATTATTTGATGTAGATGGGACTTTTGACTTAGAACCCGATGGAGAACTTGGCCTTGTAAAATATGCATTTGAAAAAAAAGGAATCACCAAAGAAGAAGCAGAACTGATTAATGATAACGTCAGTAAATTTAATGAATCCCTGAGTAAAATTGTGGCTGAATGTAGAAAAGAAGGGAAGAATATAAGCTTTGTGGATGTGGAAAAAGAATTTGAAGGCCATGGAGCCTATGCAGCAGACCCCTTTTTATATGGGATTAGTTTATTTGCAAGGCACGGAGAACTGAAGGAAACGGAGATGACCAGTGCCCAATCGATACACCCCAATGCAAAGGGGTGTGATGCCTATGCCCGGTGTGTTCAAAGAGAAATTGATAGGCTAGAAGCAAGTGAAGAAAACATACAGAAGCAGGGAATTTATTTAAACAATGAATTTTCTATAGACGTCTTGGATTCCCAAGGCAAGCCTTATCATCATTATTCTCTGGAAATCAATGGAAAGTTCTATAAAAAATTTTGGTTTTTTAAGTTTAGGACGAAAAATTACTATAAAAAAATAGAAGGGGATTCCAAGGGTCCTATAAAACTCAAGCTAGACCATGGATCCTATAGCTTTAAGTTCACAGATAAAAAGACCAAGGAAGTCCTTCTTTTGGAAAATATCAATGTCTTTGACCTCCATAAGCAAAAGAATTTAAAAGTACAAACGAAATTTGGGGAAAAGAAAAAAGATACTTCGGGAAAAACAGAAATAAAAAAAATAGAAGGCAAAAAAAAGGACTTCAAGGCGGGAAATAGGGTTCCTCCAGAAGAACTCTTAGAAAAAATTTATGGAACTTGGCGAGATATTGACCTGTCTTTTAAGGAACCGGACCCACATGGAGATATTCGAGCTACAATCTCCAAGGATAGGATAGCCTTTTATTATAATAAAAGTGATGTAGGGGTTTTTGGAAAGTACAAAGTGGTAGATTATGACCAAGGAAACCAGTCCATTCAAATTCAGGCAAGGATAAAACAAGTTTTGGATAGCTACGATCTTAGGGAAAATAACTATTTCAAGGATCCAAACTATAAAAACGTAAAGATTTATAATCTTCCTGAATACTTCTCAGAGAAGGAACTCCTTGAAGAAGACTTAGGGAAACCTCTTACTGGAGAAGAGATACAAAATAGGATTGCCCAGGATGAGGAAAGTTGTTTTGTCATGGCATATGACAACTTTTCTACGATTAAACTCATCGACCATGAAAATATGACCATTACAGATGATTTTGGAGTAAGGCACTATAAATATTTACTGGGCCCTGGAGAGTACGATAATCCATTGTATGGGTTTTAGATGGTGGTTTTACTGGTTGAGAGAAATTTGCCTATAGTTCTATAATCAATGTTGGGGTCACGTTGGACTCCAACATTTATTTTTTGCCATAAAAATGCACTTATCTCTTTTCCCCTAAGACAAGATTGCCAAGCAGGTGAAGGGGTGAGATAAGTGCAAGAAGATGCAGACAGAAAAAGTGCCTTGGTGAATGAAACTTTCTCCTTGATGACCATATGGATGGAAAAGTCATTCTTCAAAGAAGCATTGTCTTTTAGAGGTTAGTTATTTTGAAAATTACTCAAGGGCTGGACTTGAGGGTATTCAGTTATGGCATCCAAGAACTCAATCTTTTGAACATTTGTAAGAAAGCCATTGATATTTTGGTATTGGGTTGTTGGAACATTATAAAAACCAAGGCAGGAAATAATTTGCCCCTCCTTGAAGGAGTAGCCCGCCCCCAAGGCATCGGGGTCTGGATCGTAGCTATAGTAGAGGTCTCCATTCTCGCCGGTGGTGTAATTTTTGACGACACCTAGAGAAAATCGGTCGACCTTAGTGACCCCCTTGTCGAAACTCAGGGCGTGATCAAAAACAAGGACCAGTTCTCGACGGACCTTATTTCCACTGAGGACATCATCAACCCCCACCCTTCCTTGGAGGTAGAGGGGGACGGACCGGTATTCATTTTCAGGGTCCATAATGTCCACTTCCACAAGGTCTTTTTCTTCAATTGGTTTTTCCAAAAGTTTTTCTGAGGAAGAATTGTCATCAGAAATAAGGGAATTTGGCTTGGCTTCATAGTCCGAACCGCCTCTAGATGAAGTTGTTCCCTCAAGGTTGTTTTCACTGCCCTTGTTTAGGGTCGAGTTTATTTCGTCGAAAGACTGGCTTTTCTTGTCCCCTGGTAGATTTTTCTCCTTGGAGCAAGCCATAAGGGGAAAAAGCATGAGAAAGATGAGAATAAAAGAGAATTTTTTCATAGAAACCACCATCACTTGTAAAATTTTAGGTCTCCGAAGCCGAGGGCTTTAGGAGAGAGTTTGTTTATTCCTATTTTCTTTTGGAATAGGCGAATTTGAATAGAAGGGGAAGGACCTTTTTCTTCCCACCTTGGCCCCGATTAAAACAATCTTACTCATAATAATAAAACTCCTTTACAAAAATAGCTTAAGTGGTTGAATCTTGGTTTAAAAACTAGGATCTAAAAAAAGAAAATCCTAAGTTATTTTTACCCTATTTCCAGGAAAAAGCAACCCTTAATTTTGAAAATATTTATTAAAAAGCCATAAAAAAAGAATGCCCGGAGGCACTCTTTTTTGTCAGCTTATTTTTTTCCTAGCCAGATGGTAAATTCTGTATAGGATCCCAATTGGCTGTCGATGGAGATGGTGGCCTGGTGGAGGTCAAGAATGTGCTTGACCAGGCTCAGGCCCAGGCCAGCTCCACCCAGTTTCCGGCTCCTGGAGGGGTCCACCCGGTAAAAGGGAGTGAAAATTTCTCGGATGGACTCCGGAGCCAGACCAATGCCGGTATCTTTAACAGAAACCAGGACCTGGTCCTTGACTTCCTTGACTTGGACCAGGACAGACCCACCGGGCTTGTTGTACTTAATGGCATTTTCCACCAGATTGTAGAGGGCCCGGTAGAGGAGGAGGTCACTGGCATAGACCTGGATATGGCTTCCTTGTAATTCCAAGCCAACCTCTCTTTTTTCCGCCAGGGGCGTAAGGTCACAAAAGACTTCATCAAAGAGGTCGTAGAGGTCCACCAGGTCATTTTTTTCCAGACTTTCCGTGTCCATAAGGGTCAGGAGGTGGTCCACCAGCTGGGTCATCCTTTGGACCTGGTCTTGGATGTCCGAAAGCATTTCTTCATAGTCCTTTTCCTGGTGGTTTTCCAGCTTGTTAAAAACGTCCAGCCTGGTCTGTAAGACAGATAGGGGGGTCCTGAGTTCATGAGCCGCCGCCGCAGAAAATTGTCTTTGCTGTTGGAAGACCCCGTCCAACCTTTCTAAGAGGTGGTTGTAGGACTGGGTCAAGTCGGCAATTTCTCCGGGCAGGCCCTGGCTAGGCAGGGGCTTGGACAGGTTTTTCATCTCCCGGTCCTTCATGTGGTCAATGAGTCTTTCCAGGGGCTTTAGGCTCCGCCGGGCCAGAAAGTAGGTGGCCAGACTTCCTAGAACCACCACAGCCAGGGTGGACAGGGTGGCTTGGATTTGGACCTTTTCCTGGGCCCCTTGGAAGAGTTCTTTCACTTCAGGGACAATAATCAGGGTTTGGCCCATATCCTTAAGCTGGCCCCCCTGGATTTGGATTTGGTCCATGATTTTTTCCTGGAGGAGGTTGAGCTCCTGGTTAATGGCGTGTTTTTGTAAAAAATAACTGGCAATGCCCGTAGCCAGGATCATAAGACCCAGGATCAGGGCAAAGCGCATTTTAAGGGAGAGAGGTTTTTTCATTGTTTTTCTTCCAATACATAGCCTTGCCCCACCTTATTTTTAATGGGGTCGGTCTGGAGGACCTGGCGAATTTTCTTCCTTAGGGAGGACATATGGACCCGGATGGCATTGGAAAAGGGGTCCACATTTTCGTCCCAAATATGGCTAATGAGGTCTTCCTGGCTGACAATGGACCCCTGGTGCAAAAGGAGGTATTCTAAAATGCCGGCCTCTTTCCGGGTGAGTTTCAGAACCTGGTCCCGGGCCTTGGCCGTTCGAGACAGGGTGTCAAAGGAAAGGGCCCCGCAGGTTAAAAGGGGGTCTTCCTGCTTGAACTTTCGCCGAGTCAGACTCCGGACCCGGGCCTCCAATTCGTCAAAGGAAAAGGGCTTGGTTAAGTAGTCGTTGGCCCCTTGGTCCAAGCCCTGGACCTTGTCTTCAATTTGGCTCCGGGCCGACAGAATCAAAACCGGCGTGGTTTGATCCATTTCCCGGAAGCGGCTTAGGAGGTCCATGCCGTCCATTTGGGGCAGGGACAGGTCCAAAAGCACCAGGTCATAGGATTGGGCCAGGACCTTGTCCAGGGCCGTCAAACCGTCATAGGCCTGGTCCACCTCATAGCCGCTGAGGTGGAGTCCCTTGGCTATGGTCTTGCAAAGAGTAACTTCGTCTTCAACTACAAGTAAACGCATAGGACCTCCTTTACTTTTGAGGGGCTTTTTCTTTCAGGAAAAATCCCCGGGCCAAAGATAGGGCAATGGACGTGTGTTTTAAATTCATAAAACCCTCCTAAAAATTTATTCTAAAAATACTATACAATAAAATACTATACAACTTGACCTGTTAAATCTCTGTTAAGTTTTTAAACTTTTCCAAAGAAAAATGGATTCAACTTGTGATATAATAAATTTTACCATAAGAATAAATCTTGAGAGGAGTCTATTTATGGAAAAAAAGAAGCGCGGATTTTTTCATTCTTTATTATTTAAGTTGCTGGTAGCCATCCTTGTGGGAATTTTTCTAGGAAAGTCCCTGGGGTCTTCTGGTATCCAGGTGGTTGACGCCATCAAGCAAATCATGGGAGATTTTATCGGCTACATTGTCCCCTTAATTATCCTGGGCTTTATTACCCCGGCCATTGTATCCTTAAAGGAATCTGCCGGAAAAATCCTGACAGTAACCCTGATTATCTGTTATCTTTCCTCAGTAGGGGCTGCCTGCTTCAGCTTCTTGGCAGGCCAGGCCATTATTCCCGGCCTCCACATCCAATCAGCTGTGGCCCAAGGAGCCGAAATTCCGGAAGCCGTCTTTAGGCTGGAAATTGCACCCATTATGCCCGTTATGACGGCCTTGATTACAGCCATCCTATTTGGGATTGCAGTGATTTGGACCCAGTCCAAGACCTGGGAAAATCTCTTAATAGAATTAAATCAAATTGTTTTAACCATTGTAGAAAAAGTCGTCATTACCATCCTGCCGGTTTACATTGCCGCCACCTTTGCCGAATTAGCCTATGAGGGAGTCCTCCTAAGTCAATTCCCCGTCTTTATCAAGGTCATCTTCATTGTCCTCTTGGGACACTTTATCTGGATGGCTCTCCTCTACAGCCTTGGAGGCATCCTGTCCAAGTCTTCTCCCAAGGAGGTCTTTAGACACTATGTCCCGGCCTATATGACGGCTGTAGGGACCATGTCTTCAGCAGCTACAGTGTCTGTGGCCCTGGCCTGTGCCCGAAAATCCAAGGTCTTGGATCCGAAAATTCGGGACTTTGTCATCCCCCTTTGCTCCAACACCCACCTTTGTGGGTCCGTTTTAACGGAAACCTTTTTTGTCATGGTGGTTTCCCAAATCCTCTATGGCCAACTTCCCCCAACCAACTCCATGATTTTATTTATCCTTCTCTTGGGGATTTTTGCCATTGCAGCTCCCGGAGTTCCTGGAGGAACTGTTGTAGCCAGTCTGGGCCTAATCACCTCTGTCCTCCACTTTGACAATACGGGAACAGCCCTGATCCTGTCCATCTTTGCCCTCCAAGATAGCTTTGGAACTGCCTGCAACATCACAGGAGATGGAGCCATTGCCCTAATGGTTACAGGAATCTTCAAAAGAGAAAGGGCCAAGCAAACAAAAGAAGCATAAAATCAGTAAGAAAAGGACTCCGACCAAGTGGGGTCCTTTTTTCCTAGAAAGTTGACAAGGAAAGTTCTGATTTGCTAGAATAAAGCTATAAATAAGGCAAGGATTTACGGCCTTGGGAAAGGAGAAATCAAGATGACAAAAGTGATGAAAAACTTGGAAAAAATAAGTCTGGTCCTAGGACTTCTGGCCCTACTTGTCAGTTGGATTTTTAAGGATGCCTGGATTGGCCATGCCCGACCCCTGGGTTTTACTAGTCTATATATCTGTCCCCTATTGGGACTTTTGGGAATTTTAGCCTCTATCCGGAATAAAAACTTGGTTTTTGGCCTCCTAAACCTGGCCCTGGTCGGGAGTTTTTTCTTGATTATGAGCCTGGGATACATGATTTTGGGCTAGGGATAGAAAAAGTTTGAAAAAATAAAAAATAATTTTGAAATTAATATTGACTATCAAAATGAAATGTCCTATACTAAGTATAGGGTAAATAAAATTTCTCTATTTAACTTTCTCTCAAACATAAAAACTCTCTAAAGAGTAAAAATAGGTGGTCTCCACAAAGTAGTGGAAACCACCTATTTTTTTAGCAATCAAAAAGCAAGGACACAAGCCCTTGCTTTTTAAATTATAGTTCTTTTTGGATCAGGTCAATGGCCTCTTGGGTCTTGACGACATAGGTGTAGATGACATTCATGATTTTAAGCTCAGCATCATGAAGCTCCATATCGGCTGATGCACAGGCATCTTCTACCGTTAGGACTTGGAGACCTTCATCGGCCAGGCCCCGGACAGTGGAAGCCACACATTGGTCGGTTACAATCCCCCCAACCACTACAGTGGTGATCCCCATGTAGCGGAGGAGTTGTAGGTAGTTGGTTCCTGTGGTTACGGAATCTGTGGTCTTATTCACCACAATTTCATTTTTAATGGGGGCCAGGTCGTCTACCATTTGGGCGGCCCAGGAGTCTACAGGCATAAGCATGTTGTTCCAGCCTTCAGTCTTTTGGACGGGAGACCGGTCCTCTCCGTCTTCCCTCAAGCAGGCAATCCGGCCAAAGCTAACAGGCAGATTGTTGGCCCGGAAGAAGTCCAGGAGCTTTTTGGCATTGGGGATGGTGGTATTGGCCATGTGGTCAAAATAGGGCTTCCATTGGTCCCAAACCCCGGTGGCCTTAAATTCTTGGGCCTCCTTGCCTTCCAGGTGGCAGAATTCATTTTGCAGGTCAATGAGCAAAAGCATGGTCTTCTTGGGGTCGATTTTATAGTCCGGGAAATCTTCCACTTGGTCATAATAAAAAGATACGTATTTACGGTCGAGTTTCATATAAACCTCCTTGTACTTGGGATTTGTCTTTAATGCAAGTATAACATAGGAAAATTTTAAAGACAATCAATCCCGAGGCCTAGTTTCGCTTTAGGGCAGAGAGGATTTTCGGTCCCAGGAAGGCAGCCAAGAGGGCCTTAACCAGGTCGGGGATAATAAAGGGGACCATGCCGACCTTGAGGCTGGAGGCCAGGGTCATGGGGCTGCCATGGACCCTGGTTAAAATTAGGTAGAGATAGGGTAAACCTATGGCATAGAGTAAAATATCTGCTAAAATTAAGCTAAGGAAGATCTTCCAGGGATTTTTTTCTCCCCCACTGTACTTGGAAATCAAATAGGCCATGGGGATAAAGCCCAGGATAAAACCAAAGGAAGGGGACAAGACCGACTGGGGTCCTCCGGAAAAACCGGCAAAGATGGGTAGGCCCACCAGGCCCAAAAGGGCATAGAGGATGGTGGAGACAAGGGCCTGCTTGGGCCTTAAGACCAGGCCGGCCATAAAGACAAAAAAGTTTTGCAGGCTAATGGGAACAGGCCCCAAGGGGATGGTAATCAAGGCCCCCAGGGCAATTAGGGCGGCAAAAATTGCCGATTCCACAGAGTTTCTTGTTGGATTGTTATGGGATGTAAGTTTATTTTCTGGATTCATAGTCAACCTCCGGGAAATAGTTTAAAATAAAGTAAACCAAAATGTCAATACAGTTTACATATAAAATATTAAAATTCTTAAAAGGGGAGACGGATATGGACCGAGATTTGGATAAAATTTTAAAAAGATTGGAAGAAGCGGGCTTTGAAGCCTATATAGTCGGGGGGAGTGTCCGGGACGACTACCTGGGGATTCCTCCAAAGGACATTGACATAGCATCTTCCGCTAGGCCTGAAGAGGTGGAGGCGCTTTTTAGGGACTACAAGACCCTGGACATAGGGAAAAAGTATGGGACCATTTCCCTGGTCCTGGGGCAAGAAAAAATTGAAATCACCACCTTCCGCCATGACCTGGCCTACAAGGACCACCGCCACCCGGAAGGGGTCCGCTTTACCGACTCCCTCTTGGAAGACCTAAAGAGAAGGGACTTTACCATGAATGCCATGGCCAAAAACCGCCAGGGGGAAATTTTTGACCCCTTTCATGGCCGGGAGGACCTGGACCGGGGAATTCTAAAAATGGTGGGTAACCCCATGGACCGCCTGGAGGAAGACGCTCTGCGGATTCTTCGGGGCTTCCGCTTTGCCAGTCGCTTTAAACTCGACCTGGACCCGGACTTTCTCGACGCTGCCAGCCTTTGCAAGGAGGGCCTGGCCCGGGTCTCTCGTGACCGGATCCGGCAGGAATTTTTTGGCCTTCTTTTAACCGACCAACCCTCCTACGGCCTTTTACTCATGGAAGAAACGGGAGTCCTTAAAATTCTCTTTCCAGACCTTATGGCCACTGTGGGTTTTGACCAAAAAAATCCCTACCATAGCCAAACCCTTTTTGACCACCTCCTCTGTGTTCTGGACCACACTCCGGCCAAGCTATCCACCCGTTTGGCAGCCCTCTTCCACGACATTGCCAAGCCCCAAAAGGCCTTTTATGGCAAGGATGGCCACCTCCACTTTTATGACCATGACAAGGAAGGGGCCCTGAAGGCCGACCAAATCCTCAAGGACCTGGGAGCTGAGAAAAAATTAAGGGCCAGTGTCCGGGCCCTTATTCAAGACCATATGACAGTACAAAAGGTCATGACGGACAAGGCTCTGAGAAGGCAAATTAAACGGGTGGGCCGGGAAAATGTCCTGGACCTCTATGACTTAATCTTAGCCGATGCTGCCTGTACAGCTGGACCTGGAAGCCTGGACCCCTTAAGGGCAAGAAAGGCCCGGGTCTTAGACCTCTTGGACGAAGACCTGACTAAAAAGGAAAACTTTCTGGCCATTAATGGCCATGACCTTATGGATTTGGGTTATCCCAAGGGCCCTCTCTTGGGGACCATCCTCAGAGCCTGCCAGGACCTGGTTTTGGAAGATCCTGAAAAAAACACCCAGGAAGACTTAAAAAAATATGTGGAGGAAAGATTTAAAAAACAATCTTGACCAAAATTCTTATCAAAATAAGGTATTATCTTTTTACTTTTGGGTAAATAAAAGCCAAGGAGGCAAGTATGGATACAAGAGATTATTTAATTAAAGCTGGAGAAAAGGTGGACTTGAAAAAAATCCCCACTCGCTATGAGGGGGACTTGGATAAAAAAGATGTGAAGAACCACCTGGCTCCAAAAAATTTAGAAAAACTACAAGACTACCAGGAAAGGCTCTATGCTGAAAACAAGCAAGGACTCATCATTGTTCTCCAGGCCATGGATTCAGGAGGCAAGGATTCCCTAATTAAACACGTTATGACGGGTCTAAATCCTCAAGGCACCAAGGTAGCTTCTTTTAAGCGACCCTCCGACAGGGAATTGGACCATGATTTTTTATGGAGGGTCAATAGGGAACTGCCATCCCGGGGGGACATTGGTATTTTTAACCGGTCCCATTATGAAGAAGTTATCGTCACCCGGATTCACGACCTGGTAAAAATCCAACCCCTACCGGAGGACTTGATAGACAAGGACCTTTGGCAAAACCGCTTTGACGACATCGTCAACTATGAGAATTATTTACGGAATAATGGCTTTCGGATGGTGAAGTTCTTCCTCCACATTTCCAAGGAAGAGCAAAAAAGCCGCCTGATGGACCGAATTGTTCGCCCGGAAAAACACTATAAGTTTGATAAGTCTGATATTACAGAAAGGACCTATTGGGACAAGTATCAAAGGGCCTATGAAGACCTTTTTGAGCACACCTCAACAAAAGAGGCACCCTGGTATGTGGTGCCTGCTGATCGTAAGTGGTTTTCCCGCTACCTGGTAAGCCAGGTCATTTTGGAAACCCTCCAAGACATGGACCCCCAATTTCCACAACTAAGTAAGGAAGCAGAGGAGTCCTTGGACCATTGGAAAAAGGTCTTGGAGGAATCTTAACTTTTTTGGAAAAAATGAATAATTTTTCGGAACAGCCCCCGGGGCTGGTCTTTTTTTGTCCGGGCCTTTTGATTCTCCAGGGCACTTAAGGCTAATTCATAGCGTTTATTGGCCCTTTCCATAAAATAATCTTGGCAGCTAAAGGGTTCTTTGCCATCTTGAATGAGAACATAGTCACCATTTTCCAGAAGCCGTCGGGCCTTGACATTGTCCTTCCATTGGGTGTCCAGGTAAAAGCGACAAAAATCTCTCAGGGCCGGGTCCTGGATGGGACAAGCCACCTCCACCCGTCTTTCCATATTCCGGGTCATGAGGTCGGCAGAAGTGATGTAAATGATTTCGTCATCTCCCTGGCCAAATAAGTAAATCCGAGGATGCTCCAAGTAGCGACCTACAATGCTCCGAACCTCAATGTTGTCGGTATAACCCTCCATACCCGGGATGATACAACAAATGCCCCGGATAATTAACTTGACTTGGGCACCCTTTTGTGAGGCGACAGAAAGCTCTTCCATGATTTCATAGTCTGTCATGGAATTCATCTTTAAGAAAATATAGCCCTTGGGTCCCTTGTCGGCTTCTCGGCGGATGAGGTCAATGATGGTGGGCTTGATGGAATAGGGAGACTGCAAGAGGGACTGGTAGGATCCATCCAGGACCCCGGTGCAGATGTTAAAGAAAAATTCTGTAGCATCCTGGCCGATTTTAGGATCAGCCGTAATAAAGGACAGGTCGGTATATTGCTTGGAGGTCTTTTCGTTGTAGTTTCCCGTTCCCACCTGGGTAATGGTTCGGATATCATTACCCTTTTGGTAGCTAATCAAACAAACCTTGGAGTGGACCTTGTATTGGTTAAAGCCATAGACAATATTACAACCGGCATCATAGAGGACCTGGGAGTTGATGAGGTTGTGCTCTTCATCAAAGCGAGCCTTTAATTCCATTAGGACAGTAACATTTTTCCCGTTTTCAGCGGCCCGGCACAGGGCGTCCACCAGTTGGGAGTGGTCGGCTAGGCGGTAGATGGTAATCTTAATGGATAGGACATTTTCATTGTCGGCGGCTTCATTAATGAGGTCCAAAAAGGAGTTGATGTCTTCATAGGGATAGGAAAGAATCACGTCATTTTTTTCAATGTAGTCCATGAGAGAGGGCTGGTAGACAGCTGGACCAATGGGCTTGGGCCGGTAGGACTTGTAGTAGAGGTCTTGGGTGGATCTTTCTGGCAAGGCTCCTTCCAAGGCAAAGGCATAGGACATATCTAGGCAGCGGGTGGTGACAAAAAATTGGTCCTTGGAAAGGCCCAGTTCTTTAGCAAGGTAGGAGGTCATGGCTCCAGATAGGGGACGGTCACTTAAGAGGCCTACAGGATTTAACCGGTCCCGTTTTTTCAAGATCTTCTTCATATGGTCCCGGTAGTCTACATTGTCATCAGCATCTTCATCATCAGCTGACAGGTCCCCATTCCGGGTGACCCGAATCAGGGCCACTTCCTTGACTGTGTACTCCTTGAAAAGAGAGGGTGCATAGTAGGCGTGGACCTCTTCGCTTAAAATATACCGGGTTTTTTCGTCATTTAAAAAGATGATCTTTTTGGACTCTTGGGGGATGGCCACCAGGCCAAAGTAGTCCTTTCCATCCCGGTGGAGCCTTAAAATGGCATGGGTGTGGTTGTTGTCAATAAAGGGAAAAGGATTGTGAAAATCCACAATTTGCGGAGACAAGACGGGCTTGATGTGGGACTTGAAAAAAGCCTTGGCTCGGGATTTTTCTTCCTTGGAGACCTGGTCCATGGTCAAGTGGTAGATGCCCTTTTCCCGAAAGGCTTCTTCCAAGTCTTCCATGGTTTGGTCCTTTGTTTCATAGAGGTCCCGAACCCTGGCAAAAATCATATCCAGCTGGTCCTGGGGACTCAGGCCCGTTCGGCGTTCACTGTTGTCTTCGTCTAGAAGGGTATAGTCGCTTAAGCGGCCTACCCGGACCATAAAGTATTCAGTCAAATTGCTTTGGTAGATAGCGATAAATTTCAAGCGTTCCCCCAAGGGGACTCCTGGAGTGGCCCCTTCTTCTAGGACGCGTTCATTAAACTTGAGCCAGGAAAGTTCCCGGTTTTTCATATAGATAGGGGGCTGGTTATTCTTTTCCATGGTCTTGATCTAACCTCCAAATTAAGTAACCTTCACGAATTCCACAATTGCTTACCATGATTTCCTGGCAGGAAAAGACCTTGGCAACCTCCTGGAGGATTAGGATTCCAGGAGTCAGGGTGTGGATCCTAGAGGGGCAAACTCTCAGGACATTTCGGACATACACCGGGTCAAAAGTCATAAGGCCCTGGCTAATGGACTTACTTTGGGCCAGGCTAAAGCGGCCTGGAAGGTCTTCTCCGTCAGAGGAAAATTGGTAGTCAACAGGTTCAAACAACTCTGAGCACAGGTTGTTGCAGGCCCGGATGGTGCCACCAACACCTACAATGGGTAGAGAGCCCTTGACCTTGGGCAGGTCTAGGTCCTCTAACTTTCCCCGGATATATTTTTTGATTTCCTTACTTTCTTTCTTGTTAGGGAAAATACGTGAGACAAATTGCCGGTAGAGGGAGAGAGACCCCTCATCTAAACTGTTTTTATAGAGGACCTTGTCCTTTTTGTGGATTAAAATTTCCGTAGAACCACCACCAATATCCACATGGACACCTGCATCCAGGGTAAAGGAGGAATGGACCCCCAAATAGCCCAGCTCAGCCTCCATGGGACCGGAAATCAAGTCCACATTTAAGCCGGTGGCTTCCTCCAAGGTCTTTAAGACCTCCTTGGAGTTTTTTACATTCCGAATAGCTGCTGTGGCAAAGGTAAAGATAGCCTCTGCTTGAAAGAGCTTGTAGATGGGCTCATAGGTCTTTAAGACATGGACCAGACGCCAAACTCCCTGCTGGGTCATCTTGTTTCCCTTGATATAGTCAGCTAGGCCAACTTGTGATTTCTTCTTCATTAAAACTCTTGGCCGCCCATCCACAAGGTCATAAATCGTTAGGCGGATGGTGTTGGAGCCAATATCTGTTACAGCATATTTCATAGACTTCCCCCTTCTTACTTGTATTTTATCACAGCTGGGGGTCAAAAAATGTAAAGTTCATGAAAAGTTTTACCATTTCTAGAGGCCCTCCAGACTTGTCGACCCTTTCTCCTTTTTTCCCAAAGTGCTATACTATAAATAGATAAGGGAGGGAGCTATGAGAATAGACGATATAAATCAAGATCAAGACCTGGACCTAAAAAGGGTCAAGGGGATGGAAATATTGGGAAAATCCTTGTTAATCGGCATCTTAACAGGCCTGGTGATTAGTGGCTACCGGCTCTTGGGTTCCCAGCTGGGAGACCTTTTTAAAAGTGTCTACCTCTGGTCCTGCCAAGGGCCCCTGTATTTTGCCCTGGTGGCCTTGGTCCTGGTGGTCCTAGCCGTCTTGGTGGACTTTATGGTCCAAAAGGAACCCATGATTTCCGGGTCCGGGATTCCCCAAATGGAGGGAATCCTCCATAAAAAAATCCACTACAATTGGTTCAAGGTCCTCCTCTACAAGTTTATCGGCGGCATCATATGCCTGGCTGTAGGCATGAGCGTGGGCCGGGAGGGTCCCTCGGTCCAAATGGGGGCTTGCCTGGGCCAGGGGGTATCTGAAAAGAGCAAGGACTCGAAAAAATTGGACAATTACTTAATTACTGCTGGAGGGTCTGCAGGCCTTTCGGCGGCCTTTGGGGCTCCCCTGGCCGGGGTTTGCTTTGCCCTGGAAGAAGCCCACAAGAACTTTTCCTACTATGTCCTCCTGGGCTGTATGCTGTCTTCGGTGGTGGCGGACTTTATTACCAAAATCGTCTTTGGCATGGAACCCTCCCTGCAATTTCGGGAGCTGGACCTCTTGCCCCTGGAAGACTACTGGGCCTTTGTCCTCTTGGGCCTGGCCGTAGGGGTAAGCGGGGTTATCTTTAACCAGGGGATTTTAAGGACCAAGGCCTTTATTGGCAAGCAAAAGCTCCCCAGCTTTGTCCCCATGGCCCTGGCCTTTTTACTCAGTGCCGGGATCTCCATCTACCTGCCCATCCTGGCTGGGGGAGGTCACGAAACCATTATGGACCTTAAAACAGGGGATATGGCCATCCTCTTCTTGGTCTTTTTACTCCTGGTAAAATACATCTTTACCTTTATCTGCTTCGGGTCCAATGTTCCCGGGGGGATTTTCTTTCCCCTCCTGGCCATTGGGGCCCTGGTTGGCAGCATTATGGGGAAGATTTTTATCGGCCTGGGAGTGGACCAAAGCTTTTATGTCAACTTTGTGGTCCTGGCCATGGCTGGCCACTTTGCCGCCATTGTCAAGGCGCCCTTAACGGGCCTCATCCTGATTTTCGAAATGACCGGGTCCATGAGCCAGTTCCTGGGCCTGGCCCTGGTGGTCTTGGTGGCCACAGTGACAGCAGATATCCTAAAGGGAGAACCCATCTACGACGAACTCTTAAAGGCCATCCTCAAGAAAAAGGGCCAGCTGGGGGCCTCCTATTATGAAGAAAACTACCTGAAAATCACCGTCCATACCGGGAGCCTTTGCTCCAACCAAAGGGTCATGGACCTGGATTTTCCATCCTATGTATGGATTACAGAACTCCAAAGGGGCAAGCACCGGATCCTCCCTACCGGGTCCACCGTCCTTTTGGCCGGAGACCTCTTGATCTTTGCCACAGATGAGGACCACTACCATGATGCAGAAAAAATCCTGGAAGACATGACCCGGGAAAGACCATAAAAAAAGGAGTTAGCCTAGAGCTAGCTCCTTTTTTTGACCATATTTTCAGTCCATCCTCTGCCACTTCATTTCTTCCCCCTGGGCATCCAATTTTTTTCTCTTGCCATGAATTTCTTGGATATCCAGGGCATAAACTAGGATACGGGACCCACCAACAGCCATGGCTTGGGGGAAAAAGTCCATCTTGTCCCCGGTATATTTTTTGCAAAGGGCCTCCATGGCCCGGGTGATTTCCTCCGGGTCCCGGACCAGGCGGAGGCGGCCCAGGACATGGGCCGAGGAATATTCTGTGGTAAAGACCCGGCTTAAAAGGAGCCCTACTTTTCCCGGCTCCTGGGCCAGGGCCTGCAACTTGTCCCTGGAAAAGACATCCGGCACCTGGGCATAGGAAACAAAGGACAGGCCGTAGGAGTCGCCTTCTTTTAAAAGGTCCAGCTTGTAGCCGGCCTTGGCAGAGTGGAAGTAGAGGCAGTCTCCTAGCCGGACCAGGGAGAGGTTGACAGAATAGGTTTGTTTCTTGTCCGGATCATAAAGGGCCAGGCTCCCGTAGGAGCTTTGGTCAATGACCTCCCGGGCAAAGTCTGGGTTCATTTCTCGATCTTTTCTACGCATGGTTTCCTCCTAAACTTGGATGTGGCTAAAACCCCGGCCCTTGACTTCCACGGTTTCGCTAATGGTCATAAAGGCTTCTGGGTCAATAGAGTCCACAATTTTTCGCACCTGGACAAATTCGTGGTTGTCCACGATGCAATAGATGATGTCCATGTCCTGGTGGCTATAGGCCCCGGTACCCTTGAGGTAGGTAACCCCCCGGTGGAGTTCCTTCATAATGGACCGGGCAATGGGCTTGGACATATTGGTCATGATAAAAATTTGCTTCATCTGGCCCACCCCCATCTGGATCCGGTCCAGGACCTGGTAGGCAATAAAGAGGCCAATGAGGGTGTACATGGCCCGGTTGAAACTGAAGACAAAACCGGAAATGGTGATAATGACCCCGTTGACTCCCAAGAGGACCTTGCTGATATTGATGCCGTAAAGCTTCTTGGTCAGGGCTGCCACAACATCCAGGCCCCCCTGGCAGGTTCCGTTACGGAACATAATCCCCATGCCGGCCCCATTGAGGATGGAGCCAAAGACGCAGCTTAGCAAGACGTCGTCAGTAATGTGGATATAGGAAGCCAAAAAGTCGAAAAGACTCATGTAAAGAGAAAAAATAAACATGGACAGGGTGGAGTAAAGGATAAAATTTCGGTCCAGGACCTTGAGGGACAGGACCATAAGGGGCAGGTTAAAGAGGAGGACGGAAATCCCCAAGGGGATGCCGAAAACCGTATTTAACAAGACGGAAATCCCGCCGACACCGCCGCCAATCATCTGGCCCGGACGCAAAAATAAAATCAGGGCCATGGCACACAAAAAATTTCCAACCAGGATGGACAGGTACTTGGAAAGAATGACCTTTTTGTTGTATTCCCTCCAATGCATGGTTTCTTCCTTAATCATAGTCTTTTAAACTCTCCTTCATTTCCTCTAAAAGTGGAAGGGGCCTTGCGGATGGACCCGGCCTTCCTTCTTCATACCAATAAGTATAGCATAAAACCAGGCTAAATTCTCTGAAATTATAGCCTTCTTAAGGAGACTTTTCCCGCTTGAAAATCCTTCCACTTAAGTGGGGAAAGGAGTGTTCAATTTGTCCTTAAAATGCTACAATGAACTATAAAGAAGAATAAAGATTCAAAAACGTTTAGAAAGGAAAAGCAATGATCCAATCCACATTTCCCTTGACGGCAGAAGAAAACAAGCCAGTCGATTTGATAGATCCAGACCTCTATACAGGTCGGGAAAGCAAGCTCCCTCCTCCAGTCCAAAAGGTCCATGAAAGTGACTTTACCGTCCTGACCCAGAAGAGGAAGTCCGGCCGGGCCTATTCCAAGGCCATTATGACCCGCAAGCAACTGAGCTACATCCTCTACAACAGCTACCACTTATTTCAAGACCAAAGAAGCCACCTGCCAGTGCCCAGCGCTTGTAACAGCCGGCCCCTAAGGGTCTATGTCTGCATCTTAAATGTCCTGGACCTGGAAAAGGGGATCTACCGCTACCATCCTCAAAACCACAGCCTCTTTTTGGTCAAGCGCTTTGCCGATGCCCGGGAAGAATTAAAGGACATCTTTCTCAACCAGACCTTTATCCTCCAAGCCACCTGCCTCATTGGACTGGGAGCCAACCTGGAGGCAGCAGGCTACCGGTACCCCTCGGAAGCGGAAAAATTTGTCCTCTTGGAAGCAGGCCATGTAGGACAGCAAATTCAACTCTCGGCAGAGTCTTTAAACCTGGCCTCCTGTCCCATTGCCCGCTATGAACAAAGACTCATAGACCAATTTTTTGAATCCCAAACCAGCCCCATCACCTATGTCTTTTCCATTGGAAACCGGGGCAACTTGGACTAGGAGTCGATAGATGAAGAAGGATAGAAAAAATTGCCTTGGGGGGAAAAGATGCAAGTAACCGTTGTCTATAGTAGCAAGTATGGGTCCACAAAAAGATATGCAGAAGAGCTCCACCGGAGGCATCCCGGGGCTCTTTTAGAGCTGAAAGACTTCCGGCCCAAAAGCCTCCGGGGGGATGTGGTGGTCTTTTTCGCCCCCATTTATGCCTTTGGCCTCTTAAATCTCAGCACCCTGGAAAGGGACATCAGCCGGATGCAAGGGAAAAAAGTAGCTATTTTTTGCGTGGGAGCCAGCAACTACAACAAGAAAGAATTTCGCCGGCTCTACCGCCAACACTTTGATGGTCCCCTAAAAGACGTACCGGCCTTTTACGGACGGGGAGCCTGGCAAAGAGACAAGATGACCCGGATGGACAAGGTCCTTTTGCGACTCAACTACCAGACAATCAAAAACAAGCACAAGGACAAGCTCCAGCCCTGGGAAGAAGAGTTCCTGACCATCTATGGGAAAAACTGGGACTGGGTAGACTTTTCCTACCTGGATGCCCTGGAAGAATGGCTCAAGGCCCGGGACCCCTTTGACGATTAAAGGAGAGAAAATGGATCTTAAAAACCGTATTTGCAAGCTAAAAAACCTGAAAAAAGAACTACAAAGAAGTCGGCAAGAAATCCTAAAAGCCCTGGAAGCTGACCTGGGTAAGTCCATGGAAGAAGCCTACCTGTCCGAATACCTTATGACCCTGGAAGAGCTGGACTATACGATAGCCCAAGTCCCCAAGTGGGCTCGGCCGGACAAAAAGCCCACTCCTTACTATCAATTTCCCTCCAAGGGGGAAATCCACCATAGGCCCTACGGTCGGGTGGCTATTGCTGCCCCTTGGAACTACCCCTTCCTCCTGGCCATGGTGCCAACCATTGGAGCCTTGGGAGCAGGCAACCGAGTGGTTTTAAAGACCTCTCGAAAGGCCCCGGCTACATCCCAAGTGGTCCGAGATATCCTTGGCCGAGTCTATGATCCGGAAGAAGTCCTGGTCTATGGCCTGGGCCCCCAAGACCGGGCCCGCTTTATGGCTGAAGACATGGACTTTTTATTCTTTACAGGGTCCACCCGGGTTGGACGGGAAATGGCCAAATTGGCTGGGGAAAAAATGATTCCCTGCGTTTTAGAATTGGGAGGAAAAAGTCCTGTCATCGTCTTTGGGGACCAAGACCTGGAAACCACTGCCAAAAGAATCATCTGGGGCAAGACCCTCAATGCCGGCCAAACTTGTGTGGCTCCAGACTATTGCTTGGTCCAAAAAGACCTCCGGGACCCCTTGATTCAAGCTATGAACCAGTCCATCCAGGATTTTTATGGCCCCAACCCCCTGGAAAGTTCCTACCTGGCCTCCATCATCGACCGAGACCACTTCCATCGTCTGGAAGACCTGGCCAAGGCCCAGGGCTTAGACATGGAGGGAAAGGCCTGGCTCCAAGGCTTGAAATTTGCCCCTCAAGTCTTCCCGGCAGACCCTTCAAGCCCCTTTATGGAAGAGGAAATCTTTGGCCCCTTCCTACCAGTTTTAACCATTGACGACTTGGAAGACTGCCAAAAGATTATTAACCTCCACCCCAACCCCCTGGCCCTCTACCTCTTTAGCCAGGAGGAAAAAGACCTGGACTACATCTTGGACACCATTCCCTTTGGTGGTGGGGCCTTTAATGACACCCTGACCCACCTGTCCACCGTAACCCTGCCCTTTGGTGGCGTGGGTCAAAGCGGCATGGGAGCCTACCATGGAAAATACTCCTTTGACACCTTTAGTCGCAAGGTCTCCATCCTAAAGAAGTCCAGAAAGATAGACCTGGATATGCGCTATCCTCCCTATGAAAACTTTGACCCAAGGAAGTTTTTTAAGAAATGAAAAAATTAAGCCTAGACTACTACCAAGCCAATGCCCTGGACCTGGCTCCGGACCTAATTGGCAAGATCCTCTGCCACAGGGAAAAAGACCAGGTCCTTATGGGGCGGATTATCGAAAGCGAAGCCTACCTGCAAGACGACAAGGCCTGCCACGCCTACGGGGGCAAAAAAACCCAGAGAACCGCCCCTTGTTCTTGCTGGGCGGCCACATCTACACCTACTTTACCTACGGCATCCACACCCTCTTTAACATCGTCACCGGACCTGAGGGGAATGCCCAGGCCGTTTTGATCCGGGCCCTGGACCCCATTCAAGGAGAGGAAACCTTCTACCAAAGACGGTTTGGAAAAGATAAGGACCAGGCCACAGGTTACCAGAAGAAAAACCTCTTAAACGGTCCAGCCAAGCTGACCCAGGCCCTGGGCATCAGCCTGGAAGACAATAAAAAGACCCTGGACGGGGACATCTACCTCTTGGATGACGGCTTCCAAGGCCCTGTTGAAGCCACAAAACGCATTGGCATCGACTATGCCCAGGAGGCCGTAGACTACCCCTACCGTTTTATCCTGAAAAAATAAAAAATATAAGGTTGAATTTGTAGGGGCGGTCCTTGAAGCCCTAGCCCGAAATCTTTGATTTCGTCGGCAGGTCTCATGCCAAGATTTCCTGTAAAAGCTTCGCTTGAACAGCTAGAAATCGACGGCTGGGCCGCCCCTTTTTGTATAAAAGGGAATAATTTATGTAGGGGTTATGTATTTATATTCTTATGGGAAGTCGAATAAAGATAAATTTAAATTATTTTACTGAAAATACTATTGAACTCTATGTATCATATATTGACTGAGGGTGTGTTAGCATATATAATAAAGATACTAAAGATAACTTGTGAAGGAACAACACTGGGTCCCAAAAAGGGGTAGGTACTTTGTACCGAGCATTCCTATGTGCCTGGGGTTATCTTTTTTTATTTATACCTAATTTTAAGCTTTCAACAATATTAAGTGGGTCTTTTTCAATTTCTTTAACAATAAATTCTACACAGGATTGAGAATAAGTATAGGATTTATTGTTTCCAACAATATGACAATAGGTATATTTTGGATTGGATTTAATGTTGTAAAAGTTTATAAATAAATTCAAAACGTAAGAATTAAATCCTTGCTTATAACCGATAGTTATATTTTTCTTTTTTAAACGTTCTTGAACTGCTGTTATAACAAGTCCATGTGCATATTTATGTGTATCAGCAGGATCTTTCAATTCTTTTATTATATTCCCTGCATTTATGGCGGATTTATCTATACGAATAGAAAAATCCGCTTCGTCCTTTTTCTTTGTAATGTAAAGCATTTGTTTTATATTAATAGAAAACTTATCTGAATTATACTCTTCGGTTAACACGTCGATTTCATTGGCTTGTTTGATAAATCTCTCAGCAATTTCAGCAGGATATTTTATTTTAATTTCTTCGTTAGATAATGGTTCTATTGTAGCTGAAATAGTTAAAAAGTTTTGAGCGACATACTTTGTTATATCAATTTTATGGAATCTGTTAATCTCATGAATAAAATTCAGAACACAAGCTTGAAATAAAGGTGCATACTTTAATTCATAATCTTGGGTTATAAAATGTGTACTAATATTTCTTAGGTCAATTATTTTTTCTAAATTTAATCGGATTCGAGTATTTTTATCAGTATAGATTTTATTTACAGTTTCATTCAGGCTAAGGGTTCGCTCGGGATGATCTTTATAGTATAAAGATTCATTTTTATTTATCAATTCGGCTTTTAACATTAATTCCCAGGCATTACATATGAAAAAGCTGAACCCTTCTATTCTATATTTTATTGTGGGCTTATTATAAATTTCTAAGCCCATGATAAAAGCTTCGACGCTTTTTTCTATTAATTGGTTCTTCAAATTATTTTTGATAGACACGAGTACCTCCTTAATATACTATTTAAACTTTTTGGAATAGATTGGGGGACTAAGGACTAAAAACTTTTAGGTTATTTCATATCCAACTTTTTTCATTTTGCTGCCTTTTTGTCTACTGGTTTGCTTTCGTTTGATTTTTTAAACATGATAAAACCTTCTAAATAACTTATAAAACTTTGCTTAATTTATACGTTGCTTTTCCTAGAATCAAAACACTTGTATCCCCATTTAGAGTAATTGGCTTGAAAGATGGGTTTTCCGCTCTTAACTGAACAATATCTCCGATTTTATAAATCCTTTTGAGAGTAGCTTCTTCATCAATAAGTACAGTTGCAATTTCCCCATCATCTATATTCAGATTGATTTTTTATAAATACAATGTCTCCATCCAGGATGTTGGTATTAATCATGCTTGCCCCATGGACTCCCAAGCAAAAATCAGCCTGAATTTTTTTGTCAGCGTCGATATAATCTTCAAAATTTTCTTCCGCCAACAAAGGTGTTCCGGCCGCTATTGTTCCAAGCAGTGGGATCGTCTTGATTCATCCCATTTTCTTCGCGTAAGTCTTTGAATATGGAATTAAAATCTTTATCCACCTTTACATCTCCTTTGTACATGCATAGTATACAACAGTTTGTTTACAAAAAACAAGAAAACCTATGTAAAGCATTGATAATAAGAGATATATCGGAACAGGAATGTGGTAACAAATCGTTGTTTAAAAGAGGATAGGCCTATAGAGTAGGAGTGACGAGGGTGCATAAAAAGCGGTGAACTTAGCCTTCAATCCACTACAATTGATGTGAGACTGATAGCCCCATCCGACGAGAGATGTTCAAGTCGTGGATTGTCTATTTCCTATATTAAATATCAAGCTTTCAATTTCACACGGGATTTCACACGGGGTCCTTCTATAAATTTAAGCAAATTCCACCCAAGCCATAAAAAATCAAAAATAAAAATGGCTAAATTGCAAATCTCATGCAACCTAGCCATCTATAAATTGGTGGACAGTACTGGACTTGAACCAGCGACCCCTACGATGTCAACGTAGTGCTCTACCAGCTGAGCTAACTCTCCACATATTGGATTACTTCTATTTTACTAGAGCTTGCAGAAAAGTGCAAGCCCTTTTCTTTTCATTTTCGGACAAGAAGGGTATAATGAAGGGAAGAAACAAGGAGGGCGTATGAAAGATAAACTGGGTCCCATAAGTCGGGCCATGGAATTTATACTGGTTTTAGGGATGGTTTTTCGGTCCCTGCTGGTGGGGCAAGTGGACCGGGTCTTTTTTCTGATGATGGCGGCCTATTTTATCCTGGCCGGCCTGTCTAATTTTTTAAGATACCTGGAGGAGGGGGACCAAATGTCTCTTTTCCTAGCCTTGAGCCAAGGCCTTGCCGGCTTTTTATTCTTTTTCATCCAATAAAAAAACGCCTTTGCAGGCGTTTTTTCAAATTATTTGTTGATAATGACCTTGTTTCCCGTAGGGTTCCATTGGACCTTGTAACCCAATTGTTCTGAAATGAAACGAATGGGGACAAAGGCCCGGTCTCCCCGAATTTGGACAGGAGCGTCCAGGTCCAGGGTCTTGTTACCGACATAGGCCTTGTTGCTCCCAACAAATAATTTAAGGGTAGGAAAGTTTTTCCTTTGGATAATAATTGCTTGTTGTTCTTCAATCCAGTCCACCGTAAAGCCCAACTCTTCCGTTATATAGCGCAAGGGTACATAAGTTCTACCAGATTCGATGTAGGATTTTGGCAGTGCAGGAACATGTTGACCATCAATAAAAATTGCCGCGTTACCACTGGCAAAGATTGCATTGGACCATAAGCTGACAATGAGAAGAACAAAAAGAAATCTTTTTTTCAAGACAGTTCACCTCATTTTCTATAAATTTATTATACATGATTTTTATCCGGAAAAAAGGGCAAACACCATAGTAACATTAAACTGTAACATACTTGTAATAGAAATTTTTTAGGAGGAAATTCTATGAAAAAAATTGTCTTTGCTGGAGGCTGTTTTTGGGGCGTCCAGGCTTATTTTAAACGCATTCCAGGAGTCCTGGATAGCCAGGTGGGCTATGCCAATGGCCAGGGGACAAATCCTGACTACCAGGAGGTCTGCCGGGGCCAATCTGGCTTTGCAGAGGCTGTGGCCTTGACCTACCGGCAGGAGGAAATTTCCTTGGAGGACTTAATCCGCCACCTCTTTCGGATCATTGACCCCACCAGCCTAAACCGCCAAGGCAATGACTGCGGGGTCCAATACCGGACGGGGATTTATTTTCTTGACCCAGTAGAGGAGGCAGGGATTCAAAAGACCCTGGCTTCCCTGGCAAAAAACTACGCCAAGCCCCTCCAGGTTGAAGTCCAGGCCCTGAAAAATTTTTACCCGGCTGAAGACTACCACCAAGACTATTTGGACAAAAACCCCCTGGGCTACTGCCATGTGGACCTGACCCTGGCAGACAAGCCCCTGGATGACCCAGAAGAGGAAAGGGAAAAGTTAGGGACCCTGGGCTACCAAGTCTTAAGGGAAAATGCCACAGAGGCTCCCTTTTCCCACCCCTATTACAAGAAACAGGGGCCGGGAATTTTTGTAGACAAGTTGACCCGCAAGCCCTTGTTTTTATCCAAGGACCAGTATGAACCGGGCTGTGGCTGGCCCTCTTTTACTAAACCCGTTAGGGAGGATGCCCTGGACTACCGCCTGGACCGGTCCCATGGCATGGTCCGGCAAGAGGTCCGGTCCCGGTCCTCCAAGGGACACCTGGGCCATGTTTTTGAAGACGGGCCCCGGGACCAAGGAGGCCTCCGCTATTGCATTAATGGGGCTGTTTTAGACTTTATCCCCCTGGAAGACATGGAAAAAGAAGGATACGGCCAATATATTCAAGACCTAAAGGAGTTGGAAGAAAAATCGTGAAGAAGTCTGTAGGAGAAATCGAGAGAAGTATCATTAAAAGCTACCGCAAAGAGCTTTGGGTCCGTTTTATCCGGGCAGTTAAAAACTACCGCCTGGTGGAAGAAGGAGACAAGATTGCCGTGGCCATTTCCGGGGGAAAGGACTCCCTAACCCTGGCCAAGCTCTTCCAGGAATTGCAAAAGCACGGCAAGCAATCTTTTGACCTGGAATTTATCTGCATGGACCCGGGCTACCGGCCGGAAGTGAGAAAACAGGTGGAAGAGACCTGCCAGGGCCTGGGGATTCCTGTCAAGGTCCACGATAGCGACGTCTTTGAAGTGGCGGAAAAGATGACAGAGGGCGGGGCCCCCTGTTATATGTGCGCCCGGATGCGCCGGGGCAACCTCTACAGCCGGGCCCAAGACTTGGGTTGCAACAAGCTGGCCCTGGGTCACCACTTTAACGACGTCATTGAAACCATCCTGATGAATGTCCTCTATAGCGCCAACTATAAAACCATGATGCCCAAGTTGAAGTCCCAAAACTTCCAGGGCCTGGAGCTTATCCGGCCCATGTATTTAATCCACGAGGAAGACATCATCCGCTTTATGCGGTCCACGGGCTATGAAGCCATTGACTGTGCCTGTACAGTAACCCAGAAAAAAGACTCCAGCACCCGCTTTAAGATCAAGCAGATGATTGAGGATATGAAAGAGGACAATAAAAATGTGGAAATTTCCATCTTCCGGTCGGCGGAAAATGTAAACCAAGACGCCATTATTGGCTGGATCCAAAATGGGGAGAAAAAAAGCTTTTTAGATACTTACGGGGATTAAAAAAACTTTTAAAGTCTTGAAGAAAAGCCTTGCATGGAGTAAAATGAACTTAAGTTCGTTTGTTAAAGAAATAAAAGCAGAAAGGAAGATTGAATGAACAACCCATTAACTGTAAAAATTAATGACCATTTAACCTATATTGGCGTCAATGACCGCTATACCCACCTTTTTGAAGGCATGTGGCCCCTACCCGACGGAATCAGCTACAACTCCTATCTTTTAGATGGAAAAGACCAAGTTTGCCTCTTGGATTGTGTAAAAATTCCCTCGGTAGACGAATTTCTAGAAAACATCTACTCCGTTTTAGGAGACCGGGACATTGACTATGTTGTGGTCAACCACATGGAGCCGGACCATACATCTTCCCTGCCAGTCCTGGTAGAGCGGTTTCCAAATATTAAGATCATTGGCAACAAGAAAACCAAGGACTTTTTGGACCATTTTTACGACCTGACAGAAAACATCCTGGTAGTCAAGGATGGGGAAGAAGTGGCCATTGGCAATACTTCCTTGACCTTTTACACCACCCCCATGGTCCACTGGCCTGAATCCATGGTAGCCTTTGAAAAATCCACAGGCACCCTCTTTTCCCAAGATGCCTTTGGAGGCTATGGCACCCTGGACGGAGCCATCTTTGACGACGAAATCAACTTCGACTTTTACAAGGACGAAACCATCCGCTACTATACCAACATCGTAGGCAAGTATTCCGGTCAAGTGGTCCGGGCCCTGGATAAGTTAAAAGACCTGGACATCAAGACCATCTGCCCCGACCACGGAATTGTATGGCGGAAAAACCCCGGCATCATTGTGGACCTATATTCTAAGTTGGCCAAGCAAGAAACAGAAAATGGGGTCTTGGTAGTTTACGGGTCCATGTACGGCCATACAGAAAAAATGGCAGAAATGATTGCCCGGAGCATGGCCGAAGAAGGCATCTCCAACATCCGGATCCGCAACATTTCAGAATACCCCTTGAGTAACCTCATTGCAGAATCCTGGCGCTACCGGGGGATCCTACTGGGTTGTCCAACCTACAATGTGGGCCTCTTCCCGCCTATGGCTAATTTCGTAGCAACCCTAACCAAGCAAAAGATGAAAAACCATACCCTGGGCTACTTTTCTTCCTATTCCTGGGGTGGCGGAGCAGAAAAAGAATTTGCCGCCTTTGCTGAAAAGTGTGGTTGGGACCTTTTAGAAACCACGCCCAATGTCCAAGGGTCTCCCAAGAAAGAAGACATTGAAGAGTGTATGAAGCTGGGTCGAGAAATGGCAGCCGCTTTAAAGGAAGCCTATCCGGACCAATACAAGTAAAAATAAAGTGAGCATGCTAAAGGAAAGGGGAGCCCCTTTCCTTTACTTGAATAAGGAGGACCTCATGAAGAAAAAATGTATACTTACAGCCCTTTTAGCAGGCCTGATGGTCTGCCTTCCCACCCCATCCAAGGCAGCCAGCCCTGTCCGGATCTGGGTCAAGGGAAACTTTGTAAAATCTGATGTTGCCCCCTATGTCGACCAGCAAAGGACCATGGTTCCCCTGCGCCTGGTTTCTGAAAACCTGGGGAAAAAAGTGATTTGGACACCAGAAGACCCAAACCGTATCGTCATTAGCAATGGAAAAGAAGGCAAGGACTACCAATCCATCGTCATGACCATAGATAAGACCCGGGTTGTTATCCAGCTCCAAGGAGGGGAAAAACACCTGGTCCTGGACCATGCTCCCCAGCTAAGACAAAACCGGACCTTTGTGCCCCTGAGACATGTGGCAGAGCTCTTTGGAGAAAAAGTCTCTTGGGACCAAGACAAGCAAGTGGCCATTGTAGGAGAGGGCTATTCCATGGGACAGGACAAAGGCAAAGAAGTTGTCAGCTCCAAGGACCTCCTTCCCTACCTCTACGATCAAAAAATGGCCCAAGCCAGTTTGGCAGAAAAAATTGCCTATGAAAAAGCCATGGGCAAAAAATCCTCTCCAGACTTTCCCGGCCATACTAACAAGGATGTAGAGGTGGCCCTGGCTTGGTTGTCCTACCATGCAGCTGGTCGCTTCAACGACTTTTCCATCAAGCCAAGGGCCCTGGACCTTTTAAAGGAAGGCAAGCTCAGCTACAGTGTCACTGCTCCTGGAACAGAGCTTGGCGCCCGGACCAAACCGGGAGACCTGACCTATCCAAGAAGATACACCGGACTCTATAATGACGACTGCATGGCCTGTATGGTCCATTTTGACTACTATCCAAACTTTGATGGAAGCATAGATACTTTCCGCTTCCCCCTTCATGACTACTTCGTGACGCGGGAAGGGACCCTTTCCACCTACCAAGAAATCTTCAACAACCCTGTAAGAGTGCCCCTGGGAGACTTCTCCAAGGCAGAAATTCAAGAAATTCTAAATAGGGTAGATGGGGACCTTAACATTCAAGACCGTACAGAACCCTACTAAGATGGAAAAAGCATAAGACCATATAAAAAATCCGCCCTGGAAGATGTGCACCCGCTTTACTGGACAAACCAGTAAGGAGGATATTTTTCGGATGGTTTGTAGGAGCGGCCCTGTGCCGTCCGTTTCACAAACCCGATTTTGTTTATATAGGAGAAAATATTTATTTCATTGGATCCCTAGATTAATAGGTTTTGGAGACAAGATATTGACCTAGAAGTGATATTCATTTTAGCCTGATATAGAGATCCAGAAGACTGTAAAAAAGAAACTGGTTTTGGGCTAAGGAAATGGTTTTTTTACTAGAAATAAACTTGTAAAAAAACAAATAAAATTCATTGGACGCTTTTATTTTATTAAATATATGATAAAATATAAATATATATATACATATATATATGTATATATAGAACTTTATTCATTCACCCTTTGTGAAAAAGAAAGTAAACCTATGAAGATGGCCATTTTTATAGGTTCTTACTTGCACCCAAGACTAAGTATAGTAAAAATCTATACCTGGCTAAGTTGCGTTTTAGAAAATGAAAAAGCGAAATTTTTTAGGGAGACCTAAAAAAACTAAACGAAAAGGAAAATAAGATTAGAGATTTAGATTGATTAGACGAAAATCCTCAAGATAGAGAAAGGAAATAAGTAGGATGGAAAAATTCAAAACCAGATTACCTGGTTTTAATTCAAGACCTAAATAGGCTCCCTTGAAAAAGCTGAGGAAAGAAAAAATTCTTTCATTCAGAAAGACTACCTAGAAGAGGCATACCAATGTATAGGACACATCCAGCATGTGCTTTAATATAGATTTATGCGCTTTATACGCAAATAAATAACTAAGGAGGAAAAATGAAAACAAGTAATTTGAGCGGCTTTAAGAGAGCCTTTGCGCTTACCTTGGCCATTCTGATGCTCGTGACGGTGGTGCCCTTTCAGGCATTAGCCGAAGTTGAGCCGGCCAACTGGGTAGACGACGACGAAACAGCAAGATACTGGCCAATTCCTCACCAAGGAAGATTGGTAAAAGTATCTACAGCAGAAACTTTAAAAAACCCATCCCTAAGATACATCGGGGGCTACACTAGACCAGACGGAAGGGAAGTAGTAAGACTTGCTTTTTCTGGATACTCAGGAGCGGTTACTGATGTGTGGCTAAGACTTATACTAAAGCCAGACAACAACCTAAACCAACTAATTGATTGGGACCTATCAGGTATTGGTAAAAAGAGAACTGAACAATTTACCAACAATCATGATGGTTGGAGCTTTAATGAAAAATTTATTAAGTTCGATACTTTATCAGCCAAACAGGGAGGATCAGGAAATCTACATTATGTAAGTCTTGGTGAAAAGGGGACACAAACTGTAAGAACTGGTTTACTAGGAGTTCACTTTGAAACACCTATTGACCTAGTTATTAAAGAAGGAAAAACTGTTAAGAATTTAAAAAACAACCCTCTTATCCAAATGAGGCTTATGGATAGTAATTTCGAACAAATTTATTCTACAACTATATCTGAAAATGAAGAAGTTCCATATTCATCCTACACTATGTCGACCTTCGTACCTGTAAGGGTAGACCTTAAAAAAGGAATTCTAAATACAGACGTTGCCCGTAATACAGAAAACACCTTCCAAGCTGCTTCTTCCTATATTAAATATAATGAAGAAAAGGGATATGTTGACGTATACACTAGAAGAACTCAAGGATCTGTAGGATCCACAGCTGACTCCGGTGGTGCCTTCAACGCAGCTGATAAGAGAAACGAAGGTGACTATGGATTTATGCAAACCTTCGACAAAAGCTTTATAGATATCCTAAAACCACAAGACGAGTCTGGAACAGTAGCGCAAATCTTTGCTGCTAACAGTAAAGATAAAGTAAGCTACCCATCTTCTGACCCAACAGTTCCACTTCCTGCAAACAGGATTGACTATTCAATAAATGATATTAGAAAGATTGGGGATGTAGGTGTAGTCAAGGTTACAAACAACACACCAGACAAGACCTTCATGAGAACAGGTACAACCCTAACAGGCTATGGCACATCTACTGTAGTTAGATACTTTATCGACAAAGACAAGCTAAAAGAAAGTTTCGGATCTACAGACATTGTATCTTACGAATTCTTCTCAACGGTATTTGCTACCAATCCAACAGGTATAGAAGAGTTCAAATCAGTTCCAAGGGATGAAGATATAGACCTAAGACGCGGAGACACTATCGACATCCGTTTTGATGGGAGACGTGATCTTATCACACTTGGTACTTTTGATACCAATGGTTCCGTCATCCAAATAGGCGACGACCAATATAAGTTTGGAATAAGGACGACTGGTGACAAGGCTAAGTATGTTGGCGGATCTGGTAGCTACATGCGTAAAATGACCGTGTCAGTTCCATTTGATATCAAAATCAAAAAGGACACACCCCTTACAATCTTCTCAAGAAAGACTAAGCTTATGGAAGTATCTCCTGGCATGACAGTTACATTTAACTACTCAGCACAGGATGAATCTGGAGCTAAAATAACTAAAAGCAAGACCTATCGATTTGAAAGACCTCTAATAGATGGCTATACAAGAAATGAAAAGGGCGAAATCTTTAAAGATGGTCAAAAGATAAACGATCCACAACAATCATTATTTATTGACAACCACGACCCATTAATGGTATCTCGTCAAGAAAACTTTGGTGGCGGTATTCTAACAAGAACAGCTGACGCACCAGACATCGACGAGATCTTCACAGACTCCGAACACCTAACAGGTCGTTCAAAATACGATAGAGTCTATGTATATCCATACGATGCTAACAAAAAGGAAGTTACTACAGCAAAGAGACTGGGAACTATCCAAGCTTCCGACCAAAAGATAGAAATGAGTGTTAACGGCGATGATGTTCAAGGTTTCGAATGGACATCTGCTTCTAACGATGCTCAACATAAGATTAACAAATCCTATTGGGCAGTAAAAGATACGCCGCTATACTTCACCAACCAAGACGTTTTAGCAAACGCACTTGAAAGTGAAAACCCAGTTATGGAACAAGTTCAAGCCAAGGTAACCTTTAACCTTAACGGTGGTACCCTTGATCAAAGCGTTATTTCCTATAAAGGAGTCGACAGAGACCAAAAAGTTGGTACAGAACACGCTTATATAACAAATAGAACTAACCAACAAGAAGAAGTTGTTCGTATAGCACCGATGAACGTAAAGTTTGCCAACCAAGAAGGCTATGTAGCCAACGGTTTTGAAGGCAAGAATGTTGACCTAAAAGACCACAATGGCAAGAACTTTGAACAAAGCATTGCTGCACTTAATGAAGCGATTAATGAAGCAGCAGGTGAAAAGAAAACAAATCTTCAAAAGGTACTAGCTAGAACTAAAGAAGCTTTTGCAGTCAGAAAGTTTGTAGCAGAATCACCAAAAGTTTCTGGCAAGACCTTCCTAGGTTGGACAACTAAGCCTTTAACAGGTACACCACAAGAAGTTACAGAAGCTTTCTTAAAATTAAAGAAAGCAGATTCAGTAGATAAGTATCTAAGTGGAGATAACCTAATCTTTACAAGCACCTCGCCAATTACTGAAAACATGACTGTCTATGCAGCTTATGGTTCACCGCTTGTAACCTTCCACACTAATCCACCAGCTGGATTGAAAGGCAAAACTGACGAAACTGTAACCCAATCGCTAACAGAACAAAACCTAACAGATAGATCAGTGCGTCTACAAAAGAACTGGGGAGATTCTAAGTTCAAGATGGAAGGCTATTCTCTAGTAGGTTACTCAACCAATCCTGATGCAGATATTCCTGATGAAAATAAAACAGGTACGGGTGTTAACGTTGATAACTACCTACGTGATGGAGACCAATATCCACTAACTGCCGATCAAATCAGAGATGGCGTCGACCTCTATGCGGTATGGAAGAAGAACTACCACGTAGACGTTGAAAAAGTTTGGGACCAAGGAACAGATAGAGACAAGAACATTGGCAAGCTTTACGTAGGTCTTTTAGCAAGACCAGCAGTAGGAGCAGCAGGCTTCGAAATTGTAGACCAAAATGCAGTTTACAGACCGGTACCGGGAACAGTGCAAGCATTAACAAGCGCAACGCCTGAAACTGGCAAACTAAATTGGAACGACCTACCATCTTATGACGAAGCTGGCCACAGAATGTCCTATATCGCAGTAGAGCTTACAGATTCAACAAAAGCTTTATTTGAAAAGGGTAGTATAAGTTACAAGGATTACGGTGCAACCATTGTAAACACCAACCAAAACAAGGGTCTGGGTGGATACAAGGCTCAACTTGTAAACACAGACGGTGTCGATGCCATGTCAGCAGCTACATTGCGTAGCCACTATACAAAAGATGGAAAACTTATCAATCCTAACGAAAATAAGACTATGCAGTACTTTGACACTTATGGCTATAGCATCAAACTTACAAACTCTAAGGTAGATGTTCAACCACCTACAATCGATCCGATCAAGTATGACGCAACACAAGTAGTCGTAAGAAAAGTTGGAAATCCAAGCAAGATTGTTACAACCCTACCAGACAGTAAAACAGTAGTCGTTACAAAGGATGTTGGAGGAACTCTAGTAGTAGACAATGTCAATAGTACTTTTAAAGGAACTGTAAATGTAGATGCCAATGGAGTAATCACTATTCAAACTGGTCAAATGCAAGCAGGACAAATCGTTAAGGCTCAACAATTCAAATTAATTGGACAAGCAGAAACTCCATCTGCAATAGTAGAAGCAAAAGTTCAAGAACAACCAGTTTCACACAAAGTAGTAGAAAAAGAACAACTTCCAAAGGATAAGGACGGCAACGCAGTTGTAGAATTCAACGTGCCAAACCATCCACTTCTACCACCTAAAGCAGGATCAAAATATACTCTAGGATACTTCAAAGAAGAAGGTGGAGTAAAAACTTTCGTTCCACTAGCACCAGTTGGTGGCAATGGTGATATCGCTCCAGTAGTCTTAGACAAAGATATGAAGTCTGACGACACAACAGAAGTTAAGAGACAAATCTTAATTCCTGCAGATAAATTCGATGAAATAAATAAGCTAAAGGAACAAGGTATTAATCTTGTTATCCAATCGGATGAAGCGGGCAAAAAACCTAACTACTCAGATGGATTTACCCTAGACTTAACAGCTCCGACAGCTGAAGCAAAACCAAGAGAAGATATGTGGAGACGTTGGGTAAATGTAGATCTATCGAAATTCAAGGAAGATACACAAGTAATTGTTGTTAAGTACAAGAACAATGCAGGTACTCAAATCCTTCGTTTACAAAATGAAGCTGAATTAAAAGCTACTATAGAAATGCTCAATCGTTTCGGATTTAAGGACGCTGACATTTCAGTAGAAGATAGATTTGGCAACGCAACAATCCTTGATCCCCAATACAATCCGAGCAAGATTATCGACATCATGGTTCGTAAGGAACGTATCGGAAAAGACTATGTTCATGTAAGAGCCTATGAAGAAGGAGTAACTGTTACCGTAAGAATTTACGACATTAAGGATCTTGAAGACGTTAGAACAAAAGCTGACGGCTACCAAAAAAAGGCTAAAGTTATGATCCAAGCTACTGTCGGCAAGAAATATCAAAAGATTATGCTTACAGACCCTCAAGGTAATCCTTACAAATTACAAGCCGGCGAAATTATTGAAATCATCGGTACTAATGTAGAAGGTGCTTACACCAACCCCTATGCAAAAGTACTGGGACAATAGTTGCTGCAGTATTGAGAAATAGCAGATGATAGTCGGCGGAAAGATAGTAACCGGGGGAGGGATTCCCTCCCCTCATAATGAGGAGGAAGAATGAATAATACAAAGCATAGATTTCTAACCTTGCTTTTAGTTTTCGTTATGTTCTTTACTACATTGCCCCTAAATGTCTTTGCGGCTTCGGGCGTAAGTACAGAGAAAAACGAAATCACCGACATAAAAACGGTCGGCGACAAGCAAGTTATTAATCTAGGAAAAGTACAAGGAAAATCTAGTTTTAGATTTTTCTCAAGAAGCGCTAGACTTTTTGGAGCAACAACTCAGCAAGCTGGCAGTTCAAGCGAAACTGTAGCCCAAAAAGTTGAGATCAGTCTCGAAACCCTAGGTCTAAACCTTGGAGATAATGAATTTGACCCTTCAGCACTAACTGAAGCAGGTTCATTTGATGTAGAGATTACTTTCAAAGAATTAGGCGGAAAAAGAACTGAAACAAGAACCATGACCTTCCAAGCGGGAGAGACTAAAAAGACTGAAACTTTTTATCTTCCAAAGGACATGGGCCAAGGTGTTGTTGAAGCAGAAATCCCTAAACTTAAGGACACCATAGCCCTAAGAGTTTATGTAAGTGCTAATAACACAACAAACTTCAACTTGGGTCAAGACATGACTTATAAATTTGAGTTAAGTCAAATTATCCACCCAGTCATTGATTTAAAAGTTGTAGACCCATATGGAAAAGAACTTCAAGAGAATATTAATCAAGCCTTAGGATTAAAATTAGCTTTAGAAGACGAGCATGATTTTATTCTAAGAGCAAATACAAAGACTTTTAATATTAGAACGCTTTCAGACTTTGCAGGGAATGAAATCGAGCAATTAAACTCTACTGGAGCTAATCCAACATTAAGCCTTACAACACAACTTGACGCAAACAAAAGACTAAAAGTTGGTGACAAGACTTATAAGCTAAACAAAATCACTTATAATGCCCTAGGTCAAGAAGTTGAAATCAACGGTCAAAAGCAAAAAGTTGGTGGCTACATTGAGTTTGCTACACAACCAAAGATTATAGTTCCAACACCAGACGATAACGGCAACCTACCAAAGACTCCAGACGGATACAAACGCCTAAGCTTCCACGCTGAATCAAGTCCTAACGCACAAGACGGTAGATTTAAAAACGGCGAAAAGCTTAAAGTTATCGATGTTCTGGAAGGCACAGAATATACCGACAAAGACCTTCAAAATCAAATAAAAGGTATTGGACAACCTACTCCTATCATTAATGGAAGAGTAGACGACAACAAAAAGTTCCTAAAATGGAAACCAGAACTTCCAACAACAGGACCAGTAGCAGATACAGACTTCTATCCGGTTTACCTTAAAGATGGTGGAGAAATTACACCGGGTGAAAAACTTCCAGACGGAGTATTTGAAGTTAAAGTAACTAAGGACGATACCATTGCAAAAGATCCACTATATGGCAAGTCCTACGGAGTATTCCAAGGATCAAAACTTGCCAGAGACAAGTTCCCGGACCTAGAAGCTGCAGCTGGCCACCAAAATCCCAAGTGGACAGCAACACCAGAAGGCGAACAAACTGTAGATGAAGCAAAACCTTGGAATAGAGTAATTGATAAAAATATAGAATTTAAGGCAACTGCTTCAAAATTACCAGACATTATAGAAAACCCAACAAAACCAACTCCGGAAGGATACGTAAGAGTAAGCTTCGTAGCTGGCGAAGGTGTAGAAGACTTTAAGGATGCTAAGACTTACGATGTTAAGGAAGGCACAGCATTAACTAAAGAACAATATCCTACTGCTAAAGCTAAAGTAGGATATAAAGATCCGAAATGGGACGTAGCACCAGGGACTCCTATAACAAAAGATAATGCAACTATCACAGCAACAGCTACTAAGGAAAAAGACATTATACCTGGTGGAGACAATGTTGAAAAACCGGCAGGATATTATGTAGTTGAATTCCTTGAAGGAAAACGCGGTGAATTTAAACCAATAGAAGAAAATGGAACTAAAAAAGCTCAAGTAACTGTATACTATGTAAATCCTGAAGCTAAAGTTAAAATGTCACAAATAACAGCACCAACAGTAACAGCAAAAGTTGGCTACAAATTTGACTCATGGTCAAAAGAATACCAACCGGACACTGTTATTACTGGTGACAGACAAATAACTGCAGTATATATACACGTAGATGCAGTTTCAACAGTACCAAAAGAAGGTTGGACAAAAGTTACTTTAAAATCAGGAGATAAAGGACAATTCACAAAGACTACAAACGTATCTGGTGGACAAACTAAAACAGAAGAGTTTGACGACCTTGTGTACTACGTAGATCCAGAAAGAGAAGTAACTATTCCGGCGCCAGTAGTTAAAGCAACAGTAGGTAATACTTTCACTGGTTTTGACCAATCTCTAACAGGAACATTCAAGACAGAAACAGTTATCACTGCTAAGTATCTATCAACTAGTGATGTTATTGAAGATAAAACACCAGGCGATGATACTGAAAAACCTGAAGGCTATGTAACAGTTAAATTTGAAGCAGGCCAAAACGGTACATTTGCTCCAAACTCAGTTACAAAGTTCTTTGTAAATCCAGAGAAAGAAGTTGAAATCGGAGCACCTGGAATTGAACCAAACAAAAACTTCGTATTCAAAGGCTTCTTCAACGGCACTGAAGAACATTCTTCAGCTAAAAAGATGTATAAACAAGATGTAACATATACAGCTAAGTATGAAGACAAGTCAAATGAATCAATTATCCCTGGCGATCAGCCAAAACCAGGCGGATGGGTAACAATAAGCTTCTCAGCAGGAGAACATGGAACATTTGAATTAGTAGAAGGTAAACAACCAACTATTGCATACCATGTAAATCCTGAAAAAGATATTGTATTAAAAGATAAAGCACCTGCGATTAAAGCTAATGACGGATACAAATTTACAAACTATGATCCAGATGTTGAAACTGCAAGAAAGTATACAACTGAAGGACAAGTAATAACAGCACAATACAAGGCGACTGTTGTAACAAAAGATCCTAATGATGCAGAACACTACGCAAAAGTAGAATTCTTACCAGGAGATCAAGGTAAATTTGAACAAGTCGGCGGTAAAGATCAAGTAACTACTTTCTGGGTATGGAAAGGCGAAGAAGTAAACTTCAACGCACCTAAAGTAACTGCTAATGATGGCTTTGTATTTAATACTTGGGACCCAATACTTCAAACAAAATATACTGACAATCAAACTCATACTGCTAAGTATGAACCTAAATCAGATATTTCAGATAAACCTGTAGCAGGTTTCCAAGAAGTTAAATTCGTTTCCGGCAAAGACGGAAAATTTGAAGGCGACAAGACCGAAAAATCGGTTTGGGTTAGACCTAATGTACAAGTTGACCTTACAACAAAAGCACCAAAGGTAATTGCTGACGAAGGTAAAGTTCACACAGGATGGAAACCATCACTTATAGGAACATTTACTAAGTCAGACACAGCTACAGAAATCACAGCTCAATACAAAACTGACGCTGATAAAAATGGTATTGCTGATGAAGACGAAACAACAGCAACACCAACAGTAACAGCAAGAAACATTGGAACTGATAACAAAACAACAGTAGAAGGAAAAGCACCAAAGGGATCAACAGTTACAATCAAGTACACTCCTGAAGGTGGACAAGAAACTACTAAGACTGTTACAGCAGGCGAAGATGGAATTTACAAGTTAGAAATCGAACCTAAGCTTCCAGTAGATACAGAAGTAAAAGTAACAGCTAAAGATGGAGAAAAGAAAGTTTCTCCAGAAGTGAAAACTCAAGTCTTTGACGACAAAGATAACGATGGAAAAGACGACAGATCACAAAACTTCGATATCACAAAAGCAGATAAGATTGAGATGGTATATGATCCAGCTAAGATGGACTACCTAGTAACATCTAAGGATGGTAAAGTAGCTCTTGAAACAAAGGGTATGGTAGTAAAAGTAACAGACAAAGCTGGCGTAGAAAAGAAATTCACTGCAGAAGAAATTGCTAAGGATACTAAAAACTTCACAGTAGAACCAGCAGATGGAGCTGACCTAACAATTGCAGCCAATAATGGTCAACCAATTAAGGTAACTCTAAATGTTAAAGGTGCAAGTGTAACAGAAGCAAAAACATCTAACCTATCAGTAAAACTTGATGCTAATAACAATGGTATTGCTGACGAAAAAGAAAAGTTTGACATAGCTAAAACAACTAAGGTAACTATCATCCAAGATCCATCAAAGATGAACTATCTAGTTAACGAAGCTAATGGAACAACTCCATTTGAAACAGCAGGTGTAGTTATCAAACTAGAAGATGCTAGCGGAAAAACTGTAACTTACAACGCTGAAGAATTAAAGAATCTTACAGATAAGATTACACTTTCACCAGCAGAAGGAGAACAACTTGGTTTAGACAATGGTAAGACAAAGACAACTCCTTTCACAGTTACTATTACTGGAGCAGAAGCTACTGATAAACCAACAGCAACTGGTGGAAACGTAGTTGTTAAACTTGATGCAGATCAAAATGGAACCGCTGACGAAGATGAAAAGACACCAGAACCAGAAGTATACGCACGTAACATTGGTAAAAACCCAGATAAGACAACTGTAGAAGTTGAAACTGAAAAGAACGCTGACGTTACAATCGAATACAAAGATGCTAATGGTGAAACTCAAAAAATCGTAGCTAAGGCAGATGACCAAGGTAAATTAACTAAGGAAATCAAACCAATTCTTAAAGATGGTACTGAAGTAAAAGTTACTGTCAAAGATGGCGAAAAACAACCAACAGAAAAAACTGTTAAAGTATTCGACGACGTAGACGATAACAAAATACCAGATGATCAAGCAGGTCAAACAGAAAGACCAGCAGCTATTGCTTCAAACGTAGGTAGCAAACCAACATTTACAACTATTAAGGGTAAAACTGAAAAAGGTGCAACCATCACCGTTACTGTAAAAGTAAAGGGTGAAGAAAAACCTGTTACTGTTGAAAACTTGAAAGTAAATGATGACGGAACTTACACTCTTGAAGCTAAATACGACAACAAACCGTTAGAAAATGGCGCAGAAATCTTTGTATATGCAGAAAATGCACCTAAGAAAATTTCTGAACCACAAACAACAACAGTATTTAACGACGTTAACAAAGACGGCAAACCAGACGGTGGCAAGGTTGACTTAACAGATGTTAAAGACATCCAAGTAATCGCACCTGATAAGATGTCTTACACTCAAGGCGAAAAACTTGTCGGCACAGGCCTAAAAGCTGTTGTAAGAGACAACGGTGGTAACATCGAAATCTTTGACTACGACAACACAACAGGCAAATTCAAAGATGCAGATGGCAAAGAAGTTGCAGACATTACAGCAACAGTTAATGGAAAAGCTATTAAAGATCTTCTCCTAACAGAAAAAGATCACAATGGCAAGGCTATTGATGTAAAAGTTGGAGACAAAACTGGTTCAACAAACCAAAAACTTGAAGTAAAACAACTTCAAACACCAACACCTACCATTGAATTTGCAGCTAACCAAAACACTGTAGGATCTGATGGATCAACTCCAACAGGAACTGCAAAACAAAAGACCACCGTTAAATTCACAGTTAAGAACAAACCGACCAAGGTTTTTGTAAAATACACTGTAAACGGTGAAGCTAAAGAAGAAACTTTTGAAATTGGAGCAAATGAAGATGCTACTAAGACTGTAGACCTAGCTGTTAAATTACCAGTAGGAGCAGAAGTTAAGGTTCTTGCAAAAGATGCTGACAAGACACTTTCTGAAGCAGCTACTGCAACAGTTGTAAGAGATGCCGACAACAACGGCAAAGCTGATGACAAGACAGAAGTTGGTAAGGCTGAAATTGATCCTATCAAGGCTCAATCAGAAAGCATCACAGTTAAGCCAGCAGACAATGCTACAGAACTTGTAATTAAAGAAACTGACAAGAGTGGCAACACTCCAAAAGGTTCAAAAGAAATTACAGTTACAAAAGACAAAGATGGAATTTGGAAGATTGGCGACGATATAATCAATCCAGATAAAGATGGCAAGCTTACAATTCCAACTAAGGATAAGCTAAAACTTGACGAATACAATGTTGTTGAAGTTGAATCTAAGGGTGACCCAGATACAACGACACCTTCCACAGCGAGAGAAACAGTCGTCCAAGCAGCAGATATAACCGCTCCGGATAAGCCTGTTGTTGATCAACCGGTAGATGGCGACAAAAACATCAAGGTTAAGACGCCTACCGATAAAGACGCTAAGACGATTACAGTTGAAGTAGAAGTACCCGCTAAACCTGGTGAAGACCCAACAACAAAAACTGTAGTTATAACTAAAGACAATGACGGTAAGTGGAAGACTCCTGACGGAAAAGACGTTCCTGAAGAAAATGGCAAACTAGTTATCCCAGTTGACCCAGCTGTTAAAACTGGCGACAAGGTAACAGTTGAAGTTAAAGACGAATCAGGTAACGGAAGCAAGTCAGATCCACAAACAGTTGTAGAAAGACAAAAATTACCAGAACCAACAATTAATCCAATTAAAACTGGAGGAAAAACAGTAGCTGGTACAGCAAAAGATGCTACAACAGTTGATATTTATAAGAAGGTTGGAGATAACTACGAACTTATTAAAGAAGGCGTAGGTGTAAACTCTGACGGAACTTATAACTATCCAGGAACAACAGAATTCAAAGACGGCGACGTCATTAGAGTTGTAGCTAAAAAGCCAGGCATGACTGAAGCTGCTGCTGAAACAACAGTAGGAGTAGACACAACTGCATTAGATAAGGCAATTCAAGATGGTAATGACGCATTGGTTAAAACAAATGACGGAACACCAGAAGATAAAGCCTTAGAAAAAGCAATTAAAGATGCAGAAGATCTTAAGAAGAAAACTGATCCTAAACCACCAACACAAGAAGAGTTAAACAATGCTCAAAAAGAAATCGAAAAAGCTATTGAAAATAAGAGAAAGACAGACGAAGAAAGACAAAAGCTAAAAGATATTATTGAAGAAGCAGAAAAAGAAACTCAAAAAGAAGGTTATAAGGATAAACCAGGTAAGGACAGAAGAGAGCTAGAAAAAGTGATTAAAGAAGGTAAAGAAAACTTAAAGAACAATACTAAGATCACTGAATCTACAACTAAAATTGAAAAAGCCTTAGAAAAAATAAGGAAAGAAACTGTCCAAGTAGGTCTTATAGACACTAAAGTTGGTAATCAAAGTATAACAATTACAACTTATCCAAACTTCTGTAAAGTAAAAATATATATAAATGATGTTTATATTGATGAAATAAAAACAGATGGATTCGGAACCCTTAGGTTCACATTGGATAAGCCAATTGAGTCAGGTACCACTATTGAACTAAAAGCACACAAAGATGGGTACAATGATGATAGTTATTGGACGAGAGTAAAATAGCAAATTAAATATTACAGGGAAGGTATTTGCCTTTCCTGTAATAAAACTTAAAGGAGGAAAAATGGATAAAAAGAGAGTGGTCTCATTTATTCTCTCTCTTCTTATGTTACTTGGAACATTTGCAAATCCTGTATTTGCAATCTCAAGTAATTCAAGTAAAGGAGAGGAAGCAAACTTTGAAATCCAAGAAATTGATGGAAA
Organism: Urinicoccus massiliensis; assembly: GCF_900120405.1. Classification (GTDB taxonomy): domain Bacteria; phylum Bacillota; class Clostridia; order Tissierellales; family Peptoniphilaceae; genus Urinicoccus; species Urinicoccus massiliensis. The sequence continues at coordinate 582,519 of NZ_LT635493.1, read as the reverse complement.
GACCTATAAGGTTTATAAAGTTTCTGACCTAGGATTAAAAAATCCTGAAAAATTACTAACACCTAAATATAGGACCAGGGCAGCTGGAGATCCAATGGAGGATTGGGTAAAGCTTAAACTTAATTCAACGACAGTGGGCTTAACGCTTGGAAAGGACTTTAATGTTGAAGTCTATGTTGCATTAAGAAAAGATGATACTAAAATAGCAGTAGCAAAAATCAATCCTACTGAAGAATGGATAGAAGGTCAAATTTTTCACTTTGTAAAGACAGAAGCATATGATGAAAACAATCCAGACCATCAAGATCCTGATAAGTGGTATCTATATGTAGAAAATGATTTTCAGTATGATATAAGACTTAAATATGGGGAAAGTGGAAATTTCGGTAGTGAAACTATGACTATGACAATTAATCAAAGAGCTGTCCCACTATATAAAGCTGTCTGGTTCACTAATAACCAACAAAGACCAGTTGTAGACGCGTTTTACAATGATGGTGATAATATAGCAAATCCTGTAAAATTAAACACTACAGATTTTGCAGAAAACGAATATAAATCATTTTCTAGTGAGAAAATGCCATTTTATGTAGGTCAAAAGGAAGTAATTGTTAAAGAAGAAAACTTAGGCACTGTAGATAAAGAAAAATTCTTAGTTAGTGACAAAAAAGGGGCTGCCCTTTGGAAACTTCTAATAGACCAAAATGGAGAAAAGAAGACTCAAGGTTTTGTTAAAGATGGAGATACAAAATACCACTTCAATATAACTGGAGACTATAAGACACCTTTCGTTGCTACAATGAGGGAAGAGTTAAAAGTTAAATTTGATCCAAATGGAGCTACATTTGACCCAGCTGTTAAGACAGAACAAGCAATTGGACACTCCATGAAAATTGGAGAAGCTTTTGGAGATCTAGAAGCTGTTAAAGTTCCAACCAAAGATCAAATCTCAAACATTCCACAAAAAGATAACAAGGACCAAGAATTCGTTGGTTGGGTTGTTGATGAAGAAAATAAAGATCTAGACTTTAGCGAAGGAAAGAACGCAGATAAACTTGTAAATCCAAATGGATATGAAGTTAAGAAAAATGAAACTTTCTATGCAGTTTATGCACCAGTAGCACAAGGTAAGGTCAATGTTAAGTACCAAGACATGGATGGCAACCCTATTGATGCTAAATACAAATTTATTTCTGATAAAGCTGGGGAAGACGAAGTAAAAGTAGTTAAAGAAGGAACAGAAACTACAAGAAAATTAACTTTAGATGAAAAATATCCAACAGAAAAAGAAGGAAACAAGGGAAAACCTATAACAGATGAACACTTAAACGGAGCTCCTGTATTCTTAGGATATGAGTTTAAAAAAGTTGAAACTAAACCAGTACCAGAACCACCTGCAACAGCAAATTATGCTGATCCAGCTAAATACACTTTAATATACAAATATAATAAGCTTGATTCAGTAATTCCTGAAAAAGATCCTAACGGTGGAGATGACAATACAAAACCAGATGGTTATGTAACTGTGACTTTCCATGCCGATAAGGACGAAAACACTGGAGATAAACAACGTGGTAAACTTTACAAGACAGATGAAAATGTTGTAGAAGATAAAATTGTTTATTTCGTTAACCCAGCAGATGGTATTATGCTAAGCAACGATAAACTTGTTGCTAAAGTAAAACCTAACAAGGGATATAAAAATGCAGAAGGTTTACAATTCCAAGATAAGGCTGAATCTTTAGATAGTTTAGATGTGATTATTACTACAGATAGCGATCTTTATGCTCAATATGTAGAAAAAGATAAGGTTGTTAAACTTGATGATCCTGAAAATCCTACAAACTTCCCTAAAGATCCTAAAGACAACAGCAAGAATGACGCAGACTATGTAACTGTAAAATTCGTAGCTGATGCTAACGGTAAGATCAAAGAAGGCGAATCTGAAAAAACTAAGGGTATTGCTTATGCAGTATTGAAGAACACTGAATGGGCAGACGCTGTTAAAGCTGGAATTGTAGTTCCAGAAGAAAATGCAGAAGGAAACGCTCCGAAACTTGTAGGTAAGGATAAATTCCATTCATTCAATGAATGGCAAAAAGATGGAAATAAAGTTACAGAATTTGCTAAAGTAGATGCTGACGTAACTTATACAGCTGTATTTGGAAAAGCTGATGAATTAACTGTAACTTACAAGCTAAATGCACCAAAAGATTTAACAGTAGGAGGAAAGGCTCCAACTGATGATACTAAGTATCTAAAGGATGAAGAAGTTACAGTTAAAGCTTTAGAAGCTGATAACAAAATTGCTGGATACCAATTCACTGGCTGGAATACTCAAGCTGACGGGAAAGGTACTGCTTATGAAGCAGGTGCTAAATTTGCTATAAAAGCCAACACAGAACTTTTCGCACAATGGGAAAAGACAGCAAAAGATGTAATTCCTGTTGACAATGAAAATGATAAAAAAGGCAAAGACGGCGAAGAAATTCCTGATAACTATGTATTTGTAGAATTTAAAGTTAAAGATACAGATGCAGACAAAGCTGAAATCAAAGCTGATCAACAAGCTAAGTTCAAAGTTGATCCTAAGGCAAAAGTAACATTAACTGCTCCGGAACTAGAAGTTAAAAAAGCATATAAAGTTTCTCACACTGCTAGCTTCAACAAGGATGACTACACTGATAAGAAATTTGAACAAGCAACAACTATTTGGGCTTCAGTTAGTGAAAAAGGCAAGATTACTGTTAAATATGTATTTAAAACTAATCCAAATACTAAAGCTCTTCCAAAAGTTTTAGATGATTTAAAACCAACTGACCTTGAAGGTAATACAGCAGTTTATCCAGAAAATGCACCATCAAAACCTGATGCACCAGCAACTACATCATTTGACGTAGTAGAAGATGGAAAGAAAGTAGGAACATGGGAAGCAGGATCTTGGTCAGAAGCTGTTAAAGATGATAAGGGTAATATCACTTATACTTTAACTTGGACTTTCGAAGAAGTTGGAAAATCTAAGACTCCAGATGTAAACCCAATTAAACCTGGCGATAAGGAAATTAAAGGTAAGGGTAAAGCTGGATCTGATATCGAAGTTAAACTTCCAGATGGAAAAAAGGTACCAGGAAAAGTTGACCAAAATGGAGACTGGACTGTAAAAGTTCCAGAAGATAAGAAACTTAAAGATGGTGACAAAGTTATTGTTACTCAAACTGAAAAAGATAAGAAACCATCTGACCCAGTTGAAAAAACAGTAACAGCAGATAAGAAACCTGAACCAAGACCATCTGCTCCAGCCATTACCTGGAGAGGCCTATGGTTCTTGGGAGACAGCAAGTCAGAACCTGTCCAAGAAATGGAAACTGGTCGCCACTACAAATACCTCTATGGTTATGTAGACAAGACCGTCCGTCCTGAAGGCATGATCACCCGGTCTGAAGCGGCAGCCTTAATTGCCCGCCTGGCCAACCTAGACATGACCGACAAGACCAAACCAAACTTCAAAGACACCCCATCTGCCTGGTACAATGGAGCCATCAATGCCATGGTATCCAAGAACCTCATGTTTGCAGATAAAGATGGCAACTTCCGCCCCAACCAACCCATTACCCGGGGAGAATTTGCTAGAGCCCTTTACTATATTGACAAGAAGAACGACAAGGTCGCACCCTTTGCCGATGTGAAAGGCCACGAATTTGAAGACGCCATCAACCAAGCCTACGGCAACGGTCGGATTGCAGGTTACCAAGATGGTACCTTCAAACCTAATGCAAACATCCAAAGAGCAGAAGCCGCCAGAATCTTAAATCAATTCGCAGACAGAAATGTAACCCTTGCGGGCATGGCCAATGTGAAAAACGACCTGGTTCGTTTTACCGACATCAACGAAAGCCATTGGGCTTACTGCGAAGTCATGGAAGCAGCCAACAGCCATGAATACCAAAGAGCAAAAGGCACCTTGGCAGAAACATGGTTAAAGATTTTGGATAAGTAAGAGTGGAATTGATAAGCATAAAGAAAAAGAGTCCCTAGGGACTCTTTTTCTTTGTGGGGATATGTTGATATGGGGGAATCGTGGTTATTGATATGATTGCCTATGTCTAAATACCCTGTTTACCAATGCGGGCCGGACAGGCCGGCCCCTACATGGATTTTCTGGGTATTTATATTATGCCCTAGTAGGGGCGATTTTATATCGCCCTTTTTGCAATGGGTATATGTTTATATAGGGAGAAGGTGATAGGGAATTTTGTAGGGGCGGCCCTGTGCCGCCCTTTTTATTGATGACTTTAGTCAGTTGAGCACGCAAAGCGTGCGAAACAAAAAACTACCCGCTATGCGGGTAGGGAACAAAAGGTTATACCAAAAAATCACCTCAGCATTATAATAGAGTTGTTCAGACCTAAAATAATGAAGAGGTGACTTAAATGGCTCAAAAGGCAAATTCATTATCACACACAAAGTGGATGTGTAAATATCATATTGTCTTTACACCAAAGTATAGACGAAAAATAGTATTTAATCAATACCGAGATAGTTTGGGAGAAATATTTGGGACATTATGCAAATACAAAGGAGTGGAAATAATAGAAGGACATTTAATGCCAGATCATGTGCATATGTTAGTTAGTATTCCCCCAAAAATATCAGTGTCAAGTTTCATGGGATACTTGAAAGGAAAAAGTGCACTAATGATGTTTGACAAGCATGCAAACCTAAAATACAAATTTGGAAACAGACATTTTTGGGCAGAGGGATATTATGTAAGTACGGTAGGATTGAATGAACAAACAATAGCAAAGTATATAAGAGAGCAAGAGCAACACGACATAGCAATGGATAAATTAAGTGTAAAAGAATACGAAGATCCATTCAAAAGAAGATGAAGTAAAGCCCTTTCAGGGCTAGCTAAAGAGGCAAAAACAATAAGGTTTGAACAAAGTGAAAACCAGCGCCTTGAGACGCTGGTTGGTATTACTCGGGCTTATAGCCCGTGATCAAACCACCCGTTTGACGGGTGGTTATGATAATAGGGAATATATTTATATAGGGGAATTGTGGTTATAAATTTTGTTTTCTATATTTATATATCTTGTATACGAATACGGGCGACACGAGGTCGCTCCTACAAGGGATTTTCTGGGTATTTACATTATGCCCTATGTCTAAATATTCTGTTTACCAATACGGGCGATATGAAATCGCCCCTACAACTGGTCTTTCTGCTTATTTATATTATTCCATATGTCTAAATACTCTGTTTACCAATGCGGGCCGGACAGGCCGGCCCCTACATGGGGGAATCGGGATATAAATCTGATTCCCTATACTAATCTATTCTGTTTACCAATACGGGCGATATGAAATCGCCCCTACAACTGATCTTTCTGCTTATTTATATTATTCCATATGTCTAAATACTCTGTTTACCAATGCGGGCCGGGCAGGCCGGCCCCTACATGGGGGAATCGGTCCAGGTCATGAACAAGGTCGCCCCTACAATTGGGTTTTCGGGCTATGGCTTCAAACTGGCTCCTACATTAAATTCTAATCCAAAGATAGGGCAAAGAGGTCCAGGTCAGATAGGTCTATATATTCCACCAGGCCCTGGTCGACTTTTTTGGCAAAGTCGGGGTTGATGGGGAGTTGGAGGTACTTGTCAATGCCGTAGCGCCGGGCCATGTCTTGGACCTTGCTGGGGCCGTAAATTTCTGTTTTTTCGCCACAATGGGGGCAGGTGAAATAGGACATGTTTTCCACCAGGCCCAGGATGGGAATATTCATTTGGGCGGCCATGTTGGCAGATTTTTCTACAATCAACTCCACTAGGTCTTGGGGGGTGGTAACTAGGACCAGGCCATCTACCGGCAGGGATTGAAAAACCGTCAGGGCCACATCTCCGGTACCTGGAGGCATATCCACCAGGAGGAAGTCCAGGTCTCCCCAGGAGACATTTTCGTAAAATTGCCGGATGGCCTTGCTGATAATGGGGGCCCGCCAAAGGACGGGACTGGCCGGGTTATCCAAGATCAGGTTGACGCTCATGACCTGGATTCCTCCCTTGGACTTTTGGGGGATCATGTTGACTCCGTCACTAGTGGCATGGTCTGTAATACCAAAGGCCTTGGGGATGGAGGGGCCGGTAATGTCGGCATCTAAAATACCCACCCGGTAGCCTTGTTTTTTTAGGGAAGAGGCCAAAAGGCAAGAAACCAGGCTCTTGCCCACCCCGCCCTTGCCACTTAGAACAGCAATAACTTTTCGGATGGAGGATTGGTCGTTGGTTTTTAATTTTTCCATGGAAATTCCTTTCTTTCTACAACAAAATATAGTCTCCTTTGGGACTTTGGTAGGGAGTGCCGAGTTTTTCAAAGATGACCTGGCCAGTCTTGTCCCGGACCTGGAAGTGGTTATAGTAGCGGTAGTCTGGGCCTTCCAGTTCTTCTTCATGCCAAGCAGACCCGTAGAAAAACTCGCCGTCAAAATACTCCAGGCTCTCATTGTCTTTTAGGGAAAAAGAACTTTCAAAGGGATAGAGAAGGTGGAAAATCTTGCTTTCTTCCAGGTCTTCTAGGGCATAAAAGGTTAAATCTGGACCCAATAGGCCGTAAAAAAGCTTTAAATCCCTTCTCAAGTCCAGCTGGCAGACTTCTTTTTCTTGGCCACTTTCCGGGTCAAGGCGATAGATAAAGGCCTGGAAGGATCCTAGGTCCAGGCGAAAAAAGGCCAAAAGGCCTTTAAAAAAATAGGCTGGAGAGTAAAAGGTATTGGCCTGGGCTTCCTTTCTTAAAATCCAGGTCAAGGAGGTGAAGTCGAAAATATCCAGGCTGTTTCCCGGGACCTGTCCCCGGCTTTGGAAGTCTTCAAAAAAGTCGTATTGGGTGGAAAAGGCAGGTTTATTTTCATATCCAAACCGGCTGGTGCCCTGAATTTTTTCCAAATAGCCCCCTTGGGCCTGGAATATTTCTTGAAAAAAGAGTTTGTCAGTCAAGGGAAAACTCCTTTTTAAAATCGCCCTCTTTAAAGGCAAAGACTTCTTTAAAACCAGCATCTCTTAATTGTTGGATGGCTTCCCGGCTATAAGAGGCCAGGTCTTGGGCCCTATGGGCATCGGACCCAAGAGTGATGATCCGTCCTCCCAGGGCATGGTATCTTTCCAGGATCCAGGGTTTTGGATGGCCATAGCCCAGGCCCTTACGAAAGCCCCCAGTATTTAATTCAATCCCCCGACCGGACCGGATGACTTCCTTAAGGACCTCTTCAATAACCGGGGCAAGGGCCCGGTCATCCAGGGGTTGGGTCTGGCCCGGAATATAGGAAACATAACGGTCAATATAGTCGATATGGCCCAGGATATGGAAGAAGTCGTAGACCTTGACGCAGTCTAGCATAGCTTCATAATAGAGCCGGTAGGCTTCCTCCAAGGTCCGGCCTGGAAAGAATTCACCGCTGCCAATGTCTTGGAGGTCCGCCGAGTGGACACTGCCAATGATAAAGTCAAAGGGGTACTGGGCCAGGTCCTTCCGGTTCTTGTCCACCATTTGGGGGATCATGCCCAGTTCTGCCCCGATTTGGATGTCCAGTTGAGGATATTTTTCCCGGTAGGAGGGCAGGCTGGCAAAGTAGGCATCCTTGTCAAAAGTAAACAAGTTCCTGTCTGGGTCCGGAAAGGGGTCCAGGTGGTCAGTAATAGCTATAGAGCTTAGGCCCAGGTCACAAGCCCTGGTAAAAATCGCATCCAGGTCTTCGCTGGAATCTGCTGAAAATTTTGAATGAATATGGTAGTCAATCATAGAAGCCTCCAATCTATCTTCATTATACTCTACTTGCCCTTATTTTACACAGGGTCCAAGAAAATAGGGAAAAGTTTTTGGAATTTTTGGAAAAACTGATTGAAGATTTTACTTGGGGGGTATGATTAACTTAGCAGGATAAAAATCCTAATGAAAGATACTATGGAGGAGATAAAATGAGTTTATTTGATTTATTTGAAGCTAGAAGAAGAGAATATGAAAGAAAAAAAAGACTAGATACAGCTGGTAAATTAGCTGTAGGATCCATCATTGGCGCTGCAGCAGGAATTCTCTTTGCTCCCAAGAGTGGCCAAGAAACCAGGGCCGACATTAGCGAAAAATCGAAAGAATTGGCCCAAAAGGGAACTGAAATGGCCAAAGACACAGCTGAAACTGTTCAATTTAGAGCCTATGAAGCTGGGGAAGCTGTCAAAAATACCTACCAAGATTTAAAACTTCGGGCTTCTTTGAAAAAAGAAGACTTGAAAGATGACATTGAAATTGCCAAGGCAAAGGCCAATGCCATTGGAGAAATCGTCAGAGACAGCGGGTCTGAAATCAAGGATGAATTAAAAAATGTTGGTGACGAAGTAAAAGACGCTGCCAAAGAAGTAGGCAAAGAAGCCAAAGAATCCGCTAAAGAAGTCAAGGAAGAAGCAGAAAAATCAGCCAAAAAAATTGGCAAAGAAGTAGAAAAATCCAGCAAAAAAATTGAAAAGGAAGCAAAGAACTAAGAATAGAAGAGGTGGACTTTGGAAGTAACAATAACGCTTAGTGATTTACTTCAAATTATTTTATACCTGGCAGGGGCAGCAGCCTTAATTTACCTGGCCCTGGCCTTGAAAAATATTGTGAAAATCACAGGCAAGATTAAAGACGTCTTAGAAGAAAATGAAGTGGCCATCAACGATACGGTCAAGAGACTCCCCTCCATTAGCAATAATGTGGACAAGATCTCGACAGATGCCGCATCCATTACAGGGGAAGTCAATGGTCTAGTCACAACCATTAAACCGGAAGTGGAAAAGCTCTCTGGAACCCTGGCCAAGGTAACAGACACCGTAGATGACCTGACAGGACGGGTGGATGCCACCTCCCTGCAAGTGCAAAATACCCTGACAGACATTTCAGGTAGTATTTCCGACACGGCCAAGACCATTTCTGTCAATGCCAACAATGTGATTGACTATTTCTACATCATAAGAGAAGTGATTGAAGCCCTAAGGGATGTTTTTCTAAAATAAAAGATTTGAGACTCGGCAAATGCCGGGTCTTTTTTTGCCCCTTGTAAATGGGAACGAGTCCCTTTTTAGGGAGAATGAAAACCGGGAAATTTTTTAAAAATCAGGAATTCAGGCGGAGGAAAACAAGGAAAATAAAATTTATGAAATCCTTTACCCACTAGACAAAATCAGGGCCTGCGAGTATAATATTAGCAAGGAAGGGATGATACCTTTGAAGAAAATCAAAATTATTGCAAACCCATCCTCCGGAAGAGAACAAGCTCTACATAAGATCAACCAGTTGCTGGCCTATATGAGTCGGGACCCCTGGGACATTCAACTTCTATTTACCCGGGAAAAGGACGATGCCAGCCGCTTTGCCATGCAGGAAGACCAAGAAGATGTCATTGTCTGTATAGGTGGTGACGGGACCCTAAACGAGGTGGCCAATGGGATTTACCACAAGGAAAGGGCCGTTCCCCTGGCTATTTTACCTACAGGGACTGTCAATGATTTTGGATCTTTTTTGAATCTTCCCCAAGATGTCGGTGGATTTTATCAACTGCTGAAAAGGAACCAGGTGGAGGCAGTGGACCTGGGCCTGGCCAATGACCGGGTCTTTGTCAATGTAGCTGCCGGAGGCTTTTTAACAGAAATTGCCTATACGGTGTCCGAGGACCAAAAGGCCAAGCTGGGTCGGATGGCCTACTATCTGGAAGGGGCAAAGGAACTTGTAGGGGGGATTGTCCGAGGGGACAGGACCTGGGAACTGGAAGTTGTCAACAAGCAATTTCACAGGACCTTCCAGGCTCAAATGTTCATCATTGCCAATTCCACATCGGTGGGGGGCTTTAAAAACTTAGCTCCCACGGCGGAAGTCCAAGACGGTTTATTTGATGTCCTGATTTTAGAAAATTTGGACCTGAACGAAATAGTTGAAATACTCACACAGTTTATGACCGGTCGTCACATTCACCATGACCGGATGACCTACTTACAAACAGACGAGATTACCTTGTCGTGCAAGCAAGATATTATTGTAGACCTGGACGGGGAAAGGTACCAACCCCTCCCCATGACCTTTAAGGTCATCCACAAGGGTCTACAGGTGCTAGTCTAAAGGAGGAAAGAATGGCATCCACAATTAAAGATGTTGCAAAAATGGCCGATGTATCCATTTCAACGGTATCCCGGGTCATCAATGATTCCAAACCCGTAAGTCCCGAAGCCAGACGGAGGGTCTTGCATGCCATTGAAGTTTTGGACTACAAGCCCAACGAAGTGGCCAGGAGTCTGGTAACGAAAAAATCCAACCTAATCGGGGTTATTGTCAATGACATTGGCAATAGCTATGTTTCCCAGGTCCTAAGGGGCGTGGAAGAAATTGGCCGGATGTTTAACTACGACATCCTCCTGTCTTCCTCCTATGGGGACCTGGAAGTGGAAATGAAGTTTGCCAACCTCTTTAGCCAAAAACAGGTAGAGGGGATTATCTTGATTTCTGACATTCTAAACGAACGCTTGATGTTTAAGCTGGATGAGTTAAAGATTCCCTATGTGGTTATCAACCGCTTCTACACCATTGACGAGGCGGCTACCGTGTCCATCAACAACAAAAACGCCACCTACAAGATGACTCAAAGTCTCATTGAAGCCGGCCATAAAAAAATTGGCTATGTGGCCTTGAGAAAGGACATGGACCGAACCAATGAAACCTACAAAATCAAGGGCTACAAGGAGGCCATGCGCCAATGCAACCTAAAGCCCCACGTCATCTATTCTGAAGGCCTGGACCGGGAAGACGCCCTGGAAGTCATGGAAGACATTGTCGATGACATCAAGGACCAAAAATATACGGCCCTCTTCTGTACCCAAGACATCCTGGCCATCCACCTCATGAATGCCCTTTTTGACCAAGGGATTCGCGTGCCAGAGGATATCAGCATTTGCGGCTTTGGTGGGACAGTCCTATCCGAAATTGTCCGGCCCACCCTCACCACAGTCAAGGAACCCTTTTACGACATTGGGGCTGTGGCCATCCGCAAGCTCCTAAAGAGTGTGGACTCCAAGGAAGAATTAAAGAGAGATACTGTATTTTTACCTGTAGAGATTTTGAAACGTGACAGTGTCAAATCCCTATAAAAAAGCAGTTATTATTGCAAAAACCTATCTACCAGCCCTGGGTTTGGGTTGGGAGCTGACCCAAAGGGGAATTCCTACTGAGGTAACCCAAGAAAAGGTCTCCCAAGTGGAAGGCACCCTGACAATCCTGGAAGTGGATGGATATTTTACTTTTTCCTTAAATGTAACAGACAAAAAACTCCCCCTGGATGCAGAGAAAAAAGAAGTCATCCCCTTTATCGATGAAATTTTAAAGAAGGTTCCCCTGGAATTTGATGACTTAACAGACAGGGAAAGGCGGTTGGTTCGTGGAATACTACAGGGTTTCACCAACAAGGAAATCGCAGGGAGACTCTATTTAAGTGAAAAAACAGTTCGCAACAACCTCACAGCCCTTTACCGGAAGTTGAAGATTCAAAGCCGGGAAGAGCTGGTGGTGAGATACAATGGAAATTTGAAAGATTGAGGCAAAAATGGAAGGAAAAGTACAAGTTTACACAGGCAATGGCAAGGGTAAGACCACAGCAGCCCTGGGGCTGGCTGTCCGGAGCCTTTGTGCAGGCAGGAAGGTGGTTATCGGTCAATTCGTCAAGGGGATGACCTATAGCGAATTGAAGCTGCCGGACTATTTTGAAAACTTAAGTCTGGAACAATTTGGCCGGGACTGCTTTGTCTACCGCAAGCCTACAGAAGAAGACTATCAAAAGGCCGCCGACGGCCTGGCCCGGATGAAGGCCTACCTGGAAGATGAAAGCATAGATCTTTTAATTTTTGATGAAATCAATGTGGCTTGTGAATACAAGCTCGTCGACCCCAAGGTGGTCATTGACCTGCTTAAAAAGAGACCCAAGACCATGGAAGTTGTTTTAACAGGCCGCTATGCCCCCCAAGAATTTATCGACTTTGCCGACCTGGTTACAGAGATGAAGGAGATAAAACACTACTACAAGCAGGGGCTCAAGGCAAGGCTAGGGATTGAGTATTAAGGAGTTGGTCCACTTGAAAAGAATAGTATTGGTATGTTTGTCTATCCTCCTGGTCCTACCGGCGGCGGTTTTCGCCCAAGATGTCACCGGGAGCCTGGTCCAGCCCGGGGTCTATAATGCCAAAAAAGGCCAGACCCTGACCTATAGCTTTGAAATCAACCTAAAGGACGGCTATCAAAAGCGGCTAAAGTCCTTTAATGTGTCCCTGATGATGGACCAAAACTTGGCAGTCAAATCCGTAAAACCAAGAAACCTGCAAGAGGGCAAGGCTTGGCGCCTTAGCCAGTCCAGCTTAAATGGCAAGGACGTCATTAATTTTGCCGTAGATGAAGTCAACCAACTGCCCAAGGTTCAAAAACTTATTTTGGACATTGATGCCCTGGTAAAAAAAGACATCAAGGGGAGCGGAAGCTTGAAAAACACCTATGTCCTCTACTTTGCAGACCGGGAGGGCAAGGAATCCTCCGACCAAAGAGAACTCATTACAACCCCTGCCCAGGAAAAGGGCAAGCTCCAGGTGGAAGACCTGTCTTCCAAGGAAAATGTCCTAAGGGGCCGGGGGCCTAAAAATGCCAAAATCCTCCTCTACCGGGGAGACAAGGTCATTGGCGAGACCTACAGTTCAGCCAATGGGGACTTTGAAATTGTCATCAACCCCCAAGTGCCGGGAACCCGGCTCAGGGTCCAAGCCCTGGATGAAAACAAGCAAGTCCTGAGTCGGGACCTGGTGGTGGACCAAAAGTCCAGCAGCCAAAATCCGGAAAAACCCCCGGTGGAAATGGGCCTGTCCATGGAAAAAAGTCAAAAGTTAAAAGACTTTTTAGACTATAGCAAGACCCTGTCCCTAAGGGGCCAGGCCATTGAACAAGTCAACCGTTTCAAGGCCTATACAGCCATGGGGGACTATATCTTGGTGAAAAAATCGGCCAAGGATGGGGAGGCGGACCAAGTCATTGGCCAATTAATTGACGCCATCAAGGAAATCCAACCCCCCTTTATGAAGGGCAAGTCTCAAAAGACCTTTGCCCCAGATGACACCATGACCCGGGCCGAGGTGGCCAGCGTCCTCTACCAATTAAAGGGCCAAGGGGCCAACCCCTATTTTTCCAACTTTATGGACGTCAAACAGGAAGACTGGTATGCGGAAGCTGTGGGCTTTGTAGAGGGAGCAAACCTCATGACAGGGACTGGCAAGGGCCGCTTTGAACCCAAGAGAAAAATCACCAAGGGAGAATTTGCCGCCATTATGGCCAAACTTCTTCCGGTGGAAGAAAGTCCATCCTTCTTTGTCCAAGTGCCCCAAGTGGGGGACAACTTCAAGGATGTCAAAGAAAACGACTGGGCCTACAAGGCCATCCTGACCATTAAAAATCGAGGCATTGTCCAAGGAGACCAAAATGGCCTCTTCCATCCCAAAAAGACCATGTCCCGGGCCGAATGTGCCACCATGTTGATCCGGGGAATCTACACCCCCTCCCCCCTGGGGAAACAATATGGGACCAACCCCTATAGTGACCTGAAGCCAGGACACTGGGCCTATGATGCCATCCTACAGGCTACGGGAAATGACCTGGGAGCCAGGGAAAAATAAGTATATGAGATTAAAGCCCGGGAGTTTTCCCCGGGTTTTTATGTTTGGGAAATTCAGACCAAGAAAAAAGCAGGTTAGAAACCTGCTTTTTTCTATTTGGTGACTTTAGTCAGTTGAGCACGCAACGCGTGCGAAACAAGAAACTACCCGCTATGCGGGTAGGCAACAAGAGGTTATACCAAAAAATCACCTCAGTATTATAATAGAGTTGTTCAGACCTAAAATAATAAGAGGTGATTAATATGGCACAAAAGGCAAATTCATTATCACACACAAAATGGATGTGTAAATATCATATTGTCTTTACACCAAAGTATAGACGAAAAATAGTATTTAATCAATACCGAGATAGTTTGGGAGAAATATTTAGAACATTATGCAAATACAAAGGAGTAGAAATAATAGAAGGACATTTAATGCCAGATCATGTGCATATGTTAGTTAGTATTCCCCCAAAAATATCAGTGTCAAGTTTTATGGGATACTTGAAAGGAAAAAGTGCACTAATGATGTTTGACAAGCATGCAAACCTAAAATACAAATTTGGAAACAGACATTTTTGGGCAGAGGGATATTATGTAAGTACGGTAGGATTGAATGAGCAAACAATAGCAAAGTATATAAGAGAGCAAGAGCAATACGACATAGTAATGGATAAATTAAGTGTAAAAGAATACGAAGATCCATTCAAAAGAAGATGAATGAAGCCCTTTCAGGGCAAGCTAAAGAGGCAAAAACAATAAGGTTTGAAGAAAGTGAAAACCAGCGCCTTGAGACGCTGGTTGGTAATACTCGGGCTTATAGCCCGTGATCAAACCACCCGTTTGACGGGTGGTTATGATTTTGACTTGGGTCCTTCCAGGGTGTGGCTGGAAATCCAACCTTGGACCATGTCCCCTTGGGGAGTTTCCACTTCCACATGGCACCAGATCCGACTGGTTTTTTCAATGACAGTTTCGTAGACATAGACGTCTGAATTTTTTGGAATGCTGGCCAGGATTGGGGCATCCAGGCTGGGGCTCTTTCTGAGGTTGGCCTTGTCCTCTTCAACGACTTGGAAGGAATGGAGGAGTTCCAAGGCCTTATCACTAAGGGCCGCCCGCTTTTTGTCTTCGGAAGTCAGGACTTGCTTGCTTTTTTCCTCTGCCTTTTCCTTGATTTTAATCTCATTGAGTCGCTTTCTCTGGGACTTGGAAATCTGGTCGCTTTTGATGATTTGGTCCAGGAGGTTGAGGCCCTCTGCAGAGTTAGGCAGGACGTTTAAGAGCCGGTGGAGGAGGTCCAGGGCTTCGTCCACCCTATTTTCTTCCAGGTAGACCCGGGCCTGGTTGACAATGGTCCCCTCCAAGAGGGCGATTTCTTCATGGGCCTTGGCATAGCGGGAGTCATCTTCTGGCAGGACCTTGGTAAAGTGGTTAAGGGAAATAAAGGGATCCTTGAGGTCCAGGGAGGCCAGGCCCATTTCATAGTGGACCTTGGACTCCATAAGGTCGTTTAATTTTTCCTGCCGGGAGGCCAGGTCTTCAGGTGGGTTGGCAGACAGGCCCAGGTAGATTTTCTTGGCCCCGGGGAAGTCGTCTTTTTCAATGAGCCGGTCAGCCTGGCTCAGCTGGTGGTTTTTATAGATGTCCGTGGTCTTAAATTGCTGGTAGCCTAAAAAAATCAAGAGGATACTCAAGACCAAGACCAGGCCCAGGACCAGGATGTCCATCTTGGCCCCCTCGTTGAGGCTGTTGAGGGTTTGGCCCCGGATTTTTTCCATCAGCTGGATGGAGGGGGGAGTGAGACTGGGGCTTTCAGGGGTTTCCACAGGAGCCGGAGCCTTTTCTTCCGGACTAGGATTTAGGCTGGCTGCAATTTTTTGGTCCACCAGGTCCTGGGTTAGGTTATTTAAGACATAGTACTTGTTCCTGTGGCAATTGCTGCATTCAAATTCCGCCCGGAGGTTAGTGGCTCCACAAACACACCGCCAGGCTGTTTTTAAGTTTTCCCCATAGGTCATACAGTCTGGAGCCAAAAAGTCCTTCATCTCCTGGAGCCTTTCCAGGGGGATCATGGGCAGCTGGTAGAGGTCTTGGTCTGAAGTCTGGTAGACCGACTCCGTCTTGTCGGAAAAGACCACAGACTGGATGCCAATTTCCAATTGCCGGGCCGTATGGAAGCGCTCGTCCAGGATAAAGGGTTCGAAGTAGCAAACTTGGTGGGGCTTAACCAGGCTGTCTTCTGCAGAAAAAGTAAAGACTGTTCCGTCAAAAAGAGCCTTGGAAAATTCATCATAAAATTTTACTGAAAAAACAAACTTGCTTGCCTCTACATTGGAGATGTTTAAAACATCCACCATGAGGCAAAAATTGTGGTCCAATTGGGCAAGGTTGGCCCCGATAATCTGGACACGGTCCCGGGGGTTCAAGAAAACCTTGCTGGGGCCCGATATAATGATTTGGTCCAAAGTCTACCACCTCCTTCTTATCCTATTATACCGATTCCCCGGAACCCTTTCAATGAATGAGAGGTTAATCTCTTAAAAAATAGGGTAAATAAAAAACGGAGGATTGAAAATGCAAAAAGTAGAAGGAAAAAATATCCAATTAAAAAATGGCGAGACCTATTTCTACCGGGAGGCAGGCCGGGGACCGGGGGTCCTCTTTCTCCACGGCAACATGTCGTCCAGTGCCTTTTGGGACAAGACCATGGAGGCCCTGGCCCAGGACTACCATTCCCTGGCCCCGGACCTTAGGGGCTTTGGCCAATCCAGCTACAAGACCCCCATTGGGTCTCTTTGGGACTATGTAGAGGACCTCAAGGACTTTATGGATAGCCTGGACCTTAGCCAGGTCCACCTGGTGGGTTGGTCCCTGGGTGGGGCAGTGGCCCTGGGCCTGGCGGCCTCTTACCCAGACCGCTTTAAAGACCTGACCATTGTCGGTGCCTTGGGCCTGGCTGAACCCAAGCAAAGACTGGTGTGGAAGCTGCCGGGCTTTGATGATGTTTTGGGGAGCCCCTGGCCTGAAAACAGACATTCCAAGGACCCCCTTTTGGGCTATGCTGTGGAAATGCTCTGGCAGTCCACCATGTACCATGTGAAAAGACCCACCCCCCAAGACTATAAAAAATACCTGGACGCCAGCTTGGCCCAAGTCAACCGCAAGGATGCCATCCGGGCCCTGAGAGACTTTTACCTTACCCATGACCAGTGGAAGAAAATCCAGGTCCCCTGCCAGGCCATCCATGGCAAACTAGACCGGATTGTCCCCTATTCCCCAGAAAGTCGTAGGCCCCAAAATTGCCAGGTCCACCTCCTGAACCAATGTGGCCACTTTGTCATGAATGACCAATTTGAAACATACTTAGACCTCTTAAAAAATTTTTTCCAAAGACAGGAGGACCAATGACCAAAGTTTTATTAACCCGAGAAATCAACCAGACCTACCGTGAAAAAATCAAGGACCTGGGCTACCAAGTCCAGCTGATGGAAGAGGGAGACCCCTTGGAAGACATAGACCTGGCCCTGGGAGGCCTGGCCTTAAGAAACTTAGATTTTAGCCAGTTAAAAAGGCTCCAGGCCGTCTTTCTAACCTCCATGGGAGTGGACTACCTCCCCCTGGATTATTTTTCAAAAAAAGGCATTATCCTAGCCAACAACCAGGGGGTCTATGCTGAGACCATTGGGGAGTTCATTGTCTTTAACCTCCTACAGCTCCAAAAGGCCAACCGGTTTTTTATCCAAAAGCAAGAGGCCCATCTTTGGGAAAAACCAAAGACAGGCCTGGGAACCCTAAAGGGGAAAACTGTTCTGTTTTTTGGGACAGGGTCCTTGGCCCAGGCTGGAGCCAGAAGGCTGGAGCCCTTTGGAGTCCAACTCTTGGGCTATAGGAAAAGTCCCAAACCCCAGGCTCCCTTCCAAGAAATTGTCACGGACCAAAACTTGGACCAGGCTTTAAAAAGAGCCGACTTCCTTGTCCTGACCCTGCCCAAGACCAAGGAAACCTACCACTTGATCAACCGGGACCTCCTGGCTAAAACCAAGCCGGGGGTCAAAATCATTAATGTGGCCCGGGGGGATATTATCCAGGAAGAGGCCCTGGTAGACTACCTAGAATCCGGCCATGTTGCCGGAGCCTGCCTGGATGTCTTTGAAAAAGAACCCCTGGACCCGGCCTCTCCCCTATGGGACATGGACCAGGTCTACATCACGCCCCACCACTCCTATAGCAGTGAAGGGGACCGGGAAATTGAATATAAGACCATTATGGAAAACCTCAAACGCTTTAAAAAAAATCAACCCCTTATCCATGTGGTTGACACAGACAAGGGGTATTGATTAGGCTAAAATTTCTTCCAGGGCATCTAAAAGGGCGTCGTTGGCCTCCCGGCTCAAGATACAAAAACGGAAAAAGTCCGGCCCCAGGTTGGGGAAGTTGGCACAGTCCCGAATAATGAGCTTCTTGGGCAGGAGCCTTTCTCTAAGCTCTTGGGCTGTCAGACCATCTTTCAACTGGCAAAGGACAAAGTTTCCCTGGCTGGGATAGACCCTTAAGCCGGGGAGCCTTTCCAGGCTCTGGATCATCCGAGCACGCTCTGACTTGGTATGTTGGTAGACCTGGTCTTGGTAGTCCTTGTTGAGGAACATTTTTTCTCCCATCATCTCAGCATAGATGTTGATGCCCCAAAGGTTTAACTGGTCCTGGAGGGCCTGGAGGTGGGATCCGTGGGAGAGGACACCATAGCCCAGGCGGATGCCGGGACTGGCGAAAAATTTACTGGTGGACCGGACCACAAAGAGGCGGTCATAGGTAGAGGCCAGCTGGCAAGCCGTATAGGGAGCCAGGTCGGTGAACTCGATATAGGTTTCATCGATTAAGAGGTAGGCCTGGGTTTCTTGCAAGATCCGCTCAATATCCTTGGCTTCCAGGATGGACCCTGTGGGATTGTTGGGGTTGGTCAAAACATAGAGGTCAATATCCAGGTCCTTAATTTCCTTAATAATGGCCTCAGGGTCCAGAGCAAAATCCTCGTCCCTGTCTAAAAGATGGTGGTGGACACGAGCTCCAACCTTCTTGAGCTCCCTTTCATATTCACTATAACAGGGGCTGTTTAAAAGAGCATTGGCCGGGTGGACCAGGGCAATATAGGCAGAAAGTAGGTTGGTAGTTCCTGCTCCCAAGACAATTTGGTCCGGGGGACAGTGGATGTAGCCGGAAAGGACAGACCGCAGCTGTCTATATTCCGGGTCGGGATAGACCTTGGCCCGGTCAATATGTTGGACCAGGTAGTCCAGGCTGTCTCGGTCGGGACCGAAGGGGTTGACGTTGGATGAAAAGTCCATGATTTCGTCAAGGGAAAAACCGTATTTTTCTTGCAATTCGAATAGGTTGGCACCATGTTGAATTTTATTGGCCATTGTAACCTCCTTTATTTCTATGTCAATCATAACCCAAAATTTTTTAGAATGCAATTCAGAAAGGATGAAGTAAAATGTACGAATTTCGAAACGACTACAACAGCGTAGGCCATCCCAAGGTCGTGGAAAGACTTATGGACCAAGTCCACACCGTCTATCCGGGCTATGGCTTTGACCAAGCCTCTGACCGGGCCAAGGAAATGATCCAAGAAAAAATAAAAAGGGACGTGCAAATTAACTTTGTCCCCAGTGGCACCAGCGCCAATATCCTCTCCCTAACGGCCACTTTAAAGCCCTATGAAGGAGTGGTGGCAGCAGAATCCGGCCACATTGTCAATGACGAAGCCGGAGCCCTGGAAGCCGTAGGCCATAAGGTGGTCTTTGTGGAATCCCAAGACGGAAAGATCAAGCCCCAGGCCTTAGAAGACTACCTGGCCCAAGACCATGACTTTTTTAATATCCTACCCAAAATCGTCTACATCTCCAATAGTACAGAATTGGGAACCGTCTACCGCAAGGCCGAATTGGAAAGAATCTACAAGGCCTGCCAAGACCATGGCGTCTACCTCTATATCGACGGTGCTCGCATGGGGTCTGCTCTCATGAGCCCGGCTTGTGACTACAGTTTAAAAGACCTGGCTGGCCTTTGCGACATCTTCACCCTAGGTGGAACCAAAAATGGAGCCCTTTTTGGGGAAGCAGTGGTCTTTTGCAACAAGGCCTTGGGAGAAAACTTCCACTATTATTTGAAACAACACGGAGTCCTAACGGCCAAGGGCTTTTTAATGGGCCTCCAATACCAAGCCCTCTTTACAGACGACCTCTATTTTGAAAATGCCAAGATTGCCAACTCCATGGCCATGAAACTGGCAGAGGGGGTCAAAGACCTGGGACTGGACTTTGCCTATCCGGCAGAAAGCAACCAAATTTTCGTTAGTTTGCCTGAAGGCAAGCTAGAAAAATTGGCCCAAACAGTCACCTTTGAAGACTTTGGTCCCCTGGAAGGAGACCGGAAATGTGTTCGTTTTGTCACTACCTACCATACCAAGGAAGAAGAAGTTCAAGGCCTTTTGGACAGCCTAAGAAGTCTTGTGGGATAAATTTAGAAGAGGAAAAGGGAAAGAGGGATAGAAAAAGTGGACCAAGGCTCTTCCCAAGAGTCATGATGAAAAAATCCATAAACTAGAAGATAAAAAAACCCGGAAAGATACAAGGTCTTTCCGGGTTTTTTATCTTTAAGCTTGGTAGACAATTTTTCCTCTACAAAGGGTGTAGAGGACCTTGCCTGGAAGTCTTTGGCCCAGGAAGGGGCTGTTGGATGACTTGCTAAAGCTAGAATCATAGAGCCAGTCTTGGCGGGGATCAAAGATGGCGATATCTGCTGGGCTACCAATTTTTAGGTTGCCTCCTGGAAGTTGGAAGTAGTCTGCAGCATGGCAGGACAAAAGCCCCACCAGGGCCTTGTAGTCCAAAAGGCCTTCTTGGACCAACTCTCGAATGCTCAGACCCAGGGCAGTTTCCAGGCCAATAATGCCTGAAGGGGCCTTAAGGAGGTCTTGGTCTTTTTCTTCCTTGCTATGGGGAGCATGGTCTGTGGCAATAAAGTCAATGGTTCCCTTGGCAATATGGGCCTTGATCCGGTCCACATGGTCCTGGGACCTAAGGGGTGGGTTCATCTTGGCCAGGCTGCCATAGACTTGGGCAGCATCCCGGTTGAGACTAAAGTGGTGGGGGGTGACTTCACAAACCACGGGGGCTCCCAGGTCTTTATAGTGGGCAATGATGTCGGCACTGTCGGCGGAAGACAGGTGCTGGATGTCAATGGGGGCCTGGTGGGATAGGGCCAGGGCGCAGTCTCTTTGGACAAAGGAGTCCTCGCTTTTACTAGGTGCTCCCTGGATGCCCAGAGATTGGGCAAAGGGCCCATGGTCAAAACCAGGGCAGTCAATCAGGGCCGGGTCCTCTTCATGGAGGGAGATGGTGAGGCCCAATTTTTTGGTCCTTTCCAGGGCTTCTTCAAAAAGGGCCTGGTCCTTCAAGGGGAAGCCGTCGTCGGAAAAGGCCACAGCTCCGGCTTGGGCCAGGGCCTCCAGGTCATTGAGCTCTTGGCCCTTAAGGTCTCGGGTCAAGGCCGCCACGGTGTAGAGGCGGATGGGGAGGTCTTGGGCTTTTTGGTAGAAATTTTTTAGGTCCTGGACAGTATTGATGACAGGCTTGGTATTGGCCATACAGATGACGGAGGTGTAGCCTCCTCGGGCGGCGGCGCGAGCCCCGCTTTCCAGGTCTTCCTTGTGGGTAAAGCCTGGGTCCCTAAAGTGGACATGGACATCAATAAAGCCGGGACTGACGATGGCGCCATGAGCTTCTAGGACTTGGGCTCCCTGAGGGTCCAGGTCCTTATCCATTTCTACAATCTTTCCCTGGTCCAGACGGAGGTCTAAAATTTGGTCCAGGTCTTGGCTGGGGTCGACCAAGCGGCCCCCTTGGATTAAAATTGACATTTAATGCTCCTTCATAAAGTCTTGGATGGTTTGGATGGTTTCTTGGATGTAGGTTTTTTCTCCAGGATAACCATAGATGACCCGGCCGTGCTCTTGGATCTTTCCTATAATCATCTGGTTACGGTAGAGGCGGTTGTCCCCAGTTCCCTGGGACCTCATATCTGTCAAAATGCCCAAAATCAGCCGGGGAAAGTGGATGCCATGGTCTGCTTCAAATTCGGCCATGACTCCATGGGCCATGATTTCTGCTGCCACGCCGTCGTCGATGCTAAGGCCGTCTAGGCAGGCAATAAGAATGTTGGCTTCCTTGAGTTTTTGGGTGTCGGCCTTGGAAATGGCTAGGGCGGTAATGGTGTCGTCCTTGTTTTTCTTGTCGTTGATGTCTGCATTTCTTTGGGGGACATAAAGGTCCAGTTGGGTTTGGGCTTCAATGGCCCGGGCAAAGTTTTCCGTCCATTGGAACATGGCGTCGTTAAAAAAATGGGAGGCAAAGTATCCTTTCATGGTATCCTTCTTTCTATTAAAGTTTGGTATAGGCCAGGCAGAGGAGTTTTTGGTCCTGGGCCTGGGGAAATTCCCGGGCCAAGGTCTGGCTGAAATTTTCTCGACAGGGGAGTTTTTTAAAGGTCAAGACCAGGTTTTTAAAGGTTTCTTCAGGGTCGGCCAGGTCTTCCAGGGCAGATAGGTCCCGGCTGGGCAGGGGGATGGGCCGGGTCAGAGATAGGAGGTAGAGGATTTTAAGGTCCTTGGCCTTGAGGGGGTCCCGGCTCCTGTGGACCAGGTCCAGGGCCCGGTCTACCCGGGTCCAATCTTCTTTTAAATAGTAGAGGCGTAAGACCTGGTAGACTTGCCGGCGAGAGAGACTTCCATCTTCCAGGACCAGGGAAAAATCCTCCCGGCGGTCCATAAATTTTTCCAGGCTGTCTTCATCTAAGATATCCAAGAGGGCCTTCAGGTCCTCCAGCCTGCCCCGGGGGAAGAAGTCCACCAAAAGATCCAGGAGGTCATCTTGGCTGGGGCCCTCTTCCAGGTAGGAAACCAGGGCCCTGGGCCAGAGGTCCTGGCCACCCCTTTCCAGGGCTTGGATCAAGCAGTCTTTTGGTCCCAGGTCCTCTGGGACCTCTTCTTTTTCCGGGCCGGGACCTTCAGCAAGGACCAGCTGGTCCTCTGGGTCTTTCTTTTTGGGGAAGAGGCGGCGGAAAAATCCCTGGGCCTCATCCTCCTGTCTTTGTCGCTGGGAAAGCATCTGGCAAACCCGGTCAAATTCCTTTTGGAGGACGGCATTTTCTTTTTTTAATTGGTCAATTTCTTGGTCCTTTTCCTCTAGCTGTCTTTGAATGAGGGCAAAGGCGGACTCCAAATTTTCTTTCATATCATAGCCTTTCTATTTGCCCTGGCTGGGCAAGGTCTTTTCTCAGCTGGAGGATGGACAAAACCGTCACCACCAGGGTGGCCACCTCGGCCAGGCTACCAGCCAGCCAGATAAAGTTGGGGGCCAGGGCCTTTAAGAGGTGGAGGAAGATAAAGATGAAGATAAAGCCCCGGGACAGGGAGATTAAAATCCCTAGCCTGGGCTTGTTCAAGGCGGCGGACATGCCGGAAACCAGGATATTGTAGCCCAGAAAGAGGTAGGAGATGGAATAGAGTCTCAGGGCATAGATGGCCAGGTCAAAGGCCGCGGCTTCCGTCTTAGGGATAAAAATGCCCACCAGGAGGGCCGGGGAAAATTGGGCCGGCAGGAAAAAGAGCATACTGGCCACAAAGACCGTTGCCAGGGCCGAGACAAAAATTTTTCGGATGGCCCCCAGGTCCTCCTTGCCATAGTAGAGGGAAAAGAGGGGCTGGGACCCCTGGGTGATGCCGGACATGGTCATAGTCAGGAGGAGGGAAAAATAGTTGATAACCGTGTAGGAAATCAAACCCGTCTCCCCGTAAATGGCCAAGAGGTTGCGGTTGAAGAAAAACAAGATGGCCGAATAGGAGAGCTCGGTTAAAAAGTCTCCAAAGCCAATCTTCATGGCCTTGGTCAGGGAAACCAGCTGGGGCTTGATCAGTAAAATCCTCAGCCGGCCCTTGTGGTAGAAAAAGTGGCGGAAGAAGATGACAAAGGATAGGATTTGAGCCAGGCCTGTGGCAAAGGCCGCCCCCTTGATTCCCCAGCCGAAAAAGCGGATAAAGACATAGTCTAAAATAATGTTGGTCAGGGCCGAGGACAGGACCCCAATGGTGGACAGGATGGGCATGCCGTCGACCTTGACTATGATTTCCAAAATATAGGACAAAATAAAGAAAAAGGTAAAGGGCAGGACCAGGTAGAGGTAGTCCACCACTAGACCGTGGAGGTTGCCGGTGGCCCCCAAAAAATGGGCCAGGGGCTCAATAAAAACCATCAGGAGGATGGAGGTTACCAGGGCCAGGAGGCCGGCGCCAAAGAGGACAGAAGAAAAAATTTCATTGGCCTTGTCCACCCGGCCCTTGCCCAGGTTAATCCCAATCCGGGTGGAAGTCCCTACAGACACCAGGATCCCAAAGGAAAAAAGGGCATTGGTAACAGGCATGGCCAGGTTGACGGCGGCAAAGGCTTCAGGTCCCACAAAGTGGGCCACAAAAAATCCGTCCACCAGGGTGTAGATGGAAAAAACCCACATGGCCAAAATGGTTGGAATGACATATTTAAAAAAAGTTTTGCTATTCATTTTTTCGTCCTCAATCGTATTTTTTTCATCCTACAACTTAGCTTTAATTTAAGTCTATTATTACATATCCTAAGAAAAAACAAAAGTTTAAAGAAAAGGCCTTTACAAAAAAATTTTAGATGGTATACTATAAATAATTTTATAATTTACTACAATAAAGTAAGAAAGGAGACTTACTTATGAAATCAATCAAATATTTGTTCGCTGTTTTACTTTTAGGAGTCTGCCTAACGGCCTGTGGAGGAGGACAAGACCCAAATCAAGCTGGGGAAGCTTCTGAAGGATTAGATAAAAACAAGACCTATATCATTGGTCTAGACGACACCTTTGTCCCCATGGGTTACCGGGACGAAAAGGGCGACTTGGTAGGTTTCGATGTGGACCTGGCCCGGGAAGCAGCAAAGATTATGGGGATCCAGGTGGACTTTATGCCAGTGGATTGGAACTATAAGGAAGCGGAATTAGAGGCCAAAAACATTGACTTTATCTGGAATGGCTACTCCATTACCCCAGAAAGAGAAAAGGCTGTTTTATTTTCCAAGCCCTATATGGACAATACCCAGTTAATTATTGTACCGGAGGATTCTCCCATTGAGACCAAGGCTGATTTTAAAGGGAAAAAAGTAACCCTCCAAGCAGATAGTTCTGCCCTGGAAGCTGTGAAAAAAGACCAGGCCTTTGTGGATTCTTTAGGAGGTCCCCTGGTGGAATATCCTACCAACATTGAAGCCTTTAAAGATGTGGAATCTGGCCGTAGTGACGGTCTTGTGGTAGATGAAGTCTTGGCTCGGGACTATTTAAAGAAAAATCCCCAAGTTAAGATGAAGATATTAAAGGAAAACTTTGGCCAGGAAGAATTTGCCGTAGGTATGCGAAAAGAAGACAAGGCCCTGGCAGAAGAATTAAACAAGGCCCTGGACCAACTGAAAGAAAATGGAAAATTTGAAGAAATCAGAGGACGGTATTTCAGTAAATGAACATGTTAAGAATGCTCCTGCCCCTTTTGGGAGAGGGGATGAAGATGACCCTGGGACTTTTCGTCCTGACCCTGGTCTTGTCTTTGCCCCTTTCCCTGCCGGTGGCCCTAGTAAGGATCCAATCCAACAAATTCATCCAGACCTTGACCCGGATCTATATTTACATCATGCGGGGGACCCCCTTGCTCTTGCAAATGCTCTTTGTCTTTTTTGGTCTCCCTCTTTTGGGCCTGACCCTGTCTAGGAACGGGTCCATTGTCCTGGCCTTTGTTTTAAACTATACGGCCTATTTTGCTGAAATCTACCGGGGTGGAATCCAGTCCATCCCCCAAGGGCAATGGGAGGCCGGCAAGGTCTTGGGCCTATCCAGGTCTTTTACCTTTTTCAAGGTCATCCTGCCCCAGGCCAACCGGGTGGTCCTACCCTCTATTGGCAACGAGGTCATTACCCTCATCAAGGACACCTCTCTGGTCTATACCCTGGGAGTCATGGATATACTAAAGGCGGCCAAGACAACCTCCATGAATTTTTCTTCCTTGGTTCCCTATATCTATGTAGCCGTGGTCTACCTGGCCTTGGTGGCTGTAGTTTCAGCCATCCTCAATAAAATCGAAGCAAGAGGAGGTGGGTCCTATGTTAAAAATTAAAGGCTTTAAAAAATCCTTTGGAGACAAGGTCCTTTGGGAGGACCTGTCTGTGGAAATTCCTCCTGAAACCATTACCTGTATCCAAGGAAAGAGTGGAGAGGGGAAAACCACCTTCCTCCGTTGCCTCCTGGGCTTGGAAGACCTAGATGCAGGAGAGGTTTTTTGGCAGGACCAAGTCCTGGAAAGCAAGGACATTGGCCTGGTCTTTCAAGACTTCCAGCTCTTTCCCAACCTCAATGTAGAGGAAAACTTGCTTTTGGCTTCCAGATACCACAAGAGGGACCTCAAGGCAGCCAAAGAAAAAGCCCAACAACTCTTGGAGCTGATGGGCATGGAAGATAAAAAAGAGGCCTATCCGGAAATCCTGTCCGGGGGGCAAAAGCAAAGAGTGGCCATTGCCCGGGCCTGTATGGAAAATCCCAAGGTCCTTTGCTTAGACGAGCCAACCTCGGCCTTGGATGACCAAGCCAAAAAGACTATTTACGACCTCATTAAGGGCCTGGTCCAAAGGGGGATGACCATTCTCATTGTCACCCACGACAGTCATTTTGCCAAAGAGGTGGCCGACAAGATCCTGACCATCCAAGATGGCCACTTTATAAGCCAAGAAAATTAAGGCATTTCAAGTAGACCTCGCCCCGTCGGGCATCCTCTTGGGGATAGTCCTCCAGGCCCAGGCGGTCAAAGAGGTCTTTTTGGTCTTGGACAGGCATATTTTCATAAATATTGATGCTTTTACTAGGGCTGGGGTCTAGTTTTAAATAGCCCAGCTCCAGAAGCCTTAGGCCGGCTTGGGCCTCTGGGGAAGAAGTGTCCGGTCCCACCACCGTCATGGAAGAGTGGAAATGATTCCCTAAACTTCCCCGGCGACGGACATCTTCCTTTAAGAGGTCTTGGATCCGGCCTTTTTTTGGTCCCAGCCGGTCCTGGTCTGTGGTGGCATAGAGGAAGGGGACCTCCTCCCCGGCCAAGACCCCGTTTTGAGATAGGAGGGCCTTCATCCGGTAGGAGTTAACCCCTAGCCGGACCCGGTCATGGTCTTGAAGGGGCCGGCCGTCGGGCCAGGTCAAGCTGACAATCCTTTGGCCCCCAGGTTGGTTGTAGTCCACCCGGTAGTCCAGGCCGGCAAAAAAGTCAAAGGTTGAATACTTTAACCGGGCCCTTTGGGGCTGGATACTCAGGGTGATGTCCCCGGGATGGAGGCGGTTGAAATAAGAAACCGACCACTCCATATAGCGCTTCAACTGCCGGCCCTCAAGTTCATAGACAGACATCTCCCCGCCAGCATAGTGGTAGTTGCGGTAGATGTCTTTTTTTCTGAAGGGACCGGGGAAGATTTGAGGGTAGGGGTTGTCCAGGTGGAAGGCCACTAGGTCCGCCCCAGACGCCTCCAAGAGGACTGACCCAATCCAGGCGGTCCAGGCAGAGGGATAGGAGGCAATGTGGGGGTAGTTTGCAATGGAACTTGGAGCCACCATGGCCTGGTCCACCTGGCCCAAGACCTCTTCCGAAGTCTTTTTGGCCTTGAGGTGGTAGGGCTTTAGCAAGTCAATAATTTCCTTGTCCGGTGCCAGGATATCTCCGTCCTGGTAGATGGGGATGAGAGAGGAAGACCTCTGGGATATATAGGTAGATTCCGGGGTCTTTTTAAAGTGCAAGTCCATTTTCAAGAGGTGGGTGGCAAACATACCTGCCTCAGCCACCAGGGTCTTGTTAATTAAAAGGCCCCTTTCCAGCTGGTGCATATGGGCCCCAGCCACCAGGTCAAAAGAAGTGGAAATCTTTTGGATAATATCCCGGACCCCCGTATTGGGGTGGGCATTTTCATTTTGGATCCCCATGTGGAAGATGCCGATTTTTGCATCCACTGGGGGCATGTCAGCAAAGACTCTTTCCAGGGCTTGGACCGGGTCTTGAATGGTAAATTCTTCCAAGACGGACGACTTTTCCTTGAATTCCCCCACCAGGGGGGTAATGAGGCCCACAAGGGCCACCCGGATTCCGTCAAATTCATAAATTTTATAGGGTTTAAAATAGGGCTTGCCCTCCTTGTCCAGGAGGTTGGCCAAGAGGATGTCCCCTTGGAAGAGGTCCCGGGCCCGGTGGATAAAGTCCGGCCCGTAGTCAAATTCGTGGTTGCCCAGGACCCAACCGTCATAGCCAATGGCATTGAGGGCCAGGATTCCAGGATGGACCGGGTCCTTGGCAAAAAGACTAGAGGCATTTCCCTGGACCAGGTCCCCGGCATCAAAGGTCAGGACATGGTCACAGTCCCTTTTGATGGCCTTGATGGCCGTAGCAAGCTGGGCCAAAGACCCATGGACGTCCTCTTCATCCTTTGTGTAATCCCAGGGTAGGTACCAGCCGTGGATGTCTGAACTGATTAAAAGACTGAGAGAAGTTTCCTGCATAAAAAAGATCCTTCCCCTAGTTCTTTTTCACAGAAGAAGCCTTGCCATGTTCCTTCAAAAGCTTGCTCCGGACATCCCACAACTTTTGCGACAAGTCCACATGGTAGTCTTGGGGGTTGTCAAAGCGCTTCATTTCATCCCAAAGCCGGTCCAGCTCTTCCTGGGCGTGGTTGCGGATTTGGTCCAGCTTTGGCAGGTCATAGACCAATTTTCCCTTGTCATAGATCCTTTCCAAGAGGGGTTTAACCGTATAATTAGAAAGAGTCCGGGTCTTCCAGGTGTAGAGGGGGTGGAAGATTTCAAAATCCTCCCCTTGGGGGGCCGGTTCGTCCTGGAGGCTAATGAGGTCGGCCAGGGCCTTGTCTGTTTCCTTGTCGTAAAAACGGTAGACCTTTTTAAAACCGGGGGTGGTGATTTTGGAAATATTTTCGGAAATCTTAATAGTGGGTTCCAATTGACCGTCTCTTTCCACACTGGTGAGCTTGTAGACCCCGCCAAAAACCGGGTCGCTCTTGGAGGTAATGAGCCTTTCACCAACGCCGAAAGAATCCAGCTTGGCTCCTTGAGTCAAAAGAGCCTCAATGACAAATTCGTCCAGGGAGTTGGATGCCATGATCTTGGCATAGGGGTAGCCGGCATCGTCCAGCATCTTCCGGGCCTTTTTAGACAGGTAGGCAATATCTCCGGAGTCAATCCGGATCCCCATATTTTTAATTCCCTTGGGTTTTAAATATTGGTCAAAAGTTGCAATGGCATTGGGAACCCCCTGCTTCAAGACATCGTAGGTGTCCACCAAGAGGATGCAGTTGTGGGGGTAGGTTTGGGCAAAGGCGTCAAAGGCCTCCTTTTCTGTAGGAAACATTTGGACCCAGGAATGGGCCATGGTCCCCACAGCTGGAACCCCGTAGATTTTCTCAGCCAGGGTGTTGGCCGTACCGGCACAGCCCCCGATATAGGCAGCCCGAGCCCCCAGGTTGGCCCCGGAATAACCCTGGGCCCGGCGGGACCCGAATTCCACCACGGGACGGCCTTGGGCCGAATAGCAAATCCGGTTGGCCTTGGTGGCAATCATGGACTGGTGGTTGATGGTTAAAAGCACCATGGTTTCCAAAAGTTGGGCCTGGATAACAGGACCCCGGACCACAACCAGGGGTTCGTGGGGAAAGGCCACCGTCCCTTCGGGAATGGCCCACATGTCACAGGTAAATTCGAAATTTCTCAAATAGTCCAGAAAACCCTCAGAGAAGATCTTCTTGGACCGTAAAAAGTCAATATCCTCGTCGGAAAAATGGAGTTGTTCCAGGTATTCCACCAACTGCTCCAAACCGGCAATAATGGCATAAGACCCCTGGTCCGGCACAGACCGGAAAAACATGTCAAAGGTGACAATAGTGTCTTGCATATCTTGGTCAAAATAGCCATTGCCCATGGCCAATTCATAAAAATCCGCCAAAAGCGTGTAGTTATTTTTATCCATAAATTTTATTCTTTCCATGAAACCCTCCTTAGGTTGGTAAAACAAGCATTTCTTACTATCTATTATAGCCTATAAAAAGATTTTGAAACAAAAAAATAAATTTAAAAAAATTTTGAAAAAAGCGTTTAAAAGAAAAAGAGTCGGGTATTATAAGAATACCAAAGGAAAAGGTTACTCCATCCTTTGGCTGTACCTTGAAAATTCCATCCAACGCAAAATCAATAGGAAGAAATGACATTCAAAGAGGTTCGACTTTCTTTTATATCGGTTTTAAGAAATAGATAAGAATTGATAAAAGAAGCGGAAGAAGTTATTTGAAGGTTAATTCTTTACATCAAGAATTTGATGTTGACTATAAAATGTGTATTTTAAAGGAAAATGAGCTCATAGATAAAAGTTAGATGCCTATTGTGGTTGAAAACAACCGAGTCGGAGAGAGATTCCATCGACTGAGGAATCGTTCGAATCCCCTTATCGAGTTGCTTTAGCAGAATAGGAAGGCAAGAGGTGAGACCTCTGAAAGATAAGAAATGACCGGGGCAAGAGCCCAAGAGAGTCAGGAAAGAGAGATGTGAATGGAACCTACAATAGACGCGTTGGATGGATGACAAGGTATTTTTTTATTTTATTGGCCGGGAGGCCTTTTTTTATTGGGATTTTTTGGGTGTGGGTGTTGAATGCCTTTTTTACAGGCTCTTTGTCAAATGTTGGGGTGAGATTCATTCTCGCCCCTTCTTTATGCCCGAAAGACCATTAAAATGCGACTCTTAAAGTTCTCAAAATTCCGATACCCATAGGAAACCCGTTTAATCACTTTGATTTTGTTGTTAAAGCCTTCTGTTTGTCCATTGGTGATGCCTGTGGAAAAGGCGTTTAGGATTTCTTCTTTCCAGTTTTCATAGGCCCGAATACTGGCTTTAAATTCCTTTAATTCACTTTCTTTGGCTGTCCAGATCCACTTGTCTAAGGCCTGTCTTGCTTCTTCTTTGCTGGAGGCATCTAAGACGTCATAAAAGCGTTCTTTTAAGAAATAAGCTTCTTTGATTTCCTTGTCTTGCCAAAGCATTAGTTCCAGCTTTTCTTTTTCTTCGGGGCTTAGCCGACTGCCTTTTTTCCGTAGGATGGACTTGGACCGTTTAAAGTAGAGGCGATACTTTGCATCCCTTGCCTTTTGTCGTGTCTTGCGGACATTCTCTAAGGCCCAAAAGACTTGTCTGGCAAAATGAAACTTATCCGCAATGAAGGTTGCCTGAGGGAAGAATTCCTTTAAGACGGCGTAGAAAAGATGACTCATATCCATAACCACATACTTCACCCTTCTTCGTTCTTCCTTGGGAAAAGAAGAAAAGTAGTCCATTAAAGCCTTCTTTCGTCGAGAGGGTAAAATATCCAGTACCTGGTGATGGATTGGATCCACTAAAATACATTGGTATTTATCCCCACCAGCATTTCCCTTAAACTCATCCATACTTAAGACCCGAGGAAGATTTGGCCGCCTCCTTGGAGCCAACTTTAGATAGCTTGTGAGACAAGAGGAAGATAAACCCAAGTCCTTGGCAATAGAAGATAAAGACCGGACCTGTTTTAATTGGTCTTGGATAAAGAAGTGGAGATCCTTAGTCCGTCTAGAATAAGGAGCTAAGAAATCCAAAGACTCATAAAAGCGCTTCTGACAATGAGGACAAACAAAGCGCTTCTTCCGAAGAAAAAGAAAGACCTTCCGCAAGCCAATGGGCGTATGTTGGATCCTTTGCAGACGATAATCATGGATGCGAGAGGTCTTATGCCCACAAACAGGACAAAGTCCCTCCTTGTATAAAGAATGGAGTTTTACATCAATGTGATCATCAAAAGAGACCACCTCGTCAATAGAGACACCTTTTAAATTCAATAGATTTGTGTTAGTATAGTTTTGCACTTATCTCACCCTTTCATTTTGTTGTGGTAACTTTATTGTAAAGGAAAAAAGAGATAAGTGCATTTTTTATAGCAAAAAATAAATGTTGGAGTCTAGGGGGACCCCAACATTTATTATAGAACCTTTTTACAAAGATGAATATATTTGTAGGGGCGATTTTAATGACCTATCCCAATGAAGCCAAGCGAAGCGAAGGCTGAATTGAGGAAGGTCAGATACTAAGATTTCCCAAGAGGCCGAGAGAAACGAAGGCCGATTGGCAGAAATCGACAGTGAAAGCCCTAGCTAGAAATTGACGGCTATATCGCCTTTTTTATAAGGGGTAATATGTTGATATGGGGGAGAAGGTGATGGAGGGTTTTGTAGGGGCGGCCCTGTGCCGCCTTACCACAATTCCGGATATGTGTATTTTGGGGTTTGGGTATTGATCTTGTTTCTTATGTTTAATGAAATAATTGAATTGGTAGATTTTCGAACATATTGCCGGAAGGATCGTAGGGGCGATTTTATATCGCCCTTTTGCAAGGGGGAAGAGGTTGATATGGGGGAATCATGGTTATTGTTTTTATTCTCTATATTTATATCACCTGTTTACAAATAAGGGCCGGACAGGCCGGCCCCTACATGGGGAATCGGTCCTTGGCTTCATTGGGTTAGTATCTATAGCAGGGATGGTCGCTTGCTGTCAAATCAAAGATTTGAAACGCCGCGACCTCTTCCAGACCTAACTTGGCGACGAAGGAGCCATAGTAGGTCTTATGCAACCAATTGCCCAAATTTTTAATTTGGCTGCAATTGTCTGCGAACCTTCCTCAATTCAGCCTTCGCTTCGCTTGACTTCATTGGGATAGGTCATGAACAAGGTCGCCCCTACATTGGGAAATCGAAGATTTCGGGTTAGGTCATAAAAAAACCAGCCGGGTTTTCCGGCTGGCAGGTTTATTTTTTTCGAATGGCGCCGAGGATTAATAACAAAATGACGGAGCCGGCAATGGCGATTAGGAAAGAAGACAGGTTGAAACCAGATACTTTTCCGAAATGGAAGATGTTGGTTCCGATGAATCCACCAATAAAGGATCCGATAATCCCAACGATAATGTTGGCTCCGGCACCCATATTAGGATCGTCTCCTGTAACTTTACTTGCCAACCAGCCTGCAATTGCTCCAAAAATAATCCAACTAATAATACCCATAGTCTACCTCCTTGTGGTTCGTTTTATAAAGTACTAGTAAATAAGTTCACTTATTTTTTACCCAGAAGAGGGTGGTTAAAACATAATTTTGTTCATTCTTTTCCTGCTAAAAGCTGGTCGATTTGTTTTTCCAGGTCCAAAATATGATCCAAGGTCAGGTCATCTCCCAGCTTTGCCAGGGACTTGGCCTGGCGAATCAATGGGTCCAGGCTGGGGTCTTGGAGGTCTTGGCATTGTTTGATTTTTTTCCCCAGGCGGTTGTAGGCCTGCATGACTTGGTGTTCTTGGGCAATGTGGCCCAGGAGGTAGGAAAAGGGCCAGGCCTTGGTGGTTTCCGTCAAAACGGCCTTGTGGGGAAATTGGTAGCCTTGTTCATGGGCTTCTTGCAAAAATCCGTAGAGGGCTTCCCGGTCAATTTGGCAAAAAAGCAAAAATTCCATGTCTTGGGGATAGTCTTCTTTGACGAATTTTCTGGGGTCGGCGTCGGGGATTTGGGCCAGGTGGCCGGCTGTATAGAGGGTGTCTTGGT
This sequence comes from Urinicoccus massiliensis, assembly GCF_900120405.1. GTDB lineage: Bacteria > Bacillota > Clostridia > Tissierellales > Peptoniphilaceae > Urinicoccus > Urinicoccus massiliensis. Next base: position 549,051 of record NZ_LT635493.1, on the reverse strand, counting down.
CCCGGACTTCCTTGACGGTAAAGGAGTATTTTTGGGCCAGGTCTTGGATAAAGTTTAATTTTTCTTGGTCTAAACCGTAAACTAATAGCATTTTTTCACCTACTTATTTTTTTAGGTCCTTAAACTTATGGTAAAATAAGGACATATACTTTAAAAATATACCCGATTTCCGCTTGTATCTAACAGGAAGAAGGGGAAGAAGATAGAAGGAGAAGGTTTGATGAAAAGATTTTTTTGTTGTTTATTGGGGGTCCTGGTTTTGACCCTGGCAGCTTGTGGCGGGGGCAAGAAGGGGCCTCTGGTGACCAACCTGGGGGGTCCGGAAAGTAACTCCTGCCTCAAGAAACTAGGGGAAAGGTTCGGCCTCAGGGACCTAGAGGGGGTCTTGGCGGAAAGTGCGCTTTTTAATTCCACCAATGGGGACCGGGTGTATCCTTCTTTTGTGGCCTTGGACCAGGCGACCTATGATCCTTTTTCTTTTAATAGTGATTTTTTAAAGGACCATCCGGACTTCCAGGACAGTAATTGTCGGGAGACTTTGATGCGGGTTTACGGCCAGGCCCTGGAGGTGAAGAAGGCGGATTTTCAGGGGACCTACCTGGCCTTTGACCGGGAGGACCTGGCTAAAAATCCGGCTTTGAAAAAAATTGATCCCAGGACCTATGCGGGGCTTTTTAATGAAATTACCCTGGACCGGAAGGCCCAATCCAAAGAGGACCGGAAGAGGATCTTTCAAGAGGCCTTGGATGCCAGGGGCTTTAAAAACCACCAGGGGGCCAAGGTTGTCATGGTCTATTTGGAGGACCCGGACCAGGGGGTTTATTTTGTGGGCCACTGCGGGCTTTTAATGGAAGATGGGGGCCGCTATTACTTTTTTGAAAAACGGGCCATCAACGAGCCCTATTCTCTTTTATCCCTGGACTCCAAGGACCAATTGGTCCGTATTTTGGAGGACCGCTACGAGGCAGAGGATATTCCCAACCTGGTTATTACAGAGGATATGAAGGTCCTGGCCTGGGACTAGGGCTAGTTTTTGTGGAAGTGGACATGAACTTGGGTATTAATAAAGATAAGGGTTTACTTGTGAGGTGGAAAGATGAAAATGAAGCAAAAAACTTTTTTAGAAATTTTAAATTCCATTAGCCATGGTCTGGGGGTTTTTCTTGGTATCACGACCTGTGTCCTCTTGTGTGTCTACCATAGGGCCTATGCCAGCCGGATTTTTGTGGGAGAGCTGGTCTACATATCCAGCTTTATCCTCTTGTTTTTGGCTTCTACCCTCTACCATGGCATCCCCATCCGGTCGGAGAAAAATCTTTTGCGGGTTTTTGACCATAGTGCAATTTTTATCTTTATTGCCGGGTCCTATACCCCCATTGTCTTGTCCTTATTTGAAAATACAGGGGCCATTTTATTTTTAATCTTGATCTGGGGATTGGCCCTGGCGGGTTTTTGCTTTAAGTTATTTACCATAGGCCGTTATGATAAGTACACTAAATTGTCGACCCTTCTCTATATCGGCATGGGTTGGATTTCGGCCTTCTTGATTCCTGGCCTGGTAAAAACCATGGGGATCAAGTATATGCTGGGGATTTTATTAGGGGGCATTCTCTATACCCTGGGAACCTATTTTTACCGGAAGACATCCTGGACCTACCACCATGTGGTTTGGCACTTGTTTGTCTTGGCTGGAGCTGTGACCCAGCTGGTGAGCCTAGTCTTTGGCTTGCAGTTAGCTGTTTTGAAGGGATGATTTGATGAAGTATGGATTGAACCTCCTGGGGGCGGCCTTGAATACGGCCAACCTGGAGGAGGAGGCAGAAAAAATTGAAGAGATAACCAAGCCCTCTTTTTGGGCGAATATTGACTGGCATAGGTTGGCTAAGCCTCTGGCTTTGGGCCTGGTGATTTTTATTGTGGGTTTTTACCTGATCCGCCTGGTGACCCATCTTTTGGCCAAAATCATGAAGCAGCAGGGGGTCAACAAGGCCTTGAGCCACTTCCTCCTGGTGGGGGTCAAGGGGGTCTTGTATTTTTTCCTGGTGACGATTGTGGCGGGAAACCTGGGTCTTAAGACGACTTCTTTGGTGGCCCTGATTGGTACCTTTGGTATCGCCATTGGCCTGGCCCTCCAGGGGAACCTGGCGGACTTGGCATCGGGGATCCTGCTGGTGGTTTTGAAGCCCTACCAGGTGGGGGACTTTGTGTCCATCCGGGACCTGGATGGCCTCTACCGGGTTTTTGAAATCCGCCTCTTTCAAACGGTCTTGCTGGATGCCAGGGGCTTCCACCATATTTTTCCCAACAAGACTATGATGTCTTCGGTCCTGGCCAACTTGTCCCAAGAACCCCTGGTAGGGGCCCAGGCCCGGTTGACGGTGGACCTGGATGAGGATATTGACCGGGTCATTGAGGTGGCATCCCGGGCCATGGACGGTTTGGACTGTCTCAACCATAGCCGGGACTATGGAATTTTTCTGGACGAAGTTTTAGACTATGGCATGGTTTTTGTCTTCCGGGGTTTTAGCCGGGACGTGGACTATGCTGGGGCCTGTTCGGATATTGCTGTGGCTGTGAAAAAGGCCTTTGACCGAGAGGGAATCCGCCTGGCCCATAAGATTGTACGAATTGAAGAAAGAAAAGATGGAGAAAAGTCAGGAGAAAGAGAATGAAAAAACAAGTGAAACTAGGATTGACAGCACTTTTAATGACAGTCCTATGTGCCTGTGGAGGTCCAAAAAATGCCGACACAGGCAACACGGCCAAGGCAAATGCAAACCAAGCCCAAGCCTCTGTGGAAAGCCAAGACCAAAGCAATGCTTCAGCAGGTCAAGTCCAAGCCAATATCCAGGCTGTGGATGAAAAGACCTATCCCGTCAGCCTGGCCCAGGCAGTGGATGCCTTTAAAAAGGAATATCCCCAAGCCCAATTAACAGGAGTTTCCTTTGAAGAAGAAAATGGCAACTTTGTCTATGAATTGGAAGGAAAAGACCCCAAGCAAGACTATGAACTCCAAGTCCATGCTGGATCGGGGCAAATCTTAAAGCAAGCACAAGAAAATGAAAACAATCCCATGATTCAAGCCCTGGACCTAAGCCAAGTCAAGACAGAAAAAGAAGCCATGGATGCAGCCTTAGCTGCAGCCAAGAGCCAATACCTGTATGTAAAATCCTGGTCTTTAGAAGTGGAAAATAAGCGACCGGTCTATGAAGTTTCTCTTGTCTATGAAGTTTTTCTTGAAAAGGGCAACCAAGACGACTTGGAAGTGAAATTGGATGCAAAAACTTTAGAAGTTCTTGACCTGGATATGTAATTTTTAAAAGAGCTAGAACCCCGGAGAGATTTTTCCGGGGTCTTTTTTTAATCTTACCCTAAGCTTTTGAAAAATTGACGAAAAGACCAATAAAGCGTATAATAGAGCCATTAAATAAGTTTGGAGAGCCTATGAAATATTTAAATTTAAGTGGAAAATTTATTTTGGGGTCGGCCCTAACGGCCCTGGTCATTACCCTCCTGAGTCTTTACCTGGTAGGGGAAAAGTTTCAAGAAGGACTTTTTTGGACCTTCTTTAAACCTGTGGACATTTTTATCTATAACTTTATCCCCATCTTTTTGATGGTGGTTTTTTTGGCCTTTTTCTTTGGCAGTCTCCAGGTTTCTATCCTGGTCAACAGCATTTTTTGGATGCTATTAAGCTATATCAATGTTTTAAAGATCCAGTACCGGCAGGAATTTCTCTTTGCCAGCGACATCAAGCTGGTCCGGGAGGCCTTGCTCATGGCGAAAAAGTATTCTCTCAAGCTGGACCCCAAGCTGGTGGTCATCTTTGTGGTTTTTGGCCTGGCAGTCTTTGCCTGGTCCCTGCTTTTTTCCCGGGGCAGGATTCCTATGAATTTGGAAGTCCGTTGCCTAGGGAGCTTGATTTCCCTCTTTATCTTTATCTACCTGGCATCTAATTTTATGATGGACCCGGTTCGCTTTCAAGACCTGGGGGTCAATTCTGGCTTGAACACATGGCAGGGCCTCAACAATTATGCCTCCAAGGGTTTTGCCTACCCCCTGGTTTATTCCTTTAAGGATTCCCGGGGCTATATCTATGACGACTACAATGAAAAAGAGGCCTTGGAAACCGACAAGGCCTATCAAGACGCAGACATACCGGCGGGGCAAAAGGTCAACTTTATGTGCATCATGCTGGAATCCTACAAGGATTTTTACAAGTTCCAAAACCCCCGGATGGTCTTTAGGGAAAATCCCTATGCCTACTGGTACCAATTGAAAAATGAAATTATTTCCGGCAACCTCTATGTAGACACCTTTGGCGGCGGAACCCTGGTGACGGAAAAGATGTTTTGGTCGGGCTATAAACACAGCCCCAACTACACCACAGACCGCAAGACCCATGTCAGCTATTTCAAGGACCAAGGCTACCGGGCCGAGGCCTTCCACCCCAGCGACGGGCTCTTTAACAACCGGAAGAACCTCTATCCCAAGGTGGGTTTTGACAACTTTTTCTATGAACAAAACTACTTTAGCAAGGCGGTTAGGGAAGGAATTTTACCAGACTGCGAATTTTTCCCGGAACTGATGAGGATTTTCAAGGACCGGGCCAGCCAGGACCAACCCTATTTTTCCTGGTCCATTACCTACCAGGGCCATGGCCCCTATCCCACAGAGCCCCTTGAACCGGGGCAAGAAATTGTCACCAAGCAGGATGGCTATGATGAAAACCAATACTGGGCCTTTAACCACTACCTGCGGGGAGTCAAGGACACCACGGAAAACCTCAAATACCTGGTGGACAATTTACGGGACCAAGAGCCTACGATTTTAATCCTCTTTGGCGACCACTGTCCCTCTATGGGAGACCAAGCCATTGGCATGTCCATGATGGGGATTCCCTGTGACCTATCCAGCCTGGAGGGGTCTGTCAATACCTATGAAACCCCCTATATTGTCTGGGCCAACCCGGCGGCCAAGGAACTTTTTGCCGGGAAAAACCTGGTGGGCCAAGGACCCAACCTGGACGCCAACCTCTTAATGGACTATGTCTTTAAGACCCTGGGTTGGCGGGGAGACAAGTACACCGCTTTTTCCCAAGACTATATGGACCGGCAAAGTGTTATGAAAGACAACTTCTTCTTTGAAAATGGCCAATGGACCTTGAAATTGTCCGACCAGGGAGAAAAGATCCGCAAGAATGTATTGAACTACGAATACTACCTATCCAGACAAAAGAGAAATAAGTAAAACAAAGGCTTAGGCTGCGGTCTAGGCCTTTTCAATAAGGAGGCAAGATGAGATTTATCCTAGAAGACATTCACAAGTCCTTTAAAAAGCACCAGGTCCTCAAGGGGGCCGACATGACCTTTGAATCTGGCCATATCATTGGCCTTTTGGGCCGAAACGGCGCCGGAAAAACCACCCTCTTCCAAATTTTAAATGGGGAGCTGCCCTTTGATTCCGGGAGTTTTTACATTGAAGAAGGGGGCCAAAGACGGCCAGTCCAAGAAGGGGATATAGGCCTGGTCTATTCAGAAAACATCCTGCCGGACTTTTTAACCGGCTATGAGTTTATCAAGTTTTACCTGGACATCCACCGGGGCAAGGAAAGCATGGACCCCGAGCCCTTTTTGGACCAAATGGAATTCAGCCAGGAGGACCGGCACAAACTCATCAAGACCTATTCCCACGGCATGAAGACCAAGTTGTCCATGCTGACCCTCTTAATTGCCGCCCCACCCATTATGCTACTGGACGAACCCCTAACCAGCCTGGATGTCGTCATGAGTGAGATGATTAAGACTATTTTACGGACCATGCAAAAGGACCACATCATCATCCTGTCCACCCACATGATGGACCTGGCCAAAAACCTCTGTGATGAAATTGTCCTCCTCCACAACGGCAGGCTCAAAGGGGTGGAAGACATGGGCCAAGAGGACTTTGACGCCTACATCCTCCAAGCCCTAAGGGAGAAAGAAGATGCCTAATTTTTTACCCCTCATCCAACTCCGCCTGACCATGCGCTACAACAAGTTTATTGCCGCCCTACAAAAAATCCCCCTCCTGGGTCGATTAGTGTCGGACAAGGCCTTCCAAGCCCGGGGCTTTAAGGGCCTTATGGCCTTTTTCGGAGGAATCCAATTTATCTGGAGCCAGGTCTTTCAAAGTGTCCTCTACTTTGGCTTTATTGGCCTTGTAGGCTATGGTATCCACCAGGCTACAGGGCTCATTGGCCTGGACCTTTCCACCACTCAGGTTATGGTCCTTTTTGCCTGCAGTTTTGTCTTGGGGTCTTTTATGGCCAATGTTGATGTCTATGAGCCCTCCCAAGAGGCAGCCCTGTGTATTAAAATTTACGGCCTGGATCCTAAGAAATACTATCAAAGTCTTTTTTTCCTGGACCTGCCGGATCCACTTTTTTATATCCTGGCCCTGGCCATCAGTCTTAAGCTGATGGGCCTAAGCCCCTGGGGGGCCCTGCCCTTTGGCCTGGCCTTGGAAGGAGTCCGGGGCCTGGTCCGCTACCTATTTTTAAAAGATGTGGCCAAGAGGGAGTCCATGGACCTGTCTAAACGGTCCAGCGCCATCTTTGCCTGGTTCTTGGGCGGGAGCTTTTTGACCCTGGGACTCTTGATTTTGATTCACTGGTTGACGGGCTTGAACCTGGTAGCCTATATCCTTACTTGGCCAGCCGGCCTGGTGGGCCTAGGACTTTGCTTTTTAGCCTATAAGATGACCTACCGGGGAGACTTGCTCTATAGGGTAAGCCAAAGGGCACTCAATGCCAAGATGGCCAAAAACGATGTAGAGATAGATGCAGCAAAAATTATGATGGAGCTGGATGACAAGGACTTGGACTTGAGTCGGGACAAGAAGTTTGACCAGTTCCATGGAGTGGCCTATATCAACGAGATCTTTTACCACCGCTTGTCTCGTCGATTTTTCAAGATGGTCCGGGTCCGCTTTATCATTCTGGGCCTGGCCGCCCTGGTTCTTTTGGGCCTGAGTTTTTTCTTTAAGACGGAAATTTTGCAGGCCATGAAAAAAGACCACCTGGACTTAAACGATGGTCTGCTAAAAATCTTGCCGGCTGTGATTATTTACATGTCTTCCCTAATTTATGTATCGGAGTCCTTGACCAAGCTGTCCTTTTACCACTTGGACCGGACCCTGATGGGGGACCCCCTCTACCGGTCACCTAGGTTGGTGGTCTACTCCCTCAAGGTCCGGTTGAAAAAGGTCCTGAAGATGAACCTCCCCCTCATTGGTCTGGTCTACCTCTTTACCCTGGGCCTCAAGGTCATTTTTCCTCAAATCCAGGTCAAGACCCTGGTGGTTTTATTGGCTTGGGAAACCCTGCTGATGCTCTTTTTCAGCCTTTACTACCTCTACATGTACTATTTGATCCAGCCCTTTACGGTGGATATGAAGGTAAAAAGTCCCCTCTATAATTTTCTACAAGTGGTAATCGTCTTCTTCTCCTACCAGTCTATGAGTGTCTTTTTAAATATGGACAACCCCCTGCCCTTTTACCTGGGCCTGGCGGCCTTTTTTGTCCTCTTTACTTTGCTAGGATATTTTGCTGTCCTTCGTTTGGCACCGAAAAATTTCAAATTAAGACATGGATGATTTTTTAGATCGCAAGGCCCGCCAGGTCCGAAAGGCTTGGTAGGCCTTTTCTAATGTGTCGGAACAATAGGTAATGGCCACGCCGGGGTCCTGGAGGGTCCAAAGGGGACCGAAGGACCTCAAGGGGACATAGGCCGATAGGGGCAGGTCCAAAAAGGATCCTCGCCGGATGTGTTGGGCCAGGGCCAGGTAGGATTCTTGCCCTAGCCGGCCCCATTGGCCAGGCAGGGCCTTGTGTTTTTTCAGGTCCAGACCCAAAAGGGCCTTGCCCAGGGGGAGACCGGCCCTTTGCCAGAGGAAGGTAAAGTTGTCGGGACGGTTTTTAATGGACAGGATGTATTGTTTTTTTGTATAGGGGTCTTCCTTGGTCAGGATGGATAAAAATCCCCGCCATTGGACCTCCTTGGCCATGGACAGGAGGGCTGCATCCAAGAGGGAGGACTTGGTTTGTAAAATACTGGGACTGCCAATATAGAGGGGGTATTGGGCAAAGGCCCGGGCCGAGGCGTAAAAAATTAGGTCCCCTTGGTCGGAGAAAAAGGCGATGAATTGCCGCATGGTCTTGGAAGGACCCTTGACATATTCCTTAAAGGGGCCGGGGTCTTCTGGAGAGACCTGGTCCCTGGAAGAGTAAAGGCGGTTTTGGGCCAGGGAAATCAGGGGGAAGTCGGGAGCCTGGTCCGGGTCCTCATAAATTTTTGGCAGGGCAAAGTCGTATTTTTCGCAAAGATACTTGATGATGCTGGAGTGGGGGATCCTTTGGTCATGGGCCAGGGGCATTTGGGCATAGGCTGCCAAGTCATGAGCCTGGTCCAGGAAAAAGTCGTTTCGAGGATGGTGGGTAAAGAGCAAAAGAGGCCGCCCCTGTCTCAGGCCGGCTAGAGATTTAATTTGCTGGTAGGCCAGGCCGTCTTCCTTGGCCAAAAGCATCCGGGAAGAAAAACAGGTGGAGCTGTGGGGAATCCTATCCAGACCCAGGCCAATGACCTTGGCGTCCTTGGAAAATTCCCTGGCCAGGGCCAGGCCAGCGTAACTATCTGCTCCTACAATAAAAATATCCATAATCCTCACTCCTTTAGACTATTGTAGCAAATCTTTGTAAACTTGTGTAAAAATCTTTTCTCCGGGATATATATAAAAGGTAAGAGTAGGTGACAAAATGAAAATCAAGTTAATTAGCGTAGGCAAACTCAAGGAAAAATATTGGAAGGCCGCCGTGGATGAATACCAAAAACGCCTGGGGGCCTATTGCAAGTTGGAAATCCTTGAGTGCCGGGAAGAAAAGGCCCCGGAAAATTTAACAGACCATGAAAGAGACCAAATCCTGGACCGGGAGGGTCGGGGAATCCTAAGCCATATCAAGGAGACAGACCAAGTGGTGAGCCTGGCCATCCAGGGTCAGGAAGTGGACTCCCCCCAGCTGGCTAAAAAATTGGCCCAGTGGGAAATGGAAAGAGGCGACCTCTGTCTGGTTATTGGTGGGAGCCTGGGGCTGAGCCAAGAAGTCCTGGACCGGAGCCAGTGGAAGTGGAGCTTTTCCCCCCTGACCTTTCCCCACCAAATGGTCCGGGTCATGGTTTTGGAACAAGTCTACCGGGCCTACCGGATCAAGGAAGGCCACCCCTACCATAAATAAGTTTTCAATGGTAAAATAGAAAGGAGACAAGGAGGATAAAATGAAAGAAGAAAACATGAAAGACGTCAAAAATATTTCCACAGCCAAGGCCAAAGAAATGAAGGCCCACCTGGCCCAAGAAAATTCCAAGGACCACCAAACCACCCCTGCCAGCGACCTCTATAGTAAGGTTCAAGGCAAGGACCCCGAAACCGGCGTAGAAAAACCCACAGAAAGAGCCGTGGAAGAAGCCATGGAGTGGAACCAAGAAAACCAAATGTAAGGAAAAAGACTCCCTGGGGAGTCTTTTTTAGATGGTTGGTCTATAGGTTAAGATCCTGACAGTCCTTGTAGAGGGTTTGGCCGTTATCGACAATTTCCACCTCATAGGAAGATTGGTAGAGGGGGGAAGAAAGCAGGTAGTCGGCTGTGGTGGGACAGGTGGCCAGGGCGATGTTGTAGAGGGTGGAGATCCGAAAGAGGGCCTTGACGTCGGGGTCATGGGGCATGGCTTCTAGGGGGTCCCAGAAGAAGATCAGGATGTCGATTTTCCCTTCTGAAATCATGGCGCCGATTTGCTGGTCTCCACCCAGGGGGCCGGAAATCAAGGGTTGGATCCGGAGGCCGGTTCGTTCACTTAGGAGGCCGGCGGTGTTGCCGGTGCCTAAAAGGGTGTGGGCCTTTAAGAGGTCCTTGTTTTTGCTGACCCACTTTAAGAGGTCGTCCTTCCTGTGGTCATGGGCCACCAGGGCAATGGTCTTGTTTTCTGGGATTCTAATTTTTTTATGTAGCATAATCCACCTCCATGGACTAGATACCCTTATTTGCCCCGTTGACACAGGAAAAGGACAAATAAAATTTTTTTGAAAGAATCAAATTTTCTCTTGACAGAAATCGGCCTGTATGCTATTCTAATTACAAATTGAAGGGACAAAAAAACTCCTTAGCTGGTTTATTTCTTTCTTTCTTACTTACTCAACGGTTGTTCTACATATAACCGGGTCTCTTCAATTTTAACCACCCCCCAGGGGTGGTTTTTTTATGGGAAAATAGAGCTGGAACCAGTCTTTGTTAAAGGAAAAACCGCCTCTAGGAGACGGTTTTTTCTTTATGGAAGGCGGACTTGTAAAAGAAGATTAAGCCTAAGATGAAGAAGACCACCAGGACCAAGAGGGCCTGGTTTTGGTTGCCGGTAATCTGGCTAATAAGGGACACCACAAAGGTTCCAAACATGGAGGCTCCCTTGCCGAAGATGTCGTAGATGCCAAAGTATTGGGAGGATTTTTCCTGGGGAATGAGTTTGGCAAAGTAGGACCGGGACAGGGCCTGGATGGCTCCTTGGAACATACCTACCAGGGCGGCCAGGATCCAAAAGTGGGTCAGGGTCTTTAGGAAGACGGCAAAGATGGCGATGCAGGTATAGGCCAGGATGGTAACCATTAAAAGTTTGGCCGAGTCGACTTTTTTGGACAGGCGGCCAAAGAAGATGGCACAGGGGAAGGCCACAAACTGGGTCATCAAGAGGGCCAGGATGAGGCCATTTTGGTCCAGGCCCAGGGAGGACCCGTAGGCTGTGGCCATGTTGATAATGGTGTAGACCCCATCAATGTAAAAGAGGAAGGATAGGAGGAAGAAGAAGAGCCTCTTGTCTTTTTTAATGGCCTTAAGACTTTCCTTTAAAGATTGCCGGGCCAGGGAATTTTCTTCCCGGGGACCTTGCCGGTAGCTTTTTAAAAGGGGCAGGGTAAAGGCCAGCCACCAAAGGGCAATGATGGCAAAGATTAAAATGGAAGCTGGTCGGATGGTCAGGTCGATTATTTCATGGAAGAGCAAGAGGGCCAGGCAGAGGATAAAGGGCAGGCAGGATCCTACATAGCCCCAGGCGTAGCCAGCAGAGGACACCAGGTCCATCCGGTCGTCGCTGGTGATGTCTTTCATCATGCTGTCATAAAAAATCAAGGACCCGTTAAAGCCCACCTTGGATAGGATGTAGAGGATAAGGAAGGCCAACCAGGTGGTTGGTAGGGGCTGGAGGAGGCAGCCCATAAAGCCCAAGAGGAAGAAGAGGGTAAAAAAGGCCTTTCTCTTACCATGAACGTCGGCATAGGCTCCCAGGATGGGACCCAGGATGGCGGTAACCAGGGTGGAAAAGGTAACGGCATAGCCCCAATAGGCCAGGTAGGTGGCCGGGGCCAGGTCTTCCTTGGCCAGGAGGTTGAAGAAGATGGGGATTATAGTGGTGGCAATGAGGATGTAGGCCGAATTTCCAACGTCGTAAAAGATAAAATTGCGTTCGAGTTTTGTATATTTCATTGTTTTCTCCCGTTAAAGTCCAGGTCTACCAGGTCCGGTAGGGGGCTATCTTCTGTCAACCAGAGATAGATACTTTCTGTAAATTTTGCAGCTTCTTGGGGGCAGGAATCCAGGATGGCCATAAGGGCTTGGTTGGTTTTTTCTGCCTTGGGGTTGGTGACCTGGGGCACCAGTTGGTTGCCAAAGGCCTTGTCCATCTTAACCAACCTTAAAAGTCCCAGGAGGATTTTTTCCTGCCAGGGTCCCCGGGGCTGGAAGATTTTTTTCACCAGCTTGAGGTCCCGAAGAGATTTTTGAATATCAGATAGGGTGGCGCCAAAGCCCTGGTAGATGGTCCAAATGGCCCTTAGGTCATAGGAGGGGGCAAAGAGTTTACTTTGCTGGAAGCCATTTAGGTCCCGGCCATTTTTTTCAATAAAGTAGCGGTCCAATTCCCCCTCAATGGAAATGTGGTCAAAGTCTGGCCGGGCCAGGGCATTGACGGTGGGGTGGATGGAGGCGTCTACAAAAAAATGGTTGCAGAGGCCTAAAAAATAGGCCAGGGCCCCGGGCTTTTGGGCCAGGTGGGGCTGGATTTTTTTCAGGTCTTCCAGGAGGCTACGAAAGGGCCGGTCGTGGAGGAGGGTCCCTAGGTTTTTTTCTTTTTTCACCTGCTTGGAGATTTGAAAAAAGAAGAGGTCGGGGCCCTGGTTGCCTAAAAGGTAGAGGTCTTCTTGTCCTGCCACCAGGGCTTTGAGCCTTGGGCTGAACTTGTCTTGGATTTCTTTTGCCAAAAAGTAGTGGCTGACAAAGCTGGCCATGGTTTACTTCCTTTCTTAAATTTCTACATCGTCCAGGTTGCTATAGTCTTCTTCATCGACAGACTTGGCCTTGTAGAGGGAGGCCTTGTTAAAGAGACCTTCTTGGTGGGCAACAATGGTAGTGACAACGGCATCTCCTGAGCAGTTTACAGCTGTCCGAGCCATGTCCAGGACCCGGTCGATCCCCATAATAAGGCCGATGCCTTCCACGGGAAGGCCCACGGAGTTAAAGACCATGGCCAGGGTAATCAAGCCCACACCGGGAACGGCAGCGGTGCCAATAGAGGCCATGGTGGCGGTGCCGATGACAGTGAGAAAGTCACTTAATTCCAAGTGGATGCCAAAGGCCTGGGCCACGAAGATTACAGCTACCCCTTGCATGATGGCAGTACCGTCCATGTTGATGGTGGCCCCCAGGGGGATGGTGAAGGAGGAGATTTTTTTAGAAACTCCCATGTCTTCCAGGGTTTGGATGTTGACAGGAACCGTAGCCCCACTGGAGGCTGTGGAAAAGGCAAAGCCCAAAACCGGGGAGAAGCGTTTGAAAAAAGTAAAGGGGTTGGTCCGGGTAAAGATAAAGAGAAGGAGACCATAGACGGCAACCAACTGGATGGCCAGGCCACCACTGACGGTGAGCATGTACTTGACCATGGGGAGGAAGCCGTCAAAGCCAATGTCGGAAAAAGTTTTGGCAATGAGGGCAAAGACTCCTACAGGGGCCGCCTTCATGACGTTAAAGGTCATGGTCATCATGACTTCGTTGGCCTCGTTCATAAAGCGGGTGATGACGGGAACGTGGTTACCCAAAGAGGCCAGGATGATGCCCAAGAAGAGGGCAAAAAAGATGATTTGCAACATATTTCCGCTGGTTAAGGACTCAATGGGGTTTTTGGGGATGATGTCCAGGACCATGTCGATGCCCGTGGCGGCGCTTTTGGCAATTTCTGTTTGGGCGGTTTTGACTTCAGACAGGTTTAGGCCTATGCCGGGGTTGGTTAGTTGGGAAAAACTCAGGGCAATGATAATGGCCAGGGCCGTAGTGACAATGTAAAAGGCCAGGGTCTTTAGACCTACCTTGCCCAGGCGCTTGGTGTCCCCGATACTCATGGCTCCTGTGACAATGGAGAAAAAGACCAGGGGGACCACCAGCATTTGCATCAGTCGCATAAAGCCTGTGCCAAAGAGTTGGAAGAGGCCGTTAATGAGGAAGCGGTCCTTAAAGGGACCAGCCGGTAGAAAGTAGTGGACCAGGACCCCCAGGACTAGACCGGACAAGAGGCCGATAAAGATTTGACTGGTAAGGGAGAGTTTTTTTTCTTTCATTGGTTTGACCTCCCGGCTAGATAGTAGTTTTCAAGGTAGTTTTTCAAGTCTTCCTGCCAGGTGGGCAGGGACTTGTAGTCCTTCATCCTGAGCATAAAGGGATCCATGAGGGCATACTTGGGATGGAGGGAGGTTTGGTGGTGGAAGTCACTTTTTTCGTAGTGGTCTTCCAAGTTGAGGAGCTTGGCAATTTCTGCAATAAAGCCCTTCCGGTCTGTAGACCCCTGGGTGACAAAGTGGTAGATGCCGTAGTCATAGGAGTCTACCAGACCCAGGATAAAGTCGGCTAAAAGTTCCCTGGAGGTGGGGCTGGCGATTTGGTTCCGGGTAATGGTCAGGGAGTGGTTTTTCAAGCCCTGTTCGATTTTGGCAATGGTCCTTAGGTCGTAGACCCAGGAGGACCGAACGATGAAGTATTTTTGGCTAAATTCTTGGATGAATTTTTCTCCCTGGTGCTTGCTTTTTCCATAGATGGTAATGGGCTTGGGTTCCACCAGTTCATTCACCGGGGTATCATCCTTACCATTAAAGACGTCGTCGGTGGAAATATGGATCAAGCGGGCCCCATAGTGGTTGGCGGCAATGGCCAGGTTTTTGGCTCCCAGGGCATTGACCCGGAAGGCCTCGTCGGGGTTTTCTTCACAGGCCGTGGCGCTGGACATGCCGGCACAGTTGATAATGACGGTGGGGAGGTTCCTTTCGGTAAAGACTAGGATGTCTTCCAGGTTTTTTATGTCCACAGAGGCATGGTCTGTGGTGACAATCCGCCGGCTGCCATCGGTGAGTTTTCGGGTAATGCTGCGGCCAATCCGGCCCTTGGCTCCTAGGACCCAAATAGTTTCTTGGCCCTTAAAGAGGTCGCCCTCTAAGAGAATGGATTCGTGCATTATTTTTCCTCCTTTAATTCTTGGACCATGTCTCCGATGATGGAGATGGTCTTTTCCAGGGCCTGGCTGGTGCGGATGTCCAGACCCACATGTTGGGCAAAGTCAATGGGGGACTTGCTGCCGCCCATGTCTAATACCTCCAACCACTTTTGGGTGGTGGAGGGGTCATCGACTAAGAGCCGACCCAGGAGGGTTCCCAGGTTTAAACCGGCAGAATAGGTGTAGGAATAAAAACCACTGGCCTCATAATAGTGGGGTTGCCGCATCCAGGTTAGACCAGCAGAATCTGGTAGGTCTACGGAGTCGCCCCAGAATTTTTGTAAAGTTTCCAAGAAAATCTTCCGGAGGTCTTGGCCTTGGACATGGTCTCCAGCTTCCACTTTTCGGTAGACTTCTCTTTGGAAGTAGGCTTCCAGGAAGTGGGTGACAAAGTTGTGGTAGTAGGTGTTGGCCAAGGATTCGCCAATGATTTCCCGGCGGTCGTCTGGGGTCTTGGCTTCTTTTAATAGGTATTCCTTTAAGAGGAGCTCACTGGTGGTGGAAGGGGATTCCACAAAGTAGAGGGAGGGTTCCACCGTCAGGATGCTTTGCTTGGCTCCGGCCCGTTTAAAGTGGCCAGCGTGACCCAGTTCATGGGCCAGGGTAAAGACATCGGACAAGAGGCCCCGGAAGGTCATAAGAATGTAGGAATGACAGCGGTAGGGACTGGCGCAGAAACCTCCGGTGGACTTAAAGTCGTTGTCGGCATAGTCAAGCCAACGGTCGCTAAAGGCCTTGGCAATGGAGTCCACATAGTCCTTGCCATAGGGGGCAAAGGCCTTTAGGATCAAGTCCTTGGCCTCTTCCATGGAATATTTTTTCCCGGCTTGGGGGTTGGGAGACAATTTTAAGTCGGCATAGGTCATGGTGTCCAGGCCATAGCGGTCTTTTAAGATACCAGCATAGGTCCGCATAATGGGGGCCAATTTTTCCATCATGGTGTCCAGGTGGTTGTCAAACATTTCCCGGCTAATTTCGTGGCTCCGGAGCATGTAGTCAAAAACCGAAGGATAGGACCGGGCCTTGGCCAGGGCCAGGTCTCTTTTGACCATGGCAATAAAACCTGCAGCCATGGTGTTTTCATATTTTTCCAGGGCTTGGGAAAAGGCCTGGTAGCTCTTTCTCCGAACCTGGATGTCGGGGTCATAGGCGTATTGGTCTTCATAAAGGATAAAGCTCAAGGGATAGGTTTTTCCGTCGACTTGGAAGTCGGGGAAGGTCAGGTCCTTGAACTTGGCTTCTTGGTAAAGGCTGTAGGGTAGGTCCAGGGCAGGACTTAAAGACTTTAAAAGGGCCTCGGTTTTTTGACCCAAATAGTGGGGCTTGTCCCGGAGGATCCGTTTAAAAAAGGCCCCATAGACGGGGTCTTGGCTAAAGTCTTCCAAGACCCTATCCTCCAACTTGTAGTAGCGACCCTCTACTGGGGCCAGGTCTTCCTGGACAGCCACCAGGCCGTCGTGGATTTTTTGAGACAGACTGGTCATGGCCTGGTCGGAAAAGTCTGTGGAGACAATGAGTTCTTCATAGTTGGCCAGGTGGTCAAAAAGGACCATGGCCTTTTCATAATCCCTGGTGTAGGGTAAAATTTCTTCCTCTTGGTCCATCTTGCAAGAGGAGAGCTTTTCAACCAGGGCCCGGAGGTCGTCCAGGGCCTTTAAGGCCTCTTGGCTATCTTTATATAAGGCAGTTAAGTCCCAGGTTTGGTCCAGGGCTACATCTTTTCTTAACATAAAATCTTCCTTTCAAAACAGTTTACTTTTCATTTTATATCCAATAATATAATTATAACATAGAGAATTTTAAGGAGTTGACTTATGAAGAAAAAAAAGCCCCTGACTTGGGGCTGTTTGGTCTTAATTTTAGGAATTTTTTTCCTCTGGCTCTTTATCCAAGTTTTATTTTTTTTCGTCAATAACATCCGCTACCAGCCCCAAAGGGTCACTAGCCGGCAAGAATTTTTCCAAGAATACGCCCCCTTGGCCCAGAAAATTGGTAAAAAATACCATCTTTACCCCAGCGTCATCCTGGCCCAGGCAGCCCTGGAAAGCAACTTCGGCCAATCTGACCTGGCCCAGGTCAATAAAAATTTTTTCGGTATCAAGGCCAAGAAGGGCCAGGGGGTTTCTTATGCCACAGAGGAAGTGGAAAATGGTCAAAGGGTCACCATTCAGGACAATTTTGAATCCTACAAGAGCCCGGTGGATTCCTTTAAGCACTATGGCCGTCTTTTAAGCCAGGCCCAGCGCTACCAGCCTGTGCGAGAGGCCAAGAGTGCCCAAGAAGCCTGTCACAAGCTCCACCCCTCGGGCTATTCTACCGATCCTGGCTATGGCCAAAGGTTGGTGGACTTAATCAAGCAATATAACTTGGAAGTCTACGACCAGGGAATAAAAGATTCAAAATAAGGACAAGAATATCTTGTCCGAAAAGCCACTGCATGATATACTAAATCTTGACTGAAATAAATTCCGGCCACTAGATATAGTGGATAATAGGAATAATTCTTAGATAAATGAAGCCAAGAAAGAGAGAAAAATCATGCTAAAAGTTGAAAAACGCAATGGCCGGATTGTAGACTATGATGGCCAAAAAATTGCCCTGGCCATTGAAAAGGCCATGGGGGAAACGGACCAAGGCCTGGACGAGGCCTGTGCCAAGGAAGTGGCAGACAAGGTTACCCGAGATTTTGAGGCTAAAAACCTGAACCAGGTGGGAATTGAAGAAATCCAAGATGCCGTAGAACTCCACCTCATGCAGCTAAGACCCGATGTAGCCAAAAAATACATCCTTTACCGGGAAGAAAGAACCCGCCTGAGAGAACAAGGCTGGGCCATGAACGACCTCCAAAGGGATATTTATGAGAAAAAATACCGCCATGGGGGAGAAAGTTTCGAGGGCTTTTTAAGCCGGGTTTCCGGAGGCAATGAAGCCATTGAAAAGGCCATTAAGGACAAGAAATTTATGCCGGCAGGGCGGATCTTGGCTGGTCGGGGTCTGGACAAGGAAGGCAAGAAGGTCACCCTGTCCAACTGCTATGTCATGCCCAAGGTGGAAGACAATATTGAAGCGATTTTTGATACGGCCAAGTGGATGGCCCGGACCTATTCTTACGGAGGCGGGGTTGGCCTAACCCTGTCCAAGCTGCGCCCCAAGGGGGCCAAGGTCAACAATGCAGCTTCCTCCACTACAGGAGCGGTGAGTTTTATGGACCTCTACAGCCTCACCACAGGCCTAATTGGCATGCGGGGTCGCCGGGGGGCCTTGATGCTGAACATGGACTGCTACCATCCGGATATTTTGGAATTTATCGACGTGAAAAATGACCTGGACAAGGTCACCAGTGCCAATATTTCCGTCAATGTCTATGACGACTTTATGGAGGCCGTAAAAAAAGACCAGGACTACACCCTTCGCTTTGACGTGGAATCCACAGGAGAAAAAATCCGTAAAAAGGTCAATGCCCGGGAGATGTTTACCATCCTGGCCCGGAACAACTGGAACATGGCCGAACCCGGCATCCTCTACCAAGACCGGATCAACTCCTGGCACCTCTTAAGTGAAGACGATACTTTTGAATATGCCGGAGTCAACCCCTGTGCGGAAGAACCCCTGCCAGCCTTTGGGTCCTGCAACCTTTCTTCCATCAACTTAAGTGAATTTGTAGCCCAACCCTTTACAAAATATGCCCGCTTCCAATTTGAAGCCTTTGGTCAATTGGTCCGGGACGGGGTGGTTTACCTCAACGATGTCTTGGACGAAAACATGAACCTCCATCCCCTAGAAGAGCAAAGAGACCTTTCCAGAGACCTGAGACAAATTGGTCTTGGAATTATGGGGGTTGCCGATATGTTCATCAAGATGGGCCTGGCCTACGGGTCTGATGAATCTCTCAACCTCATCAACCAAATTGGTCGCGTCCTGGTGAACGAAGCCTTACGGCAATCGGCTCTTTTGGCCAAGGACCAAGGACCCTTCCCCAGGTACCGGAAGGAAAAGGTCCTGGAAAGTCCCTTCCTAAAGACCAATGCCGATGCAGATGTTTTAGACCTCATTAAAGAATACGGCTTGAGAAACTCCCAAGTCTTGACCATTGCCCCAACAGGAACCATTTCAACCCTCTTGGGTTGCAGCAATGGGGTGGAACCCATCTTCCAAATTTCCTATACCCGCAAGTCTGAGTCCCTCCACAATGAAGACACCTACTACACCGTCTACACCCAAATCATCAAGGACCTGATGGAGGCCCAAGGACTGACCTCGGAAGAAGACTTACCCGACTATGTCATTACCACCAGCAACCTAAACTACAAGGAAAGAATCAGGGTTCAATCCACCTGGCAACAATTTATTGATGCCTCTATTTCCTCCACCGTCAATGTTCCCAAGGAATTTACCGTGGAAGAAGTGGAAGACCTCTATATGTATGCCTGGGAAATGGGCTTAAAGGGAGTAACCATCTACCGAGATGGTTGTGCCCGGTCGGGAATTTTAATTACAGAAGATTCCAAGAAAAACAGGGTCCATGAGCTCCAAGAAGAGCTGAACCGGGAAATTGCCAAGCAGCTGACTGAAGACCCGGATACCTGCCCCATGTGTGGCGGCACCATGGCCCATTCCGGAGGCTGTGCCGAATGTCAAAACTGTGGCTACAGTCCCTGTGCCATTTAAATGAAAAGGAAAAAAGCTCCGACTTTAAAAAAAGAAGGAGCTTTTTTAAGTATTTTTGCCTACTTGGACCTAGCTTGTGTTAGTATAAACGTATAGGAAGTGCAAGAAGACACGACAGAAAAAATCAAGAGAAGGGGTGATTTTGTGCATAAAAAAGTTTCATTGACAGAGGGGTCCATTGCCAAGGCCTTGGTGGCTTTTGCCATCCCCTTGATCTTAACATCCATCTTGCAACAACTTTATAACACCGCCGACCTTTTAATTGTGGGTCGCTATGCTGGTAAGGTGGCCATGGCTGCTGTTGGGGCAACAGGCCCCATTACCCAGCTGATTATCGGCTTGTTTGTGGGTCTGTCCACGGGGGCCGGTGTGGTGGTGGCGCAAAATTACGGCCGGAGGGACTACCTAAGGATGGCTTCAGCCATTGAAACAAGTTTTGCCCTGGCCATTGGCGGGGGCCTTGTCTTAACCCTTGTAGCCTACATCTTCACCCCCCTCTTTTTACAATGGATGTCCACGCCGGCAGACATCTTCCAAGACGCAGTAGACTATATGCGGCTCTTTTTCATCGGCATTGTCCCCCTTTTGGTCTACAATATGGGGTCAGGGGTTTTACGGTCCATGGGGGATTCCACCAGACCCCTCTACTATTTAATTGTAGGGGCAGTGGTGAATATTGTCCTGGACCTGGTCTTTATTGCCTATTTCCACATGGGAGTTATGGGGGCGGGGATTGCCACCATCCTGGGCCAAGTGGCTTCGGCCATCTTAGTTTGGCTCAACCTCCGCCATGGGAATGACACCTTTTGGTTGAACTATAAGAACATCGGCCTAAAAAAGGACAGTCTCAATGCCATTTTGGCCATTGGGATTCCGGCAGGCCTCCAAACAGTGGTTATCAATTTATCCAATGTCATTATCCAAACCATGATCAACCGCTTTGGGTCCAATGCCGTAGCTGGTGGGGCAGCAGCCAGTCGGATTGACGGCTTTGTCTTTTTAATCATCGCCTCCCTATCCATGGCGGCTATGACCTTTGCCGGGCAAAATATTGGCGCCGGCCGCTACGACCGCCTCAAGAAGGGGACCTGGGTCAGCCTGGGGATGGTTTGCCTGGCCAGCGGGATTATGTCCGTCCTTCTCCTGGTCTTTTGCAACTCCCTAATCGGTCTTTTTAACCCCACGCCGGAAGTGGTGGCCTATGGGCGGCTTTCCATTATCTTTCTAGCCCCGGCCTATGTGATTTTCGGGGCCAGCGAAATTTTAGGGGGAATTTTAAGAGGAGCCGGCCATGCCGTTGTGCCCATGCTGGTGTCCATCCTCTTTATGTGTATCTTTAGAATGATTTGGGTCTTTTTTGTCCTGCCCCAATACTATTCCATCAAAACCGTCTACTTGTCCTATCCCATTTCTTGGACCCTGACCTTTGTGGTGGTGGGTCTATACTTTGTTTTTGGGAATTGGCTTGTGGAAGAAAACCAGGAGGCATAAGTGAAAGAATATAGTATTTTTCAAGTAATGGGCCCTATTATGGTGGGCCCCAGCTCCAGCCATACGGCCGGGGCCTGTCGGATTGCCAACAGTGCCAGAAACCTCTGCCCCTTTGACTTTAGCAAGGCAGTCTTCATCCTCCACGGGTCCTTTCTTATGACTTACAAGGGTCATGGAACAGACCGGGCCCTCTTGGCGGGAATTTTAGGCGTGAAACCTGATGACAGCCGGATTATCCAAGCCTTTGACCTGGCAGACCAGGCCGGCTTGGACTACCGTTTTGAAAGGGGAGACCTGGGCCATGTCCACCCCAACTCTGTCAAGATCATCCTGTCCAACGACCAAGGAGACAGTTTTGACCTGGTGGGGTCCTCCATTGGTGGGGGGAATATTGAACTTATTGAACTGGATGGCAATAAAATTTCCTTCCGGAACCAATTCCCCACCTTTATCCTCCAATACCAGGAGCAAAAGGGGGTTATTGCCCGGGTTTCTCGTTACATCAGCGATGCAGGTTATAATATCGAAAACATTGATACAGAAAAAAGGGGAAAGTCCGTCACCCTAAGTGTGGAATTGACCCACCCTGCTGGAGAAGACTTAAAAAATCAAGTCCTCCAATCCGATTTGTTTAACTTTGCCAAGTACCTGGATGTTGTGGACTAGGAGGTTGTATGTTAACAAGTACAAGTGAAATCATCAAGTATTGTCAAGAAGAAGGCATCAGCTTTCCGGAAATGGTCCTAAGAGACGAAGTGGAAAAATTTGAAACAGACCCCAAGGAAATCCTGGAAGAACTGGGCCGGATGTTGGATGTCATGGAAGAATCCACCCAAAACTACCTGGACCATCCTTCCGACTTGGGCCTGGGTATGATTAACGGCTTTGCCTACAAGATGATGGGCTACAGGGACCAAGACTCCCTGGTGGGGTCGGACCTGGTCCAAGCCATGGCCATGGCCCTGTCCACCTTTGAAACCAATTCCTCCATGGGGAGGATTGTGGCAGCACCTACAGCTGGATCTGCTGGGATCCTGCCGGCGGCCCTGATGTATATCAAGGCCAAGGAGGGAACCAGCCGGGAGGACCTGGTGGAAGGACTTTTAGTCAGCGTAGGTCTTGGACAAATCATCGGCTACTATGCCAGCTTCGCCGGGGCCGAAGGAGGCTGCCAGGCAGAGTGCGGATCAGCGGCAGCCATGGCAGCGGGTTGTTTGGTTTATTTAAAAAAAGGAAACCTGGACCAGGTCTTCCAGGCGGCATCCATTGCCCTGGTCAATGTCCTGGGTCTGGTTTGCGACCCCATTGCCGGCCTGGTGGAATATCCCTGTACCTTCCGCAACGCCAGTGGCCTTATGAATGCCTTGATCAGTGCCGATATGGCCCTGGCTGGGGCCAAGTCCGTTGTCCCCTTTGAAGAAGTGGCCCAGGCCATGAAGGAAGTAGGGGATGCCATGGTGGAATCTCTGAGAGAAACAGGAACAGGAGGCCTGGCCGCCACCAAGACAGGCAGCCAAATCCGCAAGGATTTTTTCAAGAAAAACGGCGTCCATATAGACTAAAAAAAGACCGAGTTGGAAAACCAACCCGGTCTTTCTACTTATTTAAAAGTTAATCCTTGGGGAAAATCTTGGATCCCAAGAATCCATCCACAAGGCCCATAATCAAGGCCCCAATTAAGGCCCCAAAGATACCTACGGAAAAACCCTCTACAAGCTTTCCGGCAATAAATAAAATCAAGGCAGCCAGGATAAACCCCTTGGCTCCCCGGCCAGAAGGAGCAGCCTGTTCTCCGAAAAACCGTCCCAGGGCAAAGTCTAAAATCCCAATAACCAGGGCCACCAGGATGGCCGTCTTAAAGCCGGCAACACTCATGCCCGGAGTCAACCAGGAAGAAACCAAAACGGCAAAACCTGCCACAATAAGCTTTATAATTAAATCTAAAATCATATTGACCTCCTTAATTGTCAAATAACTATTCTATATATGCCCAAAAAGCATGTCCTTTAAACAATTTACTTGTCTTATTGAAAGACCAGGTAAATTTGGTTATAATGACTATATATAAGAAAAAAGAGGTGAAAGGATGCAAGTAAAAGTTGAAGTCTATATTCCAAAAGATTATGTAACGGGTTTGGCCAATGACTTAAATAGTCATGACTACCTACAAGAGGGCTACTATGACTATGCCTTTTCCACCACTCTGGTTAAGGGCCACTGGCGTCCTTTGGAAGGGGCCCAACCCTATGAGGGGGAAGTTGGCCTGGTAACGGAAGCGGATGAAATTAAGATGGAGTTTGTAGTCCAAAGGGAAAACCTGGAGGATGTCCTGCATATCATCCGGAGAATCCACCCCTATGAAAGTCCGGCTGTAAATTGTATTGCCCTTTTGGATCCGGACCTGGACTGAAGCCTAGGCCGAGTGGACAGCTGAAGATTTAGGTCTCGGGAGATGGCCCCGGGGCTGGAACCCTCTTAAGGAGAAAAGGAGTCAAAAATTCATGACGCACAATTTTGAAGACGGGGCTCCCCGTCTTTTCTCTTGGGACTATTTGGCCAAGAGTTTAGAAGATACCAAGGCCCTGGCCCAAAGTCTAGCAGGGCTTTTAAGGCCCGGGGATATGATTTGCCTAGAAGGGGGCATGGGGGCCGGAAAAACAACTTTTACCAAGGCCCTGGCCCAGGCTCTGGGGGTCCAAGACCTGGTAACCAGTCCCACCTTTACCCTGGTTCGGACCTACCAAGGTCGCCTGCCCCTCTACCACTTTGACCTCTTCCGTTTGGAAGATCCGGACGAGCTGGATTTTTTAGGTTTTGACGATTATTTTTACGGGTCCGGGGTC
The DNA here is from genome assembly GCF_900120405.1 of Urinicoccus massiliensis. Lineage (GTDB taxonomy): Bacteria > Bacillota > Clostridia > Tissierellales > Peptoniphilaceae > Urinicoccus > Urinicoccus massiliensis. The sequence continues at coordinate 525,437 of NZ_LT635493.1, read as the reverse complement.
TGTGTAGTGGAGTGGCCCAAGGACTTTTACCCAGTCCTGCCGGCTCATCCTCTTAAAATTCAAATCCAAGAGGAGGGGCCGGGCCAAAGAAGGTTTACCCTGAGTCAAGAAGGGGAGGACAGGATTATAGAAAGGCTAAGAAATGAAAATATTGGGGATTGATACATCGACAATGACGACTTCCATCGCCATTAGCCAAGACGATAAAATCTTGGGGGAAGTGCAAGTCTATGGCCGGATCAGTCATTCGGAACGTTTGATGGACTTGTTGGAAACCCTCTTAAGGGTGCAAAATTTAAAACTGGAAGACCTGGACCTCTTGGTAGCAGGTTGGGGTCCTGGGTCCTTTACAGGAATCCGGATTGGGGTAACCACCATCCGGACCCTGGCCCAGGTCTTAAAAAAAGATGCCCTGGGGGTGTCTTCTCTGGCAGCCTTGGCCAGCCAATTTCAAGGCCTGGTGGCTCCAATTGTGGATGCCAGACGGGGCCGGGTCTATACGGGTCTTTACCAGGTTGAAAATAACCGGGTTTCCTGTTTAAAGGAAGACTGCCTGGTGGACCTGAAAGACTGGATCAAGGACCTGCCCAAGGAAACTATTTTATGTGGAGAGGGCTTGGAAGTCTACCGGAACCGTCTTTTTCAAGAAGGCTTTAACCTAGCCAGCCAAAGGGACCAATCTCTGAGAGGGTCTTCTATTTGCCTAGTGGGAAGACAGATGGCCAGTCAAGGACAAGACTTGGACTACCGACAAATTCTTCCCAACTACATCCGCCCCTCCCAGGCAGAAAGGGAAAGAGAAAATGGACATTAGGCAGGGAGGTCCCAGGGACCTGGAGGGAATTTATGCCCTGGAAGTGGAAAGTTTTGCCAGCCCTTGGTCCAAGGAGTCTCTGGCCCTGGACTTGAAAAATCCCCTGTCCCACTATGTGGTTTTGGAAGAAGATGGGGACTTGCTGGCCTATGGGGCCTTTATGGTCCTGGCAGACGAGGGTCATATTTTAAATTTAGCTGTGGCCAAGGATTACAGGGGCCAAGGCTATGGCAAGACCCTGATGGAGGCCATGATCCAGGCTGCCAAGGACCGGGGAGTCAGGGCCATGACCTTGGAGGTGAGACCCTCCAACAAACCAGCCCTGGGTCTTTATGACCTCTATGGTTTTGAAATCAAGGGCCGGAGAAAAAATTACTATGGAGACAACCATGAAGATGCCTATATTTTATGGAAGGAGGACCTATGCGAGTCTTAGGAATTGAATCATCATGTGATGAAACATCTGTGGCCATTGTGGAAGACGGTCGCAAAATTTTAAGCAATGTGATTTCCACCCAAATTGACACCCACAAACTCTATGGGGGCGTGGTGCCGGAAATTGCCTCCCGCAAGCACGTAGAGGCCATTAACCTGGTGATTGACCAGGCCTTTGAAGAAGCGGGACTTTCCTTTCAAGATATTGACCTAGTAGGGGTTACCCGGGGACCAGGCCTCATTGGGGCCCTCCTGGTGGGCCTGTCAGCAGCCAAGGCCTTTGCCCTGGCCAGTGGCAAGGAAATTGTGGGCGTCAACCACATGCACGGCCATGTCTGTGCCAACTACCTGGCCCATCCTGATTTGGAACCGCCCTTTATCAGCCTGGTGATTTCCGGCGGCCATACCTATCTTTTAGAGGTCAAGGACTATTTGGACTTTGAAGTTTTAGGACAAACAAGAGACGATGCAGCTGGTGAGGCCTTTGACAAGGTGGCCCGAGCCTTGGGCATTGGCTATCCCGGGGGACCCATTGTGGACCAGCTGGCGCAAAAGGGTAATAGCCGGGATATTTTTCCCCGGGTCATGCTGGAAAAAGACTCCTATGACTTTTCCTTTTCCGGCCTAAAGACAGCTGTCATGAACTATCTCAACCAGGCCAAGCAAAGGGGAGAAGAAATCATCGTTGAGGACATTTGTGCCTCCTTCCAAGATGCCGTTTTGGATGTCTTGGTGGAAAAGTCCCTCCGACTTTTAAAAGATAAGAAGATGAAGACCCTGGTCTTATCCGGAGGAGTTGCAGCTAATTCCGCCCTGCGAAGCCGCTTGCAAGAAGCCTTCCAGGGAACAGACTACAATCTCTACTACCCTCCAAAAATTCTTTGCACCGACAATGGAGCCATGATTGCCAGTGCCGCCTACTATACCTACCAAAACCATAGGGGCCAATCCCTCTATGCCGACCCCAGTCTGGGGATCCTATCCACAGAAACATCCGTTCAATGATTGTGGATAATGTGGGTAAAATTGGGGAAAACTCAAAAATACAGGCTTAGAAATGTGCATAAAACTGTGGACAAAGTGGATAAGTGTGGATATTTTAAGAAAAATACCAACTTATCCACATTTTTTATGAAAAATAAGGGAAAAAATTTTTAAAGTGGCGGAAAATAGACAGAACAATTGTTTATAGCTAATCCATGCCTTTTTCATTGGGTCCTTGGAGGGAAAAAAGAAATTCTGAACAGGCATTCTGACTCTTTTTATATTTTACAGAGAAAATTATAAAAAAATTTATAAAAAATAAAAATTTTAGATAAAAATGGAATAGATTTGTATTCTCAAACATGCTATACTAGGTGGTGAAAAAGGAGGAGATTATGAACATACTCAAAAGAAAAAAATTATCTTTACTTTTAGCCCTAATCCTTGTAGTATCCAGCTTAGCTGCCTGCGGTAAAAGCGACACCGCAAGCCAAGCTCCCAATGCAGGGCAAAACGCAAGCCAAGATGGCGAAAAGTCCGGTAAAAACGGAACCATACGCATTGGCCAAACCTGGGTTATTGGTGCCCTAGATCCAACAGATTCTTCTGTGCCCTGGGGATTAACCAGCCATGGTGTGTCTGAAGGATTCTACATGTTAGATGAAAATGGTCACCTTTACAGCCGTTTTATTAAGGAATTAAAGCAAACAAGCGATACTAGCTGGGATGCCATCCTTAATGAAGACGTGAAATTTTCTGATGGTAGTGCAGTTGATGCCAAGGCCCTAAGCGATGCCATGAATGCCATCCAAGAAAAGAACGAACTTTCCAATGCAACTGTTGGAAAAATTACCTTTACTCCCAAGGGAGATTACGAATTAGAAATTAAGAGTGAACGTCCAACCATGACCATGGACTCTGTCCTGGCAGAATGGACCAATGTTGTCTTCAAACAAGACGGAGACAAGTTCATCTTTACCGGCCCCTACATGGTTGCTTCCATGGAACCGGAAAATAAGATTGAATTAACACCCAACCCCTACTATCCCGATGCAGACAAGAGACAAGATGTGGAACTAAGAGCCTTTAAGGACGTAACTGCCTTGAAGCTTGCCTTTGAAAGTGGCGACATCGACATGGCCTTTACCGTAACACCGGATGTGGCTGAACTCTTGAAAAAGGATGGAAAGATGGTTAAGAGCATCCCTGCAGGCTACCAATACTTTGGTATGTGTAACCTTAAAGACGGGGCTCTAAAAGATCCCAAGGTTCGTGAAGCCTTAAACTACGGCTTGAACCGTCAAGACTATTTAGACGTTTTAAAGGGTGGAAAAATCGAAACCGGTTTATTCGCTTCCTACTATGACTTTGCCGGCAAGGAAAAATTAACCTACGACAAAGAAAAGGCTATGAAGATCTTGGAAGAAGCAGGCTACAAGAAAAACAAGGACAACATCTATGAAAAAGATGGTAAGCCTTTAAACATCCGACTTGTAACCTATACTTCCCGTCCTGACCTAGGCTTAATCGTCCAAGTTATGACCTCTCAATTAAAAGATCTGGGTATCAAGGCAGAAAGCCAAGTTGTGGATGATATTGACCAATTCAAGAAGAGCGGCCAATTTGACCTTATGGTCTATGCCCAACATACGGCTCCTACAGGAGAACCCTCATTCTTCTTGAACCAATTCTTCCGGACCAACGAACCCAACAACACCATGGGCTACTCCAATCCAAAAGTAGACAAGTTGTTGGATCAATTTGGTAGCGAAAAAGACCAAGCCAAGAGAAATGAAATTGCTCAAGAAATTCAACACATCATCTATGAAGATGCTCCGGTTTTATTCCTAGTGGATCCGGAATGGCATATTGCAGTTAGCGATAAGCTTAAAGACTATGAACCATATGGTGGAGACTACTATATTGTGAATGCAAAATTAGGCTTATAAAAAGGTGCTCCCTAAGGGGAGCCTTTTTTATAAGCTAGAGAGGAGACCTATGAATACCCTAAAAGAAATTTTGAAATGGTTGGTGGGTTTTTTTATCCTAAGCCTGGTCTTTTTCATCCTGGTGCGGATGATTCCGGGAAATCCCGTAGACAGGCTTTTGGATTGCTACCAACTGCCCAGGACTGAGGCCAATGTGGCTTTTTTGAAAAAGAGCTTTGGTTTGGACAAGCCCCTTTTGGAACAATACCGCTATTGGATTAGCCACTTTGTCCAAGGAGACTGGGGCCGCAGCTATGTGACCGGAAGGGAAGTCAGGGCAGAATTATTTAAACGGATGCCCCTGTCCCTATCCATTGGCCTGGGCGGGGTTTGCCTAGGCGGGGTCCTGGCCTTTTTCCTAGGCTACCTGGCAGCCTGCCGGCCCCGGGGATTTTGGGACAAGTTCACCCGTTTTTTAACGGTTTTTGTCCAATCAGTTCCCACCTTTATGCTGGCTGTATTTGTCATCTACCTATTAAGTGTCAAATACCAAATCGTCAAGGTTTACAGCAATTATTACCTGTCGATTTTTCTGGCCATGCTCTTTGTGGCCCTGCAAACCACCGGGGACCTTTGTCGCTTGATGCGGAGTCATTTTTTGGAAATCAAAAAGACCCCCTATATTTACTTTTCCCGCTGCCGGGGCTTTCGGACAGAGGGACTCCTCCTAAGAGACGGGGCAAGGCCCGCCTGTATTGCTCTTTTGTCCTCCATTGTCAGCCGGTTTTCCTGGGTCATTGGCGGGACCTCCGTGGTGGAATTTCTCTTTGCCCTGCCGGGGGTTTCCCTCTTTTTAATCCAGTCCACTGCCGCCAAGGACTACAACATCATCCAATCCTACCTCCTCTTTATCTTCCTATGGATGGCCCTGGTCCACTTGATTTTTAACGGGATTATCTATCTCTTGAAGGGGGGCTTAAGATGAAAAAGAAAATAATCTTTATGGCCCTGGTTTTGGCAGTTTTCTTCTACTATGTAAGCCAGCACTCCCTGGACCTGGTTCCGGTGGATTTAGCCCACCGGATGGCCCCCATGTCCAGCCAGCACCCACTGGGGACAGACCCCCTGGGCCGGGACATGCTGGACCTTCTCCTTATGGGCTTTGTCAGAACCTGCTTGGTAATTTTCATTGCCGGGGGTATCAGTTTAAGTGTGGGTCTCTTGGCCGGACTTTTAGCCGGCTACTACAAGGGAAATATTGCCCTGGTCCTCCACTTTATTACAGACTTTCTCCTAATCTGCCCAACCTTTATTGTCGCCCTTTTGGTGACGGCCCTTTTCGGCCTCAGTCCTGTCAGTGCAGGCCTGTCCCTGGGCCTTTGTCAAATGGGCCACTTTGCCAACCACAGTGAGGAAATGACCGAGTCCATCCTCCAAAGAGAGTACATTAAAATTTTGCCGATTTTAGGCTATCCCAACTGGCTTATTTTGCTGAAACACATCCTGCCAGATGTCCTGCCCATGGCCCTGCCTTTTTTTGGCAGCATGGCCAGCTCCAACATCCTGGCCTATGCCTCCCTGGCCTTTATCGGCCTAGGCAGCGACATTACAAAACCGGATTGGGGAACCATGCTCTACCAATACCGGGTCTACATGATCGAGTCCCCCCAATTGATTTTGTGGCCCAGTCTAGGCATCTTCTTCTTTGCCCTGATTTTCCATCTTGTATTTGACACAAGGAGGTTAGAAGACCAATGATTGAAGTGAAAAACCTATCCCTAGAAATCCAAAAGGCCCCCATCCTAAGAGGGGTCAACTTCACCATAGAAGACCATGAAATTTTAGGCATCGTAGGCCCTTCCGGCAGCGGAAAGTCCATGACCATCAAGTCCCTCATGGGACTTTTGCCCGAAGGCAGCCAAGTCAGCGGCCAGGTCTATGATGGAAAAAAAGAAGTGGACATTGGCAACTTTAAACCCTTTGAGTCAGACACGAGATTTTGCATCCTGCCACAAGACTCCATGAACGGTCTCAACCCCTATGAAAAACTGGGCAAGCAAATGATCAAGTGCCGGAAGATGTATGGCCTAAGCCAGGACAAGGCCAGCGTCCAGGAACTTTTTTTAGAATTGGGCCTGCCGGGAGACGAGGAATTTTTAAACCGCTATCCCTCCTCCCTGTCCGGAGGGATGCGGCAAAGAGTGGCCATTGCCCTTTGCCTGGCCATGGAGCCCAAGGTCCTTATTGCTGATGAACCCACCACCAGCCTGGACCCCATTAACCAGCTCAAGTTTTTAGACCACCTAAGAGATGTCCACAAGAACCACGGCACCACCCTTATTGTCATTAGCCACAACATTGCCCTGGTGTCCTATATTGCCAATCGAATCCTGGTCCTATCCCAAGGCCAAGTCGTGGAAGAGGGAGACAGTCGGGCCATCTTAGACCATCCCCAGGCCCCAGCAAGTAAGGAAATCGTCTATGGGGCTAGAGAATTATATGGAGGTCTGGAATGAGTATACTAGAAGGAAAAAATATCGAAAAAAGCTACAAGGACCGGACCTTTTTAAAGACCAGCCACCACCAGGTCTTAAAAGACATCCACCTGGAATTAGAAGAAGGAGAAATCCTGGCCCTGGTGGGAGAATCCGGGTCAGGCAAGTCCACCCTGGCCAATATCTTGGGATTTTTAATTGACCCAGACCAGGGAGAAGTTATCTACAAGGGCCGGAGTCTGAAAAGACCCCTGGACCGTCAAGACCGTCTGGACATCCAAATGGTCTTCCAAGACCCCTTTATGACCCTCCATCCCAGAAAAACTGTAGGCCAAAGCCTTTACGAACCCCTAAGACTCCACAAGATTGTCCAGGAAGAAGACATCAAGGACTACCTGGCCGGACTCCTGAACCAATGTGGCCTTAGCCTGGACCACCTAGACAGGTATCCCAGGGCCCTATCTGGTGGCCAACTCCAAAGATTGAATATCGTCCGGGCCTTGAGCCTTAAACCCAAAATCCTCATTGCCGATGAAATTATCACCGCCCTGGACACCCCCATCGCCCTGGAAATCATCCAGCTCCTAAAAGAAATCCGGGACCGGGAAAAAATCAGCATCCTCTTTATTTCCCATGACCTGGCCTCAGTCCGTAGGATTGCCGACCACATCCTGGTTATGAAAGATGGGGAGATTTTAGAAAGAGGACAGACCCAAGAAATCTTCCAGGCTCCAAAAAATGCCTATACCAAAAAACTCCTGGCCAGCATCCCCAGACTCCCCTAGAATAAGTTTGCAGATTCCCCAAGAGAAGCTTACAATAGAAGGAGGAAAGTTTTAGGAGGTTGCCGGTGAAAAAATTAGCCCACTTATTTTTTATCTTCTTTAAAATTGGAGCCTTTACCATTGGGGGAGGCTATGCCATGTTGCCCATTATCCAGGACCAGGTCGTCAACAAGTACCACTGGATGAGCGACGAAGAATTTTTAAATTCCATTGCCCTGACCAACTCCATTCCGGGGCCCCTGGCAACCAATACAGCCACCTTTGTGGGCTACCACATCCTGGGATTTAGGGGAGCCCTGGCCGCCATGCTGGGAGCCATCAGCCCCTCCATCCTGATTATCCTTGTAATAGCCAGTGCCTTTGAGCACTTTTCCGATTCAGTCATAGCCCAGGCCGTCTTTGAAGGCATCCGACCCGCCGTAGTGGCCCTGATCCTCTATTCGGTTTTTAAATTGGGCAAGTCCGTCAAGCTAAGAGAAAAGTGCAACTGGCTTTTAATGGTTTTAGCCTTTGCAGGCATTAGCTTTTTTCATGTCCACCCCATCTTTATCATCCTAGCTGGGGCCCTGTTTGGAATTTTTTTAAGAGAAAAGCTATAAGACCTGGAAGATTGAATTGGGAGGAGACATGCGTTCATTTTTTCACCTGATGGTGACCTTTATTAAAATTGGAGCCTTTTCCTTTGGGGGAGGTTATGCCGTTTTGGCCCTGATCCAAAAAGAAGTGGTGGAAGTAAACCAGTGGATTGAGGCCAAGGAATTCGTCAATATTGTGGCTGTGGCAGAAATGACCCCGGGGCCCATTGCCGTCAATTCATCTACCTATGTGGGCTTTAAGGTCTATGGCCCGGGCATGGGGATTCTTTTAACCCTTTGTGTGGTCTTGATCCCCTTTATCCTGGCCCTTTTAGTTTCCCATTACTTCCAAAAATTTAGGGACAACCAGGAGCTGAACCTGGCCCTGGCTGGAATCCGGCCAGTCGTCATTGGAATTATTGCCGCCGCCTGCTTCTCCATTGGGAAAATTTCCATTGTAGACATCCACCACCTGGTCTTTTTCCTCCTGGCCCTTTTTGCCGTGGTGAAATTAAAGATCCACCCCATCCTGGTCCTGGTGGGAGCAGGAGTTTTGGGGGCCATATACTATCTCTATTTGCTTCCTCTTTTTTAAGTTGAGGATAAATCAAAAGGTCCATCCGAAAGGGCAACTCAATAAGGGATTTTTTATCCTTTGAAAAATTCGGCATAGTTGATTGTAATATCGTGATATGTACCCTCTTTACTGGACATCCAGTAAGGAGGGTATTTTTATGAAATATAGTTATGACTTCAAAAAAGAATGTGTGTAGTTGTACAGAGAGGGTAAGTGGCCTGATACACCTGAAGGGATTAAAGAAGAAAACTTTCATAAATTAGTTCGGAAATGGTTTAAGTTAGAAGAACTCCATGGCCCAGAAATTTTAAAACATGGAAACAATATCAATTGGACCCCCGATGAGAAACTAGAAATGCTATCTAAAGTACTCGCCGGGAACTCAATAAAGTCGACTGCAATCGAAAATGGAATCAACGAGGGACATGGGTTAACAAGTATAAAAATTATGGATATAATGGTCTTGTGAATAAAGAGAAAGAAATACAAGCATGAAAAAGACAAATATCCATAAACCAAAAGAACTGAATGAATCTGAAAGAGAAGAACTCATAAGACTTAGAGCGGAAAATGAATATATAAAGGCAGAAAACGAAATAATAAAAAAAGAGATCGCCTTGAGAGAAGAATGTTACGCTACGCAACTCAAGGCGAAAAAGCAAAGCTGGAAAGTGAGATGGATGTCTGTGTCAAGATGATCGAAGACCTTATCCGCCAAAATGCTGCCATCCCGCAAGACCAGAGCGAGTACCAAGCAAAGTACGAAGATCTGGAATGCTTCTACGATGAAAAACAGGCGGCCTTAGCGAAGGTCGAAGTAAAATTCAAAAAGATGCAGGCAACCAAAGCCGATATCAAGTTCTGCCTGAATCAGCTACAAAAACAAGACAGGCTTCTGCAAACATTCGACGCACAGAGCTTATGTGCCCTCGTAAATCATATCACGACATTCAGCAAAGAAGATATCCGCATAACCTTCAGAAATGACTCAGAAATCAAGGCACTATAAAATGTCCGAATGGAGCTTTTTATTTTAACTGGGGTTGAATGAAATGCCCTTAAAGAGGTTTAATCAAATGTGCTAAGTTAGCTTATTTTAACTCAATGGAGGTTAATTGTATGAAAAAATCATCTGGAATTAAAGCAAAAGATTTGATCACTACAGGTGTTTTTACTGCCATTATGTTTGCTCTTTGCATGGCAGTGGCAATGCTGGGTTACATGCCAATATTTATTCCGCTTTTAGGCATCATCGTGCCGCTTATTGACGGTATTCCGTATGTGTTGTTTGTGAGCAAAACGAAAAAGTTTGGGCTTATAACCATTATGGGATTTTTGCTTGGACTACTAATCGGGGTCATGGGAATGGGCGTATATGCACCCTTCACCGGACTTATCGCGGGCCTTTTAGCGGATTTGTTATTAAAATCCTCGGATTATTCCAGTGCAAAAAAAGTAATTCTCAGCAAAGGTATTTTTTCAATATGGCTGATCGGAAACTATATTCCTATTGTTATTAGCCGTGATGCTTATTATCAAAATTTAGCACAAGGCGGTTACGGAAAGGCCTATGCGGATGCACTGATGAAACTTATTCCGGACTGGAGTTTGATCCCATTACTTGTAGGCATGTTTATCGCGGGCATCCTTGGTGCCTTGATTGGACGTTCCCTTCTAAAAAAGCAGTTCGAACGCGCCGGGATTGTCTAATTCATCATGCAACCTATTCAAACACGATCAAAAAAAGAATTTCTTGATCCTCGAACAAAGATACTTCTTGTCTTTACCATCGCTGCTGTCGTTGTGGGAGGAGGACATGGATATTGGCTGGTTCCGATTCGAATACTCCTTATATCTGTTCCCTTTATACTGTTTCTTACTGAAAGCAAGTGGAAATATGCCGCCATATATGCCATTTTATTCATAGCGGCCTATGTAGGGCAGATATATCTTTTGCCGCTCGTTACCGGATTTTTAGGTTTTCTGTTGGTGGCTTTTTGCGGTATTTTTGTTCGCATGATGCCGGGGCTTGCCATGGGCACCTATTTGCTCAGCTCAACGAAAATCAGCGAGTTTATGGCAGCAATGGAACGCATGCATGTTCCTGCCCAGATTACGATTCCACTTTCCGTTGTTTTTCGCTTTTTTCCTACCATCTTGGAAGAGTATCACGCCATAGCCGATGCAATGAAAATGAGAGGCATCTCTTTAGGTGGTTCAAAACCGTGGAAAACTGTGGAATATCGTCTGGTTCCGCTGATGGTGTCCTGCGTAAAAATTGGTGACGAACTTTCCGCATCTGCTTTAACACGTGGCTTAGGCGCGCCGATTAGGCGCACCAATGTCTGTAAAATTGGATTCCATTTGCAGGATATACTCTTTCTGATGCTTTGCCTGGTTAGCTTGTGTGTACTTATCTTTTATAAGATCGGAGGTTCGTCATGATAGAAATAAGAAATTTTTCTTTTTCCTATACATCCTCTGACCAAAGTACACTTAAAAATATCAATCTGAGAATCCCTGACGGGCAATGCGTTCTTTTAACGGGAATGTCCGGATGTGGTAAGACGACCATAATACGAGTTTTAAATGGACTTATTCCTCATTACTATGAAGGGAAAAGTTTGGGAAGTGTATCTATTTTTGGTAAAAGTCCACAAACGCTTGCTCTGTATGAACTCGCACCGATTGTTGGCTGCGTGTTTCAAAATCCCCGCAGCCAGTTTTTTAATGTAGATACGGATAGTGAACTGGTTTTTGCCTGTGAAAATTTAGGTATGTCAAAAGAAGATATTCGATTGCGCTTTAACAAAATCGTATCCTCTTTGCATATTGAGAGATTGATGGGAAAGAGTTTGTTTCATCTTTCTTCCGGAGAAAAACAAAAAATTGCTTGTGCCTCTGTGGCTGTGCTTTCTCCTAATCTTGTTCTTATGGATGAGCCAAGTGCTAATCTTGATTTTTCCGCTATCGCAAATTTGCAAGGGATGATACAATTTTGGAAAGATGAGGGAAAAACAATCGTTATTGCCGAGCATCGCATCCATTATTTAAAAAATTTAGTGGATCGTGTGATATTGCTTGATGCCGGCGAGATAATCGGAGACTATCAAGGCGTTAACTTTTTCGAGTTACCGAGTTCATTTTATGAAACGCATGGGATACGTATTCCGGACATAAAACAGCTTTCATTTGGAGCTTCCAATCCATTATCGCCGACGAAAGATTTTTTAGAGCTTTACGATGTGAATTTTTCCTACCATAATACGCAAAGCGTATTGAATATTCCGAAGTTTCAACTTCCTCTGGGAAGGGCAACAGCTCTCATAGGTTCAAACGGTGCCGGCAAGTCCACTTTTGCCAAACTTATTTGCGGACTGGTGAAAAAAGATAAAAGCAAACTAATCTATAAAAACAAGACTTTTCCACCTAAAAAAAGACGTGATCTGACCTATCTTGTGCAACAGGAAGTGAATCATCAGTTGTTTACAGAAACGGTTATGGAAGAGCTTTTGATTTCTCAGGAAGAAGAAAATCATTCTGAAGCCGAGGCAATACTCCAAGAACTCCATCTGGATGGCTTTAAAGATGAACATCCCATGTCTCTTTCAGGAGGGCAAAAACAGCGTGTTGCAGTAGCCTCCGCTCTGATGAGCAATCGAGATGTTTTAATCTTTGATGAGCCGACCAGTGGTCTTGATTTGGAAAACATGCAGCGTTTTGCACAAATTATAAAGAGAATAATTCTTTTAGGAAAAACATGCTTAATTATTACTCATGATCCGGAGTTTATCGCTCTTGCCTGTCAGCATATTGTTGAAATGAAAGATGGGCAGATTAAGGAGCAATATGATTTGAACCAGACGACAGTACAGAAATTGCAGAATTTTTTTAGAGAGGAGGGTTCATGGCAATGAACGCCTTAGGCAATATGGGAAATAATATCAAAATGCAGAAACAAGAAGATGGCAGCTCTATCTTTTTTTTGCATGATGAAACCGGCTCCGGGACGATGACTTGCTACGCCCTTTTCGAAGGCGTCTTTGTACTTTTTAATGACTTTCATCTCAAAACTTGTTACTCAGCTTTCAAGCCACATCAATCGATGTTCACCATTGATTACTGTAAAGAAGGAAGAATAGAAAATAGCATTCATCCGAAAAAGTACACTTATATCAGTGCTGGTGATTTGCAGATGGAAGTACGCACCCAGCATTACGGAGAGTTTTACTTTCCACTTAAACACTATCACGGAATCACAATCAGCATTCTCTTTCCGCAGGGTTCTGAAACGATACGGACATTATTAAACGGATTTCCGGTTGATGTGGAAAATTTGAAAAACAAATTCTGTAGAACATCAAAAGGCTATGAAACCTTTATTATGCGTTCCAATCCACAAACGAACCATATCTTAGCCGAAATTTATCAAATTCCTGAAAAAGATAGAGTTCCTTATCTGAAAATTAAGGTATTAGAACTTCTTCTTTACTTGAATGGTATGGATATTTCTTTGGCAAAACAACAAAACGACTTTTTAAATTTCGCCCAAGTAACTAAGATCAAATCTTTGGAAAAAAGATTGACTTCACATCTTGACCGATTTTATACGTTAACCGAATGTTCGAGTTTCATTGATATGCCACTCACAGCTATGAAAAAAGCGTTCAAAATTATTTATGGAAAATCGATTTATGCCTATATGAAAGAGTATCGCGTTAATGCAGCGGCTTTGCTCTTACAAGATTCATCGAAGAGTATACTTGAAATTGCGAATGATTTAGGCTACCAAAATCCATCCAAGTTTTCAGCTGCCTTCAAGTCCCTTCGTGGATTAACGCCACGAGACTATAGAAAAACTCTTGTCTGAACGGGGCTGTTTTCCCATTAGAGGGTGGAACGGACCACACCTTATTTCATAAACTGTTTTAGAGAATACGTTGAATTCTCTTCGACCAAAACAGTTTAGAAATGAGGTGTTTTTATTTTGAAAAGCAAAAAAAGAATATTGCCGATTGTTCTGTCTTTTGCAGACAGTGCGAAATCACAGTTTATACTATCTATTCTATTTGCCGTGCTAAGCGTTTTCTGTGGTTTTTTGCCTTATTTTGGGATCTATCAAGTCCTTCTTGTATTTTTTTCAAAAGTACAAGATAGCAGTCAAATTTCTGTGCATTCACTTGTCCCTTGGTTCCTTTTGTGCGTCGCAGGATATGGCCTTAAAGTCATGTTTCACACAATCTCAACGAATCGGTCTCATCATGCCGCCTACCATATTCTTAAAAATATACGAAGCCGACTGACCGATAAATTAATGCGATTGCCGCTTGGAACTGTAACAGGAAAAACCGCCGGTGAACTCAAGAGCATTATTGTTGACCGTGTAGAAACGATTGAATTACCTTTGGCACACTTGATACCGGAAGGCTTATCGAATCTGATTTTTCCTGTTATCGTATTTATTTTCATGCTGGTATGGAATTGGAAAGTCGCATTGGCATCTGTTGCCTGCATTCCTTTTGGCGTGCTTGCCTATGCGATCGTCATGAAGACATTTAACAGCAAATATGACAGCTATATGAAAGCTTCTAAAAAAGTGGACAGTGTGATTGTGGAATATGTGGAAGGCATTGAGGTTGTCAAGGCTTTTAATCAATCCAGTAAATCCTATAAAAAATATACGAATGCGATCACGTCCTTTAAAGATTTTACTTTAGATTGGTTTCGCTCCACTTGGCCTCTGATGAATTTTGCAGCGGCGATACTGCCGAGCACACTATTAGGCATTCTTCCGGCAGGTATCTTGCTTTATGCTACAGGAAATCTAACACCTGCTGAACTAACGCTTACCATCATCCTTTCCTTAAGTCTGGTAGGCCCCGTTTCATACTTTACGACAGCTGTCAACAGCTATAAATCCATTGAATACGCTCTGCTGGATGTTCAGAAAATCTTAGACTTGCAAGAGCTTCCGGAAGAAAAAGAGTCGAAAGAACTGTCCGGTTATGACATTTCATATAAGGATGTCACATTTTCTTATGAAGAGGCTCAAGCACCTGTCGTTAAAGATTTTTCTTTAGAAATACCCGAGGAATCTTTCGTAGCTTTGGTAGGTCCTTCCGGCGGAGGAAAATCTACCTTATCTCGATTGCTTTTGCGTTTTTGGGATGTGAATCAGGGATGTATTTGTATCGGAGGAAAGGATATACGCTCTTTGCCACTTGGACAGCTCTCAGGACTCATCAGCTATGTTTCTCAGGATAATTTTCTTTTCAATATGTCCCTTTTTGAAAATATCCGCGTAGGCAATCCGGCCGCAACAAAAGAAGAGGTGTTTCAGGCTGCTCATATGGCACAATGCGAAGAGTTTATTTCACGTTTAGAACAAGGTTGGGACACGCCGGCTGGAGAAGCGGGGGATAAACTATCGGGCGGTGAAAAACAGCGTATAGCAATTGCCAGGGCAATACTAAAAGATGCCCCTATCGTTGTTTTGGATGAAGCAACCGCATTTACTGATCCGGAAAATGAACTTCAACTCCAAAAATCAATTAATGAACTAACGCGTGGCAAGACGCTGTTAGTGATTGCCCATAGGCTTTCTACAATAAAAAATGCCGACAAAATCGTTGTTTTGCAGGAAGGCACAAAAGTGGCGGAAGGAACGCAGAATGAACTTCTGAAGGCTTGTTCCCTTTACCGCTCCATGTGGGAAGCACATGTTGGTGCCAAAGTATGGGCGGCATCCAATCAAGAGAAAGGAGTGGATAAATAAATGTTTACCATGATCAAACGTATCGTTGATTGGACAGGTTCTTATAAAAAAAGATTTTACTGGGGCATCGTCTGGTCGTTATTAGAGAATTTCTTTATTGCTTTTCCCTTGATGGGAGCGGCTTATGTTCTGAACCTTATGCTGCAGGATACGGCAGGGCTCAGGAGTTTGCACACAAAGGAAGCTTTATGGGCGCTTTTGTTTATGGTTTTCTGTGTTTTAGGTCGTTTTTTCTTCTCCTATCTGCGGGCTGTTTTTCAAGAAAGCATTGCTTATGAAAAAACAGCCGAGGAGCGCATCGAGATAGGCGATATATTAAAGCGAGTTTCCCTTGGATTTTTTGACCGTCACAAGACCGGTGAAATTGCGGGAGCAGTTACAACCGACTTATCTGCTTTGGAATTGTATGCCATGAAGATGACGGATACGGTTATCGGAGCTTATTTGCAGACTCTTGCCATGATTCTATGCATCCTTTTTTTCTCGTGGAAAGTGGCAACTGTTGCTTTAGTAGGTGTATTATGCTCTGCATTTTTCCAGCGCCGACTGGTGAAAGATAGCCGGGCAAACACAGCGGTGCGCCAGAAAGCCAATGATAGCATGATTAACGCGACACTCCAATTTATCCGTGGAATAACGGTTATTAAATCGTATGGGAGAACAGGAAGCGCCGTTGCGGAACTACAAAAATCTTTTTCCGATCAACGTGACATCAACATCAAAATAGAAAATGCTTACATGTGGACGAACGGTCTTTATCAGTTAAGCCTAAAATTGACCTCCGTAGCAATCGCTTTTATGGTATGCCTTCAAACCATTCACGGTGAAATTTCTCTGCCTATCATGCTCATGGTAGTGATCTTTTCATTTGTTATGTTTGCTCGTTTGGAAACAGTAACCGATGCTGCTCACACCTTGGAAATGATGCGAGCAGCACTGGACAAACTTCAAACAATTAAGACGGCAAACTATATCGACGAAGATTCAAAAGACATTGTTTTAAACAATTTTGACATTTCTTATCAGAACGTATCTTTCGCTTATGATCACAAAAATGCTATCGAGAATGTGAGCTTTTCTCTTCCCGAAAATTCAACTTTAGCCATCGTGGGACCCTCCGGTTCCGGTAAAACAACGCTCTGTAATTTGCTTGCCAGATTCTATGATGTCAATCATGGGTCTATTTCTATCGATGGACATGATATCAGGGAAATGACTTGTGATACTCTGCTGCAATATATTTCGATCGTTTTTCAGCATGTATATCTGTTTCATGACACGATATTAAACAACATTCGTTTCGGCAGACCGGAAGCCAGCATCGAGGAGATTAAAGAAGCTGCCAAAAAGGCGGCTTGTCATGAATTTATTGAGAATTTACCAAACGGCTATAACACGATGCTTGGCGAAGGCGGATCGACACTTTCAGGAGGAGAAAAACAACGCTTATCCATTGCTCGTGCCATACTAAAAGATGCACCTATCGTTATATTAGATGAAGCAACTGCCAGTGTTGATCCTGAAAATGAGCATTTAATTCAACAAGCCATATCCGCCTTGGTCAAAGGAAAAACATTGATCGTTATTGCCCACAGGCTAAACACAATACAGTTCGCTGACAATATTTTAGTTATAGACCAAGGAAAGCTGGTACAGCAGGGAACGCATGAACAGTTAATAGAAGAAGAAGGAATATATAAAGATTTCCAGAAAATACTCAATAAGACAAGTAACTGGCAATTCAGTTGAACAAATTTATTTTAATTTAGCAACTCCAATTATTATGAAAAAGGGACTGACTGCAAGCTCATGTTTGCAGTCAGTCCCTTTTGTTTTAGGGTTAGCGCATTAGTTTTCGTACCCCTGAGTATGAGTTCCGTACCCTAAGCGGCTGTGCCGTTAAAATGTATCAAATATGTTGTTTTGTTCTCCAGGAACTTTTTTTCACCTGCTTGTGGGTTTAATACTTCCACCATATATTTAACAACACTGGAAGGGGTGTAGAATGTTCCGCCGTCCATTTTAGGGTTTTCATCTTCCATGGCTTCCATGGCTTCTTTTACAAGGGTCGCCTTGTTGGCATCATCGGGGGCATCGTTGAGGAAGTCGTAATAAGCACACTCAGGAAGATAGAAGCCGTATTTCTCGATGGTATTCTTCCTCTATGGCTTTCTTATGTTGTTTGTATAAAATATCTGAATAGCGCAGGAAGATAAGTCCCAAAATGGGCTGACCGTATTTATTGGCAGCTAAATGGGCACTTGCACGAAGAATATCGGCAGAGTGCCAGAGGGTATCTTTTAATTCTTTCAGTTCATTGTCCGTCATGGGAATCTTGCTCCTTTATTTCTATAGTTTATAGTCCAGCCAAGCTTCTTCTATAGTTTCATAAGGAAGTTTACGCTCTAAGCAAAAGCCATAAATGCTTTTCATTGCTTTTAAGTTGGGTTTGGAACGTCCAGCTTCCCAACGGTTCACAGTGGAAAATGCCACGCCGATTTTCTTTGCAAAGTCCTGCTGTGTAAGGAATGAGCGTTGTCTAATTCTTTTTATTTCTTCAGGAAAATTCATTTGCATCTCCTTTTTATTTTGATTCTTTAACTTCCCTGGGGAAGTAGCGAGTCCAAGGAATGCAAAAAGGGCACAGGGGATGGTTCCGCCTATGCCGCTATTTTCAGGATATAAATCTCTTCTAGGACTTGCCTTCAAGGATGGACCTTTTTATTGCATCTTAATAGAAAATTTGGATCCGGTTAAAGGGGTAGTCTTTTTCCTTGGCCGGGGGTTGTTCTACAATGCCGCCAAAGGGCATTTGGGCCACCAGCTTGTAGGAGTCGGGGACCTGGAAGAGTTTTTTAATGTCCCGGTCAATGAGGGGGTTGTAGTGTTGGATATTGGCACCTACGCCGAGTTCGGCCAGGGCGGTCCAAACATTGATTTGCAGCATGCCACTGGCTTGTTGGGCCCAGTCGTCCATGTTGTGGGCATAGACGGGGTAGTCTTTTTTCATCTGGTCTACAATGTCTTGGTCGATGAAGTAGAGGATGGTGCCGGCTCCGGCCTTGAAGCTGTCGATTTTATCTCTGGCGACCTTGCCGTTAAAAGAGGCATAGACTTGGTCCCAAACTTGGTCATGGCTTTGGCCAAAGGCTAAAAGGACCTTGGAGCTTTTCATATTAAAGGCATCGGGGACCAGTTCTAAAAGGTCTTCCAGGAGGTAGATGACCTGGTCTTGGGACAGGGGAAGGTCTTTGTTGAGCTGGTAAAAACTGCGACGGGTTTGTAGGGATTCGGGAATCATAGGATCTCCTTTCTTTTTATAAGCTAATGAATTTTTAGTCTTGAAGCTAATGAATTTTTACTCTTGCAAGTAGTCGTCTAGCATGGCTTGGAAGGCTTGTTCATCTTGGGGAAGGTCGGCGACAAAGGCCGGGTCCAGGGCGGCAAAGTACCATTGCTGGCAGCCTTCTTTTTCCAGGACAATGGCCTCTCCATCTTCGGACCCTTGGAGGGAGCGGGAGACTTGAAAACCCCGGTCTTCTAGGGCAGACTTAACTCTTTGGTAGGCGGCTTCCCGGTCCCGGATATAGGCTTGGACTTCTCCTGCTGGGATGGCGTAGTTTTCAATAACCAGGTAGCCATCGCCATAGCCTTGGCCTTCCTGGCTTAAATCTCTTAAAGGCTGGCCTTGGATGTAGATGTCATCTTCCAGGGGAAATTCAAACCGGCTCAAGGGAATCTTGTGGCCGTGGAAGTGGATTTCTCCATAGTCTGGCAGGTCTTTTTTATGGATAAAGTAGTCTCCCTCTATATTTTCCAAGGGACAGACTTCTTCAATGGCCCGGATAAGACCTTCCAGCTGGGCCTGGTCTTCCAAGAGGCCGATTTCTTTTTGGACATTATCTTGTATGAAATAAACAGAAAACATTCTTTTCACCTCCTTATAGTTTTACCCCATTTTGGCCAAAGATACCATAGAAAATCCAAGAAAGTTATGGTAGGATAAATGAAGAAGAAGGGGAGGGTATCATGGTTTTTTCAAGTTCAATTTTTTTATTTTATTTTTTACCCCTGGTTTGCCTGGTCTATTTTTCCCTGAAAAAACTGCCTGTAAGAAACCTGGTCCTGGTCTTGGCCAGCCTGTTTTTTTACTTTGCCGGAGCGGGGGTCCACCTCTGGGTCATGGTCTATTCCATCTTGATGAACTATGGTCTGGCCCTGGCCATCCACCGGGAAGCTAGGCCCAGGACCAGAAAATTTTACCTGGTGGTTTGTATCCTTTTAAACCTCCTGCCCCTATTTTACTTTAAATACTATAATTTCACCCTGGCCAATCTCAACAGCCTCTTTGCCTGGAAGATTCCCGCCAGGGACATTTTGATGCCCATTGGGATTTCCTTTTTTACCTTCCAGGCCATGTCTTATACCATTGACATCTACCGCCGGGAGGCTCCAGTTCAGAAAAATCCCCTCAATGTGGCCCTTTACATCAGCTTGTTTCCCCAACTCATTGCAGGGCCCATTGTCCGCTACGAGACGGTGGCCTTGGAGATCAAGAACCGGACCCATTCTTGGGAGGATGCCTACTATGGCCTTATGCGGTTTATGCTGGGTTTTTCCAAGAAGATCCTTCTGGCCAACCAAATGGCCCTGGTGGCCAACTATTATTTTGACGACCTGGCCGGGAAGACGGACCCGGTGGGTTTTCTTTTGGCCATGGTTAGCTATAGTTTTCAAATCTACTATGACTTTTCCGGCTATTCCGACATGGCCATTGGCCTGGGTCGGATTTTCGGCTTCCACTTTTTAGAAAATTTCAACTTCCCCTATATCAGCCGGTCCATTACTGAATTTTGGCGGCGCTGGCACATCTCCCTATCCAGCTGGTTTCGGGACTATGTCTACATCCCCCTGGGTGGGAATAGGAGGGGGCTTTTAAGGCAAATTTTCAACCTTCTTGTGGTTTGGTTTTTAACGGGCCTCTGGCATGGGTCCTATTGGAATTATATTCTTTGGGGGCTCTACTATTTCCTCCTCTTGATGGTGGAAAAATTTTTCTTAAAGTCCTGGGGGCCCAAGGTCCTAAGCCACGTCTTAACCCTGGCTTTTATCTTTTTCGGCTGGGTCATCTTCCGTTGCGAGGACCTGACGGTTTTGGCCAACCTGGTCCGGTCCCTCTTGGGCCATTCCTATTTGGACGGGCAGGTGGCCTGGACCTGGAAGGGCCTTCTTGCTTCAACGGATGCCTATGTCCTAGTCAACTACGGCCTGACTTTTTGCCTGGCCATTCTTTTTTCCATGCCCTTGGAAAAATGGGCCCTGGCCCGGGCGGAAAGGAACCAAGCCTTTAGCCTTCTAGTGGGTCTTGGCCTCTTGGTCATCTTTCTTTTGGCCCTGGTTTACATGTTAACCGGGGGCTTTAACCCCTTTATCTATTTTCGCTTTTAGGAGGACCCATGAAGCTTATCAAAAAAGTGTTTATTCTTTTATCCCTGGGCCTCTGCCTGGCTTTTGGAATTTTTCTTCAAATAAGCCCCTACCATGGACCCTTGTTTTCTGAAAACCGGCCCACCATGGACAAGCCTAGGATGACCCTGGCGGGTCTGGGGTCCGGGGACTATTTTAACCAGGTCAATGACTACATCCAAGATGTCAACCCCTGGCGGCAAGACCTGATCCAGGTCAAGTCCGTCTTCCAGGGGAAAATTCTAAGAAGGCCTGTGGTCAACAATGTCTATTGGCGGGGGCCTGTCCAACTGCCCTACCTGGACGGGATGGACACAGACTCCCTGCGGCCGGACCTGTCTGCCCAAGACATGGCCCATTTTTACAAAAAACTCCAGGGGGACTGCCAAAAGTATGGGACCCAGTTTCTCTTTGTGGGGATTCCCAACCAGACAGATATTTTTTCCAAAAAATTTCCATCCTATATGGAAGATACCGGCTACCTGGCCCAGGGAGAGAAGGACTTAAAGGAGGCCTTGGACCAGGCCGGGGTGGATAGCTTATTTTTACGGGACCTCTTGGCCCAAGACCCGGCAGCCTATTATTTAAAAAGTGACCACCACTGTTCCAACCGGGGCTTACTTTTAGAGGCTCGGGAAATTTTAAAGAAGCTGTCCAGCCCCTATGGCCAAGGCGACATCCTAGAGGACTTTGAAGAAGTAAAAGACCCCCGGCCCTTTGTAGGGTCCAGGAGTCGCAAGATGCCCGGGCTGGGACCGAAAGAAAATTTTGCCTACTATCGTTATAAAAAGCCCTGGACCTACCAACTGGAAACTCCGGCAGGCCCTGGCCGGGTCTTGGAGCTAAATCCTGAAAAGGCCACAGTGGACTATGGTATCTACATGGGGGGAGACCAGGCCTATTCGGTTTTAAAGACAGACCGGCCGGGAGGGCTGAGGGTTTTGGTCTATGGCGACTCCTACACCAATGGCCTGGAAAGTACCCTGGCCCCCTATTTGAGCCAGATGACCAGCTTTGACTTCCGCTATGGCAAGAAGGAGGACTTTTTCAAGGAGCTGGAAAGTGGCCACTATGACTACTGCCTCTGTATCCGGGATAGCGGGATTTATTTAAAGGAGTCTCCCAATGGACGATTTTATTAAAAAAATTTTTAAGGGCAGGGGCTCCAAGGGGCTTTTCATGGGCTTTGGGGCCTGGTTAAATTTTCTAAGATTATTGACAAGCAGGGACTTTTTCTGTATTATAAAAGAAAACACCTTAATAGAGTTTTTTATATTGGTTCTTTGTCTGGAAAGAACCAATTTTTTGTTTTGCTAGGAGGGACTATGATCGAAAATTCATTACATGACTTTGCAAAGATGACATTTAACAAGCAAAAGATGAAGGAAAGGCTACCCTATCCCATCTACTTAAAGTGGAAAAATGCCATTCGTAACCAACAAGACCTGGACCGGGAAACGGCCGATGCCATTGCCCATGCCATGAAGACCTGGGCCACTGAAAATGGGGCTACCCACTACGCCCACTGGTTCTTCCCCTTAAATGGAGCCACGGCAAAAAAACACGAATCCTTTATGGACAGGACCGACGACCTGGAACCCATGATTCGTTTTTCAGGCAAGGAACTCATTAAGGGAGAGCCGGATGCATCCAGCTTCCCCAGCGGTGGTATGCGGTCCACTTTTGAAGCCCGGGGCTATACCTACTGGGACTGTACGGCCAATTCCTTTATTATTGACAACATCCTCTACATTCCGTCCATTTTTGTCTCCTACCGGGGGGAAAAGCTGGACAAGCGGGGACCCTTATTGGAGTCCATGAACCTGGTGGGCCACTATGGAGCCGAAATTGCCAACCTCTTTGCCCGGGACGAAAAAACCTACCGGGTCCGCCCCAAGGTTGGTTTGGAACAGGAATTTTTCCTGGTAGATGAAAAATTGGCCAAGAAAAGACCCGACATCATCAATTGTGACTGCACCCTCCTAGGAGCCGAACCTGCCAAGGGGCAAGACCTGGATGACCACTATTTCGGGTCCATCCCCAAGAGGGTTATGGATTTTTATGCCGACCTCAATACAGAACTCTATAAGTTGGGTGTCTATGCCAAGACGGAACACAATGAAGCGGCACCCTGCCAATTTGAAATTGCCGTCTTGTTTGAAAATTCCAATGTCACCATTGACAACAACCATCTCTGCATGAGCCTTTTACGGAAGATTGCCAAAAAGCACGGCTTAAAGTGCATCCTCCACGAAAAGCCCTTTAAGGGAGTCAACGGGTCCGGAAAGCACAACAACTATTCCCTGGCCACCAACTACGGCCTAAACTGCTTTGACCCGGGAGACAATCCACAAGAAAACCTCCTCTTCCTGGTCTTTTTAACAGCCATGATTGCTTCAGCAGACAAGTATGCAACCCTACTTCGGGTGGCCAGCTCCAGCCCCAGTAATGATGCTCGGCTTGGTGCTCAAGAAGCCCCTCCGGCTATTATCTCCATCTTCTTGGGAGAGGACCTGGAAGAAGTTTTAAGGTCCATTGAAGAAGGAGACTTTAAACCCAAGGTGGATGTAAGAGATATTAAGATCAACAACCTGGCCTATGTACCCCGGGACCTGTCTGACCGGAACCGGACCAGCCCCTTTGCCTTTACCGGCAACAAGTTTGAATTTAGAATGCTGGGGTCCTCCCTCAGTGCTGCCGATGTCAATATTGTTTTAAATACGGCCATGGCAGATACTTTGGAAGGCTATGTAGACCGGCTCAAGGGTTTGAAGGGTGAGGACTTAAAGAAAGAAACCTACCAATTAATTCGGGAAGAATTGAAAAACCACCAAAGAATTCTCTACAGCGGGGACAACTATTCCGATCAATGGAAGCAAGAAGCCCAAAGACGGGGACTGCCTTGCTATGGAACCTTCCATGAAGCCGTCAAGGCCCTGAAGGGGGACAAGAGCATCGAGCTTTTTGTCAAGCACAAGATTTTTACCAAGGAAGAGCTCTACGCCCTCTATGAAGTTTGCATGGAAGAAGTGGTCAAGGTCCACGGCCTGGAAGCCAGGACCCTCTTATCCATCCTGCAAAAAGACGTCATCCCCTCTGTAATTAAGGAAATCAACCTGGCCAGCCAAGCTGCAAAATTGGTTGAAAGTCAGGCCTTGACCAGCCATCTGGAAAAGCTAACAGCTGGTTTGGACCGGCTCTACCAAGAAAAAGAAGCCCTAAAGTCCAAGCTAGATACTTGCAAGAAGCTTGCCAGCATTGATGAAAAGGCAGATTATTTACAGGGAGAAGTTGTAGAAGAATTAAAGAAGATTCGCGAAATTTCCGATGGTTTGGAAGAAGAAATCAGTCGGGAAAATTGGTCTCTTCCAAGTTATGAAGACCTATTTAATTCCGTCATGTAAGGAGGAAAAAATGACAAAGTACATCTTTGTAACCGGCGGTGTCGTTTCCGGAATTGGAAAGGGAATCAGCGCCGCCAGTATTGGACGCCTGCTGAAGGACCGGGGTTTCAGCGTATTTATGCAAAAATTTGACCCCTATCTCAATGTAGACCCGGGAACCATGAGCCCCTACCAACACGGAGAAGTTTTTGTCACCAAGGACGGGGCGGAAACAGACCTGGACCTGGGCCACTACGAACGCTTTACAGATGAAGAACTCACCAAAAGAGCCAGTATCACCACAGGTAAGATCTACCTTAAGGTTATTAAAAAAGAACGCCGGGGAGACTATGACGGCGAGACCGTCCAAGTCATCCCCCATGTAACGGATGAAATCAAGGGGGCCATTACCAAGGCAGCCAAGGAATCTGGCGCCGATGTGGTCATTACAGAAATTGGGGGAACTGTGGGAGACATTGAATCCCTTCCCTTTATTGAAGCCATCCGGCAAGTCCATTCCGAGCACCCCAAGGGGGATGTGGCCTTTATCCATACGGTCCTGGTACCTCAAATTCCTGGGTCTGATGAATTAAAGACCAAGCCCACCCAACACTCCTACAAGCAATTGATGAGTCAGGGAATCAAGGCCGATGTCATTATCACCCGGTCTGATGGGAATGTTGACGAGTCCTTGCGAAGGAAGATTTCCCTCTTCTGTGACGTGCCACCTGAAGCGGTGGTCCAATCTGAGCACGTGGACTTGATTTATGAAGTGCCCTTGATTTTCCACAAGCAAAAGTTGGATGACTACATCCTGGGACTTTTGAACCTGGAAGCCAAGGAAAGTCGCCACCACGAGTGGAAGGATATGGTAGACCGGTTTAAAAAGGCAGACCAGGACCTAACCATCGGCCTGGTGGGCAAGTATGTCCAACTCCACGACGCCTACCTGTCTGTGGCCCAAGCCCTGATGGATGCAGGCTACCAAAATGGAGCCAAGGTCCATATTCGGTGGATTAATTCTGAAGAAATTGAAAAAGATGGACCGGAAAAGCACCTAAAAGGACTGGATGGCATTATCGTTCCCGGCGGTTTTGGTAACCGGGGCATTGAAGGCATGATTTCCACTAGCCAGTATGCTCGGGAAAATAAGATTCCCTATTTTGGCATCTGCCTGGGTATGCAAATTGCCGTTTTGGACGTTGCCCGTCACCTTTGCAACCTAAAAGAGGCTTCTTCTTCCGAGCAAAATCCCGATACCAACTATCCGGTTATTGACCTGATGGAAAGCCAAGCTGATGTGGAAAATGTCGGAGGGACCCTGCGCCTGGGGAACTATTCCTGCCACTTGTTGGAAGGCAGCCTGGCCCGGAACCTCTATGGCCAAGAAAGGGTGGATGAGCGCCACCGCCACCGCTATGAATTAAACAATGATTTTAGGGGCCAATTGAGAAAGGGCGGCCTGGTCTTTTCAGGCATCCACGAGGACCTGGACCTGGTAGAAATTGTGGAATTGAAGGACCATCCCTTCTTCCTGGCCTGCCAATTCCATCCGGAATTTAAGTCCAGACCCAACCACATCCATCCCTTGTTCGATGGATTTATTCAAGCATCATTAAAGAATAAAAAATAGGATTTGAAAGACGGTTGTTTAGGCAACCGTCTCTGTTTTTGTCAGTTTAGGGGGTAAATGAAATGAAAGAAACGATCTACATTACCGGCCACAGGAATCCCGATACAGATTCCATAGCCAGTGCCATTGCCTATGCAGATTTTAAAAGGCAAACATCCCAGGGGACCTATCTTCCAATCCGCCTGGGGACTTTAAACAAGGAAACGACCTATGTCCTGGACCGCTTTGGTTTCCAGCCGCCCAAGCTGGTGGAATCCATGAAGGCCCAGGTAGAGGACTTGGACTTTGACCGGGCCCTGTGTGTAGGGGAAACTATGTCCCTCTATGAAGCGGTGAACCTCCTCCAGGACGAGCAAAGACACACACTTTTTATTACAGAAGAGGACAAACTCTTTGGCATTGTCAGCCTCCAGGACCTTTGGCGGTCCTACGGGGATGTCTGGGCCGATGAAATCCTCTACGACTCCCAAACGCCCATTGAAAATATCTTGAAGGTCCTTAGGGGGACCCTTTTAGTGGGGCAAGAAGACCTGGTGAGCCGCCGGGGAGCCATGCGGGTTTTTGCCAATGCTCCGGAAAATTCAACCAACACCATCAAGGAAAATGACGTGGTTATTGTGGGGGACCGGGAAGAATACCAAGATGCGGCCCTGGATAGACGGGTTAGCATCATGATCTTAACCCGGAATGCCAAGGCCTCCAAGAAAATTTTGCAAAAGGCGAAAAAACTTGACGTCATGGTAATCCAAACACCATTATCCACCTTTATGACTGCCCGGCTCCTGCCCCAGGCAGTGCCTATAGGCTACCAGTCTTCTAGGTCCAAACTCAAGGTCTTTTACCTGGACCAAGACCTGGATGAGGTCCAGGAAGAAGTGGTTAAGTCCCGCTTTGCCGCCTACCCTGTCTTGGACGACCAAGACCGGGTGGTGGGGTCCCTATCCCGGGCCCACCTTTTGGCCTATAAAAAACCCAAGCTGATCTTGGTGGACCACAACGAAAGCAAGCAAAGTGTGGAGGATATTGAAGAGGCGGAAATTATAGAAATCATTGACCACCACCGGGTGGCAGCTCCCATGTCCAATGAACCCATCTTCTTTCGCAATGAACCTGTAGGGTCTACAGCCAGTATCATCAGCAAGCTCTACTTTGAATACGGCCTGGAGCCCAGTCCGGAAATTGCCGGCCTCCTTTTAAGTGCCATCCTGTCCGACACCTTGGAGTTTCGGTCTCCAACCTCCACCCGGCAAGATGAATACCTGGCGGACCGCCTGGCCAAAATTGCTGGCCTGGATATCCACACCTATGCCATGGAACTTTTTGAAGCCGGCACCCGTTTTTCCAAAAACGATATTGGCTCCCTGGTCCGGGGAGATGTCAAGGTCTTCCAAGTCCATGGGAAGCAATGTCGGATTGGCCAGGCCTTTACCATGAACCTGGAAGCCGGAAAGTCCATGGAAAAAGACTTTTCCAAGGCCATGTTGGAAGTCTTGGCAGATACAAAGGAAGATGTCTTTGCCTTTATGCTGACGGATATTTTAAAGGAAGAGTCCCTCCTGATTATAGAGGGCCCCGGCAAAAAAACCGTCCAAGGCTACATTAGCCAAAATTGGAAAACGGGCGGCAGGATTATTCCAAAACTCCTGTCCCGGAAAAAACAAGTCCTCCCCAAGATCATCGAAGCCCTGTCCTAGTGTTTAAAGCTCCCGAAAAGGGGTAAAAGAAAAAAGTAAGCTAGGAAAGAAAAAGGAGGAAAATATGGAATTTAAAGAAGGAAAAAACTGTCTCTACCTGGGTCCGGACCAAGACCACTACCAGGCCATTATCCAATATGAAGATTGCGGCCAAGGCCAAGTCAATATCACCCATACCATTGTGGACTCCTCACTTAGGGGCCAAGGGATGGCCGGGAAATTGCTGGAAGCCTTGGTGGAAAAGGCCCGTAAAGAAGGCTTTAAGCTCCGGGCAACCTGTTCCTATGCCAAGGAAAAATTAGACAAGACCCAAGACTATCAAGACATTTATCTTGGATAAATAAGGAGGGGCCCGGCATCTTAGGATGGCAGGCCCCCTTTTGCTCTCTTGAAGCAAGGGGGCTTTTTTCGTATAATAGAATAGATTACAAGTATATTTTTTTAAGAGAAACCTATAGATTTTGGGAGGATTGGATGAAATTATATAACACCCTAACGAGAAAAAAAGAAGAATTTGAACCCCTCCAAGACAAGCATGTAAGGATGTACAATTGTGGACCTACAGTTTACAACTATATACATGTTGGAAATGCCCGACCCATGGTGGTTTTTGACAGCCTTAGACGGTATTTTATTTACAAGGGCTGGGATGTTGACTTTGTTGTCAACTTTACAGATATTGACGACAAGATTATCAAGAAGGCCAATGAAGAGGGGCTGGAAGCCAAGGAAATTGCCGAACGCTATATTGCAGAATTTAAAAAAGATGCCCAAGGACTCAACCTCTATGAATACAAGACCATCAACCCCCGGGCCACAGAGTACATGGATGAAATCATCCACTTTATCAAGGACCTGGTAGACAAGGGAGCAGCCTATGAGTTGGATGGGGATGTCTACTTTGACATCACCAAGGCCAAGGACTATGGAAAACTCTCTGGCAAAAACTTAGACGAGCTCCAAAGTGGGGCCCGGATTGACGTCAATGAAAAGAAGAAAAACCCTGGCGACTTTGCCCTTTGGAAGAAGAAAAAAGAGGGAGAACCTGCCTGGGAAAGTCCCTGGTCCCAAGGCCGTCCCGGCTGGCACATTGAATGTTCCGTAATGGCCAAGACCCTTTTGGGCAAGACCATTGACATCCACACCGGGGGAGAGGACTTGGAATTTCCCCACCATGAAAATGAAATTGCCCAATCGGAGGCCCACAATGGCCAAGACTTTGCCCGTTTTTGGCTCCACAACGGCATGATTACTGTGGACCATGAAAAAATGAGTAAGTCCAAGGGGAATTTCTTTACCGTCCGGGACATTTCCAAGGAATATGACCTGGAAGTCCTGCGAATCTTTTTAATTTCCAGCCACTACCGCAATCCCATTAACTTTTCCAAGGAGGTCATGGACCAAAATAAAAATGCCCTGGAAAGACTTTACAATACCAAGGACCGTTTGGAAGGGGCCATGAAGACGGCCAAGTCGGGGTCAGATCCTGACTTTGACCAAGATATCCAGCAATTAAAAGAAGAATTTTGCCAGGCCATGGAAGATGACATGAATACAGCCGACGCCTTGTCCAGGCTCTTTGACCTGTCCAAGCGGATCAACCAAGGCATCAATGAAGAAATTGGCCTGGAAAGTTTGAAAGGGGCCCAAGAAACGTATTTATCCTTGGCCAAGGTTTTGGGACTCTTGTACAAGGAAGAAGACCAGGCTGAAGAAGAGGTCTTAAAGCTCATTAAGGAAAGAGAAGAAGCCAGAAAGAACAAGGACTTTGCCCAGGCCGATGCCCTTAGAGACCAACTCTTGGAAATGGGCATTGCCATTGAAGATTCACGAGATGGAACAAAATGGAAGAGAATTTAAATCCCGGCCTAAACATGGCCAAAGACGGGAAGCTTTCCCTGGGTGAAATACCCATTTTAACCCTGGCTTATCTGGGAGATGCCGTCTATGAAATCATGGTCCGGTCCTATATCCTGGACCACCGGACCAAGGTGGCCCAGCTCCACAGGAAAAGTGCCGGCATGGTCAAGGCCCAGGCCCAGGCCCAGGGGGTTAAAAAGATTGAGGACCTATTGACGGACCAGGAAAAAGACTATCTAAGACGGGGCCGCAATGCCCACCCCAAGACCCGGGCTAAAAATGCCAGCATGAATGACTACCGTCTGGCCACAGGCTTTGAAAGTCTCTGGGGCTACCTCTATTTGACAGGGCAAGAAGACCGGTTAAGAGAATTATTCCAAAGGATGTGGGAAGAAAATGAAGGTTGAACTATTAAACTACACCCCCCATGGGGACCAATTAATTGCCCAAGGGGCCAAGCTTTGCTATTCTCAAGCAGGCTTAAAGGAAATCAAGGAAAAATTATCCCCAGAGGAAGTGTCTCGCTTTGTCAAGATGTTGGCCGACATGGGCCATATGTCTCCCATGGAGCATGTTTCCTTTAGCTTTTATGTCGAGGGAATTTCCAGAGCCTGCTCCCACCAACTGGTCCGGCACAGGCTGGCCAGCTATTCCCAACAGTCCCAACGCTATGTCCGCCTGGATCAATTTGACTATGTGGTGCCACCGGCCATAGAAAAAAATCCCAAGGCCAGGGAAATTTTTATCCAGGCCATGGAGAGAGACCAAAGAGACTACCAGGCCTTGGTGGATAGCCTGGTCCAGGAAGAATTGGCCAAGGGACCGGTAACGGACAAGGAAAAAAGAGCCATTGAGAAAAAGGCCATTGAAGATGCCCGCTATGTCTTTCCCAATGCCTGCGAAACCAAGGTCATCCTAACCATGAATGTCCGGACCCTCCTGCACTTTTTCTCTCTCAGGACTTGTAACCGGGCCCAGTGGGAGATCCGAGAGATGGCCAAGCAAATGCTCTTGGAAGTTAAAAAGGTCTATCCAGAAATTTTTGCCAAGGCGGGACCGGGTTGCCTCCAAGGACCCTGTCCTGAAGGGGCCATGACCTGTGGGAAGATCAAAGAAGTCAGAGAATATTTTTTAGGTGGTCAAGAATGATAGAAGATTTAATTTTCGGTCGCAAACCGGCGGAAGAAGCCATAGAAAAGTCCATGGCCAAAAAGGTCTACCTCTTAAAAAACAACAAGGGGAATGTAGCCAAATTTCAAGACCTGGCCCAGGAGAAAAAGCTCCCGGTCCAGCTGGTGGACAAGGGCTTTTTAGATGATTTGGCAGGGGGAAAAAATCACCAGGGGGTGGTTTGTCAAATTAAGCCCTACAACTATTCTTCCTATGAGGAAATTTTAGCCTATACCCGGAAAAGGGGAGAAGACCCCTTCCTAGTCCTTTTAGACGGGGTGGAAGACCCCCAAAACCTGGGGGCCATTATCCGGACGGCCTACCTGGCCGGGGCCCATGGGGTCTTGATTCCCAAGCACCGGTCAGCCAAGGTTACGGCTACGGTTTTCAAAACCTCTGCCGGAGCCTGTGCCCATATAAAAATTGCCCAAGTAACCAATGTCAACCAGACCATTGAAAAATTAAAAAAGGAAAACATCTGGGTCTACGGGGCCGACATGGGGGGCCAGGCCTACTACAAGCAAAACACCAAGGGACCCATCTGCCTGGTTTTAGGCAGCGAGGGCAAGGGCCTTAGTGACCCTACCAAGTCCCACCTGGATGGGATCTTGTCCATTCCCATGTACGGGGACCTGGATTCTTTAAATGTGTCGGTTTCGGCGGGAATCTTGGCCTTTGACATTGCAAGACAGCGTCATGAAGAGGATTAAGCCCTACTACCGTAAGAAAAGGGCCTACTTATTTGTAGATGGCTACAATATTTTAAACTCCTGGTCTATCTTTGAAAGGGAAAGGGAGGAAGACTTTGAAAATGCCCGGAAAAAACTCATGGACATCCTGGTGGACTATGCCCACTATACCGACCAGGCAGTGATTTTGGTTTTTGATGGCTACAAGGTCAAGAAAAATCCTGGTGAGGAATTTCACTACAAGGGGATCCAGGTGGTCTTTACCAAGGCCATGCAAACAGCTGACCACTACATTGAGCAGGAGCTGACCCTCATTGGTCGCCACCGGAATGTCCGGGTGGCCACCAGCGACTCCATGGAGCAGCAGATGATCCTGTCCAGGGGAGGCCAGCGGATTTCTGCCCGGGAATTGGAAGTGGAAGTGGCCCATGCCAAGGAGGGGCTGGTTCGGAGGAAGAGGCAGCTTAAGTCGGAATCTAAGGTCAATGCCTGGGAAGAAGAAACCCTGGAGTCCTTAAAAGACCTCAAGAGTCGCCTGGACCCCCATTAAGATTTTCCTTTTCAAGGAGAAGAACTTGGAAAAATTTTCCCTTTTAGGAAAAAAATCTTGACAAGGGGAAAATCCCCCTGTATAATGCCATATATATTAAACAAGAGAAAAAGAAGAGTACTGAGTTTGGACTTTTCCAGAGAGCTTCGTTTGGTGGAAGAAGCAAAGAAAGAACTTGGGAAGATGGTCTTTTTATTGGAGCTGCTGAAGTTTTTAGGCGGCTACGGGTGCTCCCGTTACAGGGCTAGGGTATGATGGTACCTAAAGAGGTCCAGCTTGCAAGAGCTGGATGAATTAAGGTGGTAACACGAAGTGTATGCTTTCGTCCTTTGGGACGGAAGCTTTTTTTATTGAGAAATTAGAGAAAAGAGGAAAGTATGAAAGAGACAAAAAATATTGAAAGCCTATGCGTGCAAGCAGGATATGACCCTAAAAATGGTCAAGAACGGATTCCGGCCATTAGCCAATCCATTACCTTTAAATATGACAAGACCCAGGACGTCCAAGACCTTTTTGACCTCAAGGTTCCGGGGCACTTTTACTCTCGCTTGTCCAACCCCACGGTGGAAGTTTTGGAAAAGAAAATTACGGCCCTGGAAGGGGGCATTGGTGCCCTGGCCCTTTCTTCCGGCCAAGCTGCAGCCACCATTGCCTTTTTAACCCTGGCCCAGGCCGGAGACCATATTGTATCGGCCAACAACATCTATGGAGGGATCCACTCCCTCTTGGCCTCTACCCTAAAGAGAATGGGGATTGCCACCAGCTTTGTCCGCTATGATGACCTGGCTGGAGTAGAAGAAGCCATCCAAGAAAATACCAAGGCCATCTATGCCGAAACCATCTCCAACCCCAGTGCAGAAGTTATTGACATCCAAGGCCTAGCCGACATTGCCCACCGCCACCACATTCCCTTGATTGTAGACAACACCTTTGCCACACCAGTCCTTTGCCGGCCCTTTGACTATGGCGCCGACCTGGTAATCCACTCTACCAGCAAGTACATTGACGGCCATGCCACCAGCATTGGAGGAATCATTGTAGACAGCGGAAACTACGACTGGGCCCAAGGCAAGACCCCCCTCTTAACGGAAAAAGATCCTGCCTACCACGGCCTGTCCTATACAGAAAGCTTTGGCCCCTTGGCCTACCTAACCCGGGCCCGGGCAGTCTACCTAAGAGACCTGGGAGCATCTTTAAGTCCCTTTAATGCCTTTTTAACCAACCTGGGGGCTGAAACCCTGGCTTTAAGAATGGAAAGACATTCAGAAAATGCCCTGAAGGTAGCTAAATTTTTACAAGGCCACGAAAAAGTGGACTGGGTCTGCTATCCCTTTTTGGAAGATTCTCCCTCCTATGAAAATGCCAAAAAATATCTAAAGGCCGGCAGTGGCGTCCTGTCCTTTGGTGTCAAGGGGGGACGGGAAGAAGCAGCCCGGGTCATCGACAACTTAAACTTTATCAGCCTGGTGGTCCATGTGGCCGATGTTCGCAGCCATGCCCTCCACCCAGCCAGCTCCACCCACAGGCAACTCAGCGACCAAGACCTGGCAGCGGCAGGCATTGATAAAAACCTCATCCGCCTGTCTGTAGGAATTGAAGATCCCCAAGACATTATTGAGGACCTAGACCAGGCTCTTAGGGCTTAAAATTAAGAAAGGAGGCAGACCATGCCCTTAATTTTACCAGACCAACTCATTGACCAGGAGGTCTTAAACCAAGAAAATATCTTTACCATGACCCAGGACCAGGCCGACCACCAAGACATCCGACCCATTAAAATCCTCATTGTCAACCTCATGCCCAAAAAAGAGGAAACCGAGTTGCAACTTTTACGGATGCTGTCTAACTCGGCCCTGCAAATGAATATTGACCTGGTGCGGATGGATTCCTATAAGGCTACCCATACCAGCCAGGACCGGTTGAAAAAATTCTACAAGACCTATGACCAAATCAAGGACCAAAACTTTGACGCCATGATCATTACCGGGGCCCCGGTAGAGAGGATGGACTACCAGGACATCATCTACTGGAAGGAATTGAAACACATCTTTGACTTTGCCCGGGAACACGTCTTTTCCACCCTCTTTATCTGCTGGTCGGCCCAGGCGGCCCTCTACCATTATTTTGGGGTTCCCAAGCAGGAGGTGGAGGAAAAAATCTTTGGTATCTACCAGTATGAAAAGAAAAAGGAAGACCCCATCCTAAAGGGCTTTGACGACAGCTTTTACGCTCCCCAATCCAGGTACACCTATGTCAAGGAAGAGGACCTAAGAGAGATTCCCCAAATCCAAGTCCTATCCTCCCGGGAGGATACCGGGGTTGGTCTGGCCACCACCCTGGACCACCGCTTTGTCTTTTCCTTTGGCCACTGGGAATACGACAAGGAAACCCTCCATGAAGAATATTTAAGAGACCTGGACAAGGGCCTGGACACCCAAATTCCCAAGAACTACTACCGCCAAGACGACCCCCAAGGGGACATTATTATGAATTGGCGGTCCAGTGGGTCCCTTTTCTTTTCCAACTGGCTCAACTATTGCGTCTACCAGGAAACTCCCTACCAATTGGAAAAAATCAAGGGGGTCAAGGTGGCCAAGTTTGGCGGATCCAGCCTAGCCTCTGCCAGTCAATTTTCCAAGGTTAAAAAGATCATCCAGGCCAAGGAAGACCGGGAAATTATTGTGGTTTCAGCCCCGGGCAAGAGGTCCAAAGACGACCAAAAGGTCACCGACCTCTTGGAAAAATACTATGAGGGCAAAAAAAGAGCCCGGGACCTGGAAGTTATGATTGAAAGTTTTCGCAAGGACCAGGCAGCCAAGAGGCAAGAAGCCCAAGAAGCCCTGGCTGCTGTCCGGACCCGCTTCCAAGAAATCGTCCGGGACCTAGACCTGGAAGAGGCCTTAAAAGAGGACCTGGACGAAACCTTCCAAGACCTGGACAAGACCCAGTCCAAGGACTTTGTCCTGAGTCGGGGAGAATATTTAAATGCAAAAATCCTGGCCCAGGCCTTAGACTACGACTTTATCGACGCCAAGGACATCATTCGCTTAAAAAGCCAAGACCAATTGGACTATGGAGAAAGCTACAAGGCCATTATCAAGACCATCCACAAGGGACAAAGAGTTGTGGTTCCCGGATTTTACGGGGCCAATGCCCAGGGAGACATCCGGACCTTCAAGAGGGGTGGGTCCGACTACACCGGGTCTATTATTGCCAGTGCCCTCCAAAGCAAGGTCTATGAAAACTGGACCGACGTCAGCGGAATTATGACCCAGGACCCCAACCTGTCCAAGGATGCCAAGAGGATTCCCTCTATGAACTACCAGGAGCTGACCGACCTTATTGACCAGGGGGCCCAGGTCTACCAAAGAGATGCCATTGACCTGGTAAAGGAAAAAAACATCACCCTGAAGATTTTAAATACCAATGCCCCAGAAGAAGGGGGTACGGAAATCAAGGACCAAGAGGATAAGTAGAGGAAAAAGCCCGACTCCCAAGGAGGAAGGCTTTTTTCTTTGGCTCTTTGTCAAATGTTGGGGCGAGATCTATTCTCGCCCCTTTCTTATGCTCGAAAGACCATTAAAATACGACTCTTAAAGTTCTCAAAATTCCGATACCCATAGGAAACCCGTTTAATCACTTTGATTTTGTTGTTAAAGCCTTCTGTTTGTCCATTGGTGATGCCTGTGGAAAAGGCGTTTAGGATTTCTTCTTTCCAGTTTTCATAGGCCCGAATACTGGCTTTAAATTCCTTTAATCCACTTTCTTTAGCAACCCACAGCCAC
The DNA here is from genome assembly GCF_900120405.1 of Urinicoccus massiliensis. GTDB lineage: Bacteria > Bacillota > Clostridia > Tissierellales > Peptoniphilaceae > Urinicoccus > Urinicoccus massiliensis. Next base: position 489,839 of record NZ_LT635493.1, on the reverse strand, counting down.
TTGTCTAAGGCCTGTCTTGCTTCTTCTTTGCTGGAGGCATCTAAGACGTCATAAAAGCGTTCTTTTAAGAGATAAGCTTCTTTGATTTCCTTGTCTTGCCAAAGCATTAGTTCCAGCTTTTCTTTTTCTTCGGGGCTTAGCCGACTGCCTTTTTTCCGTAGGATGGACTTGGACCGTTTAAAGTAGAGGCGATACTTTGCATCCCTTGCCTTTTGTCGTGTCTTGCGGACATTCTCTAAGGCCCAAAAGACTTGTCTGGCAAAATGAAACTTATCCGCAATGAAGGTTGCCTGAGGGAAGAATTCCTTTAAGACGGCGTAGAAAAGATGACTCATATCCATAACCACATACTTCACCCTTCTTCGTTCTTCCTTGGGAAAAGAAGAAAAGTAGTCCATTAAAGCCTTCTTTCGTCGAGAGGGTAAAATATCCAGTACCTGGTGATGGATTGGATCCACTAAAATACATTGGTATTTATCCCCACCAGCATTTCCCTTAAACTCATCCATACTTAAGACCCGAGGAAGATTTGGCCGCCTCCTTGGAGCCAACTTTAGATAGCTTGTGAGACAAGAGGAAGATAAACCCAAGTCCTTGGCAATAGAAGATAAAGACCGGACCTGTTTTAATTGGTCTTGGATAAAGAAGTGGAGATCCTTAGTCCGTCTAGAATAAGGAGCTAAGAAATCCAAAGACTCATAAAAACGCTTCTGACAATGAGGACAAACAAAGCGCTTCTTCCGAAGAAAAAGAAAGACCTTCCGCAAGCCAATGGGCGTATGTTGGATCCTTTGCAGACGATAATCATGGATGCGAGAGGTCTTATGCCCACAAACAGGACAAAGTCCCTCCTTGTATAAAGAATGGAGTTTTACATCAATGTGATCATCAAAAGAGACCACCTCGTCAATAGAGACACCTTTTAAATTCAATAGATTTGTGTTAGTATAGTTTTGCACTTATCTCACCCTTTCATTTTGTTGTGGTAACTTTATTGTAAAGGAAAAAAGAGATAAGTGCATTTTTTATGGCAAAAAATAAATGTTGGAGTCTAGGGGGACCCCAACATTTATTATAGAACCTTTTCTTTTAGATGGCTTTCTTGACAAAAACTTTAAAAATCGTATGATAGTAGTAAAGTTATTAAAAGAAGAAAGGACCATTCATGAATCATTCCATTGCCTATATTGTGGACCATGCCAGTGATATCGATGAGGAAATCCTGGAACAACATCAAGTATATTCCCTGCCCTTTGGCATTAATTTTTCCCATGGTCACTACATAACAGGAGAAAGTATTGACCGGGAAAGCCTATTTGAAAAGATGAAAGAGGAAATTCCCACCAGCTCGGTATGCTCTCTTGACCGTTTTGACCGGATCCTGGAAAGGATAAAAGAGCGAAAGATTAAAAATATTTTAATTATTACCATGGGCCATAAATTTTCTTCCTTTCATAATTTTTTGAAACTTTATGCCCAGGAAAAAAAGGACTTTAATATCTATATTTTCGACAGCAATGCCGTAAGTTTTGCAGAAGGAGCCTACCTGGTTCGGGCCCTGGACCTGGAGGGTCAGGGCTATAGCTTTGAAGAAATTTGCCAGGGCCTGGAAGAGATGAAGGCCCAGGACCGGGTCCAGTTAAGGGCCTATTTTGGCAGCCTAGACAACCTCATCCGGGGAGGTCGGATGAAAAAAACCACAGGAACCATTGCCAATGTTTTAAATATCCGGCCCATCTTGGATATTTCAGATGGGCTCATGGCTGTAAGAGAAAGAATTCGCGGGGAAAAAAGGGCCTACAACTACCTGGTCCAGGAAGTGAAAAAGTCTTTAGATCCCGAGAAAAAATACTACCTCTCCCTCCTCTATGGCCAGGGAGAAGAAGAAAAAGCCAAGCTGGAGGAGGCCTTTCAAGAGGAAATTGCCCAGGCGGACTACTACCAAATGGTCCCCCTGTCTCCGGTGGTTTTAGTCCATTCAGGTCCCCGGGTAGCCGGTGTAGTCTGGGCTTGTTTTGACGAAGAAAAGGGCTCGAGTTTTTAAACTGGGGTCCTTTTTATTTGGAGATTGAGAACTTTTCCAAGATTTGATAAAATAAGGTAAATACTAAGAATAATTATCAGTAGACCGAGGAAAGCAGGTGGAAACTTGTCGACTATTTTTGAAAAAGCCAACCGGGCAGGGGTCCGATCCTTTATCAACCGCACCCTGGCTAGCCTAAAAAAGGATCCGGACCAGGCCATTGACCAGCTGGTGAAGACTGCCAAGACCTTCAATGCCTTGGACCCGGAAGACTTAAAGACCTGGGAAAGCCTGGCCCGGAATCGGAACCACCCTTGGAGGGAGATGGTCCTGGAGGCCCGGGACAGGATCCATGAAAATATTTTAAAAACCAGCCTCTTAAATATTTTTTTCCACCATGCCATCCAGGGGGAAAAGAGACGGGAGGAATGGCAGGAAAAATTGGGCCTGCCGGCGGCTTCCTTTATGGTGGTTGAGACCCAAAACCAGCAGGGGACCTTGACCTACCAGGACCTGGACAAGCTGGTGACCCAAGGCAAGGACCTGGGAATCTATTTTTATTTTTTAAGAGACCTGGACCTAGAGGCCAGGCAAAGGGAAATCATCCTCTTGGCCAGCAAACACAGCGACTGTATTTTTTATCTTTGGATCCCAGGGGCTTGTTTGGACCGGGGCCTGGCAGCCTATATGAAAAAATTGGGCAATGTCCACTTCCTTGTGGAAATCCAACCTGGGAAAGACTTGGAGGGCCTGGATGCCCTGGCCTGGATCTGGTCCCAGGGATTGCCAGTGACGGCAGCCATCCACTTGGACAAGAAAAATTATAAGGAAGTAGCGGAGGGGGACTTTTTAGACCTCCTAATCCAAAGAGGGGTCCAATTTCTCTGCTGCTTCCAGGACCTTCCCCTGGGGGCAAAATTGGAAGGGGGCCTGGACCCCCAAGAAAAAGTTAGGCTTAGGAAAAAACTGGCTGACCTGGATTCCAGAGAAGGGGCGAAAAAAATCCTGGTGGTAGACTATGACCGGGATGGCCTAGAGGGGCTTTTTGTGACAGGATCCGGCGACCTCTTATCCAGTCAAGAGGGGGCAAACCCCCTGGGTAATATCAAGAAGTTAGATCTGCTAGAAGCCTATAAGAAAAGAAAACAATAAAAAAGACCCTGTGGTCCGGCAAATCCCTTTTAGGGACTTGAAGGCTCCAGGGTCTTTTTTCAAAGCAAGCTTCAAAAATTAAAGTTGACTTAAAATTTCTTCTAGGATAAATTTGCCTACAGGAATGGAAGTGGCTTTTTGGAAGCCCAGGTAGGACAGGTTGCTATTGACTTCGCAAACCAGGGGCCCCTGGGAGGAGACCAGAAGGTCTACCCCGGAAAAGTTTAGCCCCAAGTGCCGGTGGGCTTCCAGGGCCAGGGCCTCTTGGTCAGCCGTCAGTTGGATTTCTTTTCCCTGGCCTCCAAGATAGATATTGGACCGGAAGTCTTTTTGGTTGGTCCTTTCCATGGCTCCTAAAATTTGGTCACCCACCAGGACCACCCGGATGTCCCGCCCCAGGCTTTCTTGGATGCACTCCTGGACCAGATAGGAAGTAGGGGACATGGCCCTGGTTTCTCGGACCAGGTCCTCCAGGCTTTTAACTTGTTTGACCTGCTCTCCAAAAGACCCCTGGGCAGCCTTTAAAATCAAGGGAGCCTGGAGCCGGGACCAAACTTCTTTACAATAGTCCCTATTTTCCTTGGCATGGTAGAGGAGGGGAGAAAAAATCGTCTTGGGCATGGGAAGACCTCGGAGGACCTGGTAGGTCTTTTTTTTATCGTCACAAAGGCCAATGGCCTGGGAGGAATTGAAAAGGGGATAACCCTTATTTTCCAGGGCCCTGGCCAGGTCCAGGTCCTTGTCCAAAAACAAGACAAAGGCTGGGTCAAAGTCTAAATTTAAAACCTCCTCCCCCTGGCTGGACTCCAAAACCAAAAGTTCTTCATTGCTTTTGGGGATTAAGTCAATTGAAAATTCCCTGGCCCTTTCAATTAAGTCCCGCACCACATCATACAAGATATAGTTTTTTCCCAAACCCCCATTATAGACAAGTAAAGCCTTCATCATCATTCCTCCTTTTTACTAAGTATACCAAAAAAAGAAGGACTTGACATGTATTAAGTGTTTATATACAATATATACACTAGGAGGTTGAATCGTGCACATTCTTATAAAAAATTCTAGTAACCAACCCATTTATGAACAAATTAAAGAGCAAATTAAAAAGCAAATCCTGGACTCTACCCTAAAAGAAGGAGAAAAACTTCCCTCCATCCGGAGCCTGGCCAAGGAATTAAGAATTTCTGTCATAACCACAAAAAAAGCCTATGATGTCTTGGAGCAGGAGGGTCTGATCCACTCTGTCCAAGGCAAGGGATCTTTTGTGGCGGCAAAAAATATGGACATGGTCAATGAACTCAACCGGAAAAAATGCGAAGACCACCTTCTGGCAGCCATGGAATATGGCAAACGCCTGGGCCTGTCCAACCAGGACTTGCTTGAGCTCATGGACTTATTGGAGGAAAATGATGACTAGTATTGTCTTAAAAAATATGGTAAAGGACTATCCTTCCTTTCGCCTGGGGCCTATCTCGGCTGAAATCCCCCAGGGGGTCATTGTGGGCCTGATTGGAGAAAATGGAGCAGGCAAGTCCACCCTAATCAAGTGCCTTTTGGGCCTCAAAAGAATTGACCAGGGGTCCATTGAAGTCTTGGGAGAGAAGATGGACCGCCAGACCTATAGCCAGTATGAAAAAATTGCTGTGGTCTTTGATGAACTTCCACTGGCAGAAAATTTAAAAATAAGCCAGGTGGGGAGGATTGCCAAGGACCTTTATCCAAGCTGGCAGGAGGAAAAGTTTAGCCTCTTTTGTCAAAGATTTGCCTTGGACCCAGATAAAAAGGTCAAGGAATTGTCCCGGGGTATGCAGATGAAGCTGGGGCTTTCTCTGGCTCTTTGCCGGGACTCAGACCTTTTAATTTTAGATGAGCCCACAGGAGGCCTGGACCCCCTAGTCCGGGAAGATTTTTTAGATGACCTCCTGGACTTTATCCAAGACGAAAAGAAAACCGTGGTGATTTCTTCCCACATCCTGTCGGACCTGGAAAAGGTGGCAGACTATATTGGTTTTATCCACCAGGGCCAGCTCCTTTACCTGGATGCCAAGGACGAACTCTTGGACCAGCATGGCCTGGTGTCCCTATCTTGGGAGGACTACAGGGACCTGGACAAGGAGAAGGTTCTAGGAAAAAAAGAATCTGCCTATGGGGTCACCATCCTGGTCAACTTAAAGGATTGGTCCGGGGACTATGAAAAGCCCAGCCTGGAAGACATCATGACCTATACCATCCATGGAAGGGGGATCCAATGAAAGCAATGATCCGTAGGGACTTATATTTAAGTAGACGTATTTTACTAGGAGCTTTGATTTTTGTGGGACTATTAGGATATTTTAATAAAGAAATTCCTCCCTTGACCCTAATAAGCCTAGCAGGGTGTTTTATATCCATCATGTACATCAATATGAGCTTTTACAATGATGAAACATCTCATGATATCCAATACTATCTTTTGGTAAATCATGGCCAAGAGCTCTACCTAAAGAGCAAGTATTTTGTCAGTGTGTTTGTGGCCTTGGTTACGGCCCTGGCCTCTCTTGTCTACCTTGCCTTGGCTCAAGACTTGGCAAGTGGCATGTCAATTTTTCTGGCTGGACTAAACTTTTCTTTCTTGCTGGTTATCAGTGGATTTTTACTGGTCTTTTTTATCTATTTTGGCAGTCAGCTTGGTCGCTATCTGGTCTTTGTCCTGTGGGTTGCCATCCTCTCTCTTAGTCGATTCTTTCAACCAGCTATGAAGAGCTTGATTCAAAGGGTTTTGAACAATATCCCCTTGAGCTTACTTGCAATCTTGGCCTTGAGTCTGCTATTTATGGGCCTAAGTTATTTTTTATCCATGAAGCGTTTGAATCAAAAAGATTTTTAAAATAGGGGGTTACCCCTATTTTTTTTATGGAAAATCCCCGTAAGGGAAAAATAAGCTTTCTCTTTTAAGAAGGTTCTAAGATATTTAAGAAAGGTCTAAGATTTAGTTCTAAGCAAGTAAATATGCGACTTGTGAGGAAAAAAGCCTTAAAAATTGTGCTATACTTGAGTCAGAAAACAGGAAGGAGGGAATGCAAATGAAGGTTAAAATTTTTACTTGTCGTTTTGGTGCAGGTCACATGAAGGGGGCCTTGTATTTAAAGGAGTCTTGGAAAAACCATGACGTGGAAATTGTCGACATCATTCAAGAAATGTTCCCTGAAAAAGCAGACTTTATCTATAAGACTTACGGGGCCTGGGCCAAGCAGGCCCGGTATCTCAACCGGATGGTAACGGGGGAGGGGGCCCACAACCTCTCCTATCACTTTTTAGACCCACTTAGAGACCGCTTTTGTCAAATGATGGACCGCTATCGGGGGGCGGATGTCTATGTGGCTACCTATTCGGCAGCAGCCCACCTCTTAAACTACTATAAAAAAACTTATTTTGACCAAACGCCCTTTATCACCATGATTACGGATTTTACACCCCATGAGGGTTGGATCCAAGAAAGTACAGATGCCTACCTGGTGGTGTCAGACTACACCAAGTCTTCCATGTTGAGCCTGGGTATTGAGGACAAGAAGGTCCACCTCTATGGCTGGCCCAAGCAATATGTCCAACACCCCAGCCGGCGGGGGCCCCTCCACATTCTAGTGGCTGGCGGGGGCCTGGGCCTGCTGCCTGAAAATAAGAAATTTTACCAGGACTTAAGAGACAGACAAGGGGCCAAGATCCGGGTCCTCTGTGGAAAAAATAAAAAGCTCTACCAAAAAATCAAGTCCTGGCAATTAAGGGATGTAAGTCCCTATCCCTTTTTGTCCTCTCTGGACAAGCACTACCAATGGGCCGACCTCTGCATTACAAAACCTGGAGGGATGAGTATCTTGGAAGCCCTTTACTGGGAGCTGCCTATTTGTTATATTAAACCTTACCTGTCTCAAGAGGTGAGAAATGCCAGGTATCTTGAATCCATCCAGGGGGGCTTTCTCCTGGAAAGGAAGATGCCTGTCTTGACCCGCAGACAACTAGTGGACTATCGGATTCATTTGAGGGATAATCGAATTACGGGTATGCCGGACCTGGTGGACCTGGTGGCTTCCACTTATCATGGACCCAGGACTCCCTTTATGGAGGGACCGGGAAGGGAAAAGTATCTGGGAAAAATTCATCCTGCCTACCATGCAGGCTAAGAGAAAGGACGGAAAATGGAAAAGGGACTCTTGATCTTTATGGGCCTTGGAGGCCTTGCCTTTATTGTTTGGGGCCTCCCCCTGGTCCTAGGGCGTAAAAAACTTGTGCGCCGAGGCTTTAAGGGGACTTTTTTAACCTTTGACGATGGTCCTTCAGAGGTGACAGGCCAGCTTTTGGATGTTTTACAGGCCTGTCAATGCCAGGCTTGCTTCTTTCTTTTAGGGGAAGAAGTGGTCAAGAGGAAGGAGACCTTGAAAAGGATCCAGGAAGAGGGTCATGGGATTGGCCTTCATGGCTACAGCCACAAACACCCCTTGAAGATGACCTATTGGGAGCAAAAAAAGGACCTGGAAAGGGCCTATCAAATTTTCAAACAAGAGGGAATTTGTCCAAACTACTACCGGGCTCCCCATGGGGCCTATACCTGGGCCAGCCTAATTTTTTGCAAGAGGCATGGCTTAAAAATTGTCCATTGGACCGGCTTGGTAGGAGACTGGGAATTGCAGGAGGAAAAAACCCTCCTGGACCGCCTGGTCAAGCTTAGCGGTCCCGGCCATGTCCTGGTCCTCCACGATGGGACCAAGGGTAAGGCCAACCCCCTCTGTAAGACCCTGGTTCCCCTCTTGGTGGAAGACCTTTCTAGGAAATTGGCCACAAGCCCGGCTCCCTTGGAAGGGTGGACAGGTCTATGAAAAAACGAACCATCTTCCAAGGATTTTTAGCCAGTCTGATCTCCCTGGCCACTATTTACTTTTTAACTCCCAGGGGGACCAGTCTTTTTACAGTTTTTTCCCATGTTCGCTTACCGAAATTTTTAATCCTGGCAGGGATTTTTTTTCTCTTCTTTCTCTTGATGGAGGCCCTGACCTACCGCTATATTTTTAAACTCCAAGGGCTGGAAATTCCCCTGACCAGGACCTATGGTTACAGCCTGGTGGATTATTTTTTCTCCTCTATTTCTCCCGGAGGGTCTGCCGGCCAGCCTGGCCAGCTCTACTATATGAACCGAGACCAGATTCCCCTGGCTTCTTCCATGATGGGATTGGTGGTTTTTAACACCAGCTACCACCTGGCCATGGTGGTTATGGGACTTTTTGCCCACCTTTCCTACCGGGACCTCTTTAGCAATTTGCCCTCTAAGGTGACGGCTTTAATGGTTTATGGTATTTTAATCCAGGTCTTTTTGGCCCTTTTTCAGGGGTCTGTCATGGTGAGCCAAAAGAAGGTCCCCCACTTTGTCTTGGCCTTTTTACAGAAGATGAAGGCCTGGAAGGTTCCCTTTTTAAAAAGGGTCAACCTGGATGCAGCCCAAAGGTCCATGGAAGGCTATGCCAGATATGGGGCCTATTTTAAGAAAAATCCCCAAAAATTACTCCCCATCCTCCTGATGAACATCCTGCTCTTGGTTTTTTCCTATGCCATTAGCTATTTTGTCTACCGGAGCCTGGGCTACAAGACCCTGACCTTTTTAAAATCCATTGCCCTCCAATCCCAATTGGTGGTGGCCACAGAAGGCCTGCCCCTGCCTGGGGGTGTTGGGGCAGCAGAAGGGGTCTTTTACCGGGTCTACCAGGGCTATGTTCCGGAAGATATTGCCTTTTTTTGGATGATCCTAACCCGGCTCTTGACCTACTACCTAGGTCTGGGACTGGGGATGATTTCCCTGGTCTTCCTATCGGCCAAGCCCTACCGCGCCCAAAGAAGAAAAAAATAAAAAACAAAGACTTTCTCCAAGTCATGGGGAAAGTCTTTTTCTTTAGATGACCTTTTTTTCTTGTCGTGGTACAATAAAAGGGAAAGGAGCAAGCATGTCACTGGAAAAAGACCTGGTTCACTATAAAAATCTTGAAAAACATTCCTTCCATTTTCCTGGTCACAAGGGCAAGTGGGAGGTCCTATATAAAAATTTAGCCGCCCTGGACACCACAGAGACCTTTGGAACGGATAACCTGGCCCAGGCAGAGGGGATTTTAAAAGAATCCATGGAAAAAATTGCCAAAATTTATGGGGCCCACAAGAGTTTTTTTGGCCTGGGTGGGTCCACCATGGCCATCTATGCAGGCCTCTATGCCCTAAGCCAAAGAGGACAGAGGGTGGGGGTCCAAAGAAATGCTCACCGGAGTGTCTTCCAGGCCTGCGAATTATTGGACCTGGAGGTTTGTCTTTTGGATGTGGACCGGAGTCCCCAGGGCCTGGCCAAGAGCCTGTCCCTGGACAGCTTGGAAAGGGCCCAAGACTTGGACATCTTAGTGGTGACTTCGCCATCCTACTATGGTTACCTGGCTCCCATGAAGGAGATCATGGACCTGGCCCGGAAAAGGGGCATTAGGGTCCTGGTGGATGAGGCTCATGGAGGCCACTTTCCCTTTTTTAAACCGGAGACATCGGCCCTGGCCCATGGGGCAGACATGGTAGTTCATTCTGTCCACAAGATGCTGCCGGGGTTAACATCTACAGCCTTGGTCCACGCAGGTCCAAACCTGGACCAAAAAAAACTTCAAAGGGGGCTCAACCTCTTTACTACTACCTCCCCCTCCTATCCCATGATGGTTTCCATTGAAAAATCTGTAACCTGGATGGACCTCTATGGTCGCCAAAGGCTCCAGGACCTTTTGGGACCCTTGGAAGACTTTGGGAAAAAATTGGAGGATCAAGGGATTAACCTGGTCCAGGCTCCTGACAAGGACCCCTTTAAACTCTTAATTGAAGTGCCGGGCTATGGGGGCTTGGAGCTTTATGAAAGTTTATTTTACGACCATGGCCTGGGAATGGAAATGCATGACCAGCGTTTTGTTTTAGCTGTGGTGACGGCCTTTGACCACCCGGAAGACTTGGACCTCTTGGCTGAGGCTTTAACTTCTTTTGAAAAAAGACAGCCCCTGGGCAAGACCTGGCCCCAAGACCCTCCCCTTAGGGAGGAAATTTTAACTATCAACCGCCGCAAGGAGGGGGCAAGAACCCTCCACTACAAGGAGACTTTGGGCCTGGAGTCTTTGGACTTTATCACTCCCTACCCACCGGGCATCCCCTTGATTTTTCCCGGGGAAAGAATTAGGGAGGACCAGCTAAGGCAAATCGAGGCCTACCTGGACCAAGGAATCCAACTGGAAGGCCTTGACCAAGACCATAGAATGGACGTGATTGAATGAAGGGAAAATTTATTGTCCTGGAGGGATCGGACGGGTCCGGAAAGTCCACCCTGGCAGGGAAGTTAAAAGACTATTATGACCAAAGGGGGGCCAAGGTCCTCCTGACCCGAGAACCCGGAGGTACAGACCTGGGGGAAGAAATTCGGGATATGATTTTGAGAAAGCAGGGGGATGAAATGGACCCCAGGACTGAGGCCTTGCTCTATGCAGCCTCCAGGGCCGAGCATGTCTTTAAAAAAATCAAGCCGGCTGTGGAAGAGGGCTACATTGTCCTTTGCGAACGCTACATCCTATCCAGTCTGGCCTACCAGGGCTATGGTAGGGAGCTTGGCCCCCAAGAGGTTTTAAAGATCAATGAATTTGCAACGGGGTTCTTCCGGCCCGACGTAACCTTTTACTTAAAGGTGGACTGGCAAAAGACCCTGCAAAGGAAGATTGACCAGGGAGGCGACCGGTTGGAATTGGCCGGAGACGCCTTTTTCAAAAGGGTTCAAGAGGGCTACCAGGCCCTGGCCCAAAGCAAGGGCATCCATGTCTTGGATGCAGGAAAAACACCAGAAGAAATTTACCAAGAGTGTATAAAAATATTGGAGGAAGTCCATGGATAAATTAGTCATAGCTATTGTACAAGACCAGGATGCCAGCATCCTCATTGAAGAAGTAACCAAGGCAAACTTTCGGGTTACCAAGCTATCTTCTTCTGGAGGATTTTTAAAATCAGGCAACACCACCCTCTTAATGGGGGTCCAAGAGGACCAGGTCAAGGACCTCTTAAAGATCATAGAAAAAAACTGCAAGACCAGGGAAGTGGCCACCAGCCTCTTAACTGTAACCATGCCGGGAGAATCCTACGCTCCCTATCCCGTCAATGTGACGGTTGGCGGGGCTACGGTTTTTATCCTGGATGTAGACCAATACATTCGCTACTAGGAGACCCGGCATGAAGATGATACTTGCAATTGTACCGGATAATCTCATGGACAAACTCATGGACCGGTGCTTGGAAAAAAAGATCCAGTTTACCCGGTTGGCCTCTTCTGGAGGCTTTTTAAAGCAGGGGAACACCACAGTCATCTTGGGAATCCAAGAAGATAGCTTGGACCAGCTAAAGGGAATTTTTGAAGACCTGAGCCGGGACCTGGATGGAGCCAAGGAAGGAATCCATGTCTTTTACATGGCTGGAGATATAGGACGGGAATTTTAATGGGTCAAGTTTTCGTTGGCCATGAAGACTATGTCCGAGAATTTTGCCAGCGCAAGGAAGAAGGAGCCCTGCCCCACTGCCTTCTAATTACGGGACCCCAGGGGGTGGGCAAGGCCCGTCTCGCCAAGGACTTGGCAAAAATCTACCTAGCCGGGGACCAAAAAGACCAAAGCGACCTCCAGGTGGAGTCTGGCAACCATCCTGACTTCCACCAGCTTTGCGCTGGGGAAGAGACCATTAAAAAACAGGAAATTGTAGACTTGATTGAGGAGAGTCAAAAGACCTCCTACCTGGGAGGGCGGCAAGTTTTTCTCATCCAAGAGGCAGACCAGCTGACAGTCCAGGGGCAAAATGCTCTTTTAAAGACCCTGGAAGAGCCCCAAAGCCAGGTGGCGATTTTTTTGACAGCTGTCCATGAGGGCCAACTTTTGGATACCATTGTGTCCAGGGCCCGGGTAATTCCTCTGCATCCTGTCAGGGAAGAAGACCTCCTGGCCTGGTTGAAGGACCAGGGCTATGGGACCAAGGAATCTCTAAAGGATGCCGTAAGCCTATCTGGGGGGTGTTTGGAAAAGGCCCTGGCCTATTTGGAAGATGAGGACTGGATCCGGTTAAGGGCTGAATTTTTTCAAAAGATTCAAGACTTTAAGCGAAAGAGTCGGGACTTCCCCTTTGTTTTAACAGAGGACCTTTTAACCAAAAAGGCCTACCTAAAGGACTTTTTACTCCTGATGGCCCAATACTACCGGGATATCTTGGTCTACAAGACCCTGGGAGACCAGGACCTTTTAGTCCACCGGGACAAGCTGGTCTTGATTCAGGGGGAGACCTTGAAAAATTCATCACTTTATACTATCATTAAAGACATTCAGGAAAGTTTCACTTTTCTTGAAAGGAATGGAAATAGTCGCCTTGTACTGGAAGGCTTATTTATAAAAATACAGGAGGAATATTTATGATCGATGTTGTTGGGGTACAGTTTAAACCAACCGGAAAGATCTATAATTTTGCCTCTCAAGGACTAAGTTTATCCCCAAAAGATAAGGTCATTGTGGAAATGAGCTGGGGAAGAGAATTTGCAACAATTGCCACAGGTAACCAGGAAATTTCTGAAGAGGAAGTTGTCGGGGACCTGAAGGCAGTTTTAAGGAAGGCCACAGATGAGGATTTAGCCATCTATGCCAAAAACAAGGAAGAGGCCCGGAAGGCCTTGAAGGTTTGCGCAGAATGTGTTGAAAAAAATAATTTGGACATGAAACTCATCGACAGTGCCTATACCTATGACCGGAGCAAGCTCTTGTTTTACTTTACAGCAGAGGGCCGGGTAGATTTTAGAAATTTAGTAAGAGATTTGGCAAGAATATATAGGACACGCATTGAGCTGAGACAGGTAGGGGTCAGGGACGAGGCCAAGTTTTTAGGAGGCCTGGGAGCCTGTGGCCGCCGCTGTTGCTGCTCCAGCTTTTTACAAAAGTTTGACCCAGTAACCATTAAGATGGCCAAGGACCAAAACCTGTCCTTGAATTCATCAAAGATATCCGGGATTTGCGGTCGCCTGATGTGCTGCTTGCGCTATGAGCAAGAAGGTTATGAGTGTATGCACAAGAAAACTCCCTTTATCGGAGAAATTGTGGACACAGACCAGGGAAGGGGCACAGTTGTGGACCGGCAACTCTTAAAGGGCCAGGTCAAGGTGGCCTTTTATGGGGAAAATGCTAGCCAGGAAGTTTTTTCTGTGGAAGAGGTCAAAAGGACCTACCAAAAAGACAAGGAAAACCACTCTCCCAAGCGAGGAGAGGACATAAACAATGAAGACGAATGAAAAAACGTCCAGATTCAAGGACCATTGAATTTGGACGTTTTTTTAAAAGAGGGAAAAATGAGAAAATTATCTGAAATCAGCAAAAAAATTTTTGCCCTGGACAAGTGGACAAGTCGGGCCTATTTTTATTTTTTATCAGTTCTTTACTTTATTGGAGAAGACCTGGCCTATCAAATTGACCCGGAGATTCCGGGTTACCTTTGGACCGGGGGACTCTTGGTCTTGAGTCTGGTCTTGGCCCTGGGCCTCCATGGCCTGGCCCTGAAGATTTTTGCCAAGAGCCCCTATGTCCGGCTCTTGGACTTGCTGGCTCCGGGACTTTTTATTTACGCCTTGAGCCAGTGGCTTTTTGATGTCCAGGGAGATGGATTTTTATCGGATACCTTGGTCTATGGCCTGGTGGCCCTGGTTTTTTTGGTCCAAGTCTTTTTCTTACGCTGCCTGGACACAAAAATGGCCGGGACCTGGAGGGCCCCCCTCTTGGTTTTGGCCCTGGTCCTCCAAGGGGGCTTGGTGGGTTTTTTATTCTATCCGGGCTTTATGAGTCCTGAGAGAAAGGACCTGGTTTTGGGCAAGGATGCCATACATGCCCCCAAGGCCCGGGAGTACACCTATGGGGCCAAGACTCCCCGGGTCAACCTGTCCAAGTATGTCTACTATGATGGCTGGAATAAAAAACTCAGAGACTGGTACTGGGGCTACTCCCTATCCAGGACCCCCCTGGCCGGCAAGGTCTACCTGCCGGCAAACAAGGAGGCGCCTGTTTTGTTTTTTGTCCACGGCAACCATATCATGACGGAAAAAAGCCACCTGGGCTACGACTACCTGGGCCGTTACCTGGCCCAAAGGGGAATTGCCACTGTCAGTGTGGATGAAAATGCCCTGAATGGTTTTTTGGGCCAGGGGGTTGGCAATGAAAATGACGCCAGGGCCATCCTCCTCTTGGAAAATATCCTCTACCTCTTTAAGGAAAATAAAAATCCCCAGTCTGTTTTTTACCAGGCTTTTAAGGAAGAGGACCTCTACCTGGGGGGTCACAGCCGGGGTGGCGAAGCAGCCCACCTGGCCGCCGACTTTAGCAAGCAGGAAGTCTATCCCGACAACGGTCAGATAAAATTATCCTATCCCCTATCTGTCCGGGGCATCATTACCCTGTCTCCCACCAGTGGCCAATACACGCCGGCAGGTCATTTTCCCGCTATTGAAAACTACGACTACCTAACCATCCACGGGTCCCATGATTCCGATGTAACAGACTTTATGGGAGACGATGGCTACAACCACAACATCCTAAAAGATCCAGGCAAGAAAAAAATGGCCATCTATGTGGCCTATATGAACCATGCCCGGTCCAACCGCCGGTGGAAGCAAGACCAGTCCCTGCCGGAAGGCTTTTTCTATAACGAAAAAGACCTCCTGCCCAGGCCCTACCAGGAAGCCCTGGTGGCCAAGGCCATTGCAGGATTTTTACAAGACTCCATCCAGGGCAGGGAGGACTTTTTCAACCATGCCAAAAATAGACTGCCCCAAGGCATCTACTACATTAAAAAAGAAAGTGGTCGGGAAGAAACCCTCATCCACTTTGAAGACGACCACCAACTCTTAACCAACAACCTGGGAGGGCGAAACCGGATCCAGGGGGCCCAGTCCTTCAAAGAAGTGGAGCTCAACCACACAGGAGGTGGGTCTCATGTAGACAAACATGGCCTCCAGGTGGACTTTAATTCCAAGGCCGACTATGAAATGACCTTTCCGGAAAAAGACCTTAGGGGACTCAAGACCTTGAACCTGGACCTGATGAACCTAAGTGAGGCCCCATTGGAAGTTCAAGTAGAAGTCAAGGATGGAAGTGGAAAAAGTCTGGTCCTGGGGCCCAAGCAAGGCCTCCAAGGTCAAACCCCAGTGGCCCTGACAAAATTCCAATACTTTACCGGAGACTATGAAGACAAGTCTGGCTTTGAAAGTCTGACCTTTCCAATTCCCGACGGAGCTGGCTCCCTGGACCTGGCCCGGATCCAATCTATCCAGGTGACCTTTTTTGGCAAGAGGAACAGCCGGGTCCTTATGGCGGAAGTTCGGGGGAGCCTGGACTAGGAAGTGAAAAATTGCAAAAAAATCCAAGGTCCTTACCGGGACCCTGGACTTAAAAAAAGGAAGCGAACCCTAGGCCCGCTTCCTTTTTCCTTTATGGAGCTGACGACGGGATTTGAACCCGTGACCTCTACATTACCAATGTAGTGCTCTACCTACTGAGCTACGACAGCAAAACTCTCTATTGAGTATACGAGAATTTTAAGAAAATGTCAACTCTTCTTTTTGCTTTTTATATAAAAAGAAGTAACCGGCTCTGGTTACTTCTTACTGTCTTCAGATTTGTTTAAGAGGCTGTCGGTGAGTCTTTCCTTTAAGGGGTCCTTGCCATCTTCTGGGGCGGTCATCTTCAGGTAGTTGCGAATTTCCTCTGAGGCCTTGTTGGACAGGCAGCGTTTAGGCAGGGTATAGGCAACTCCTGGTTGTTCATAGATGTAAAAGTAGTCCTTGGTTTCAAGGGACCGGAGGATGTCCTTATAAAAAAGTTTTCTCTTGAGGCCGTTGGTGGTTTCCATAAGGTGGTCTTTTTCAAAGGTCATGGACTTGGCCCCATAGGAATCGTAGGGGTGGTTCTTTTTTAAAAGGGCAAGGATCCGCCTCCGCATCATGGCCCGGAAGAAAAACTGGTAGAGCCAAAAAAAGGCAAGCATGGTGATGATTCCTACAATCCAGCCCTCCAGGGCGTTGATATGGAAGTAGGCAATGAGCCCAAAGGTAATAACTGCAATGGCACAGCAACCCAGCAGGGCCTGTAAAAACCGGGCTCGGATTGCCCGCCGGTCATATTGCATGTGGAACATGTAAAATTCAATTAGGTCGTCCTGGTTTATTTCATAGTTAATGTGCAAAACATAGCCTCCAAAGTCAAAGTTTTTGAATCCCTTATAAATTAAGCCTATTATACCATACTTTTTCTAAAAATTAGGCTGGCAGGAGAAAATTTAGGCAAAAAGACTTGAGAAAATAGGGCTTGAACTTGGTCATTGGGACAAATTTTGGGTATAATAAGATTAAATAAGAAAAGAAATATGAGGTCTTTTTATGGCGAAAAGGCCCTTTTAGAAAGAAGGTTGACATGTCCTTTATAAAAGTTGTGGATTTGGTCCGCCAATATCAAATGGGTGAAAGTGTAGTTACAGCCAATGACCGGCTGAATTTTGACATTGAAGAGGGGGAATTTGTGGTTATTCTGGGCCCCAGTGGGGCAGGAAAGTCCACCCTCTTGAACCTCCTGGGGGGCATGGACAAGGCCACCTCCGGCAGTATTTTTGTGCAAGGGGAGGATATTTGCCGCTATAATGACCTGGAATTGACCCGCTACCGCCGGGACAAGATTGGCTTTGTCTTTCAATTTTACAATTTAATTCCCAACTTGACGGCCCTGGAAAATGTGGAGCTGGCCATCCAAATTGTGGAGGACAGCCGGGACCCCAAGAAGGTATTGGACCAGGTGGGTCTTTCTCACCGGCTCAACAATTTTCCATCCCAACTATCGGGTGGGGAACAGCAAAGGGTGGCCATTGCCCGGGCCCTGGCTAAAAACCCCGCCCTCCTCTTGTGTGATGAACCAACAGGGGCCTTGGACTACCATACTGGAAAGAATATTTTAAAGCTCCTCCAGGAAACTTGTCGCCGGGAAAAGACCACGGTGATTGTCATTACCCACAACTCGGCCCTGGCCCCCATAGCCAACCGCTTGATTGAAATCAACGATTCCAAGGTCCGGAGGGTGGAAATTCAAGAAAATCCCAAGGATATTGAAGAGATAGAATGGTAGGTTTGACATGAAACCATTAAACAAGGACTTAGTTCGAGAAATTAAAAAAAATTTTCCTCGATTTGTTTCCATTGTCCTCCTGGTGGGCCTGGGTGTCATGGTCCTGGTGGGCCTGGCAGCTGCAGGGCCCCTTATGCGGTTTAACCTGGAAAAGAAGCTGGACCAAGCTGGGATGTATGACTTGTTTTTGTCCAACCCCCTGGGTCTGGAAGACCAGGATATTGAACAGATTGCCCAGTTAAAGGGTATGGAGGATGTGGAATTTCGCTACAGTCTGAACCGGAATATCCAGGGGACCAACGACGCCATCCATCTTCTTTCCTTGACCAAAAAATGGGCCAAGCCTCTTTTGATCCAGGGAAGGCTCCCCTCCAAATCCGGGGAATTGGCCCTGGACCGGGACTATGCCACCAAGAAAAAGATAAAAATAGGGGATTCCATTTCCTTTAAAGATGTGAAAAACAAGTATGACCTGGGCCAGGAAGAAAGGCCCATGGTCCGGGACGACTTTGTCCTGGTGGGTCTGGTGGATTCGGCTGAATATTTGCAAACCATCCACAAGGGCAACAAGGAAGACGGAACAGCCCTGGAGGGCTTTGCCTATGTCAGCCCTGATGACTTTAAGCTGGATGAGCCCACAGATGCCTTAATTGGTCTCAAGGGGGCTCGAGCCCTAAAGACAGATTCCAAGAACTACCGAAACTTGGTCCTGGCAGGTCGAAAAAACCTAGAAGACCTCTTTAGCCAGCGACCCAAGGCCCGTTTGGAGGCCATGAAAAGTGAAGCCCAAGATAAAATCAAAAAGGGAGAAGACGACCTCCAATCTGGCAAGGATCAACTCCAGGCTGCCCAAGACAAGTTGAAAGCCGCTAGGAAAAAATTGGACCAAGGGGAAAAAGACTACCAAAAGGGCCAAAAAACCCTTAGGGAAGAAATTGCCAAGGGCCAAGGGAAAATTCAAAAGGGTCAAAAGGACCTGGACCAAGGGGAAAAAGACCTCTTGGCCAACAAAAATAAGTTGGATGATGGAGAAAAGAAGCTCAAGGATTCAGAAAAAGTCCTGGCTGAAAAAGAAGCCGACTACCAGGCAGGTCGAGAAAAATATACAAGAGGCCTGGAAGAATACCAAGAAGGCTTGGATCGGATTAAGACGGAAGAAGGCCGTCTAATCCAAGGCAAGAAGGACCTGGAAGAAAACCAGGCCAAGTTAAGTCAAGGGCAAAAGGACTACCAAGAGGGTCTGGCGAAACTCCAAGCCGCCCAAGGGGAGATCCAAAAGAATGAAGAAACTTTAAAGCAAGCCCGGCAAGCCCTGGACCAGGGCAAGGCAAGCTTAGCCCAGAAAAAGGAAAAGTTAGATCAAGCCCAGGGAGACATTGACCAGGGCCGAAAGCAAGTGACAGAGACTGTTAAGAGCCTAGAAAAATCCTTGGCTGATAAGAGGAGCCAGTTGGATGCTCTAAAAAAGAACGGAGGAGACCCGGTTAAAATTGCCCAGTTAAAAGGAGAAATTCAAGTCCAGGAAGGAGCTTTGGCAGGAGCCAAGCAGGCCCTGGCAAATTATGACAAGCAAGTAGCTGACCAGCAAAGGAAAGTGGACCAAGGCCGGGCACAATGGCAGGAAGGCAAAAAGACCCTGGACCAAAAGGAAGTCCTCTACCAAGACGGCCTCAAGAAACTCAATAAGGGCAAGGAAGAGTTGGACTACAACCAAGGTCGCCTAAGGGATTCCAAGGCCCAACTGGACCAAGGTCTTGCCCAACTGGACCAAGGTCGAAAAAAACTCCAAGATGGCCAAAGACAATTGGACCAAGGCAAGTCCAAGTTGGAAGATTCTCAAAAGACCCTAAAGGATGCCAAGGAGACCCTGGACCAGGGTCGGGCAAAATTGGACCAAGGTAAAAAAGACCTGGACCAAGGGCGAGAAGACCTGGAAAAGGGCAAGAGCCAATATGCCCAGGGTCTGGAAAAATTCCAAGGCGCCAAGGACCAATTGGACCAAGCCAGAAAAACCCTGGACCAAGAAAAGCGAAAGGGCCAGGACCGGTTAAATGCAGCTAAAAAAGACCTGGACACCGGTCGAGGAAAGTTAAAAAAAGGCCAAAGGGACTATGATGAAAAGGCCCAAGAGGCTCAAAAAGACTTTGCCCAAGCGGAAGTGGACATCCGGAATGCCAAGGACCTGATGACTCTCTTGAAAAGGCCCATGTACACCATCTACAGCCGCCTGTCCAACCCGGGAATTTTCAACTACATGGGCTATGCCGACAGTATGGACGCCCTGGTGAAACTCTTCCCCCTCTTTTTCTTTGCCATCTCCATGCTGGTGAGCCTCACCACCATGACCCGGATGGTGGAAGAGCATAGAAACTATATGGGAACCCTTAAGGCCCTGGGCTTCCAAAGAAATCAAATCGCCCAAAAATTTTACCTCTATGGACTTTTGGCAGCCATTGTGGGAGGAATTTTTGGTGCCATCCTGGGGAATTTCTTTATTACCCCCCTTATTGGCAATGCCTATTCCACCGGAACCATTGTCTATCCCTTGGAAGTCAAGGCCTATGCCTGGGTCATCCTCTCCAGTATCCTGGTGGGCCTGGCCTGTACGGGTCTTGTGGCCTATATCATTACCAGACGGTCCTTGAAAGAATCGGCAGCCTCCCTGATGAGGCCCAAGCCCCCAGCCCAAGGTAACCGGATCTTTTTGGAAAACTTTAAGGCCCTTTGGTCCCGGATGACCTTCCTGCAAAAGGTTACGGCCAGAAATATCTTCCGCTATAAGATACGGATGCTCATGACCCTGGCGGGAGTAACGGGTTGTATGGCCCTTTTGGTCCTGGGTTTTGGAATCCATACAGCAGTCTTTAAGCTGGTGGACATTCAATTTAAGGACCTGGCCACCTATGACATGATCCTAATCCATGAACAACTCCTGTCCAGAGAATCCTATGACAAGATGATGGACAGACTGGGGCAAGACCCCCAAATTAAAAACAAGGTCCCGGTGAAACTGGCTACTATGACCATGGAAACCAAAAAGCAAGGGACCCGGACCATTAGCCTAATGGCCAGCCAAGATAAAAATTTCAATGGCCTTATCCATCTTAAAAGACCCCGGGGCCAAGACCTGACCCTGCCGGACAAGGGGGCCTTGGTTACAGAAAAATTGGCCCGGGAGGAAGGTTTGAAAAAAGGCAGCATCCTCCAGGTTAAGGACCGGGAGGGAATCTCCCGCAAGATTCGCATTGCCGGAGTGGTGGAAAACTATGCCGGCCACTACCTCTACATGACAGGAGACTACTACAGCCAGGTTATGGGAGAGGACTACCGGGACAATGGCTACTTGATCTCCCTCAAGAACCAAAGCCCCCAAGGCAAGAAGGACTTTATCCAAGACTACCAAGGCTACAAGGCTGTCCTTTCCATATCCAGCTTTGACCAAATCAAGGGCATGGTGGAAAATATGGTGGACTCCTTAAATGTAGTGGTGGGAGTCATCCTAGTTGTCAGTGCCACCCTGGCCCTGGTGGTCCTCTATGACTTAACCAATATCAACATTGAAGAAAGGCTCCAGGAACTTTCCACCATCAAGGTTTTAGGTTTCTACCCCCGGGAAGTAACTGCCTATGTCTACCGGGAAACCTGGGCCCTGACCCTGATTGGAATTTTTCTTGGAGGCTTTGTAGGCAAGCTCCTCCACTGGGGAGTTTTACAAGTGGTGGTTCCAGACGATGCCATGCTCTATCCCGTCTTGACCTGGTGGAACTTCCTCCTACCGGCAGCCATTACCCTTTTGATTTCCTTCTTGGTTATGGTTTTGGTCCACAATTATCTCAAAAAAGTAGACATGGTGGAAGCCTTAAAGGGTGTGGAATAAAAAGAGCATCTGGTACCATAAAAAACATTTAAATTGGAACTTTTAAACATACCAGTAATACCCTAAACTTAAGATAAAGAAAAAATTTTTAGGGAGGATTGCATATGAAAAATTTTAACAAGAATTTGGCAGAAAGTCTCAAGGGCGGCGTCATCATGGACGTCATCAATGTAGAGCAGGCAAAGATTGCCGAAGCAGCTGGAGCAGCAGCCGTTATGGCCCTAGAAAGAGTCCCGGCAGACATCCGGGCTGCAGGTGGCGTTAGCCGGTCTTCCGACCCACAAATGATTTGTGAAATCATGGAAGCCGTAAAGATTCCTGTCATGGCCAAGGTTCGTATCGGCCACTTTGTCGAAGCGCAAATTTTGGAAGCCATTGGTGTAGACATGGCCGATGAATCCGAAGTCCTATCTCCAGCAGACCAAGTGAACCACATCAACAAAAAAGACTTCCAAATCCCCTTTGTCTGTGGCTGCCGTAACTTAGGTGAAGCCCTGCGCCGGATCCAAGAAGGGGCCATGATGATGCGGACCAAGGGAGAAGCTGGAACAGGAGATGTGGTCCATGCTGTAACCCACCTCCGGACCTTAAATCGGGAAATCCAAGAAACCCAAGCCCTTCGGGATGATGAATTGTTTACAAGAGCCAAAGAACTAGGCGTGTCCTATGACTTGTTAAAATATGTAAAAGACCATGGGAAATTGCCCGTTGTCAACTTCTCTGCCGGTGGAGTGGCTACTCCTGCCGATGCAGCCCTGATGATGCAATTGGGAGCTGAAGGTGTCTTTGTGGGATCTGGAATCTTTAAATCCGGCAACCCAGAACAAAGGGCCAAGGCCATTGTCAAGGCTGTTGCCAACTACAAGAATCCTGAAGTTCTTGCTGAAGTCAGCAAAAACTTGGGAGAAGCCATGGTGGGTATCAACGAAGACGAAATTGAAGTCATCATGCGCAACCGCTAATCTAAAGAAAAAAGGGAACCTCTCGAGAGGTTCCTTTTTAATGGTAAAAAGATGAAATTTTTTCCCAAAGTTCTTGGGGATTGCGGGCCCAGGTTACCCCGTAGCGGGTGGCTTGGGGGTTAAAGTAAATGGCCCCTTTAAAGTCCATGGCCAGGGGGGCCAAGACGTCGTTTTGAACATTATCCCCAATCATGATGCAGTCTTGGGGGTCCAGTCCAGCCTGGTCCAGGACATAGTGGAAAAATCGGGGATCGGGTTTACCGTAGCCGAAGTCTCCGGAAGCGAAAGTTTCCTTGCAGATGTTTCTGAGACCCAGGAGGTCAATCTTCAAGTGTTGGATTTCGCTAATTCCATTGGTAATAACCCCCAAGTCGTCCAAGTCAGCAGCCTTCTCCAAAAGCTCCGGGATACCGGGGATAAAGTGGCAAAAATCATTCCGCAGGTCCATAATGACTTGGTAGAAGTCCTCCTTGGAGCATGTGAGGCCCAAACCCTTCATCTTGGACCAAAGGTCCTCCTTAAAGGCCTCCATGTGTTGGGGCTCGTAAGCCTCTTGGGTCATGAGATAGTCCATAGGGTTGATGCCGATGGATTCGTTGTAGCTAAAGTCAAAATGCTTGATCATCCTGGTCCTAAGATGGGTTCTGAAAAGAGCCATAAAGTCTTCAAAGGGCATGGAGACCTTTAACTGTTTATGGATTTGCTCAAAGATAGAACGGTTGATCCTTTGGGTGTCTAAAAGAGTGTCATCCAGGTCAAAAAAATCATAAGTCCTCCTTAAAATTTGACGATTTGTCAGGTTTAGATGCAATAAATAGGTAGGGTAGGGCCACGAGAAAGGCGCCACCGATAAAGTTCCCCAAGGTCGCCAGCAAGAGATTGTAGACATAAGCAGAAAGGGGAATGGACCCGCCCCCTAAAGCGCTAATAAAAAACAAGGTCATATTGGCAATGCTGTGCTCATAGCCGGAAATAAAAAAGCAGGCAATGCAGAGGATGATTATTAAAATTTTTCCGGCTCCATCCTTGATCCGGTTGCAAGACCAAATTGCCAGGCAAACCAGGGTGTTACAGAGGATGGCCCGGCAAAGTAGGGGGAAAAACCCAAGGCTTGTCTTTAGCAATGCAGCTTCAAGAACAGCCTCTTGGACGCCGGGAGAGTAAAGACCTGATCCCAGAAAGAAAAGGGCACACAGGAGGCTCCCCATTAAGTTTCCCAGCCAGCAAAAAGCCATCAAGGATAGAAAATTTTTAAGAGAAAGCTCTTTTTTTGCCAGAGGAAGGGTCATCACCAGGCAGTTTCCCGTAAAGAGCTCGCCTCCGGCGACAACTACCAAGGACAGGGCCACAGAAAAACAAAAACCCATTAAGACCTTAGTTCCCAGAAAGCCCCCCAAGAGACCGGCAAGACTAAAGACAAAACAAATGCCAAAGCCAATGTATAAACCAGCCAGGATAGAAGAGAGAAAAAACCCTCCGGGATGCTGGCGGTAGAGTGTAAACTTTGCCCTTGCTCCCTTTAGGAGTTGATTAATATCTTCTTGGTACATAAGTCCTCCTTTTAAGGATATAAAATAAAAGCTAAGGTCAATTATATCATTGAAAGGGCAAGAGGACTAGGAAGGATAGGGAAAGATTTTTACTTTTTGGCCAAGACAACCAGGCATAGGGGTCAAATTTTAAATCCGACTATGGGAAGGTTGTTTTTTTGTAAAAGGGGTATATATGAAAAAAAGGAAGTAAGGCTGAATAGAGAGGGAGGACGACCAAAACGATGAATCAAAAGAAACAAGAGAGAAAAGAAGAAGGCTACAAGGACAGCTACGACCTGTCTTTAAAAAAATGGCGAAACCTGGCCCTGGGCTACCATTTTTTTTATCTTATCTTTGTCCGCTTATTTTTGGACAATTGGATAAAAGACCCCTCGCCCCACTTTGCCCAGCTTCAAATGACCATTTCTGCTATTGGCTTTTTTATCCTTGGGCTTTCCAGCTATAAGACCCAAAAGATCAAGTCCAGGATGGAAGAAAGGGAAGGGACAAACCCCATCTTGGGTGAAACAAGAAATCTAATCTATTGGACCTATCTTCTCTTTTTACTCCTGGCCCTTGACGACGTCGATTCCTTCTATCGTGCCTTTAGGGCCCATCCCTTTTAGGGGGACCAGGGAACAAAGGACTTGCCTTGTTGGATTAAGAGGAAAGCTTAAATGGAAAAAGGAGTGAGACTTGTGAAAAAATCCTACCTAGTTATTTTTATCCTGGGCCTCTTTTTCTTAGTAGCCTGTGCTGGTAGAACAGAAGAAAATGAAGTCATTGGCCCCTTTTTAAGGGCCCGGGCAGACCTCTACCAGAAAAGCGACCAAATTGTGGCATACTTGCAGGAAATTACCTCCAGTCAAATGCCCCCAGCAGGGGAAGAAGTTGGCAGTCTAGAGGCCCTGGACAAGTTAGAACCCTACTTGACACAAGAGGCCTATGACGGCCTTCTAGGTAACCGGAAACTCTTGGAAGATGATTTTTTCAAAGAAGACCTGGACAAGGTCCAAGTAGAAAACATCCAATACAAGCCCCTAAAGGAAGAAGGGGATAGGAAGGAAATGGATGTGACCTATGACAAGGTCAAGACCCGGGAGGGGAAAGAAGAAAGGGAAAAGAGAGAAGAAATCTTCATCCTAAAAAAAGAAAAGGGGTCTTGGAAGATTCTGGATATAAGGGACAAGTAGGTCCATGGGAAGTAGTCAGGGAAACCTGGCTACTTTTTCTTGTCAAGGAGGTTGGTCTTAGATACAATAAGTTTAAAATAAGGATCAAGGAGGGCCTATGTATAAGATATTTATTGTAGAGGATGATCCCAGTATCTTTTCCAGTATCAAAGATTATTTGGAAACCTTCCACCTGGAAGTTTACGGGGTAGATGACTTTAGCCGGGTCCTGGAGGATTTTGAAAGAGTGGATCCCCACTTGCTGGTTATGGACATTGGCTTACCCTTTAAAAATGGCTACTATTGGACCGAGGAGATTCGGAAAAAATCAAAACTACCTATTTTGTTTTTATCCAGTATGGGAGAGGATCTGGATCAAGTGATGGCCATGGACCTGGGAGCTGATGATTTTGTGGTAAAGCCTGTATCTCTAGCCTTACTTTTGGCCAAGATTAAGGCCCAACTTAGAAGGGCCTATGAGCTCCAAGTCCAAGACCAGGTCTTGGAGGATGGGGAATTGCTTTTAAATTTGGATACCATGCAGGTGACCTACCAAGGCAGGATGGAAAGTTTGTCCAAAAATGAATTTTTAATTCTACGGTCTTGCCTCCAGGCTCAGGGAAGGGTCATCCATAGGGAGGATCTCATGAATGACCTTTGGCAGTCGGACCTCTATATTGACGATAATACCTTGACGGTAAATGTGGCCCGGCTTCGAAAGACATTAAAAAAGCTGGGCTTGGAAGACTATGTCCATACAAAAAAGGGAGTGGGTTATTATGGGGCCTTTGAAGAATAAGGACAGCCTCCTGGTCCTCTGGGGACTTACAGGGATTTTTTTCTTTAGCTATATCTATGTCCAATCAGGTCGGCTGGCAGATAGCCTCTATGGTCTGGGTATCTACAGTC
Source organism: Urinicoccus massiliensis (assembly GCF_900120405.1). GTDB lineage: Bacteria > Bacillota > Clostridia > Tissierellales > Peptoniphilaceae > Urinicoccus > Urinicoccus massiliensis. The sequence continues at coordinate 464,011 of NZ_LT635493.1, read as the reverse complement.
TTTCTTGGGGAGGGTATTTTTTCTATGCCTACCAAAGGGACAAGAAGTTGGCAGAAAAAATTCGTCAAGAAGGTTTGGAGGACTATGCCGGCCAAGGTCTCTTAGAGGAAGCCTTGGTGGAAGAAATTCATAAGGCAGAGAAAAGAAACTTGGACCAAGAAAATCAATTCCTCCAAGATCGAGAAAAAAGAGCCAATTACCTCCTGCGATGGTCCCACCAAATTAAAATCCCCATGACGGCCATTTTGGCCTGGCTGGACGCCCAGGGCATCCAGGATAAAAATCCCAGGTTCCAGGTCTTTAAAATCCAAGAGTACATAGACCATATCCTATCCTACCAAAGACTCCAAGGAAGAGATACAGATTATGTCTTTCAATGGCTGCCTTTAAAAGATCCTCTTCAAAAGGCTCTCAGGACCTATGCAGCTCTTTTTATCCACAAGGGGCTTAGGGTCCAAATGGACCTGCCAGAGGTGGAAGTTTTATCCGATGCCAAGTGGCTCTTATTTTTTACCAAGCAATGGTTGAGTAATGTGGTTAAGTACACTCAGACAGGGGGCCTGACCATTTCTTTCCAAGAGGGGAAGTTGATTTTTCAGGATACGGGAATTGGAATTGCTCCAGAAGACCTGCCCCGGGTTACCGACATGGGCTATACAGGTTTTAGTGGTCGAAAGTTTGACCAATCTACAGGGATTGGCCTTTATCTCATGAAGGAAGTGGCGGAAAATTTAAACCTAGTCATGACTTTGGAGTCCCAAGTGGGCCAGGGAACACGACTGACCCTATCTTTTCCCAAGCAAGCTTACAAAATGTCACATTAAAAGAAAAAATGTAAGGTCAATCGAGGGATTTTTTCTCGATTTTTTCCTATACTGGGCTTAGAAAGGGTGATGATATGTTATTAAAAGTTAATCATTTAGAGAAAATTTACAATAAAAACAAGGAAAATGCTCTTATGGCCCTTAGGGATATATCTTTTAGTGCCAACCAGGGAGAATTTGTAGCCATTATGGGAGAATCCGGATCTGGGAAGTCCACCCTTCTGAACATCTTGTCCATGCTGGACGACCCCACCGGAGGAGAGGTTTTCTTGGAAGATAAGAATATTCTTTCCCTGAAAGATGCAGAAAAGGCGGATTTTCGTCGGAGGAAGCTGGGTTATGTTTTTCAAAATTTCAACCTTTTGGACCAATTAACGGTCAAGGATAACATCCTCTTGACCCTGGTTTTACAAGGAATGAAGGCTCAAGATCTGAAAGCTCCCTTGGAGGGAGTGGTGGAAAGATTGGGTCTAGAAAAGCTCCTGACTAAGTACCCCTATCAAATTTCTGGAGGCCAGGGGCAAAGAACTGCCATTGCTCGAGCCTTGATTAGTAATCCCAAGTTGATTTTAGCTGACGAACCTACCGGGGCCCTGGATTCCAAGACGTCGGAAGAGCTCCTTCACTATTTTTCTATTATCAACAACCAGGGGCAGACCATCCTCATGGTGACCCATTCAGCCAAGGCAGCCTCTGTTGCCAACCGGGTTCTTTTTATCAAGGATGGGAAAATCTTTCACCAAGTCTATCGGGGGCAAGAAAGCCGGCAGGAATTTATGAGTCGAATCAACCAGGCCATGACCCTAACTCTGGGAGGTGGCCATCTTGACTAAACTCTACCGGTCTTTGGCCCAGCGATCTTTTAAAAATAATGGACAGACCTACCTGCCCTTTGTTCTTGTAGCTGTGATGATGCTGAGTTTTTCCATCATCTTACACGATTTGGCTTTTAATTCTGCCTATAAGGGTGTGGCCTATATGACCACTTTACAAATGATTTTGCAAATGGGTTATTATGTCTTGCAAATTTTTAACTTCCTCTTTCTCTACTATACCTATTCCTATTTATTGGGAATGCGGTCCAAGGAGTTGGCCCTCTACCAGGTCTTGGGACTGAGTAAGAAGAATTTGCTGGCAGTAATCACTTGGGAGAACATCTATCTTTTCTTCTTTATTATCAGTTTGGGGGCCCTTTTGGGGAGTCTTGGGAACTACCTGGTTCAAGGACTTTTTATCCGGTTTACAGGAATTAAGGAAGAGATTCCCTGGACCATCCAAGGGGAAAGCTATAGCATCAATGGCCTGTCCTATTTGATTTTGTTTGTCATCCTGGAAGTCCGGGCCCTGGTCCGGATTTTTAAGCAAAACCCCCTGTCTTATTTAAAAGAATCCAAGCGTCGACAGACCTCCAAGGTCCTAAAGGGGGTCTATACCTTGCTGGGGGTCCTTTGTTTGGGCCTTGGTTATTTTATCGCCTTGGAAATTACAGACCCCGTTTCTTCCATCCTCTTCTTTCTTATTGCCGCCCTTTTTGTCATCTTGGGAACCTATTGTTTCTTTTTAGGGATTTTAGAAATTATTCTTAAATTTCTCCAGGGACGGGAGTCTTTTTACTATGAAAAAAACCGAATGACGGCAATTTCTGGCCTCCTCTTTCGCTTGCGAGACCAGGCCATGGGTCTGGGTTCCATTACCGTCTTAATGGTAGCGGTCTTGGTTCTTTTGTCTTGTGCCCTATCTTTAAACCAGTCCTTAGAAGCCTTGGTAGATAGTTCTGTGCCTTTGGATCTTGTCTATAAGACAAGCTATCCAGAAAAAATCACACAGGGAGATTCCTTTGATAGCTTATTTTCCCCCAGTCAGGCTGTACTGGAAAGAAATAAGGACAAGGTCAAGGAGGTCATCCAATTAAGGGCCATCAACGGCAACATAGATTTAAATCATCCGGAAAAGGGATTTAGCCAGGTGGATTGGAATGAAAATTCTATTTATGTAAAAATCCTTCCCCAGGGGGAAGTCAATAAACTCCTTCACACTTCCTATGACCTAAAAGATGGAGAGGCCCTGGTCTTGGGACGGGAGCCAGGCTTAAGGGAAGACCTGGACCTATCCTTTTTAGGTATTCACCGACAAGAGAAGGAGGTCAATGAAGACCTGGGAAACTTTTATGACTTAAAACAAACGGACTTGTTTCAAAAGTTACTTTTTCTTGTGGTGAATGAGTCTTCCTTCCAGGACTTGGCAAGTCAAGCAAGAGAAGCTTCCTTAAGCACCATTAGTCATATTTCCTTAAAAAATAAGGAAGATGAGGAGGCTTTGAAGGGAGAACTTTTAAAAGCGGGAAAAGACCATGAAAAAGACTTTACCAGCTTTGTCAATAGCCGTAGGGAAGCTGAAGAAGATGGTCGGGGTCTTTATGGTGGGCTCACCTTTACAGGCCTTTCCTTAGGGATTATCTTCCTCGTCGCTCTAGGGGCCACCATTTACTACAAACAGTTGACAGAGGGTTACCAAGACCAAAAGGCCTTTACCATCTACCGCCGGGTAGGGATGGATGAAGAAACTGTTAAAAGGTCCATCCAGACCCAGGTATCCTTGATTTTCTTTTTACCTGTAGCCTTGAGCTGGATCCATATGGCCTTTGCCTACCAGCTCCTAAGCCGGATGATGAGACTTCTAAATGTGGGAAATGATTTGATTTATTTAAAATCTACCCTCTTGGTCCTGGCCTTGGTCTTTATCCTCTATTATATTTGGTATAAAATCACGGGGGTTGTCTACTACCGCCTCTTAGGTCAAAAAAATAAGGGTTTGCTCTCTTGAGCAACCCTTATTTTCTTACATATTCATCTAAATAATCATCATAGGACATGGACCGATCTCGGTAAGTGCCATCGGGGAAAAATTCCACAACTCGGTTGGCAATGGTGTCGATAAATTGGTGGTCCTTGGAGGTAAAGAGTAAAGACCCCTTATAGGCCATGAGGCCGTTATTGACAGCAGTAATGGACTCCAGGTCCAGGTGGTTGGTGGGTTGGTCGAAGATGAGGACATTGGATGGAGCCATCATCATCTTGGAAAACATCATCCGGACCTTTTCACCCCCGGAAAGGACGGAGGAGGACTTGTAGACCTCGTCTCCCGAAAAGAGCATTTTGCCCAAAAAGCCCCGGATGTGGGTTTCAGTTTGGTCCTTGGAATATTGTCTTAACCAGTCTACCAGGTTGAGGTCGGGGTTTTGGAAAAACTCGGAATTGTCCTTGGGGAAGTAGTCGGCTGTAATGGTTTGTCCCCATTTAAAGTCCCCGGTGTAGTCCTTGTCGTAGCCCATTAGGATTTCAAAAAGGGCGGTAATGGCCCGTTCGTTTCCTACAAAGGCCACTTTTTCATCGTGGTTGAGGCGGAAGGAAAAGTCCTTTAAGAGGCAGTCTTCTCCTGACATTTTGCCCAGGCCCTCAATGGTTAAAAGCTCATTGCCAGGCTCCCGAGACAGTTCAAAGCCCACAAAGGGGTAGCGACGGGAGGAGGGCTTGATGTCGTTTAGGGAAATCTTATCCAAGAGCTTTTTCCGGCTGGTGGCCTGGCGGGACTTGGACTTGTTGGCGGAGAACTTGGCGATGAAGTTTTTTAACTCCTTGATTTGGTCTTCCTTTTTCTTGTTTTCTTCCTTGAGCATTCTTTGGGCCAATTGGGAAGATTCGTACCAGAAGTCGTAGTTTCCTACAAAGAGTTGGATCTTGCCAAAGTCGATATCTACCATGTGGGTACAAACTTCATTTAAGAAATAGCGGTCGTGGCTGACGACAATGACGGCTCCCTTAAAGTCCATTAAAAAGTCTTGGAGCCATAAAACGGCGGCAATGTCCAAACCGTTGGTGGGCTCATCCAGTAAAAGAACATCGGGTTCGCCAAAAAGGGCTTGGGCCAGCATGACCTTGACCTTGTCAGACTCAACCAGGTCGTCTAGGATCTTGTCGTGGAGGTCGGTAGAAATTCCCAAACCTTCCAAAAGGGTAGCGGCATCGGATTCTGCCTGCCAGCCTCCCAACTCGGAAAAGCGTTCCTCCAATTCGGCGGCCTTGAGGCCGTCTTCTTCGTTAAAGTCTTCCTTCATATAGATGGCGTCTTTTTCCTTTTGGATGGCAACCAATTCTGGATTCCCCATAATAACCACATCCAGGACTTTTTCTTGGTCGAATTGGTAGTGGTCTTGCTTTAAGATGGATAGACGTTCATTTTTTCCCAGGGAGACATGGCCGGTGGAGGGCTCTCTTTCCCCGGATAAAACGGATAAAAATGTGGACTTACCGGCTCCGTTGGCACCGATAATCCCGTAGCAATTTCCGGGACTAAAGACCAGGTCCACTTCATCAAAAAGGGTCTTGTCTGGAAATTGGATACTGACATTTTGAACTTGTAACATATTTTCTCCTTTTACACTTAGTAACTTGCTGTATTATATCATGAAAAGCCCAGGAAATAAACTCATGGCCAGGAAGACTCCAAAGGACCAGGATAAATTTATATCTTTTCTTGCTAAGAGGGAAGTTTTTCGGTAAACTACTTTTAAGGAGAAGACTCGATTTATTTAGGCCTAAAGGGGAGGCAAAAATATTTTTCCCGGCCCCTATAAAAGAGGGGCCTATATGGTATACTTATTCCTATACGTTAAGGAAGTTGGTCGTAAGAAAGGAGGGGCTATGACCTTTTATAAAAAAGAAGCATCCATGGACCTAGGCGACACCGTCATTTCCAACATATTTTTAAGAGAATATATGCCCCAGGCAGATGGAAACTTTGTCAAGGTCTATCTTTTGGCCTATGGCTACGCCCTGGCAGGAGTCCAGGACAAGGACAATGCCTCCCTGGCCAAGAGCCTGCAACTTTTGGAAAGTGATGTCCACAGGGCCTGGACCTATTGGCAAGACCAGGGGATTGTGGAAAAAATTCCCCGGGAAGACAGCCAAGACCCCCTGGACTATGACGTCTACTTTGTGGACTTAAAAGAACTCTACATTAAAAATGTCTATATCCCCTCTGGGTCTAAGCCCAACTTCCAAAGCCTGACCCAGCCCATGAGTGACCCCCAATTGGCCGACCTCATGGCCAAGGGAGAATTTTTCCTCCGTCGGGCCATGTCCTACCAGGAAAAAAGAGACCTGGCCAATTGGGTCCTGGACTACAATATGCCCCCCAAGATGGTGGAGGAAGCCCTCCGCTACAGCACCGAGGTCCAAAATAAATACGACCTCCGCTACATCCAAAGGGTGGTGCAAAATTGGTCCAGCCAGGGCATCCGGTCCATGGAGGCCCTGGAAGCTAATGTCCAGGCTCGGAACAAGGACTACTACCGCTACAGGAAGGTCATGGCGGCAATGGGTCTGGGCAACAAACCCTACAGTCAGGCAGATATGAAGGAAGTCAATTCCTGGTTTAATGACCTGGGCTTTTCAGAGGAGATGGTCCTGGAGGCTTGTAGCCGGTCTGTTTTAACAGCCAACCCCAATGTGGCCTACATCAAGGGGGTCTTGACCTCTTGGTACAAGAAGGGGATTTTCACCCTGGAAGACATAGCCAAAAAAGACCTGAAGCCATCCGGCAAGGCCATCCCGTCCAAGGTCAAGGTCCAGGGCAACAAGTTTCATAACTTCAGCCAAAGCTCCGCAGACTTTAGTCCCGAGGAATTAGAAGACCTGGCCCGGAAAAAGAGCCGGGGCTATGGCAAGCAAAGAGGTGACCTTGAATGAACCCAAAGCTCAAGCGACAAATCCAAAGCCACTATGACCGAATCCGGACCCGGCATGCCCAAGACCAGGACCGGAGGCAGGACCAGGTCTACCAAAAAATTCCCCTGGTCCAAGAAATAGATAGAGAAATCAATAAAAAGGGCTTTTCCGCCGTCTACCAAAGCCTGGCGGGAAAAGATGCCCAGGGTCTCCAAAGAGAGCTGGACCACCTCAAGGACATGAAAAGAGACCTCTTGGTCCAAAATGGCTACCCGGAAGACTACCTGGACCCCCATTATGATTGTCGGGAGTGCAAGGACACAGGCTACCTGGAAAATGGAAAGCGCTGCGACTGCCTCAAACAATTCCTGGCCCAAGACCTCTATGAAATGAGCAACATGGACCGGATGTTAAAGAGGGAAAACTTCCAAAGCTTTAACTGGTCTGTTTTTTCCAAGACCATCCAGCCTGACCAGGGAGTCAGTCCCTATGAAAATATGAAGCTGGTGGTCCAAAAGGTGGACCAGTTCCTCCAAGACTTTTCCCAAGACAATGGGGACAACCTCTTGTTTTACGGAGGAACCGGCCTGGGAAAGACCTTTTTATCCAACTGTATTGCCAAGGCCCTCTTAGATGAAAACTACACTGTCATCTACCAAACCTCCTTTACCCTGATTGACCTCTTGGAGAGGAAAAAATTCGGCAAGGAAAGCCAAGCTGACCTGGACCTGGCCTACCAGCTCCTTTTTTCCGCAGACCTTTTAATCCTGGATGACCTGGGAACCGAACTCACCAACCAGTTTACCAATGCTGAAATCTTCAACATTCTAAACACCCGGATCCTGGCCGGGAAAAAGATCCTCATCTCCACCAACCTGGCCCTACATGAAATTAAAAACATCTACTCAGACCGCGTATTTTCAAGAATCGTTCAAAACTTTATCCCCTTACATTTTATTGGAGAGGATCTAAGATACAGCAATTTATAATTTTAGGAGGAAGTATGGTTTCAAAAAGAATACAAGACATGCCCTTTTCGTCAATTCGAAAATTAACCCCCTTTGCCAACCAGGCAAAAAAAGAAGGGAAGTCCGTCTACCACTTAAACATCGGGGCCCCAGACGTGGTAACACCCAAGGCCTTTTTCCAAGCCATTAAAGAAGCTGACTTGGATGTTTTAAGCTACCCCCCCTCCCAAGGGATTCCCGAATTATTGGAAGAAAACGCCAAATACTTCCAAAAAATCGGCTTAAACTTTACAAAAGACGACCTAGTCATTACCAACGGAGGCAGCGAAGCCCTCTTATTTGCCCTTTTGGCCACAACCGATGCCGGCGACCAAGTCCTAACCTGCGAGCCCTTTTACACCAACTACAAGACCTACTTCCACGAAGTAGGCGTGACGGTTACTACCTTCCCCACCGATGTCAAAGAAGGCTTTGCCCTGCCGGCTAGGGAAGTGATTGAAAAAGCCATTACCGACAAGACCAAGGTCCTCTTGATTTCCAACCCCGGCAACCCTACAGGTGCCGTCTATTCCAAGGAAGAAGTCCGTCTCTTAGGAGACATTGCCAAGGACCACGACCTCTTTATCCTGGCCGACGAAGTCTATCGGGAATTCATCTATGACGGAAAAGAATTTACCAGCTTTGCCTCCTTTGAAGACCTGGCAGACCGGGTCATTGTCCTGGACTCCATCTCCAAGAGGTTTTCCGCCTGTGGAGCAAGAATAGGCTGTACCGCCACCAAAAACAAGGCCATGCAAGAAGCCCTGGTTAAACTAGCCACTGGCCGTCTAGCCTGCCCCTACCTAGAACAAGTAGGAGCTGTGGCCCTCTACCAACTTCCCGACAACTACTTTGACCAAGTGCGGGAAGAATACACCCTCCGCCGCAACTGCATTGAAGCAGAACTGGCAAAAATTCCGGGAGTTGTGACCTCCCATTCCACTGGAGCCTTTTACATTATTGCCGACCTGCCGGTGGAAGATGCCGAAGACTTTGCCCGCTTCATGTTGACAGACTTCCAAGACCAAGGAGAAACCGTCATGATGGCTCCAGCCGGCGGTTTTTACCAAAATACCCAGGTAGGTAAGAGCCAAGTCCGCCTGGCCTATGTCCTGGAAAGAGAAAAAATCACCCGGGCCTGCCAACTCATTGGCCTGGCCTTGGAAGAATATAAGAAGAGATAAGAAAAAAGCTTGACCCAGAAAAGGGCCAAGCTTTTTTCATGGAAAAGCCCCCTTTTAGGGGGCTTTCTCTATAACTTATTTAATTTTTTCCACAGGCCTTTAAAACTTCTTCCATGGCTTGGTCCACACTGAGGTCTTGGTTGACCATGTCTTTTCGGGTGGAGTATTCTACTACACCTTGGGAAGCTTTTTTACCCACGGTGATCCGCAAGGGGATTCCAATGAGGTCGCGGTCGTTGAATTTCACGCCTGGCCGTTCGTTTCGGTCGTCCAGAAGGACATCCAGACCCTTGTCTTGGAGGTCTTGGTAGATTTTTTCTCCCAGGGCCACTTGGTCTTGGTCCTTGCTTTGGACAATGGTGACAATAACTTGGTAGGGGGCCAGGTGGAGGGGCCAGATGATGCCGGCATCGTCATGGTTTTGTTCCACGATGGCGGTAACGGACCGGGTGATGCCTACGCCGTAAGAGCCCATGTAGAAGTATTGTTCCTTGCCGTTTTCATCCAGGTAGGTGGCATTGAGGGCGGTGGAATATTTGGTGCCGAGTTGGAAGATATTTCCCACTTCGATGCCCCGACGGAAGAGGAGTTCTTGGCCGTCTTCTGCCAGGTCGCCTTCTTGGACCATCAAGAGGTCTGGAGCGACTTCGCCGTCAAAGTCTCGGCCGTAGCAGGCGTTGATGTAGTGGTAGCCTTCTTGGTTTCCACCCACAACCAGGTTGTTAATCTTGGTCAGGGATTGGTCCAAGATGACCCGGGTGTCTTTGAGGTCCATGGGCCCGGTGAAGCCGGGATAGGATCCACAGGCCAAGATGGCTTGGTCGTCCATTTTTTCAATGGCGTGTTCGGGAACTTGGGTATAGGCTGCTAGTTTTGTTAGGTTCAATTCGCGGTCTCCGGGAATGAAGACGATGCAGGCCTCGTCGTCAATCAGGAGGTCTACGGCCTTGGCACAGCGTTTTGGATCCAAGTTTAGGAACTTGGCCACTTCTTCAATGGTTGAGGCTCCAGGAGTAGGAACTTTTTCTAAGTCCTTGGCTTCTTCCTCTTGGGGTCCTTGGTAGTGGACCGGGGCCTTTTCATCGGTATAGGCGATTTTTCCATCTTTAGTAAAGCAGATGACCCCTTCGCCAGTTTCGGACAGGGCAATAAATTCGTGGGAAGAAGACCCACCCATGGCGCCGGAATCTCCCAAAACGATCCGGTAGTCCAGGCCCAGACGGTCAAAGATCCGCTCATAGGCCCTGTACATGACCATGTAGGCTTCCACCATGCTTTGGGCATCGGTGTCGAAACTGTAGGCGTCCTTCATGGAAAATTCCCTGGCCCGGTTTAAACCGAAGCGGGGGCGTTTTTCATCCCGGTACTTGGTTTGGATTTGGTAGATGTTCAAGGGGAGTTGCTTGTAGGACCGCACTTCGTCCTTGACCAGGCTGGTAAAGTATTCTTCAGCAGTGGGGCCCAGGCAAAATTCTCTTTGGTTGCGGTCTTTTAACTTAAACATTTCCGGACCGTAGACAGCCCAACGGCCAGATTGTTCCCAAATTTCCTTGGGTTGGAGGGCGGACATGAGGATTTCCATAGACCCTGCCCGGTCCATTTCTTCCCGGACAATGGCTTCGATTTTTTTAATGACCCGGTAGCCCAGGGGGAGGTAGGTGTAGATTCCTGTGGCAGATTTTCGGATCATACCGGCTCTTAGAAGGAGTTGGTGGCTGGCAATTTCAGCATCTGAAGGCACTTCTCTAAGAGTGGGCATATAGTATTTGCTAAGTTTCATAAGGCTTCCTTTCTATGATTCTTTTATTGTGAATTTTTATTTCTAAGGGCTTAAACTTCTCCTTATTATAGCATAAGTCAGGGGAAACAAAAAGAAGGCCCAAGGAAAAACTCCCGAGGGACCGGGAGTTTAAAAAATTTTATTTACTTTTTTCTGGAACCAGGGGACGCCACTCGTCAGGATGGTAGACATCGCTGGGGTGGTCATTGAAGAATTGTTTTTGCAGGCGGACAAAAACGGTGGACAGGCCCAGGAGGCCAATGAGGTTGGGGATGGCCATGAGGCCGTTGAGGTTGTTGGCTACAGCCCAAACGGCGTCTAGGCGGATCAGGCCCCCTAAAAAGACCATGGGAACGAAGATAAACTTGTAGTAGCGGCCTATTTTATCTCCTAAAAAGTAGCGGCAGCAGGTTTCGCCATAGTATTCCCAGCCCAGGATGGTGGACATGGCAAAAAGGGTCAGGCCGAAGGTTACCACATATTTTCCACCAGGGAAGCCCTGTTCAAAGGAAAAGGCAACCAGGGAAGAGGCATCACCGTGGCCGGTCCAGATGCCTGTGGTTAAAATAACCAGGGAGGTCATGGTACAAACCACCAGGGTGTCGACAAAGACTTCGAAAACTCCCCAAAGGCCTTGCCGGGCTGGGTGGTCGGTGGAGGCGGCAGCATGGGCAATGGGAGAAGATCCAAGACCGGCTTCATTGGTAAAGACGCCTCGGGCAATCCCACTTCGCATGGCCAAGGCTACGGTGTAACCGCCGAGACCTCCGGCAGCAGCCTTGGCTTGGAAGGCTCCTTTAAAGATCAGGCCAAAGGCTTCCGGCACTTGGTGGAGTCTGGTACAGATAATAAAGAGGGCGCCCAGGATGTAGAGACCCGACATAAAGGGGACCAATTTTTCTGCAAAGGCACCAATCCGTTTGATGCCCCCGATAATAACAATAAAGGTAACCAGGGTTACCACCAGGGCGCTGGCCAATTTAGGCACTTGGAAGGCAGCGTAGAGGGTGGAGGAAATGGCATTGGATTGGACCGTGTTTCCTGTACTTAGGGTGGCAATCATACCAAAGAAGGCAAAGAACTTGGCCAGGGTTTTTAGGCCCAGGCCCTTGGAGATATAGTACATGGGACCGCCACGGACCACGCCTTGGTCAGACACATCCCGGTAGGCAACGGCCAGGGTGGATTCAGCCATCTTGGTGGTCATTCCCACCAAAGCTGCAATCCACATCCAAAAAATTGCCCCCGGACCTCCCAGGAGGATGGCGCCGGAAACGCCGACGATGTTTCCTGTCCCCACTGTGGCCGCTAGGGCCGTTGACAGGGCCTGGAAGGAACTGACCTCGCCCACATGGCCTGTGTGTTGGTTCCGGGCAAGAACCCGGCCTACGGTTTCCTTTAAAACAAAGGGAAACTTGCGGAAGACCACAAAGTTTGTTCGGATGGTGAGGTAGAGACCGCAGCCAATTAAGAGGATAATCATAGGGGGGCCCCAGATAATGCTATCTAGACTCTTGTTTACCTGATAAAATAAATCCATTTCTAAGCCTCCTTAAACAAATGGCCGAAAAAAGACAGGTCGGCCAGGACAAAAAAGTAAAATATTTTTTTATCTTAATACAAGTTGCCCTATAAGTAAATAGTTTTTGAGAAAAAAATAGGCCCTGAAGCCCTTTTTTCTAACAAGGATTTGTTCTCTTCATTGAAAAAAATCCCCCTTTTCAGTATAATAGACTTTAATGAATAAAACTGTTGAACGCTTGTTTAGGGGGATTAGAATGGATAAAAATAAAAAACCATATTATATTACAACGCCAATTTATTATCCCAGTGATAATCTGCACATTGGCCATACTTACTGTACCGTGGCAACAGATGCTGTGAAAAAGTTCAAGGAGCTCCAAGGCTATGATGTCTTCTTTACCACCGGTACCGACGAACACGGACAAAAGATTCAAGAAAAGGCCCGAGAACAAGGCATGGAACCCAAGCCCTATGTGGACAAGATTGTAAAGGACATTAAGGACTTGTGGAAAAAGCTGGACATTCGCTATGATGCCTTTGTCCGGTCCACCGATGAGGACCATGAAAAGAATGTCCAAGAGCTCTTCCAAAAGCTCTATGACAAGGGAGAAATCTACAAGGGAGAATACGAAGGCTACTACTGTACCCCCTGTGAATCCTTTTGGACGGAAAACCAACTGGGAGAAGACCATGTCTGCCCCGACTGCGGCCGTCCAACCCACCGACAAAAAGAAGAAAGCTACTTCTTTAGACTGTCTAAATACCGGGACCGTCTTTTAAAACTCTACGAAGACCATCCCGAATTTATAGAACCTGACTTCCGGAAAAAGGAAATGGTCAACAACTTCTTAAAAGAAGGCCTGGAAGACCTATCTGTGACCCGGTCCAGCTTTGACTGGGGGGTTCCCGTTCCCTTTGACGACAACCACGTCATCTATGTTTGGATTGATGCTCTATCCTGCTATTTAACAGGCATTGGCTACGGCAAGGACCCAGAGACCTTTAACCGCTACTGGCCGGCCCAAGTCCACTTTGTGGGCAAGGAAATCATGCGTTTCCACGTCATCATTTGGCCTGCCCTTTTAATGGCCCTGGACCTTCCCCTGCCGGAAAAAGTTTTTGGTCACGGCTGGATCCTCTTTAATAACGACAAGATGAGTAAGTCCAAGGGCAATATTGTCTATCCGGAACCCATTATCGACCGCTACGGGGTCGATGCCTTGAAATACTTCCTCTTAAGGGAATTTTCCTTTGGTAACGACGGAAGTTTTGAAACCGACAAGTTCTTAAAACGGCTGAATTCCGACCTGGCCAATGACCTGGGCAACCTGGTTTCCAGGACGGTGTCCATGATTGAAAAATACTTCGGACAAATTCCTGAGGCTGGTCAGCCGGGAAAATACTCCAAAGAATTAGAAGAAATGGCCCTGGCTATGGCGGATAAAAACCAAAAAGCCATGGACCACTTCCAATTTTCCACGGCCCTGGAAGATATTTGGACCCTGATCCGCCGCTGCAACAAGTATGTGGATGAAACCACCCCCTGGATTTTAGCCAAGGAAGGCAGGATGGAAGAGCTGGGAACAGTCCTCTACCACCTGGCTGAAGCCTTGAGGATTGTCTCCATCCTAATCTACCCCACCATGGAACACACGGCCCTGGAAATTCGCAATCAACTGGGCATCCAAGGGGAAATCAAGCTGGAAGATGCAAAAGTTTGGGGCCTAACCCCCACGGGAGTCCCCATCCAAAAGGGCAAGATCATCTTCCCGAGACTGGATGTGGAAGAAGAAATGCAAGCCCTGTCCAAGGCCCATGAAGACTTGATTGCCAAGAGAAAATTGGCCCATGGTCAAGCCCCCAGCCAAGAAGCAGAAAAAACTGGCAAGGGAGAAGTTAGCCTGGAAGACTTTGAAAAATTAGAAATAAAATTGGCCAAGGTGGTCTCTGTGGAAGACCATCCCAATGCCGACCGGCTCTACCTTCTCCACTTAAAACTAGGAGAAGAAGAAAGAACCATTGTTACAAATGTGAAAGACCGCTACAAGCCTCAAGACCTGGAGGGGAAAAAGATCCTGGTCTTAACTAACCTCAAACCCCACAAGTTTAGAGGCATTGAATCCCAGGGCATGCTCTTGGCGGCAGAAGACCAAGACGGCAACCTGTCCATTGCCACAACCCTGGAAGATATAAAGGATGGAGCTGTAATATCATGATTGATTCCCACGTCCACTTAGACGACCCCCGCTTTAAAAAAGACCGGGACCAAATTATCCAAAACTTTGACCGAGACGGCCTGGAGCTGGTGGTAAATATTGGGGCAGACCTAGAGTCCAGTCGGGCTTCTGTAGACCTGGCCCGGAAGTATGACAAGGTTTATGCTGCCGTGGGCATCCACCCCCATGACGCCTCCAGCTACAGTCCGGAAGTGGAAAAAGAACTTATAGACCTGGCCCAGGATGAAAAAGTCCTGGCCATTGGAGAAATTGGCCTGGACTACTACTATGACAATTCACCCAGAGACATCCAAAAGAAAGTTTTCGAAAAACAATTGGACCTGGCCCACAGGCTGGGCCTTCCCATTGTCATCCACACCCGGGAGGCCAGCAAGGATACCTTTGACCGGATCAAGGCCCATATGGAAAAGCACCCCCAAGACAGGGTCCTGATCCATTGTTTTTCCGAGTCTTTGGAAATGATGCGGGAGTATGTAAAATTGGGTTGCTATATTGCTCTAGGAGGAGCGGTAACCTTTAAAAACGCCCGAGTCCCCAAGGAAGTGGCCCTAGAAGTCCCTCTAGACCGACTCCTTTTAGAAACAGACTGTCCCTATTTGACACCGGAACCCCTACGGGGCAAGAGGAATGAACCGGCCTATGTCCGCTATGTGGGAGATTTTATTGCCAATTTAAGAAAGATCAACCTGGACGACCTTTTGGACCAAACAGCCCGAAACGCCAAGGCCTTTTACGGGATCCAAGCATGAAAAAAATCCGTGAAATCATCGTGGTAGAAGGCAGGGATGACATTACTGCCGTCCGGTCTGCCGTTGAGGCCCAAGTGGTCCAAACCCGGGGCTATTCCTATGGAAAAAAACTCATTGACAGCCTGCAATTGGCCCAGAAAAATCGAGGCGTCATCGTCCTGACAGACCCCGACTATATGGGGGAAAAAATCCGCAAGGACCTGGCCAAGCGAGTGCCGGGAATTAAACACGCCTTCATTGCCACAGACCTGGCCCTGAAGGGGGAAAACATCGGGGTGGAAAATGCCAAACCCCAGGCCATCTTAGAAGCCCTGGAAAGGGCCCAGGCCACCCTGGAAGAGGCAGAGGTTGAATTTACAGAAAAAGACCTCCGGGCCTGGGGACTGTCTGGAGGCCCCCAAGCCAATGAGCGGAGAAAAAAATTGGGCAAGGCCCTCCACCTGGGCCAATGTAATAGCAAGCAATTTTTAAAGCGACTCAATGCCTTTGGCATCAGCCGTGAGGAAGTTCAAGAAAAGGTAAGAAAAATTGATGGACAATAAAAGACTTTATACACCCTCCACAATTCAAGAAATCTTAAACCGCCATGGCTTTACCATGACCAAGGCCCTGGGGCAAAACTTTTTAATTGACGGCAACACCGTCCGGGGGATTGTCCAAGGGTCTGGGGTGACAAAGGAAGATCGGGTTCTGGAAATCGGCCCCGGCATTGGGACCCTGACAGAGGAATTGGCCCTGGAGGCCAAGTCTGTCCTGGCTGTGGAAAAAGACCAAAGGCTCAAACCTATTTTGGAAGAAACCATGGCAGACTACGACAATGTGGAAATCCTCTTTGGGGATGCTTTGAAATTGGACCTGAAAAAGGAATGGGAAGACCGTTTTGGTCAAGACCCGGTCCATATTGTGGCCAACCTGCCCTACTATGTCACCACCCCCATTTTGGGAGCCCTTTTTGACCTGGACCTGCCCTTGAAAAGTCTCACCGTCATGGTCCAAAAGGAAGTGGCTGAGAGGATGTGTGGCCAAGAGGGAACCAAGGACTATGGTGCCTTGAGCCTCTTTATCCGCTACCATTCAGACCCGGAAATCATCCGACAAGTTCCAAATTCTGTCTTTATTCCTAGACCCAAGGTGGATTCAGCAGTGGTCCACATGCTGGTTAAGGACCCGGACCCTGGCATTCCAAAGGAAAAATTTTTCCGAATTGTCAAGGCTGCCTTTTCCAAACGCCGCAAGACCATTTTAAATGCCCTGTCCTCCTATGGATTTTCCCTGACCAAGGCAGAGATTCGCGAAATTTTAGAAAAATCCAATATAGATAGTATTCGACGAGGGGAGACCCTGAGCCTGACAGAATTTTTAGTCCTGGCCATTAACTTTCCCCATGAATTTTAAAGAGGTGATCCATGAAAGAACAATACCTAAGTCCAGAGGACGAAGAAAAGATCCGACAAAAATACAAGGCCTTTGAAGGAAGTCAAGAGGTCATGGACTTTTTAAGCTCCATTTTCAAGGTTCTGGGGGACCCAACCCGGCTGAAAATCATCTACCTCCTGTCCCTAAGCCCCCTTTGTGTCAACGACATTGTGGACTTGATTGGCATGAGCCAATCCAGCATATCCCACCAACTCATCCTATTAAAGAGGAAAAAACTCATTAAAAGTGAAAAAGACGGCCGTAAAAACATCTACTCCCTGGATGATGACCACGTCCTAAGTCTCTTTCACGAAGGCTACAACCACGCCAGCCATCGTTTAGAAGAAAAAAATGATTAAGGACCGGGTGACGGGGTAAATATCTTATAAGAAACTATGAATAAGATTTTAAAGGAGGAAGCAAATTGACAAAAGCAATTGTTTATACATCCAGTACTTGCCCCTATTGCACCATGGCCAAGGACTATTTACAAGAAAAGGGCGTAGATGTTGAAGAAAGAAATGTCCAAACAGACGCTGCTGCCCGGAGTGAACTCATGGAAAAAGGATACACTGGCGTTCCCGTTATTGTCATTGGGGACGAAGAAATCGTGGGTTTCGACAAGGCAAAATTAGAAAAAATACTCGATAAATAAGATGAATAACAGGGAGCCAGTTACTGGCTCCTTCTTTTCTATAGGAGGAAGCATGAAGCAAACATCAATGATTTTAATGGTGGTGACGGTTTTGGCCAAGGTCTTTGGCCTGGCCCGGGAAAAGGCCCTGGCCCAATTTTTTGGCGTATCACCCATGGCCGATATTTTTATCGTGGCCCTGTCCATCCCCATGCTCTTTACCAACCTCTTGACTGGGGCCTTGGGAACGGGATTTATCCCGGTCTATAATGAAATTGAAGAAGAAAAGGGACATGTCCGGGCAGAACTTTTTACCTCCAATGTCACCAACACCCTGGCCCTCTTCTTTTTTTTATTGTCCCTGGTGGCCATTGTCTTTGCCCGCCCCCTGGTCAAGGCCCTGAGTCCCGGCTTTAGCCCCCAACAAATGGCAACTGCCCTGGTGATGACCCGGATTTTCCTACTTTCCATTGCTGTAATAGCTGTGGGGTCCATCTACCGGGCCTACCTGCAAATCCATGGCCGCTTTGTCATCAGTGTCCTCCACCCCATTATCATGAATATCTTCATCATCTTTTCTGTGGCCGTCCTGTCTAAAAAAGGCATCCTGCCCATGAGCCTGGGGGTGCTTTTTGCCCTGGTGATCCAATTTGCCATTTTTATTCCCTTTTTGAATAAAAAACTCTTCCACCTGGTTTTTTCCCTAAAAGACCACTACTTAAAAAAGATGCTTACCAGCATCTTCCCCATCCTGATTTCCACCAGTGTCATTGAGCTGAACTTTATCATCAACAAGGCTCTGGCCTCCATGGTTACCAGTGGGGGGATTGCGGCTTTGAATTACGCCTCAAGACTCCAAGGCTTTGCCACGGGAATTGTCATCTCCAGCATTGTCACCGTAGCCTACCCCCAAATGGCCCGGGCCATTGCCTCAGGAGACAAGCCGGGGCTCAACAAGTCCTTTTCCGAGAGCCTGTCCCTGATGAACCTCTTGGTCATTCCCGCCACTGTGGGTATGATGGCCTTTTCCAGCGAAATTGTGGCCCTCCTCTTTAAGGGTGGGGCCTTTACTGACCAAGATGCTGCCATGACAGGGGCTGTTCTCTTTTACTATGCCTTGAGTATTCCGGCTATCGGTTTTCGGGAAATGCTGTCCCGGATCTTTTTCGCCAAGGGCTATGTAAAAACTCCCGTCATCAACTCAGTGCTGATTATCCTCATGAATACCGGCCTAAGCCTGGTGGCCTCTAAGTACATGGGTCTGGCTGGCCTGGGTCTAGCCACCAGCTTGTCCATGATTATTGGGTCCCTGCTTTTGGCCCTGGCCTTGAAAAAAGACCTGGGAGAAAAAATCGGCGACTTCAATTGGGTCCAAGTCCTGAAGGTTTGTCTGGCTACGGCCCTGATGACCCTCTTGGCCAAGCTGGTCTATTGGAAGGTCAGCCAAGTCCTGGGTCTGCGTTTAGGGATCCTAGTGGCCATTGGCCTGGGAGGCCTGGCCTACTTTGTCCTTTTGGCCCTATTTAGGGTTAAGGAAGTCCAAGAATTAAAAGAGGCTCTTCTTAGGAGGAGGGCTAAATAAGTTTCAATAAAAAAGATTCCCTAGGGGCTATTTATTTAAAAAGTTAACAATGATATACTAAAAATGTAGATAAGTAAATTTTATAAAAATAAGAATAGAGGTAAGTATGACAGACTATTTATTTGATGAAATTAAGAATTTGTTTTTGACTGCGGCAGAAGAAATAGATAGGGGAAATGCCCACAAGCAAGTCCCTATCCTGATAAAATTTTTAAACCTTTTAGAAGAATTGGCTGGGGAAGAAGGATCCTTTGACCAGGTGACCCTGGCCCAAGACCTGGAAGACTTCGATGCAGACGACTTTGGCTCGGAAGACTATCTGGACCAAAAAGAAGAAGACCCGGGCTGGATTGAAGGAACCCTCCACCGGCAACTCAAGGGAGGCATCCTGGCTGGGCAAGAAATTTACGTTCCTGAAAGGAGCATCCGGGAGTTTGGCTTTGAAGACGGAGACCTGATCCGGGCCAAGTCCCAAGGCATTAAGCACATGGGGACCAAGACCCGGGAATTTTACTATTTCGACCTCCTGGCCAAGGGGGACCCCCAAGAGTCCAAGAGGGAAGAAGTCAACTTTGCCCAAGTTCTTTGGAACAACGAATTGGGCCAATACTATATCCTGGGAGAGGAAGATGGACAGACAGTGGAAATTCCTCTCAAGGATGAAGATGTGGATTCCCTTTACATCCAAGAAAATGACCGGATTGAATACGCCTACTGGCAAGGAGAAATCTTCGAGGGCCGGGTGGCCTGGAAGTACAGCCTCAATGGTCCAGTGGTGGAAAAACCAGCCCAAGGATCCCGGGGCCAAGACGGAGCTCTGGATGGGATGGATGTGGTCCTGGCTGTAGACCTGGGTCGGGAAAAACCCTTCCGGGAAGAATTAAACCGCCTGGGAGCCAACCTGGTTTCCCTGGAAGACCTCAACCAAGCCTACCGGGAAAACCGGACCCTTTTAGCCGATTGCGCCCTGGTCCTCTACGACCAAGTGGCCCCCAGTCACTTTGAACGATTGCGGAAAAAACTCCAATATGACAACATCCCTACTATATACATCGGTCAATTGGAAGCCAAGGACCTCTACCAAGTCCTTGTAGATAATTTTTAATGAAATTGGAGCAAGTATGGGAAAGAAAATTTTACTAATCAGTGACATTCCCGGCTATGGCAAGGTCGGTGCCATGGCCATGATTCCAGCCCTGAGCTTTATGGGCTACCGCTGCTACAACCTACCGACCCTCTTGGTGTCCAACACCCTAGACTATGGCGACTTTGCCATGATGGACACCACAGACTATATGGAAAAAACCATTGAGGTTTGGGACCGGTTGGACTTTGACTTCGACTGCATCTGCACCGGCCTCTTGTCCAGTCCCAGACAGGTGGACCTGGTTTTAAACTACATTAAAAAGTGGAAGAAAAAAGGCCGGACCGTTTTGGTGGACCCCGTTATGGGAGACCACGGTTCCCTCTACCATGGAGTGGGACAAGAAATGGTGGCTGCCATGACCAAGATGGCCCAGGTGGCCGACTACTTTATCCCCAACGGGACAGAAAGTCATTTAATGACCCAAGAAGCTGGCCTGGCAGAGGGAGATTGGACCCACCCCTCCATTGACCCCTTAAGACAATTGGGAGCCAAGTCCGTTCTGATTACCAGCGGCCTCCAAGACCAAGACGACCCCGTCATCCGGGGCTACGATGCCAAAGAAGACCGCTATTTTGACCTGGCCTATACCAGGGTTCCCGTATCCTTTCCCGGCACTGGCGACCTCTTTTCTGCCATCCTAATTGGCCTGGTCTTGCAAGGCCATTGCCTGGAAGACGCGGCAAAAAAAGCCTCCAAGGCCATCCACGCCATGATGGAGTCCTACCAAAAAACCAGCGACCCCTTCCATGGCATTCCCATTGAACAATGCAGCGACCTCTTATTAAAATCCATATAAAAGATTGACAAAAAAGCATTCTTCCCGTATAATAAATAAGATTCATCCTTGCTCTTAATTGAGCCAGTAGTCCATAAGGAGGTGACATGATGAGAAAATATGAAGCAATTGTAATGTTTTACCCAGATGTTGAAGAAGAAAAACGCCAAAAAGCTCTTGACCGTTTAAAAGCAATCCTGGATCAAGATGGTAAAGTAACCAATGTCGATGAATGGGGAACTCGTAAGTTAGCCTATTTAATCGAATACTATGAAGATGCTTACTATGTTTTGCTTGACTTTGAAGCAGAAACAAAGGCCATCAAGGAATTTGACCGGGTAGCCAAGATTCTAGACCCAGTTATGCGTCATATGGTTGTGCGCTTAGAAGACTAATCCAAGGGAGTGTAAAGTATGAATAATGTATCTTTGCTCGGACGTTTAACCAAAGACCCTGAGTTGCGTTATACCCAAGGGGGACAGGCAAGTTGTCGCTTTACCTTGGCCGTAGATCGTGGCCTAAGTCGAGAAAAACGCCAAGAATTGGAAGCCAACAATCAACCAACAGCAGATTTTATTTCAATCACAACATGGGGAAAAACAGCAGAATTGGTAGCGAACTACCTTTCCAAGGGCCGTCAATTGGCCGTTGAAGGAAGCATTCGCACAGGCAGTTATGAAAATAAAGAAGGACAAAGAGTCTATACTACAGAAGTGTGGGCCAACCGCATCCACTTTATCTCAGATGGAAGTGGAAACCGGTCCGGGGGATCCCAATACGACCAAAGTCGTCCAGGAGCCTTCCAAGCCAACCAAAGTAGACCGATGAATCAAGCCGGTCCTTCCAATGCACCTGTCAACCATTTTGCACAAGACCAAGCAAAACAAGCTGGCCCAAGTCAAGACAATGACACCAGCGGTTTTTACCCCATCGATAATGATGACATTCCATTTTAAAAGGAGGGGTGAGTGTGCAAAGAAGATTTCGTTCTCGTAAAAAAGTTTGCGCTTTTTGTGCAGATGAAAAAAAAGTAATTGACTATAAAGATACACAAACACTTCGCAAATACATCTCAGATAGAGGAAAGATTTTACCTCGTCGAGTAAGCGGATGTTGTGCAAAGCACCAAAGAGAAATGCAAAGTGCCATTAAACGGGCACGCCAAGTTGCATTACTTCCATATAGTGCAGACTAAGAAGATGGGCCTAGCCCATCTTTTTTTATGGGATTTTTGGGGTGGGGCGAATATGTTTATTTTGGGATTATGGGTATCGATGATGTTTCCTATATAAATATATTTTGTTTATCAATCCGGGCGACTACAACTTTTCATCAGCTCAAGTGCGCTTGCGCTTCTTTCGCTGTGAAAGACTGCATATGACCTACCTACGACTCGATCTTCGATCTCGTTGGGTTAGGTCATGAACGAGGTCGCCCCTACTCGAATTACCACGGAATGTACAAATCCAATTATTCAAATTGAAAGAAAAAATCGATGAGCCGTTAAAAAAATTCAATGTTTGAGCGAAGCGAGTTTTGAATTTTTAGGCTTGTCGATTTTTTCTTACATAAAGTGAGCTAGGGTGGAAGGGGAGGTTCTAGGAGGGGCAAGGGGCATGCGTTAGCCCCTAGGCCCCTCCTGGGGAATTTGGTATGGGCAATAATGTAAATAGGGATTTATCTCCTAATATAAATATATTCTGTTTACCAATGTGGGCGATATAGCCGTCGATTTCTAGCTGTTTAAGCGAAGCTTTCACAGGAAATCTTGGCATGAGACCTGCCAACGAAATCAAAGATTTCGGGCTAGGGCTTCAAAATCGCTCCTACAAGCCAGCCCCCACAAATAAAAAAATGTAGACCGAAGTCTACATCTCATTCTTTTCATCTTTTAACCCAAGGTCACATCCAAGACCATCATGACGATAAAGCCGATGATGATGCCGTAGGTGGCCTGGCGTTCATAGCCGTTACTATGGGTTTCTGGTATGATTTCGTCGCTAATGACAAAGAGCATGGCGCCTCCGGCCAAGGCCAAAATAAAGGGCAGGATGGGCTGGAAGATCTGGACTAAAAAGATACCTAGAAAGGCTCCGATAGGTTCCACCAGGCCGGTAAAAAGGGCAATAAGGAAGGCTTTTTTTGTGGAATAGCGCTCCCGGACCAAGGCCAGGGCCACAGCCAAACCTTCGGGCATATTTTGCAGGCCAATGCCCAGGGCAATGGTAATACCGTTTTTCAAGGAGTCGGTTCCAAAGCCCACGCCGGTAGCCAGGCCTTCGGGGAAGTTATGGATGGTAATGGCAATGATAAAGAGCCAAATTTCTTTTAAAGAATCGGTGTTTTTCCCTTCGACTTTTTTGTCAATAAGGTGTTCGTGGGGGGCATAGCGGTCGATGAGGTCAATGAGGTAGGCCCCGAAAAAAAGGCCCAGGGAGGTAATGAGGACGGCCTGGAGGTTGCCTCCCCCGTATTCGATACTGGGTAAGATCAGGGAAAAGCAGGTGGCTGCCAGCATGACTCCGGCGGCAGACCCCAGAAGGGTGTCTAAAAGTCCCTGGGAGACGTTTTTTGTGGCAAAGATGGGAAGGGCACCCAGGCCGGTCATCAAGCCAGGAACCAGGCAGCCTAGAAGGATGATTAAATTGGGGTTGATTGTATCCATGAAACCTCTTTTCTATAAAAAAAGCACCTATAAATAGATGCGAATAAACAAAATTATGTAGCCATACACCCGGCCTTGTCTTATTGATTATATGCGGTACCCGGAGAGTTAACTCAGACTAGGCGACCCATACGGCACACAAAACATCTTCCTTAGTGCTGCTTCCGTCAAGACCTGACACGGTTCAAAAGCATTTGTTGCGTAGGACCCAATCATCAACGCCACTTTTCCGAGGCAGACCATACAAGGATAAGCCGCAACCGGGAATTCAACCTTGCTATAGCGGATTGCAAGCATGAGGGTGCCGCTAGCTCCCCGTCTAGTATGGCAATGTATTTACTGGCGGAGAGAGGGGGATTCGAACCCCCGATACGCTATAAACGTATACCCGCTTTCCAGGCGAGCGCCTTAAACCAACTCAACCATCTCTCCATTGGATTACAATAACTTATTATACAGAATAAAAAGAAAAGTGTCAAGTTACCCTGACACTTAAAATCTTTTTATTGAACTATTTCAATATACTTACTTGCCAGGGCCATAAAGTCTTCTTTAGATATAGACTCTGTCAAAAGGGCTCCAATCAAGCTGGTAAAAAGGAAGTCAATTTTTTTATCGGATTCTTTTTTTTCATAAAATTTTCCAAACTTGCCATCTTCTTCCCAGGCTTTTTTCAGATCTTCTTTCAAGGGACCAGTATGTCTAGCAAAGAGGTCACGACCGAGTTGAGGATTCTTATAGGCCAAGCCCAAAGAGTAAAGATTAAAAAATTCCGCCCCTTCGGCCTTTTTTTGAGCCAAAGAAGAGAAAAGCCATTCCAGATAGTCAAGAAAAGATGTGGGCTTGTCCTGGGAGGAGTCAGCCAGGTCAAAAATTTTTCCCCAAGCATGGTTTAGAACTCCATAGACCAGGTCATCTTTTGATTCGAAATGATTGTAGATGGACCCCACAGATACGTGGCAGGCCGCAGCAACAGTTCGAATATCCAGGGCATTTAGGCCCTTTTCAGACACAAGATCTTGACAATTTTCTAGAATTTCCTGGCGAGATGTAATTCTTTTTCTCATACCAAGACTCCTTTCGTATGTCATTGAAAATAATAATACTATGAATTTTAAGCGTTGTCAATTTATCGGCTAAATTTATTGAAAAATGTTTCAGAGAAAGGGGTAAAATTTTTTATCTTGCCGGGACTTTTCCTGGACGTTTATTTTAGGGCGGTGGCCGCCTGGGGCTTTTTACCCAGGATGGAGGCCAGGATTATCCATCTCAAGAGTTTTTAGGGTCTCCTCATTTAGGGGATTATAAAGAAGGGACTTGGCCTGGTGGAATTTTTCCTACCTGGGGAAAAATTTTTTCAATCCCTGAAAAGGACAAGCAATAGGGAAGAATTCGTGCTATACTAAAGAAAATGAGGTGAGATTTTGCATTACGAAAGCATTCAGTTTATTTTAGAATTTATCGGAACCATTGCCTTTGCCATCTCCGGTGCCCTTTTGGGGGTCCGGCGGAGTATGGATATTTTTGGCACCATGGTTTTGGGCCTGGTTACGGCTGTAGGAGGCGGGATGATCCGGGACCTAACCCTGGGGATTACACCTCCGGCGGCCTTTACAGACTCTATTTGGACCCTAATTGCCGTGGTGGTTTCACTCTTGGTTTTTTTAAGTTTTTACCGCCGGGGGAACCACCTCAACAGTCGTTTTTTAATTACCTTTGAAAAGTACCTGGTCTTTTTTGACGCCTTGGGCCTGGCAGCCTTTACCATTGTTGGCATGAATACGGCAGCCGGAATTGGCTATGTCAACCAGCACTTTTTGATTTTATTTTGCGGCATGGCTACGGGAATTGGCGGGGGGATCATCCGGGACCTCTTGGCTGGCATTGTCCCCTTTGTCTTTATCCGGCAAATTTATGCCGTGGCCAGTTTTGCCGGCGGGGTCCTCTACCTCTTGACCTACCAGTCCCTGGGGCCCTCTGTTGCTATGATTTTGGGCTTTTCAGGGGTCCTTGTGGTCCGCTTGATTTCCTACTTGAAAAACTGGAACCTGCCCCGGGTGATTGTGGAAGACATTGAGGAAGGCAGGCAGGGCCAATGAAAGAGGACGTCTTGAATTTTTTGGAGGCCCACCGGGAAGCCTATGTTTCTGGCCAGGACCTGGCAGACCAGTTAGGGGTTTCTCGGGCGGCGGTTTGGAAGGCCATTGAAGCCCTGAGAAGGCAAGGCTATGACATTGAGGCCAAGCCAAAAAAGGGCTACCGGCTTTTGGGGGACTTTGACCGGCTCTCCCAGGGAGGCATCCAAAAACACCTGCCGGAAGCTTTAAGAGACCGGCAAATTTTCATCTACGACAGCCTGGACTCCACCAATACGGAAATGAAAAGGAAGCTGGAAAAAAACCAGGTCCGGCCCTTTGATGTGGTCCTGGCTGAAGAACAAGTCCAGGGGCGGGGACGACGGGGCAAGGCCTTTGCCTCTCCCAAGCACACGGGCCTCTACATGACCCTTCTCTACTACAAGGAGGGAGAGGGAGACCTGGAAGACCAAGACCTGATTACCATCAAGGCCGCCTTGGCCGTTTTAAGGGCTGTGAAAAAAACCACAGGCCTGGAGGCCAAGATCAAGTGGGTCAACGACCTCTTTTTGGCCAATAAAAAATTCTGTGGCATCTTGACGGAAGGGGAGTTCAACCTGGAGAACCGAGAAATTTCAGCCATCTACACAGGGATTGGCATTAACATCCGGATGCCAGAAGAGGGCTTTGGCTCGGACCTGGAAAAAATTGCCACAGCCTTAAATGTGGACCTTTTGAGAAATGACCTGGCTGGGGAAATCATAAGCCAGCTCTATTTTTTAAAGGGCCAAGACCGGAAGGAAGTCATTCGGGCCTACAAGGAGGCCTCCCTGGTCTTGGGGAGAAAAATTTCCTTCAACTACCAGGGCCAAGACCTGGTGGGCCGGGCCAAGGATATCAACGACCAAGGCCATCTCTTGGTGGACCTATCCGGCCAAACCCTGACCCTCAAGGCCGGAGAAATTTCCATCCGGGGAGATTTTTCTTAAAGCCCTTAAATTATAAGAATAAAAAAAGATTCCTTCATGGCGAAGGAATCTTTTTTTATTCAAGCTTATATGGTAAAAATGACCACTCCAAGAGAGAGGGCATTTACATGCCAAATAGGTCTGCGTGGCTACCAGTATTGATGAGGGTGAGGGTAAGGATATCATCCTCTATTAGATAAATGAGCAACCAATCAGGTTTTATGTGGCACTCATGAAAACCCTTGAATTTTCCCTTAAGGATGTGGTCTTTGTATTTGGGCTCAAGTGGGATACCCTGCCTTAGATGGTCGATGACTTCATCTAAAAGAGACAGGTCTATGCCTCGTTTAGCCATACGTTTATAACTTTTCTTATAAAGGTTGGTGAACTTAATCTTGTACATTAGTCAGATAGCAGGGCTTTCTTTAAGTCTTCCATAGAAGAATAAGAGGGTGTGTTAGGATCTCTGGAAATTCTTCTGGCTTCTTCCATGGCAGCCAGGGTTTCAGCCTTAAACCCTGGTAGCTCTACCTTAAAAGGCAAACCACCACGAAGGATGCATTGACGAAGAAACATGTTTACGGCACTGGATAGGTCGATGCCAAGCTCATTAAAAAGTTCATTTGCTTCTGCTTTGACAGTGGTATCAATACGAATTTGAGTAGGACTTGTAGCCATAAAATCATCTCCTTTCAAGGCAATTATATTACGAATGGTATACAGTGTCAACTAAATCCATAACAACAAAGGGGTTAAATGGGATATACAAAGTTGATTCTTGGCTAGGTAAAATCAAGGGAAAAAATAGAAAGCCACCGGGTACCCGGCAGCTTTCTATCCCAAATCTTGGGTGATTTGTTTTTTTAGGTCCATTTGGTAGAGGAGGCCTTCCTGGGACTGGAAGTCCAAGGTCCGGTCTAGCTTGTATTCTTTGATAATGGACCGGGTCTTGGGGGACAGGATGTAGATCCTATGGCTCAGGTGGATGGCCTCGTCAATATCGTGGCTGATAAAGAGGGTGGTGAGCTGGATTTCTTCCATAATTTTCAGGTACCAGTCGTGCATCTTGGCCTTGGTAATGGCGTCCAGCTTGGAGAAGGGCTCGTCTAAAAGGGCGATCTTTGAGGAAAAGAGATAGGTCCTTAGAAGGGCGGCTCTTTGGGCCATGCCTCCGGAGATTTCAGAAGGATAGAGGCCCTCTGTGCCGGCCAGGCCAAATTGTTGGAAGTAGGACTGGGCTCTTTTCCGGGCCTGGTCCTTGGGTACTTTTTTTAAAAAGAGGGGAAGGGCCACATTGTCCAAGATTTTTAAATGGGGCAAGAGGAGGTCTTTTTGTAACATATAGGCTACCTGGCCGGCCTGGCCGGTAATGTCTTTTCCCTCCAAGAGGACCTGGCCTTGGTCGGGTTTTAGGAGGCCGGCAATGATGTTAAAAAGAGTGGTCTTGCCGGACCCCGAAACCCCCAAGAGGGAAACCAACTCTCCCTGGTCCAGGTGGAGGGAGACTTGGTCCAAGACGGGATGGGATCCAAAGGTCTTGGAAATGGACTCAAGGTCTAAAAGTTTATTGGGGGAGGAAGTCATTGGTGAATCCGTAGCCCTTGTCCAGGGGTTTTTTAATGAGGTTTTCATCGGCCAACCATTGGTAGAATCTGTCCCAACGGGTTTGGTCTATATAGCCGAATTGTTTGCTGTCGGCTTGGTATTGGTCGGCCAGCCATTTTTGTGAAGCCAGGACTAGGTCCTTGTCCAATTCTGGATTGGCCTTGCAGAGGATCTCAGCGGCTTTTTCTGGATTTTCCATGGCGTATTGGTAGCCCTTGACGGTGGCTCTTAAAAAGGCCTTGACGGTTTCGGGGTCTTCCTTTAAAAGTTGGTTGTTGGAAATAATGACGGGGCTATAGTAGTCGAAAACGGGATTGATGTCGATAAAGGAAAAGTAGTTGTGGGGGACATTTTTCACTTGGGCAGCCAGGCCGTCCCAGGCATAGTAGACCCAAACGGTGTCAATCTTGCTTTGGATGGCGGAAACGGCATCGGTGGCTGTAGAAGGAATAAATTCTACCTTGTTGGGGTTGCCTCCATCTTTTTGGATGACGTTTTTAATAATGGCTTGTTCAATGGGGTTGTCCCAGGTGGCATAGTTGTGGCCTTCCATATCCTTGGGCCGGGTGATGTTTTTGTCCTTGGCAGAAAGGATGCCGGAGGTGTTGTGGTTGATAATGGCACAGATGGCTGTAATGGGAAGGGGGTTGTCGTTGGAAAAAGTGGCAGCCAGGACGTCTTGGAAGGAAACGCCGAAGTCGGCTTTTCCGGAAGCTACCAGGGCTTCGGCTCCGTCTTCCGGAGGTTGGACGATGTTGAGCTTTAGGCCTTCTTCAGCATAGTAGCCCAGGGCGTCAGCTACATAGACCCCGGTGTGGTTGGTATTGGGGGTCCAGTCCAAGACGAATTGGACTTCTTTTAGGTTTTTTTGGTCCGACTTGGCGCCGGCATTTTTTTCTTGGCTCTTGGGGCCGCAGGCTGTTAAGAGGAAGCAGGCAACCAGGGCCAGGGCGGTTAATTTTTTAAAGTTCATGTTTTTCTCCTTTTTTCCAGGGCATTGATTTTTTTTCCAAGACTTGAACCAGCAAGAGGCAGAGGTAGGAGATGATGGAAATAAAAACAATGACGGCAAACATCTTGTCAAAAGAATAGGACTTCTTGACCTTGGTCATGTAGACTCCCAAACCGGCGTAGCCTCCCAGCCATTCGGCAATGACAGCCCCTACCAGGGCATAGGAGGTGGAAATTTTTAGGCCGGAAAAAAAGGAAGTCAGGGCCATGGGCCACTTGACATAGCGAAAGAGGTCCAGGCGGTTGGCCCCCATGGCTTGCAGGAGGAGGAGGGAGTCCTTGTCAGCTCCTTGAAAACCTTGGTAGAGGTTCATGGCAATGGGGAAAAAGGTCACAATCACCACCAGGGTGATCTTAGGTAAAAGACCATAGCCCAGCCATAGGACCAGGAGGGGGGCAATGGCCACAGTAGGTACGGTTTGGGTCAAGACCAAGAGGGGGTAGAGGGCTTCCTTTACCAGGCGAAAACGGTCCATGGCCAGGGCGCAAATAAATCCCAAAAGGATACCAATGGATAGGCCCAGTAGGGCTTCCAACATGGTGACCTTGAGGTGGTTTAAGAGCAGGAGTCGGTCGGTCCAAAAGGCTCCCAGGACGGCCCGGGGTGAGGGCAACATAAAGCTAGGAACCAGCTCATAATAGGAGACCAGGGACCAGAGGGCTACAAGGGCCAAGAGGACCAGAAAGGGAATGACCCTAGCGGTATTTTTTTGTCTTTTCATCAATGGTTAAAAGGTGGTCCTTGGGATTGTAGAAAATCTTCACATAGGACTTGACTGAATCCGCCCCCTGACGGATACAGATGAGTTGGGCTTCTTTTACAATATCTAAAAGTTCTTCATAGTCGCCTTCCACTGTGGTTTCCAAGGGACCTACTTGGTAGTTACAACCGGTGGATGCAATGTAGTCAATGACGGAATCAACAATCCGTAAAAGCTCTTCTTGACTGGCTGTCACAGGAAGAACTTGGATGGCAATGGTAGTATTCATATAACTCCTTTCAATAAAAAAGGACTTCTGGGCAGCAGAAGTCCTTGGTTTCCTACGTCAGCATTACCTGAACAGGTTCAATGGGTTTGGCCTAGGCCATCTCAGCAATAGCACCCCTGCCCTTTCATTGTACCCATTAATAAAATCTCGGTCAAGGAGAAAATCATCCCCGGTTAAAGGCCCGGTAGATGGCCTTAATGGCGGTATCGTAGTCGGCGGTATCTACTCCGACGATGATGTTTAACTCGCTGGAGCCTTGGGTGATCATTTCCACATTGACCTTGGCTTGGGCCAGGGCCTTAAAGAGCTTGGCAGAGGTCCCAATGTGGTTGCGCATATTTTGCCCTACTACGGCAATCAGGGAAATGTCCGTTTCAACAGAGATGTTGTCGGGGTTGCAAAGGGCCTTGATTTCACTGGTAATTCGTTTTTTCTTGCCTTGGAGTTGGTCGTCAGAGACAATTAAAGACAGGGAGTCGATACTGGAGGGGATGTGTTCCACATAGATGTCGTTGGCTTCCAAAATGGAAAAGACCTTACGGGAAAAGGACAGGTCCCGGTTCATTTGGACCTTGTCGATGTTGATAACAGAAAAACCCTGGCGACCGGCGATGCCAGTAATTTCTCCGTCCTGGTCTCCCTCCCGGCTGGAGGGGACAATCCGGGTTCCCTCTTCTTCCGGGGCATTGGTGTTTTTAATGGAAATGGGAATACCCTGGGAGATAACAGGGAAGATGGCTTCTTCGTGGAGGATGCTGGCCCCCATATAGGAAAGCTCCCGGAGTTCCCGGTAGGAAATTTCCTTGATCCGGCGGGGGTTTTGGATAATCTTAGGGTCTGCAGCTAAAAATCCGCTGACATCGGTCCAGTTTTCATAGAGGTCGGCCCCCACCCCCCGGGCCACAATGGCACCGGACAGGTCTCCCCCGCCTCGAGAAAAAGTGGTGATGGACCCATCAGGCAGGGACCCGTAAAATCCAGGAATCACTGCAGAGTCAAAGGATTTTTTCATCTCGGCCAGGGCCTTGTAGGTCCTTTGTTCATCTAAAATGTGGGGGGCCTTGAAGAGCATGACATTCTTGGCATCCACAAAGGGAATGTCCAGGTACTTGGCTAGGATAAGACCATTTAAATATTCTCCCCGGCTGGACAGGTATTCCTTGGAGGCCTTTTCTTCAATGGCCTGGCGGATTTCGTCGAAGTAGTCTTGCAGGTCCATTTCCACGCCGATTTCCCGGCAAATGTCCAAGTAGCGGTTCTTGAACATGGAAAAGACTTCATTATATGAAATGCCGTGGCTGGCCAGGTCGTATAAGAGGTAGAGAAGGTCTGTAATCTTGGTGTCCTGGTCATTTTCCTTCCCGGGAGCTGAGGGGACAATGTATTTTTTATTGGGGTCTGTCTGGATAATGTCATAGACCTTTTTAAATTGGCCTCCGTTGGCCAGGCTGGTCCCGCCGAATTTTGCTACAACAAGTGTCAAGGTAACGTCTCCTTTCGAAAAAACTGCTAAAGTGCTAATACTCTTTATTGTAGTCAAAAAAAGGACTTTTGTATAGGGTTTTTCCAGAAATTAGCTGGCTAAATTCCAAGATAGACCAGGGGAAAATATTAAAAAAAACTTAGACTTTTGTTAAAAAAGCCTTTAGAATAATAAGATATAATAAAGGAATAAAAGCCATGAAAATATAGAAGGGAGATGGAGATGAAAAAAATAAGAAGATTCCTGGTTCAGATGGCCCAGAAGGGGGGCGCCTTTTTTGCCAGGCACAAGTTGCTTTCCATCCTGGGCCTAGTCCTGGTGGTGGTCCTGGTAGCCACTGGCCTTATGAAGGCCCTGAGACCTGATGCTGGAATCCAGGTGACAAAAAACCAAGTTGTGACCCTAAAGCACAAGGATGTAACCAATGCAGTTAATGAAACGGGAACGGTGGTAAGTTCCACGGTGGTGGATGTCTATGCCCAAAAGCAATCCCCTATTGTGGCCCTCCATGTAAAGGTGGGAGACCGGGTGGAAAAGGGAGACTTGATTGCAGAGTTGGACTCCCAGGACATCCGCCAACAAATTGCCGAAAAGCAAGCCTCGGCAGCGGCTCAAGCCAAGACCCTGGGGGCTCAAATTTCTGCTGCCAAAAACCGGCTCTATGAAGCAGTAACAGGGAAAAAGAATGGAACCAATCCCGGAGTCCAAGGGGCCAATTCCAGCCTTGTGGCTTCTTTTGATGCCTACAAGCAGGCCCAAAAGGTCTATGAGGACTATAAAAGATCCTTGGACCAAGGCTACAATCCTGAATTGCTTGCCGAAAAATCGGAAAGGGATAGCCTGGCCTACCAGGAAACTTCCAGCAATGTCAAGTACAGCCAGTTGAGAGATGACCTGGCCCAATCCAGCCAAAGAGCCATGGACAGCCGGTCCAGGGCCGGAAGTTTGGACGGACAAATTGCCAGTTTGAAAAATCAACTGGACTCCCTAAACCAGCAAGTCATCCAGACCTCAAGGGAGATTTCCCAAAAAAATCGAGACCTGGAAAAGGCCAGTGGGGCAAATCCCCCGGCAGGGACGCCAAATAATGGACAAGGAAGTAACCATAGCAGGGTCGAAGGCCTGCAAAAAGACCTGGATGACTTAAATGAAAGGCAAGAAAAAACCCGCTTGGAAATTTCCCAAGTGACAGAAAACCTGGCCAAGCTCCAAGGAGACCGGGAAAAGTATCTTGCAGAAGCCGAAGCCATGGACAAGGAAGTGGAAGCCATGGCCAAGACCATCCCCAATGCCCAAATTGAATTGGAAAAGGCCCGGTCCGACGCCCAACTTTCTGCCGACAAGGAAGTAAAAAACAAGAAGGCCCGGGAAGACCAACTCAAGACCTACAAGCAAAATATGGAAGTGGCAAAAAATGCCTATGACCAAGCCCTTAAGGCCCTAGAAGGGGCCCGGGTGGCTCAAGACAATGACATTGCCAACCTAAAAGACAGTCTCCAACAAGCCCAAGCCGGGAAAAATAATGTAGACCAGGAAGAACTTAAATTCTTGAAAGAGTCCCTGGACCAAACCCTGGTTAAGGCTCCAGCTTCCGGGACCATTACCCAGTTAAAGGCCAAGCTGGGGGAAACACCGGCAGAAGCCCTGGCCCGGGTGGAAACGGTCAACACCCTAAGGGTGGAATCCCACATTAAAGAATACAACATCAACGATGTCCACGTGGGAACCAAGGTGGTCTTAACTTCGGATGCAGTAGAAGGCAAGGAATTTATGGGAGAAGTGGTTTCCGTATCTCCTGGTCCTGAGGAAAAGGCGGAAGGAGCCCCCTCCAAGGACGTCTACTATAAAACCGTCATCGACATCAAGGAGGGACAAGAAAGTCTTTTGGCTCCCGGGATGAATGTCCGGGTAAAATACATCCTGTCCCAGGAAAAAAACACCTTCTCCGTACCAACAGACGCCATCTATGAACGAGACAAAAACCACTACATCCTCTCCCTGAAGGACCTGGGCAAGAACCGCTATGAACTGGTTTCCCTGCCTGTTACAGTGGGCCTGTCCAACGACTTTGAAAGTTCCATTACAGGTCCAGCCCTCAAGGAAAAGATGAAGGTCCTAACCAGCTCCCAAGGCTATGGCCAAGGCCAAGTAGTAACCATTATTGAAGCCCCTGAGGAGGGCCAAGATGGATAAGCTTATGACCATGCGGGGGATTACCAAGTCCTATAACATCGGCCTGGAAAATGAATTGGAAATCCTCCACGGCATTGACCTGGACATCTACGACGGAGAATTTATTTCCATTGTGGGTCAATCCGGGTCTGGAAAGTCCACCCTGATGAACATCATAGGCCTTTTGGACCGGCAGACTTCCGGCAGCTATGACTTGGCTGGAACCAATGTCCAAGACATTAAAGACGACGAACTTTCAGCCTATCGGAGTCGGAAAATCGGCTTTGTCTTTCAAAACTTCAACCTGATCCCCCGGTCCAATGCCTTGAAGAATGTGGAACTGCCCATGCTTTATGCCAAGGTCCCCAGGGCCCAAAGGCAGGAAAGGGCCAAGGAACTTTTGGCCCTGGTAGACATGGAAGACCGGATGGGCCATAGGCCCAATGAATTGTCCGGCGGGCAAAAGCAAAGAGTGGCCATAGCCCGGGCCATGGCCAACAACCCCGCCATTATCTTGGCCGACGAACCCACTGGGGCCCTGGACAGCAAGACTGGCCGCCAGGTCATGGACCTCTTCCACACCCTCCATGAAAAAGAAAAGAGAACCATCATCGTCATTACCCATAATATGGACCTGGCCCAGGAGGCCGGGCGAATTTATGAAATGGATGATGGTCACTTAAGGGAGGTTTAAATGGATATTCTAGAAACCATCAAGCTGTCCATTGAAGGAATCCGCACCAATAAAATGCGGTCCTTTTTAACCATGCTGGGCATCATCATCGGAATCTCCTCTGTCATTGGCATCACCACCATTGGGTCGGCCATGACCAAGTCCGTCAACAAGGCCTTTGACACCATTGGAAATTCCTCGGCCTATATTATGGTAGAGGCAAAAAATCCAGAAGACCAGGATGGACAAGGCATGGTTTACCCCGATGACTTCATGACCAAAGACATGCTGGAAGATGTGCAAAAGTCCCAGGGAGACCTGGTGGACGAGGTAGTCTACCAGGGGCCAGAAGGACCAGGGGTTGTTCGCCAGGACAAGAAGCAAATCAATGTTAACATCCAGTCCACCTCTCCTGGGGCGGCTAAAACCGACAAGGTCAAACTCCTGGCCGGACGGTTTTTAAATAGCCAGGACATTAAAAAGTCCAAAAACGTCGCCGTTATTTCCGACAAGGTCTTGGACAAGATCTACAAGGGAGACGTCAACAAGGCCCTGGGGAGCGAAGTCAAGGTTTATAAGGATGGGGAGTTGGTTGTTTTAACCGTTGTGGGCATCTACCACTATGAAAAGGTCAATGTGGCCCTTTTGGGAGATGTCAAGGGGGAAACGTCAACCCTCTATATGCCCTACACCACGGCCTTTAAGGAAATTCCTTCAGACTATGACGATGAAGATGTCTTCCAATATGTTCTCATCTCTTTGAAAAATCCTGGCCAGGCAGAAGAAGACTCCCAAACCCTGGCAGACTATATCAACAAAAAATACTTTGCCGACAACAGCCGGGCCCGGGTTCAAGTGTCTTCTGTGGTATCGGAAATGAAACAGGTGGGGTCCACCATGGCCGGTATCCAAACAGCCGTAGCAGCCATTGCTGGCATCGCCCTGATTGTTGGGGGGATTGGGGTCATGAACATCCTCCTGG
Organism: Urinicoccus massiliensis; assembly: GCF_900120405.1. GTDB lineage: Bacteria > Bacillota > Clostridia > Tissierellales > Peptoniphilaceae > Urinicoccus > Urinicoccus massiliensis. The sequence goes on along the minus strand of NZ_LT635493.1, from coordinate 428,802 downwards.
TTTCCGTAACGGAAAGGACCCGGGAAATTGGCATCCGCAAGGCCCTAGGGGCCACAAAAAATGACATCCGCAAGCAATTTATTATCGAGTCGGTGATTCTCTGTATTATTGGAGGGATCTTTGGTATTCTCCTGGGAACCCTTTTGGGTCTAGTGGGGTCAGGCCTTATTGGGACCCGGTCTCTGCCCTCTATTTTCAGCATCCTGGTGGCAGTGGGCTTTTCCATGGCCATTGGCGTCTTTTTTGGCTACTATCCTGCCAACAAGGCGGCAAAATTAGATCCCATTGAGGCCTTGAGGTATGAATAGGAAATAGAGGAAGGCTTAAGAAAAAATTAAAGCCAGCGTAAAATTTTCATTGACAAAGCAGGGGACAAGTAATATACTATATAAGTACTTAACTTGTGCCCTTAGCTCAGCTGGTAGAGCACCTGACTCTTAATCAGGGTGTCGAGAGTTCGAGCCTCTCAGGGCGCACCAAGTTAGGGAAAATCGTGGAGAGAAATCTTCACGATTTTTTTATATTCGGGCTTTTTAAAAGTTAAAGATGTTTTTTCAAAAAGAATCCCCACTTGCTACTTTTTCAAGAGGGGATTTTATGATATAATCACTTATTGTAAAGAATATATTTATTCACGGGGAGGTTAGAGGGGTCTATGAATAGGGCGAAGTCTATAGTTCACCGGCGTAAAAAGCCTAAAAGTCACAAAAACAGGACTTTTGCAACTTTTTTTAGCCTGGAGAGAGAATTCTTCTTGGACTTGCCTGCCGGTTTACGCCTTAAAACTACATTAACTTGTCCTATGGATAGGTTTATCCCTTTATTTGCATGAGAATGATTCTGAAAAAGAACGTTCTCTTTTTTTATTTTATGGAGGTATATGATGGAAAAATTGTACGAAGGAAAAGCAAAGTTAGTCTACAAAACAGACAAGGACGATGAAATTATCATCCGCTACAAGGATGATGCCACAGCTGGTAATGGGGAAAAGAAGGCCACCATCCAAGGTAAGGGAGCCTTGAACCTGGCCATTACAACCCGGATCTTCGAAATGTTGGAAGAAAATGGCGTCCACACCCATTATATTGAAACCCTTAACGACACAGACATGCGGGCTAAAAAGGTAGAAATCTTCCCCTTGGAAGTCATTATCCGTAACATTTCTGCTGGTTCTTTTGCCAAACGCTATGGGGTAGAAGAAGGCATTGTCTTTAAGGAACCCACCTTCGAACTTTCCTATAAGAATGATGACCTGGGCGACCCCTTGATGAACGAAGACCACGCTGTGGCTTTGGGCCTGGTTACAAGAGACCAATACGACCAAATTAAAAAGACAACCTTGAAGATCAATGACCTCTTAAAGGACTTCTTCCACGGAATTGGTGTAACCCTGGTGGACTTTAAGATTGAATTTGGTAAGGACAAGGACGGAAACATTCTCTTGGCCGATGAAATCAGCCCAGACACCTGCCGTCTATGGGATGAAAAGACCAAGGAAAAATTGGACAAGGACATCTTCCGTCGGGACCTTGGCAACTTAACTGAAGGCTATCAAAAAGTTTTAGACCGTATTAGAGGATAATATGTGCGGGGTAATTGGTATTTATGATGAAAAGGGCGTGGCCAAAAAGTTGTTTTTTGGCCTGTCCAGCCTCCAACACCGGGGCCAGGAAAGTGCCGGGATGAGTGTGTCCAATGGGTCTGAAATCGTCCGGAAAAAGGGCATGGGCCTGGTGAGTGATGTTTTTAAGGATGGTGTTTTGGAGGACCTCCAGGGTTCCATGGGGATTGGCCATGTCCGCTATTCAACAGCCGGGGGAAGTTTTGAGTTTAACACCCAACCCCTTATGGCCTTTGCAAAAAATACAACCATGAGTCTGGCCCACAACGGCAACCTTATTAACTATCAAATTTTACGGACCCGTTTGGAAGAAGAAGGGATGATGTTCCAAACCACCATTGATTCGGAAGTCATCCTCTACTTAATCAGCCGCTACTACAAGGGAGATATTGTCCAAGCTGTCCGCAAGGCCATGGGTCTGATCAAGGGGGCCTATGCTGTGGTCTTGTTGCTGGAAGACAAGTTATTGGCCTTCCGGGACCCCTATGGAATCCGTCCTTTGGTTTTAGGGGATACTCCTGATGGGGGTTGGATTGTGTCCAGCGAAAATGCCCCTATTGATATTATTGGTGGCAGGTATATCCGGGATATCCAACCCGGGGAAGTGGTGGTGATTGACCAAGAGGGGATCCAATCCTTCCCCATGGAAGAGGAACAAAAGCCCAAGCACTGTTCCTTTGAATATGTCTACTTTGCCAGAAATGACGCCACCCTGGATGGGGTAAATTCCTATAATTTTAGACGGCGGTGTGGGGAAATTTTATATGAAGAATTTCCTGTAGATGTGGACTTGGTTGTGGCGGTCCCTGACAGCGGGATTCCCTCGGCCATTGGCTATTCCCAAGCCTCTCACATTCCCCTGGCAGAGGGCTTGGTCAAGAACCGCTACATGGGTCGGACCTTTATTAAGCCCACCCAGGAAGAAAGGGAAATGGCCGTTAAGCTCAAGTTAAACCCCCTAAGCCATGTGGTAAGTGGCAAGCGGATTGTCCTCTTGGACGACTCCATTGTCCGGGGAACTACCTCGGCCAATTTAATTTCCAGGCTCAGGGAAGCCGGGGCAAAAGAAGTCCACATGCGGGTGACATCACCTCCGGTGGTCAACCCCTGCTACTATGGTATTGATACGCCGTCTCGGAAGCACTTAATTGCGGCCAATATGTCGGTGGAGGAAATTGAAGAGAAAATCGGGGCAGACTCTCTGCGTTTTATTTCGGAAGAGGGAATGGTCAAGGCAGCCCGAATTGCCGGAGACCACCTGTGTATGGCCTGTTTTGACGGTCATTACCCGGTGGATCCCATTGTATTATAGGAGGAACTATGGCATTAACATATGAACAAAGCGGTGTCAATATTTCAGAAGGCAATCGTGCCGTTGAATTGATGAAAAAGTCGGTGCAAAAAACCTATCGGGATGGCGTTGTGGGAGATATCGGCCTCTTTAGCGGGGGCTTTTCCCTCAAGGCCTTTAAGGATATGGAGGACCCCATCCTACTAGCTTCTACTGACGGGGTTGGAACCAAGATTTTGATTTCTCAAGAACTGGGTATCCACAATACCGTAGGGATTGACCTGGTGGCCATGTGTGTCAATGACTTGATCTGTCAAGGGGCCAAACCTCTCTTTTTCCTGGACTACATAGCCAGTGGTCACCTGGAAGCGGAAAAGATTAGTCAATTGGTGGAAGGTATTGCCCAAGGCTGTTTGGATTCCATGTGCTCTCTCATTGGGGGAGAAACAGCGGAAATGCCGGGCCTTTACGGGGAAGATGAATATGACCTGGCAGGTTTTTCTGTAGGCATTGTGGACCGGGCCAAGATGATTGACGGATCCAAGATTAAGGAAGGGGATTCCATCATCGGTTTGGCTTCCTCAGGAATCCACTCCAATGGCTACTCCCTGGTTCGTCGCTTGTTTTTAGAAGAACTGGGTATGAAGCTGACAGACTCCTTTAAGGGGACAGACCAAAGTCTGGGCCAAGTCCTTTTGACTCCCACCAAGCTCTATGTCAAGGCTATTTTAAATCTCTTGGACCAAGTGGACCTCAAGGGGATTGTCAATATTACTGGTGGGGGCTTTGTGGAAAATATTCCCAGAATCCTACCTGAAAACCTAAATGCCCGAGTCCATGTCAATAGCTGGGAAAAACTTCCCGTCTTTAAGGCCATTGAAGAATCAGGCATGGTGGAATTTGAAGAAATGTACCGGAGCCTCAACATGGGCATGGGCATGGTCTTGATTTGTGACCCCCAAGATGAAGAGGCTGTCCTAAAGAGTCTTGCAGAGTCTGGGGAAGAAGCCATGAAGATTGGGGAAATTGTCCAAGGGAACAAGGTATGCGAACTTATAAAATAGCCGTCTTTGTCTCCGGGTCCGGGACCAACCTTCAAAGTATCCTAGATGCCATGGACCGGGGGGACTTTCAATCCCAGGTCCTCCTTTGCCACAGCAATAAGGAAGATGCCTATGGCCTGGAAAGGGCCAAAAAGCATGGCATTGACTGTCTTGTGTCCAGGGACGATGACGAGATTTTACAGGCCTTAGAAAGCCGGGGCATTGACCTAATTGTCCTGGCCGGCTACTTAAGAATTTTAAGCGATTATTTTTTGGAAAACTTTAAGGGCTTGATTTTAAACATCCACCCCTCCCTCCTACCCAAGTATGGGGGCATGGGGATGTATGGAATCCATGTCCATGAGGCAGTTTATGCCCATGGAGAAAGGGAATCTGGAGCCACAGTCCACCTGGTTACTGGGGTGGTGGACGGGGGACAAATCATCCTCCAAGAATCCACCAGCATTGAGGACTGCCACAGTCCAGAGGAAATCCAAGCCAAGGTTTTGAAAATTGAACATAGGCTACTGCCCAAGGCAATAGCCCACTTAGAGGAGGTATGAAATGACGTATGCATTGTTGAGTGTCACGGACAAGAGGGGAATTGGAGACCTGGCCCGGGGCCTGGCCCAAAGGGGCTACAAACTCCTATCCACCGGGGGAACCATGAAGGCCATCCAAGATGCCGGAGTTGAAGTGGAAAACATTTCTGCCTATACTGGCTTTCCGGAAATGTTAGATGGTCGGGTCAAGACCCTCCACCCCAAGGTTCACGGCGGTCTTCTTTATCGTAGGGACCTGGAGGACCATGTCAAGACCGTCAAGGACCATGGCATTGAATCCATTGACCTGGTGGTTTGCAACCTCTATGACTTTGAAGGTCACTTGGAAAAACAAGCCCCCCATGAAGAGATGATTGAAAACATCGACATCGGTGGCCCCTCTATGATCCGGTCAGCCGCCAAAAACTACCAATCTGTCTATGTCCTGACAGACCCAGAAGACTATGAAGATGTCTTCAAGGCCATGGATGGGGAAATTGACGACAAGGCCTTTAGGGAACGCCTGGCCATGAAGGCCTTCTCCACTACAGCCTACTATGACGCCATGATCAGCCGTTATATGCAAGACCGCCTGGGAGAAAAGGCCAAGACCCTAACCCTGGGTCTCAAGAAAATTTCTGACCTCCGCTATGGGGAAAACCCCCACCAAAAAGCGGCCAGGTACCGGGACCCCATGGTGGATTCCTACTACAAGTCCATCTACCAATACCAAGGTAAAGAATTGTCCTTTAACAACCTAAACGACTTGAATACTGCCTTGGAATTGGTTATGGAATTTAAGGACCCAGCTTGTGTGGCCCTAAAACATGCCACACCCTGTGGGGTAGCCAAGGCAGATACCGTCTACCAAGCCTATGAAAAGGCCTTTGAAGCTGACTCTTTATCCATCTTTGGTGGAGTTGTGGCCTTTAACCAAGAAGTAGATGGCAAGACAGCAGAAAAAATGGTGGAAATCTTCTTAGAAGTTGTGGCTGCACCGAGTTTTTCAGACCAAGCCCTGGAAGCCTTTAAGAAGAAACCTAACCTCCGTGTTCTCCAATTTGACCTCAAAAAGCAAACAGCCTCTATGGATATTAAGTTCACTTCAGGAGACTTTATCATCCAAGAAAAAGACAAGCTGGCCCATACAGATTGGAAGACAGTGACCAAAAAAGAAGCCAGCCCTCAAGAAGTCAAGGACTTGGAATTTGCAGAATTGGTCTGTAAGTATGCCCGGTCCAATGCAGTGGTTGTTGTCAAAGACGGTCAAACTTTGGGAATCGGTGGGGGCCAAACCTCAAGAATTTGGGCCCTGGAATCCATCCAAACCCACCACAAGGACCGAGACTTTACAGGGGCAGTCCTGGCCAGTGATGCCTTCTTCCCCTTTGACGACTGCGTCAAGCTGGCAGCCAAGATGGGCATCAAGGCCATCGTTCAACCTGGTGGATCCATCCGAGACGAGGATTCTATCAAAGTTTGTGACCAAGAAGGTATGGCCATGATTTTTACCAATACACGTCATTTTAGACATTAAGGAGTTCGGAATGAAAATTTTGATTTTAGGGAGTGGAGCTAGAGAGCATGCCTTGGGCTATGCTGTGAAAAAAGAAGGTCGCTCACTATACTTTTTGCCTGGAAATGCCGGGACCCAAGACCTGGGAAAAAATATAGACCTGGCCTTGGAAGATAGGGAAGCCATTGTTGACTTTGCGAAAAAAGAAGGAATCGACTTTACCCTAGTGGGACCGGAAGCTCCCCTGGTAGGGGGAATTGTCGATGCCTTCCAAGCAGAGGGCTTAAAGATTTTTGGTCCCAAGGCCAAGGAGGCCCAATTGGAAGGGTCCAAGACCTTTGCCAAGGACTTTTGCAACCGCCATGGTCTCTTGACAGCCAAGGCCTATGCCTGCCAAGAAGCCCAAGAAATCCGCCAAAGAGCCCAAGAACTTTTGGATGCGGATGGCACGGTGGTTTTAAAGGCTGATGGTTTGGCCGGGGGCAAGGGCGTTGTCATTGCCAAAAAGCAAGAGGACATTGAAGACTTTATCCAAAGAGTCCAAGAGGGAGCCTTTGGAGAGAAAAAAGTTTTAGTGGAAGAATTTATCCCTGGCTTTGAAGTGAGCATCCATGCTCTAGTGGATGGCCAAAAGGCCCTGCTCCTTCCCAGCGCCCGGGACCACAAGAAGATATACGACAATGAAAAAGGCCCCAACACTGGGGGCATGGGGACCTACAGCCCCAATGACCAAGCCGACATCTACCAGGATGAAATTGAAAAAGACATCCTGGCCCCCTTTATGGAGGGCTTGAAAAAAGATGGCCTGGACTTCCATGGAGTCATCTTTATCGGCTGCATGATTTCCCAAAAGGGAATCTATGTTTTGGAATTTAACGTTCGCTTTGGAGACCCGGAAACCCAATCCATCCTAAACCGGATTGATGAGGACCTCCTGGACCTCTTCCAAAAGACCATGGAAGGGAACTTACCTGACCAAATTAAAATCAAGGACAACAAGGTCCTAACCCTGGTTTTAGCCTCCCAAGGTTATCCCTTGTCCTATGAAAAAGGCAGAGAAATTAACCTGGAAGGCCTGGACCAAGACGTCCTTATTTACCATGGAGGCACCAGCTACCAAGATGGAAAGCTAGTGACTTCCGGTGGTCGGGTCCTGTCCATTACAGGCCAAGGCCAAGATTTTGAAGAGGTTAAGAAAAAAGTCTACCAAGCTGCAGAGCAAGTCCAATTTGAAGGCAAGACCTACCGCAAGGACATTGGACCCACGGTGTCTCGGGTCTATGTGGCCAAAAAGGACCCCTTCCAAATCGAAGCCAAGAACCTGGAAACAGAATTGGAAGAGCTCCTGGGTCATCCTCTAAAGATCAAGGTCTACCAACGCTACGACATTGAAGGCCTAAATGAGGAAGAAGAACAAGAAGTGGCCCGGACCATCCTGGCAGAACCTCCCGTAGATGACCTCTACCTGGGACGAGATGCTCTTCAAGTTCAAAAGGACTTTAAAAATCCCCTGGTTGTCCAATACCACCAAGGGCAATTTGACCAAAGAAACCAAGGGGTCCTAGACACCATCCTGGTGACCCTGGGGCGGGATGACCTGGCCAGCAAGACTGCCAAGGTCTACGACTTTGACCAAGTGACTCTCCAGGACATGGAAAAAATTCGGACCTTCTTAATCAACCCTGTGGATGAAGAAGAAGGACAAGTTCTGGGAATTCCCACCAGCCTCAAGGAAAACTTTACAGTAGAGGCCAAAAACCCCGTCTACCAAGGCTTTATAGACTACAGCCAAAAGGACCTTCAAGACTTTTTAGAAGACCAAGGCCTGGCTATGAGCATGGAAGACCTGGCCCTGGTTCAAGATTATTTCAAAGATCTTAACCGAGACCCCAATGTAACAGAAATTGGCCTGATTGACACCTATTGGTCAGACCACTGCCGCCACACCACCTTTAATACGGTTTTGGATATCCAAGTGGACCCAGTCAAGACCAAGTTGGATGAAACAATCCAAAAGACCCTGGAAGACTACCTGGACCTGAAGACCAGGGTCAAGAAGAAAAAACCCATCACCCTAATGGACCTGGGCACCATTGTGGCCAAGTACCTAAAGGAAGAGGGAATTTGCAAAAAAATTGAAGTATCGGATGAAATTAATGCCTGCTCAGTCTATGTGGATGTCACCATTGAAAAAGACGGCAGGGAAGAAGTCGTCCCCTATCTTTTGATGTTTAAAAATGAAACCCACAACCACCCAACGGAAATCGAACCCTTTGGAGGAGCATCCACCTGTCTGGGTGGAGCCATTCGGGATCCATTGTCTGGTCGGTCCTATGTCTACCAATCCATGCGGGTCACAGGAGCCGGGGACCCCTTTACTCCCCTGGACCAAACTCTTAAGGGAAAACTTCCCCAAAGAAAGATTTGCCAAAATGCCGCCAAGGGCTATTCTTCCTATGGAAACCAAATCGGCCTAACTACAGGCCTAGTGGAAGAGTGGTACCATCCAGGCTACCTGGCCAAGAGGATGGAAGTTGGGGCTGTGGTGGGAGCAGCTCCCCAAGAAAATGTCAAACGGCTAAAACCTGGTCTGGGAGACTTGATTCTCCTGGTAGGAGGACGGACAGGCCGAGATGGCATTGGAGGAGCCACAGGTTCTTCCAAGGCCCATGACCTTTCTTCCATTACAGAGTCTTCTGCCGAAGTCCAAAAGGGGAATGCTCCCATGGAAAGAAAGCTTCAAAGACTCTTTAGAAACCCTCAGGTGGCTCAAAAAATTAAAAAGTGTAACGACTTTGGTGCCGGAGGAGTTTCTGTGGCCATTGGTGAATTGGCCGATTCCCTAGATATTGACCTGGACCAAGTGCCCTTGAAATACCTGGGCCTCCAACCCAAGGAAATTGCCCTGTCAGAATCCCAAGAACGGATGGCCATCCTCATTGATCCCAAGGACTTGGACTTTATGAAAAAAGCCTGTGTTGAGGAAAATGTAGAAGCCAGCCTTGTGGCCAAGGTTACAGACACTGGCAAACTCCACATGACCTATGGGGGTCAAACTATTGTGGACCTAGACCGGAGCTTCTTGGATTCAGCTGGAGCCAGCCGGGAAAACCAAGCCCGGATTACAAGCGAAGGCCTTCCCTCTTTCTTCTTGGAAGATGGAGACCTGGAAGACCTACCCAAGAGGTTGGAAGACTTAAACATGGCCAGCCAAAAGAACCTCATGGAACGCTTTGACACCTCCATTGGTCGGGGGTCTCTGGTAGTTCCCCTAGGAGGAAAAGACCAGTTAAGTCCCGTCCATGGAATGGCAGCCTTGATTCCCAGCCTGGAAGGCCAAAGTAAAACCGGGTCTATTATGGCCTACGGTTTCAACCCCTTCCTGGCAGACCAAAGCCAATTCTTGGCCGGCTACTATGGCGTTTTAGAATCCCTGGCCAACTTTGTAGCCCTGGGAGGAGACATCCATGAAGTCTACCTGAGCTTCCAAGAATACTTTGAAAAATTGGGTCAAGACCCCCAAAAATGGGGCAAGCCCTTAAAGACCCTCCTAGGAGCCTTCTCCATCACCAAGGAATTAGAAATTCCCGTTATTGGAGGCAAGGACTCCATGAGTGGAAGCTTTGAAGACCTAAATGTTCCTCCAACCTTCCTGTCCTTTGCCTGTGGACCCTGTCCAGCAGACCGGATCATGACACCAGAATTAAAGGGGACTGGAAAAATTGGCCTCCTAGCAGTTCCCCACCAAGAAGATGGGCGAGTGGACCTGGATGCCTGGTTGAAAAACCTCGAAACCATCAAGAAGGAAAACCAAGCCGGCAATATTTTAAGCCTGGCAGCCATCAACCACCGGGGCATCCTGGTGACCCTGTTTGAAATGGCTATTGGGAACCGGGTGGGCCTAGAGGTCAAAACAGAAGACTTCTTCTTGCCCCGTTATGGAGACTTTATCCTGGAATACAAGGAAGATATTCCGGGAGTTCAAGAACTGGGAACCTGCCAAGGGGAAGACTTTACAGTTAATGGCCGGACCTTTGCCTACCAAGATCTCTTAAAGGGTTACCTGGGTCGCTTTGACTCCATCTATTCCCCCACCATCCAAAGTCGGGATATCGACTGGACCAAGAGGGTTAAAATCAAGGACCGGCAAGAAAAATCCAAGCACCCTGTGGCCAAACCCAAGGTCATCATTCCCGTTTTCCCGGGAACCAACTGCGAATACGATACAGCCGCTGCCTTTGAAAAAGAAGGAGCCCAAGCGGAAATCTTCGTCTTCAACACCCTGAGCCCGGACCATGTCAACCAGTCCATCCAAGACCTGGCTGAAAAAATCAAGTCCGCTCAAATCCTGGCCCTGCCTGGAGGTTTTTCCATGGGAGATGAACCCGATGGATCAGGTAAATTTATTGCCAATGTCCTAAGAAACCCCAAAATAAAAGAAGCCATTGACGTTCTCCTAAGAGACCAAGATGGCCTGATGCTGGGAATTTGTAATGGTTTCCAAGCCCTGATTAAAACAGGCTACCTCCCCTATGGTCAAAGCAAGGTCTTGGACCAAGAGGACCCAACCCTCCATTACAACAATTCCAACCGTCACATTGCTAAATTCGTCCAAACCAAGGTTTTATCCAACAAGAGTCCCTGGACCCGGAGACTTTCTACAGAAAAAGACTATCTTGTCCCTATTTCCCATGGGGAAGGTCGGGTCATTATTTCTGAAAGTATGATGGAAAAATTGTTGGAAGGAGACCAAATTGCCACAGTCTACAAGGAAAGCCCCAATGGGTCCTTCTATGGCATTGAAGGCCTTATGTCACCAGATGGAAAAATCCTGGGGAAAATGGGCCATTCAGAAAGGGTTTGTGACCAACTATACAAAAATATACCGGATGTGGAAATTCAAGAAATTATCGGCTCCGGTGTCGACTTCATGAGGAGGGACTAATGAGAAATAAGTATGAAAATCCCTTGACCAGCCGCTATGCCAGCAAGGAAATGTCCTATATCTTTTCCGACGACCACAAGTTCCAAACCTTTCGGAACTTGTGGATCGCCCTGGCCAAGGCGGAAAAGGAATTGGGACTGTCCATTAGCGACCAACAAATTCAAGACCTGGAAAGGGTCAAGGAAGAAATTGACTACCAAAGAGTAGCAGAAATTGAAGCCCAAACCCGTCACGACGTCATGGCCCACATCAAGGCCTATGGAGAGTTGGCCCCTTCTGCCAAGGGAATCATCCACTGGGGAGCCACCTCTTGCTTCGTCACAGACAATACAGACCTAATCCTTATGCGGGAGGGCCTGGACCTGATCTTGAAAAAGCTAAAGGTCCTCATCAAGCAAGTTCGGGACTTTGCCATGGACTACAAGGACCTGCCCATCCTGGCCTACACCCACTACCAACCGGCCCAACCCACCACCCTGGGCAAGAGGGCCAGCCTTTGGCTCTATGACCTCTACATGGACTATGTAGAAATCCAAAGACGCCGGGACCTCCTCCGCCTGAGAGGGGTCAAGGGGACCACAGGAACCCAGGCTTCCTTTATGGAACTCTTTGAAGATGGGGACAAGGTAGACCAATTGGAGGACTTGGTGGTCAAGGCCATGGGCTTTGACAAGGCCTATGAAGTAACAGGCCAAACCTATTCCAGAAAGGTGGACCAAGAAATCCTGGCCTCCATCAGCAGCCTGGCCCAAACCATGCACAAGATGACCAATGACCTAAGGATGATGCAACACCAAAAAGAAGTGGAAGAACCCTATGAAAAGGGCCAAGTCGGTTCATCCGCCATGGCCTACAAGCGAAACCCCATGCGGTCCGAACGGATTTCTTCCCTGGCCAAGTATGTCATCCAAGCTGCCGGCAACGGGGCCCTGGTCTATGCCACCCAATGGTTTGAACGGACCCTGGACGATTCAGCCAACCGGAGGATTTCCATTGGAGAGAGCTTTTTGGCCATGGACGCCATCTTGGACATTGCCATTAATGTCAGCCAAGGCCTGGTGGTCCATGAAAAGATGATTGAAAAAAATCTCAAGGCAGAACTGCCCTTTATGGCAACAGAAAATATCCTTATGGAAGCCGTAAAAAGAGGAGGAGACCGACAAGAACTTCATGAACACATCCGGACCCACTCCCAGGCAGCTGCAGCCCGGGTTAAGGACCAAGGCCTATCTAACGACCTCATTGATCGGATTATTGCAGATCCAGCCTTTGGCCTATCCGAAGCAGAGATCCGGGACCTGATTTCTCCAGAAAAATTTGTGGGACGCAGTCCTCAACAAGTGGAAAGATTGGTCAAGGAAGTCATTGACCCCATCCTCCAGGATGTGGAAGACTACCATGCCCAATTGCACGTGTAAAAAGGAGGATCCAAATGGAATTAATCGGATATAAAAAATGCTCAACCTGTAAAAATATTGAAAAACTCTTGGACCAAGAGGGCCTGGACTACCACTACCGGGAAATTGACAAGGAAACACCCTCTGTGGAGGAACTCAAAGACCTCCACAAGAGGTCGGGCCTGGACATTCAAAAGTTTTTTAACTCCTCAGGTATGGTCTACCGGGAATTGAACTTGAAAGACAAGCTCAAGGACATGGACCTGGAAGAAAAATACAAGCTTCTAGCCTCCAACGGCATGTTGATCAAAAGACCCATCCTGGTAAGTAAGGACCAAGTCTTGGTGGGACCCCAGGTAAAAAAATATCTCTTAGGAGAATAAATGAAATCCCCCCATCTACGGATGGAGGGATTTTTTGCTTATAGAGAAAATAAATGGTCTGTGTAAAATTTAAAAAAACTTTACCTGGCTGGAAAAGAAAACTTACATGGGTATGGTAGGATAAAAGAAGTTAAGTTAACATGAAATAGGGGGAAGAAAATTGAAAGAAGACCAATTAAAAGTAAAAATTTTTACAGCCTTGACCCTGGCAATGGGGGTTGCCTCTCTTGTACTATTGATTTTAAAGGTGGTCTCTACAGAAAGTGCTTTAATTCTCCTGTCTTTAGGACTTGTATGCCAGGGATTTTTGAATTTGGAAAAAGGAAATAAGCTTACTTCCAAGTGAAAATGTAAAAGCAAAAAGCGATTAAGGTTTTTCTTAATCGCTTTTTGCTTGGATGATGATTTTTGGTCACACAGAATAGTGGTGGAAGCTAACCAGGCCAATGGACAAGAGGACAAGGAGAAGGAGGAAGGGGGCCAGGCCTACAAAGTGGACGGTGGACACAAAAAAGAGGAGGAGGCTACAGACCCCAATACTGGGCATGAGGATGGTGAAGGCCTTGTAACCAGCCCGGTAGATTTCTAATTGTTCCCGTTCGTCGGAGGATTCCAGTCTTTTTTTGGCATAGGAAAAGGATAGGGTGTCACTATAGAGGTCGGGCCGGTAGCTATGGATAAAGTCCACCAGTCTTTTTTGGAAATAGACCAAAAAGACAGCAAGAAGAATGAAATAGACCAGGGCAAAAAAGATTCTCTCTACAAAAGCGTCGTCTGTCTTGTGAAGAGAAGTTGCCATGTAGAGCATAAAGAAGAAAAAGTTAAAGACACTAGCTAGGTGGATATAGAGGTTGGCTCGTTTGATGGAGCCTTCTCTTAAAAGGTCCCGGTCCAGGGCCAGGTCTTCTGTAACTTGTTTTTCCCCTCGAAAATAAGCTCCCAGGGCCAGGAGGGTCAAGGCCAGGGGAAGGACCAGGTAGATGGTAAAGGCATGGTTGAAGTAAAAGGCTTCTAAATTCCGGTTGAGGGAAAGAAGGAGCTCATCTATTTGGATTCGAGATGCAAAGATTCCTGTCAAGGCTCCCAGGACCATTAAAAGGATTAAACGGACAGTAAAGTTATTTTTCCATGTTTTCATGGGGGACCTCCAATTTCTCGATTTCTTCTTGGATTTCTTCCAGGTCGGGACGACGGTGGAGGGGCTTTCTATTGTAGGGGCTAAGGATAAAGCTGCCAAAGAGGACCAGCATCAAGAGACCAGTTACCAGGACAGAGGGCCAGGTCAGGACTTGGTTTTCAATAATAGAGGGGTCCATGTTTTTGCTAAAGAGCAAGATGAGGTTGTTGTTAAAATAGTGGAGTAGGACCGGGGTCCAAAGGGACTTACTGTAGTTGTAGGCAAAGGAAAAGAAGATCCCATAGCTGACACAGACAAAAAGTTGGTTGACCAGGCTCATAAGGCCACTACCTGGAGCCGAGTAGAAAAAGAGGTTGAGGGGAAGGTGCCAGATTCCCCAGGCCAGTCCCAAAAGGAGGGTCCCCTGGACCATGCCAAATTTCTTTTGCAAGAGGGGTTGGAGGTAAAAGCGCCAACCAAATTCTTCCCCAAAGAAAAAGATAAAGCTAAGGGGGAAGTTGACCACTAGGGCCAGGACAAAAACCAGCTTATTCCAGGTCAAATAAGTTAAAAATTCTTGGAAGTTTTTTTCGGCCAGGCTGCCCAAGCCCCCTCGAAGAAGGTAGAGGACAAGGAAAATCCCCAAGACCCCAAGGATCCTCTTCTTATGGGATAAATCTAGGCCATAAGCCTTTCTTAGGTCCTTTGGCATGGAGACTATGGCAACAAGAAAGGCCAAGGAAAAGACAATGACTAGGACATTTTGGGGTAAGTTCTTCATAAAAAGAGAAGCAATACTGGCTAGGAGGAAAAGACCTGTAAAAAAGACATAGGTCAAAAAGGCCCTTTTGACCTTGGGGTTTCTTTCTTTTCTTCCATTTAAAATAATCAGGGAAACGGCCAGGGCAGGGGTCAGCATTTGAAAGGCGGGAAGGAGGGAAATATCCAGTCCCTTGCTCTTTCCATAATAGATGAGCCCTCCCAATAAAAAGGGCAAAAGATAGGTAGTTAAGAGAAAAATTAAGGCTTGTTTTTTAGATTGAGTCATGATTTTCATCCTCCTTGTAGGTAAATAAGTCTTCAACCCGGCAATGCAAAACCTGGGCCAGCCGGAGGCAAACCACAATGGAGGGGTGGTAGTCTCCCCGCTCAATGAGAGAGATGGTTTGTCGACTGACCCCCACCAGGGCTCCCAGGTCGGCCTGGTTGTACTTGTGTTCTTTTCGTTTTTCTTGAAGGGAATTATAGAGGGGCATGGCTAGGTCCTTTCTTTAAATTGACAAGTATCTTTGTCAATAACTATTATAATTATGACAAGTATTCTTGTCAATAGCAAAAAGAAAAAATCCAACCGCCTAGACGGTTGGATCCTTACTTTTTTATTTTAACTCAATCGACAGATTGGAAGACCCGGCCATTGGAAATGTCATAGTGGCCTAGGAGACTTTCGGCTTCTTGGCCATCTACCAGGAAGCGGACGCCGTCAATTTCAGAAAAACTGGTTAGGCTCTTGACGATTTGGCCAATAAAGAGTTCTTCGTCCAGGTCGCCGCCGCCGGCCAAGGCAGACTTAGAAACGTCAATGGTTGCAATGGAGTCCTTGACGTCGGTTTTCAGGATAGACCCCTTGGGAACAAAGTTTGTGGCGTCTTTCAAGTCGCCATCCTTGCCGGGACCTTCTTGCAAAAGTGCCAGAACAGCATCAACCAGGTCTTTTTTGTTGGAATCGTAGTCAATGGATGCCTTGGCTTGGATGTATTTGGCATTGGAATCTCCATTTTGGACATAGGCCTTGTTGGGGAAGAAGAGGCTGCCTTCAGCCTTGATCTTTTCTTGGGCCTTGTCGTCGGGTTTTTCTTCCTGGCTTTGGCTGGCCGGGGCTTGGTTGGAAGCCGGATTATTTTCATTGCCCGGGGCCTTGTTACAGGCCAGGGCCAAAACCATAAGGCCCACCAGGACTAGAATCTTCAAGGGTAGTTTTCTATTCATAATTAACCTCCGTTAGTGTATAATAATCTTACTCTGTTATTACCCAGAAAAGACAGGATTACACAAAATTTACCTTGAATAAAGAAAAAAATTAAGGGTATATTAAATGAAACGGAAAGAATAGAAAGGACAAGCAAGTCAAATGAAGAAAAAGGATAAAAAACCCAATAAAAACAGTCAGTGGCTGAAAAAGCCCATGTTTTTATTTTACGCTATAGCCATTATTGGCGTTTTTGCCTTTCAAGCCCTAGTCTATCCCAAGCTCCAAGGCCCCAGCGAAGAAGTAAAAGTTGTGGGCTATGGAACTTTTTTGGACCAACTGGCCCAGGGGAAAATCAACCAGGTCCATGTGGCAGACAAGAAAATAACCTATGACCTCAAGGTCCCAGGTAAGAAGGAAGGACCTAAGTATGAAACGGCCCGGATGGAGGACTTTGACCTGGTGGACCGGCTCTACAAGGGAGACATCAAAGGTTTTGAACGAATCTATCCTGTGGAAATCAACCCCATTTTGGGGTCCATTCTTAGCTTCGTCTTGACCCTGGTCTTTTTCATCGCCGTGGCCCAACTCTTGATGTACATGCTCAACAAGCGGATGGGAGAAGGCGGCGTAGGCCCCATGAGTTTTGGCAAGTCCAATGCCAAGATCTATGACCAGTCCGTGGAAGGCATGACCTTTGACAATGTGGCAGGCCAAGACGAGGCCAAGGAAGCTCTGAAGGAAATTGTGGACTTCCTCCACAATCCTAAAAAATATGCAGCCATTGGAGCCAAGCTACCCAAGGGAGCCCTCTTAGTAGGTCCTCCCGGAACAGGCAAGACCCTCCTGGCCCAAGCCGTTGCCGGCGAGGCAGAAGTTCCCTTCTTCTCCATCTCCGGGTCTGAATTTGTTGAAATGTTTGTAGGTTTGGGGGCCTCCAAGGTCCGAGACCTCTTTAAACAAGCCAACGAAAAAGCCCCCTGTATCGTCTTTATCGACGAAATTGACACCATTGGAAAGAAAAGAGACGGAATGGGATTTTCCGGCAATGATGAAAGAGAACAAACCCTCAACCAACTTTTGGCCGAAATGGACGGTTTTGAAGGCAAGTCCGGAGTGGTAATCCTAGCCGCTACCAACCGGCCTGAATCTTTGGACCCGGCCCTTTTAAGACCGGGCCGCTTTGACCGACGGATCCCCGTAGAACTTCCAGACCTGGCAGGACGGGAAGCCATCTTAAAGGTCCATGCTAGGAAGATTAAAAAAGATGCCAACATCGACTACAATGCCATTGCCCGGGCCACAGCCGGAGCCTCCGGGGCAGACCTGGCCAACATGGTCAACGAAGGAGCCCTAAGGGCTGTCCGCCAGGGTCGGAATGAAATGACCCAGGAAGATTTGGAAGAATCCGTTGAAGTAGTTTTGGCAGGTTATGAACGGAAAAACATGGTCATTAGCCCCAAGGAAAAAGAAATGATTGCCTACCATGAAGTGGGCCATGCCCTGGTGGCAGCCATGCAAAGCGATTCCGCTCCAGTCCACAAGATTACCATTATCCCCAGGACCTCTGGAGCCCTGGGCTACACCATGCAGGTGGATGAGGAAGAAAAGTTCCTCATGAGCCAGGAGGAAGCCTACCAAAAGATTGTCACCTTTACCGGGGGACGGTCTGCCGAAGAATTGATCTTTAACACCCGGACTTCCGGAGCCTCCAATGACATTGAGCAGGCCACCAAGATTGCCCGGGCCATGATTACCCGTTTCGGTATGAGCGACAAGTTTGGCATGGTGGCCATGGAAAGTGTCACCAACCAATACCTGGGCGGGGACACCAGCCTGCAAGTTTCTCCCGATACGGCTCATTTGATTGACCAGGAAGTGGAAAAACTCATTGCCAAGGCTCACAACCAGGCCATCACCATCTTAAAAGAAAATATGGAGGCCCTTCATGAAATTTCCCGCTTCCTTTTAAACAAGGAAACCATCACCGGGGAAGAATTTATGGAAATTCTGGCCAAGTATAAATAAAAGAACCGATTTTTCGGTTCTTTTTTCTCTTTTGTGGTAAAATAAGAAAAGAAAATAGTTTCTTACATTAAAGGAGGAAAAGATGAAAAAATTATTTCCAATTCTGGCCATCCTCTCCCTCCTGGCCTTGGTGGCCTGTAAGTCCCAGGCTGGTCCCAAGGAGGCTGGAGAAAAGCCACAAAAACCAGAGATTAGCCAAGAGAAAATCTTGGCTGACTTGAAAGAAGCCGATGAAAAAAACAACCCCTATAAAAGAGACGACTACATAGCCTATAGTGTCACCATGGTAAAAGAGCTGGAAGAAGGGCAAAAAACCTCCGTCCTTCTTTGGGTCTGGAGCCAGGGCTATAGCTTCTCCCAAGGGATTTTTAAAGCCGAGTCCGGCTACTCCATGCCCATGAAGTTGGTCTATGGGTCCCAAGACGGAAAGCTCCAGGAAATCATCCAAGCCCAAGATGGGTCTGAGTACGCCCCTTCGGTTTTAAAAATGGCCGGAGGAGACAAAAAGCTGGCAGACAGCTTGATGGAAGTGCCTAATAGTCAAGAAAGCTATGACCAGCTCATGGAAAGTCTGGCCCAAGATGCCAAGGCCAAGGGCCTGGAAGGCTTTAATCACAAGATCGACCAAATTCCAGGCTATGAAAAAGACGTCATTTATATCAAGACCGGCCCCAACCACATTCCCGGAACAGTGGAAATTGCCAAAAAAGCAGACTATGACCAAGCCAAGGCCCGACTGGGAACGGAAAATTGGACCTACTGTCCCAGTGTCCTCTACCATGAAAAAACTGGCCTGGCCCTGGAATCCATTATTGATTCTTTTGAAGACTAGGAGGAGGCAATGAAAAAAATCTTAAAAATCCTCCTTGGTCTGGCCTTAATTTGCCTAGTGGCCTGCCAAGGAGAAAAAGAAGCTAGCCAACCAGCCCTGGGTCCCATGGTCCGGATCAAGGACGAGCTCTACCTGTCCACCGGCTATGTCAATAGCCTGGTGACCTGCGGAACAGCCGACGGACAAATTACATCCACCGTCCCCAATAGCCAAGAACCCCGGGAAGACAACCAGTCCAACTTTGGCAAGAGCTATGACTGGCAGGTTTGGGAGGGCGGCTATGTCAGTGTAAAAATTGACGACCAGTGGATCCTCTTCCAAAACATAGCCATGGATAGCAATCAAATTCCCAGCTGTGTGGCCCATTTCAAGGCCCGGGTCCTGGAGACAGAAGAAGACCGACTTTTAGTTCAAGCCACAGAAATAGACGACGGGTTTGTCTTGCTGAAAAGAGCCTTGACCAAACCCATTGCCCTAGATATTGACAACCTAGACCACGCCAAAGACGGCCAGGTCACGACACAAGGCCTAGAGGGCAAGGAAGTGGAAGTTTGGTTTGACGGCCAAATCAGCCAGGAAGAACCAGAAAAATCCACCCCCATCTTCCTGGGACAAATCTACAAGATCCAGGTCCTGGAAGACTAAAAAGAGTAGGGAAAATTAAATAAGAGCACATCTAAATTTTCACTCGCTTTAGATTTCTAAAAAACAAGAAAAGCCAAGACCCCTGTAGCAGCTACAGGGGTCTTTTTGTAAAAGTTCAATTGTAACTCCCGGCGATTATTTAGTATAATAAAAGTGAAAAGGAGTGGACTTATGAACTACAAGGACTATCTAAAAAGAGAATTGAAAACCGCCTTTGGCTGTACCGAACCCATTGCCCTGGCCTATGCCGCAACCAAGGCCAAGGAGGTCTTGGGCCATGAACCAGACCAGATTCGGGCCGACCTGTCAGCCAATATGATAAAAAATGCCCATAGCGTCTATGTGCCAGGGACCCAGGGTCGCAAGGGCATCGACATCTCCCTGGCAGCCGGGGCCCTTTTAGGCCAATCGACCCATGAGCTGGAAGTCTTGGCCCATATCGACAAGACCCGGTTGGAAGATTGCGACCGTTTTATCCAGCAAGGCCGGATCCAGGTCCACTTGAAAGAAAATGTGGCCAACCTCTATATAGACATCCAAGCCTCCTACCAAGACTCCCATGCCCGGGTCCTTGTAGTGGACGAACACACCAACATCGTCCGGATTGAAAAAGATGGACAAGTCCTCTACCAAAAAGACCACTCCATCCAGGAAGAAGTCCAGGTGGATTTTTCCTTTGACCAAATTTACGACTATGCTCAAAAAGTCGACCTAAAAGACTTCCAAGACCTTTTAGACCGAGAGATTTCCTATAACTATGCCATAGCCCAAGAGGGAATCCAAAACCCCTGGGGGTCCGGCATTGGACGTTTGATCCTAGAAAGACACCCCCAAGACCTGAGAGAAAAAATTGTCGCCTATACAGCCGCCGGGTCTGATGCTCGGATGTCCGGAGCAGAAAACCCCGTGGTTATTAATTCCGGGTCCGGCAACCAGGGGATTTCCGTATCCGTCCCCTTGATTGTCTATGCCAAGGAAAAAAACCTAGACTGCGAAAAACTCCAAAGAGGCCTTTTATTTTCAAACCTCCTGGCCCTCTACCAAAAGAAAAATATTGGAAAACTATCCGCCTATTGCGGAGTCGTTTCCGCAGCCTCCAGCGCCATTTGCGGCATCGCCTTTTTAAAAGGAGAAGACCGGCAAGTCATTAAAGAAACCCTGGCCAATGCCCTGGCCGTCAATGGGGGCATCCTCTGTGACGGAGCCAAGGCCTCCTGTGCCATGAAAATCGCCTCCAGCCTTAGAAATGCCTTTTTGGCCTACGACCAAGCCAAGGCCGGCCAGTCCTTCAAGGCCCAGGACGGGATTATCAAAGACGACATCGACCAAACCCTGGAAGTGATGGGCAATATCGCCCGCTACGGCATGAAAAAAACAGATGAAGTGATTTTAAATGAAGTCTTGGGCAACCGGGATTATTTGAAAGAATTTGACTAGGGTGGGGGAAGCTAAAAATAGGAAAAGTTTTTAGAAGACCTGAGAGGCTAAGGAATTAAACTTCCAGTCAAAGATTTGAAACGCCGCGACCTCTTCCAGACCTAACTTGGCGACGAAGGAACCATAGTAGGTCTTATGCAAGCAATTGGTTTTTCTGGGTATTTATCTTGGACCTGTATTTATATATTCTGTTTATCCATACGGGCGACACCAGGTCGCCCCTACAATTGGGGTATAAAATTTATTCCTTATATTTATATATTTGGGGATGCAGGGACCTATGTAGGGGCCTGCTTGTCAGGCCCGTATAGGGAAATATGTTGATATGGGAATAATGTGAATAGGGGCAATACCCTATATAAACATATCCGGAATTGAAGGGAACGGGCTAGACAGCCGTCGATTTCTAGCTGTTCAAGCAAAGCTTTCACAGGAAATCTTGGCATGAGACCTGCCGCGAAATCATAGATTTCGGGCTAGGGCATGGGTCGCCCCTACAATTGGTTTTCTGGGTATTTATCTTGGACCTGTATTTATATATTCTGTTTATCCATACGGGCGACACCAGGTCGCCCCTACATGGGAAATTCTGTTTATTTATATTGGACCAATATTTATATGTTTTGCTTATTAATTTGGGCCTAGGATTGGTTTTCCTGGATATTTACTTGACCTGGGCTAGAAATGGGTATATACTATATAAGGTATTATAAGAAATAAACAAATGAAAAATTTGACTATGTACATGTAAGTCCTTTAGGGGCTTTCTTTTTTTTGAAAGGAGTGGTGGGGTGACTAGGAGTCATGAATATCGGAATCCCATGGGTTATGGGGAAATTGGTCCCCTGATTCGTCAATATGCGGTTCCTTCTATTATCAGTGGCCTGGTGGGGGCTCTTTACAATATTGTGGACCAAATTTTTATTGGCCAAGGGGTGGGGATCCTGGGCAATGCGGCCACCAATGTGGCTTTTCCCTTTACCAACATGGCCCTGGCCCTGGGGCTTCTAGTGGGGGTCGGGGCTTCGGCTTCTTATTCTCTAAACCTGGGGCGGAATAAAAAGGACCTGGCGGGGAATTATATCTTCCAGGGCCTGTCTTTGCTTTTTTTGGTTAGTCTGCTTTTAATGGTTTCTACCCGGATTTTTTTAAAGCCTCTCTTAATTGGCTTTGGGGCCACGGAAAAGGTCCTGCCCCTGGCCTATGAATACATGCTTATGATTAACCTGGGTATGCCGGCTCTTATGGGGGTTGCCGGGCTAACCAATGTCATCCGGGCTGACGGGGGCCCCAAGTTTGCCATGATGGCCAACCTGGTAGGGGCCATCATCAACACCATCCTGGACCCTATTTTTATTTTTGTCTTTAAGTGGGGGATGGCGGGGGCTGGTTTGGCCACCATTATTGGCCAATATGTCGGCTTTATCCTCTGTCTTATCTACCTGATGAACTTAAAGAGTGTGGACCAAAAATTCCACCTGCCCTGGCCCAAGTGGTCTTATGCAAAAAATATTTTCAGCCTGGGGGCCAGTCCCTTGATTAACCAATTGGCTTTTATGGTAACTCAAATTGTCTTAAACAATGTCCTGACTTATTTTGGGGGCCAATCCATCTATGGGGCGGAAATTCCCCTGGCGGCAGTGGGGGTTATCAGCAAGGTGACGGTTATTTATATCTCCTTTGTCATTGGGGTTTCAGGCGGGGCCCAACCCATTATTGGCTACAACTACGGGGCCAAGCAGTATGACCGGGTCAAGGAGGCCTACTTCAAGGCCTTAAAACCCATTATGATTTGCTCGGTGATTACCTTTTTAATTATAGAAATTTTCCCCAAACAAATCCTCATGCTTTTCGGAGAGGGGTCGGACCTCTACTACCAATTTGGAATCAAGTATTTCCGCATTTTTTGCGGCACTATCTTCCTGGATGGGATCCAACCTCTGACGGCCTTTTTCTTCACGGGAATTGGCAAGGCCCTAAGGGGGACCTTGATTTCTCTGACCCGGCAAATTATCTTCCTGGTACCCCTGATTTATTTTTTTGCCCGCTTTTTCGGCATTGAGGGGGTCCTTTATGCAGGGCCGATTTCGGATATTGCAGCCTTTGCTGTGTCGGTGGTCTTGATTTACAAGGAAATCCTGGACATGGAAAAATTAAAAAGTCAGCTGGCCTAGGCCGGCTTAAGGAAACTCCAAGAGAAATGTTATTAAAATGTAATTTTTTTCTTGGAGTTTTTTGTCTAAAGTCCGTTATAATAAAGAGTAGAGAATATGAAAGGAGATTTACATGAAGGTAAAGTTAGGAAAATTCATGACCCTGGCCCTGGTGGCAAGTGTCTTGCTTCCCATAAAGACCTATGCCAAGGCCCAGGTTTTGGAAAGAGAACCCATTGGTCCCGGGGCTGTCCGGACCCTCTACCAAAGTCAAACCAATAGGGGAAAAGTCCGGGTCAATGTGGTGGAATGTGATATCAATAATTCCAACCTGGAGGTGGGCCTGGTCACGGGGGCCGGAAAGTACACCCAAAAAGCCACGGTTTCCCAAATGAGCAAGAGGGTGGACTCCATAGCCCTGGTGAATGGAGACTTTTTCAATATGCGGGCCCAGGGCGCTCCCTTGGGAGCCAGTGTCCTCCAAGGTCGCCTGGTGTCAGCACCCATGAATTCCATCGGCTATTATTCCCTGGGGATTGACGGCAACAACAAGGCCTTTATTGACGCCATCACCTTTAAGGGAAACTTTACTGCAGCCAATGGAAGGTCCTTCCCCATCCGGGGTCTCAACAAGGCCCAATACTGGGACAATATTTCCGGAGCGGACTCCCATCTGGATACTCTCCACATCTACAACGACCACTGGTCCAGCATCAGCCGGGGAAAATTTAAGTCTGGTGGAGCGGAAGTTTTAATCAATGCCAACAATGTGGTAGAGCAAGTGAGCTTGGGAAGCCCCCTTCGCATGGCTGTGCCCCAAGGCAAGATTATTGTCCAAGCCAACAATTCTGCAGCCAACTTTATCCGGGACAATGTGAAAAAGGGAGACAAGGTCCAATTAAACTACGCCATCTACCCCAAGAGAAATTGGAAGTTCCTCGTAGGAGGCCATGGCCTCTTGGTGGACAATGCTGTAGCCATTCCCTACCAATTGGCCCCGGAATCCATTGCGGGTTTCCGGCCCAGAACGGCTGCTGGAATTTCTGCTGATGGCAAGAAGATCTACCTGGTTTCTGTGGAAAAATCCAGCCGGAGTGTGGGGATGCAATTAAGTGAAGTCTCCAACTTTATCGTGGAAAATCTCAAGTGCCAACGGGCTGTCAACTTGGATGGTGGCGGGTCCACTGCCATGACCATCAAGCATGCTGGGGACTTTGACCAAACTGTCGTTACAAGACCTGGCCCCTCAGCCCAAAGACCTGTCGTCAACGGGGTGGGTGTCTTTAACCGGGCTCAAGAAGGTCCCTTGGCAGCTGTCCGTTTGGAAGGGCCCTCTTCCATTGTCTTGGGAGAAGAAGCCCGCTTTAACATGAAGGGCTGGGATGCCAACTATGTGGCCAAGAAAACCCAAGCCATGAAGCAACTCTACCGGGTGGGAGATCAAATGCTTCCAGGCAACAGTTATGTGGGGAGGCAAATTGGCCAAGTCCAAGTTGTGGGAAACATTGATGGAATCCGCAACACCATGAACCTAACTGTTCAAGGGTCTGAGGGCTTGAAGTCCTTAAATGTCAAACTGGCCAATCCAAAAATGGGTCCTGGTATGATGACGAATTTCCAAGTCCAAGGGGAAAAACTGGACAAGAAGAGTGTGGCCATTGATCCTTCTGTGGCCCAATATTCTTTGGAAGGTTTCCAAGGCCAAGTCCAAGGCAATACCATCCAGGTCCAAGACACCCTGGACCAAGCCCTGGGTTATTTAAAGGTCCAATACGACAAGATGACCATCAAGGTGCCCATTTACAACAAGGACTACCGGATGATTGAAATGGCCATTGGCAAAAAAGACTACACCATTGACGGGGCCAAAAGGTCCATGGACGTAGCTCCCATGGCCACCAACAACCGGACCCTGGTTCCCTTACGCTTCCTAGTAGAAAGTCTGGGAGGCCAAGTGGATTGGGACCAAGAAAATCAAACCATCCACATCAACCACAAGGGACAAGACCTGGTTCTGCCCCTGGATTCCACCAGGATTTTGGTCAATGGCCAAGAAGTTGTCATTGACACACCGGCCATGGTTAAAGACCAAAGGACCCTGGTGCCCATTCGTTTTGTAGTGGAAAACCTGGCCATGACAGTGGACTACCAACCAGAGGGACAAGTTGTCCGGATTTTGGAAAGAGTCCAAGGAGCCATGTAAATAAGCAAGAGCCTTCTCCTGGAGAGGGCTCTTTTTTCAAAAGGGAGGAAGACTTGATTCGAGGAATACTTTTTGACCTGGACGGGGTCATCCTGGACTCCATGGACATGTGGCAGGACCTGGGCCCTAATTTTATCCAGGGCCTGGGCCTGGAAGTGGAGGAAGACCTGGGTAAGACCCTCTATTCCATGACGGACCAGGAGGGCTATCGGTATTTAAAAAAAGCCTATAACTTGTCTATGTCCCTCCAAGAAATTCAGGAGGGGATGGAGGAAGAATTGCGGCATTTTTATCTGGAGGCCCCTCTTTTAAGGCCCGGGATCCGGGAACTTTTACAGGCCTTGGCAGGAGAAAAAATTCCCTGCTATATCTGTAGTCAAACACCAGAGAATTTCATCCAGGGGGCTCTGGAAGTCTTGGACCTGGATCCTTATTTTCAAAAAATCTGGTCCACAGGGGGCCGGGCCAAGGGCAAGGAAGACCCGGAAATTTTTCGGGAAATTTTAAAAGACCTGGGCCTCCAGGGGCCGGACCTCATCTATTTAGAAGACAGCCTCTATGCCCTAAGGGCTGCCGAAACTTTGGGCATCTGGGGAATTTATATTCAAAATTCCTGGGATCCAGACGATAAAAGAGAAGGGGGTCGGCCAAGTTATGACCTGGAGGGGCCGGAAATCATGGACCTGGTCCGGGGGAGAATCCCGGCTTGTCAAGACCCAGAATCTTTGCTATAATGGAAGCAATTTAATAGAGCGATGAAGAGAACTAGTACATGGAAGGGGCCTATAGAGAGCATTTGTTTGGTGGAAAAATGTGGCAGGGACTATGGAATCCATCTCGGAGCTTGATTTTTCTAAGTGAGTATAGATGCTAAAAAGGGTGGCACCGCGGAGCTTTTTCGTCCCTTGACGAAGGAGCTTTTTTTATTTTATGGAGAGAAAGGACTGTCATGTTAGATTTAAAATTTGTCCGGGCCAATCCGGACCAAGTTAAAGAAAATATCAAAAAGAAGTTTCAAGACCACAAGTTGCCCCTGGTAGACCAAGTCATTGCCTATGACCAAGAATACCGGGACCTTAAGACCAAGGGAGACGACCTCAGGGCTATAAGAAACAAGAAGTCCAAGGAAATCGGCAAGTTCATGGCCCAAGGGGACAAGGACCAGGCAGAAAAGGTCAAGGCAGAAGTGGTCCAAGTCAACCAAGAATTGGAAGAGGACCAAGCCCGGACCTTGGAATTGGAAGAAAAAATTAAAAAAATCATGATGCAAATTCCCCAAATCATTGATCCCTCCGTGCCCATTGGCAAGGACGACTCTGAAAATGTGGAAATTGAAAAATTTGGCGACCCCAAAGTTCCCGACTATGAAATTCCCTACCATGTGGATATTATGGAATCCTTTAATGGCCTGGACCTAGATGCTGCCCGGAAGACTTCCGGAGCGGGTTTTTACTACCTCCAAGGAGACATTGCCAGACTCCATTCAGCCGTGATAAGCTATGCCCGGGACTTTATGATTGACCGGGGCTTTACCTATTGCCTGCCTCCCTTTATGATCCGGTCCGACGTGGTTACCGGGGTTATGTCTTTTGATGAAATGGAAGACATGATGTACAAGATTGAAGGGGAAGACCTCTATTTAATCGGCACCAGCGAACACTCCATGATTGGTCGCTATATCAATACCATCCAGGAAGAAGACAAGCTCCCCTTGAGCCTGACTTCCTATTCTCCCTGCTTCCGAAAAGAAGTAGGAGCCCATGGCATTGAAGAAAGGGGGGTCTACCGGATCCACCAATTTGAAAAACAAGAGATGGTGGTTATCTGTAAGCCGGAAGATTCCAAGGACTGGTTTGAAAAATTATGGCAAAACACTGTGGACCTCTTCCGGAGCCTGGACATTCCCGTCCGGACCCTGGAATGTTGTTCTGGAGACCTGGCAGACCTCAAGGTCAAGAGCCTGGATGTGGAAGCCTGGAGCCCCAGACAAAAGAAATATTTTGAAGTGGGGTCTTGCTCCAACCTGGGAGATGCCCAAGCCAGACGGTTGGGAATCCGGATCCGGGGCCAAGAAGGCAACTACTTTGCCCACACCCTCAACAATACCGTGGTGGCTCCACCTAGGATGCTCATTGCCTACCTGGAAAACCACCTCCAAGAAGACGGCTCTGTTACCATACCGGAAGTTTTAAGACCCTATATGGGGGGCCATGAAAAATTGGAAAAAGTTGGAAAATAAAATTTGGGACCTGGCCGGTAAGGGCCGGGCCCTATTTTTTTGCCGGGAGGATGAAATTTATATTTTCTTTCCTGGTGGAATCATGTATAATAAGACTTAAGTAAATCGAAGGGGAGTAGCTTATCTTTCTTTCTCGTCAGTTCGGATTTATCCCGGGAAAGAACCCTTAGTGGTAGCAAGACCTTTGTTTCCTTTGGGAAACAGGGGTCTTTTTTTAAGAAAGGAGAAGACGGATGCAGTGGTATAACCTGGATGAAAAAGAAGTCTTGGAAAAATTAGAATCCAACTTGGACCAGGGCCTGTCTCAGGCAGAAAGCCAAGATCGTTTGGAAAAATACGGAAGAAATGAATTAAAGGAGGGGAAGAAAAAGTCTTTTGGGAAAAAATTGGCCGAGCAATTTTTAGACCCCATGATTATTATCCTGGTCATTGCCTCCATCCTATCGGCCCTTATGGGAGAATGGGTGGACTCCATCATTATCATTGCCATTGTCATTGTCAATGCAATTTTGTCCTTGAGCCAGGAGGGCAAGGCGGAACAAGCCATTGAGGCCCTGCAAAAATTGTCCAGCCCCAAGGCCAAGGTCTTGAGAGATGGGAAAAAAATCGACCTGGACTCCCCCCTCTTGGTGCCTGGTGACCTGGTCCTCTTAGAAACTGGGGACATTATCCCGGCAGACCTCCGCCTGGTGGAAAGTGTCAACTTAAAAATTGACGAATCCTCCCTGACAGGAGAATCTGTAGCTGTGGAAAAACACGCCCAAGACAAGTTAGACGGGGAAGTTTCCCTAGGCGACCGGACCAACATGGCCTATTCTTCTTCCATTGTTACCTATGGCCGGGGCAAGGGCCTGGTGGTAGCCACAGGAGAAGATACGGAAATTGGAAAAATTGCCAGCTCTCTTTCCCAATACCAGGAAGAACAAACCCCCCTTCAAAAGAAATTGGCTGGCCTGTCCAAGACCCTGGGCATTCTCGTTGTAGGCGTCTGCGTCTTGGTCTTTATCGTTGGAATTTTATACAAGTTGGAGCTGATTGAAAACCTCCTAACCTCTGTATCCTTGGCTGTAGCCGCTATTCCTGAAGGCCTTCCAGCCATTGTTACCATTGTCTTGTCCCTGGGTATGGGACGGATGGCCAAGAAAAATGCCATTGTAAAAAAACTTTTGGCCGTAGAAACTTTGGGAACCACAACGGTTATTTGCTCAGATAAGACGGGAACCTTGACCCAAAATGAAATGACCGTTAAAAAGGCCTATGCTGCCGGAGAAATTTTTCATGTTACCGGGACAGGTTACGACCCCAAGGGACAAATCCTCCTGGACCAAGAAGAAGTCCAAGACCTGGAAGAATCTCCCCTGGAAAGGCTCCTCCATGTGGCTGTTTTAACCAACGATGCCTCCCTGGAAGACCATCCGGAAGGCTTTAAAATGTTGGGAGACCCTACAGAAGGATCCCTCTTATCCTTTGCCGGCAAGGCGGATATCTGGCAAGAAGACTTGGAAGCAAACTATCCCAGAAGGGCAGAAATTCCCTTTGACTCATCTAGGAAGATGATGACCACCTTCCACCAAGTGGGAGACCAGGCCTATTCCTATACCAAGGGGGCCCCGGACATGGTCCTGGAAAGGTGTAGCCAAGTCTTGACCCGGAAGGGAATTATTGACCTGACAGACCAGGCAAGAAAAGAGATTTTGGACGTCAACAGTTCCTTTGCCCAAGAAGCCCTAAGGGTTTTATCCTTTGCCTTTAAAAAGGTGGATACCATTCCTGACCAGCCCAAGGTTGAAGAAACAGAAAAAGACATGGTCTTTGTGGGCCTGGTGGGGATGATTGACCCGGCCAGGGAAGAAGTTAAAGACGCCATCCACCAATGTAAGACAGCGGGAATTATCCCCATTATGATTACTGGTGACTACCTGGAAACGGCCGTAGCCATTGCCAAGGAATTAAAGATTGCAGATTCCATAGACCAGGCCATGACAGGCCGGGAAATGGACCAACTGTCTACAGAAGAATTGAAAAAGGCCCTGGAAAGCAAGAGGGTCTTTGCCCGGGTTAGTCCGGAAAACAAGGTCCAAATTGTCAAGGCCCTGAAGGAATTGGGCCACATTACCGCCATGACTGGGGACGGGGTCAACGATGCCCCGGCCATTAAGTCGGCGGACATTGGCATCGCCATGGGGATTACAGGAACCGACGTGGCCAAGTCCACAGCAGAAGTCATCTTAACAGACGACAACTTTGCCACCATTGTCCACGCCGTGGAAGAAGGCCGGATTATCTATGCCAACATTAAAAAGTTCGTTTCCTTCCTCTTATCCTGTAACATTGGGGAAGTTTTGGTTATCCTCATTGCCATCCTCTTGAATATGCCGGTGCCCCTACTGCCCATCCAACTCTTGTGGCTCAACCTCTTAACCGACTCCTTCCCGGCCCTGGCCCTGGGTATGGAAAAGGGGGAAGACGACACCATGTACGAAAAGCCCAGAGACCCCAAGGAACCCATTTTGGACAAGGAAATTTCCATTACCGTGGCCGTCCAATCCATTGCCATTACCATTGCCACCCTGGGAGCCTATGTCATTGGCCTCAACCGCTATGGCAACACCGGTCTTGGCCTGGATACGGCAAGGACCATGGCCTTTTCAACCTTGATCTTGGCCGAACTCTTGCGAAGTTATTCTTCCCGGTCCATCAACTTTACCCTCTTCCACATTGGGGTCTTTAGCAACCCCTCCCTGGTTAAGGCAACTGCTTTTTCCTTCTTCTTGATGGTCATCGTTATGTATGTTCCCTTCCTAGAAGAACTCTTCCACCTGGTGGACATTGGTCTAAATGATTGGCTTATCGTCTTAATTGGCGCCTTTATCCCCTTGGTCTTGGGAGAAGTACAAAAAATGATCCGTTTTAGAAAAATCCAAGAAAAGTTTGAAAAGTAGGATTAAAAAAATTAGAAGCTCTTTAACAAGGGCTTCTTTTTCTTTGGCCATGATGTGGTATAATAGGGAAGGTTAAAAAATATTGAAGGAGGAAGTATGGCCTGGTTTAATGTATTCATACTTGGTATTGTAGAAGGAATTACAGAATTTTTACCTGTATCCAGTACGGGGCACCTGATCTTGTTCCACCGCTGGTTTCAATTGAGTCCGGAGAATTTTCAAAACGCCTTTGACGTTTGTATCCAATTGGGGGCCATCCTGGCTGTGGTGGTCTTGTATTTTCGAAAACTAAACCCCCTGGCCTCTGTGGACCAAAATGGTCAGGCCATGACGCCTAAAAAAAGACGGAAGATTGTGGAACTTTGGGCCAAGGTCCTGGTGGGGGTCCTGCCGGCCATGGTCCTGGGCCTCTTGTTTGACGATTTGATTGACAAGTACCTCTTTTCGGAAAAAGTTGTGGCTGTGACCTTGGTCCTATGGGGGATTGTCATCATCCTCATGGAAAAACGAGTCCGGCCTGCCAAGTTCCAAAGCCTGGAAGAAGTCCCCTATAGCTATGCCTTGGGGATTGGATTTTTCCAATGCCTGGCCATGATTCCCGGCACCAGTCGGTCAGCCGCCACCATTATCGGGGCCATGACCCTGGGTCTAAAAAGGGTGGATGCGGCAGAATTTTCTTTCTTCCTGGCCATTCCCACCATGCTGGGGGCCACCCTCTTAAAGGTGGTTAAAAATGTCCACGGCTTCGACCCCAGCCAATGGATCATGATCCTATTTGGCGGCCTGGTGTCCTTTATTACGGCCTACCTGGTGATTCGGGTCTTTATGAACTTTATCAAAAAACACGACTTTGTCCCCTTCGGTATCTACCGAATCATTGTGGGAATCCTAGTCTTTATCTTGTTTCTATAAGTGAACCCCCGGTCTTGGCCGGGGATTTTGCTTTAGGAAGAGGCAATTGTGTCTAAGTCTAGTAGAATGAGCCGGAATATGGTATATTATATAGATAAGAGGTGATTGATTGAAACCGATAAAAAGTAAGTCATTATTGCCCATGATTCTCCTATCCATCGGGATTGGCATCATTGGCATTTTAATTCCTATAGCCTATGTCTTTTTGCCCATGTTATTTTTAACAGAGGCCATGGACAGGGGCCTAGTAAAAATAATGGGGACCTTTCTGGGCCTTTGCCTGGTCCTGGAAGCCCTGGTGCCTAGGATGGGGATGGTGCTGTTTACCCTCTTTGGCCCCTTGATTTTAATCCTGCACTATTGCCTGGTGACCAAAAAAGACCTGCTTGCCAGCTTGGCCTTGTCCAGCGGACTCTTTTTGCTGTCCATCCTGGTGGTCCTCCAGTCCACTGGGGTCTTAGGCTTTATCCAAAAAGATAACTTTCCCCAAGAAATTATTCAAATGCAAAGGGAAGCGGGAATTTGGCAGGACTCTATGACCAGCTACATTCCGGCCTTTGAAAGTATGGTCAGGGGCATGGTCCAATACCTGCCGGCCATCTTGGTGGTTCTTTCTCTCATTGTGACCTATGTCACCCTGACCTTTACCGGGAGAAAGTTGCTCTTAAGGGGGAAGTTGGTGGTGCAACCGCCGTCTTTCTTTTACTTTAGGCTCCCCCAAGGGATCTTTGCCATCCTGGGGACCTTTCTAGTCCTGGGCCTGGTCTTCCAGGCAGACTTGGACAAATTTGCCCCCCTCCTCTTGAATAACGGCCTGGTCCTAGTGGGATTTTTATTTTTCATCCAGGGCCTGGCCCTGGTGGACTTTTCCCTGGTGAAGTTAAGGATGGTTCGTTTCTTTAAGGCCATCCTCTTAACCATGATTGTCCTAACCCCCCTCCTGCAAATTCCTCTGGCCTTTTTGGGCCTCTTAGACAGTCTTTTGAATCTAAGACGGATTCACTTAAAATGAAAGGGAAGACTCTATGGAGAATGATACAAAAATTTTAGATATAAAGGACTTTATTCTGCCCCTAGGGGCCTTGGCCTTGGTGTCCATAGCCCTTTTGACCAAGGACCCCGTCCTGGGAGCCTTGGGCCTTCTGGCTACGGGCTATGCTGTCTATGCCAGCTACAGGAAGGTGGCCGGGAAGAATGAAGAATTTATCGACTACCTGGAACACATGAATGAAGACTTTGACCAGCTGACCAAGCATGCGATTTTTTCCATGCCCTTTCCCCTGGTTATTGCCGATGACCAGGACAAGATCGTCTGGTACAACACCCCCTTTATAAAACTTTTCAAGGAAGAAAACTCCCTGATCGGGTCTTCTTTGAATAAAATTGTGGACCTGACCGAGAGGAAAAAGGACCACAAGGAAGAAACGGCCTTTTCCATGACCCTGGAGGACAGAACCTACACCGTCTATCCCAATGAAGTGGAAACCAAGTCTTCCGACCGAAAAAACTTAAAAATGTACTATTGGGTGGACACCAGTAGATATGAGGACCTAAAAAAGTTTGCCGAAGACAACAAGCCCGTCGTGGCCATTGTAGAGGTGGACAACCATGACGAGGCCATGGACTCCATTGACTCCAACCTCCGTCCCATGGTCCAAGCCAAACTGGACTCCACCATTTCCCAATACTTCCATGAGGTCAATGCCATCTTGAGAAAGTTTGACCAGGATACCTACCTGGCTGTTATGAGCCAGGAATCCTTTGTGGAATTAAAAAAACGCCGCTTTGACCTTCTGGACATCATCCGGAGCCTGGACTTTGAAAACATCCTGCCCCTGACCCTGTCCATTGGGGTTAGTCGACCGGGTTTGACCTATATGGAATCCTACAAGGAAGCCGACACCTCCCTGGATGTGGCCTTGGGCCGTGGGGGAGACCAGGCAGTGGTCCGGATCCACGACTCCTATGAATTTTTTGGCGGCAAGTCCAAGGCCGTTGAAAAGAGAAACAAGGTCAAGGCCCGGGTCATTGGTGTGGCCCTAAGGCAATTGATCGACCGGTCCAGACGGGTTTTCGTCATGGGACATGGCAATGCCGATATGGATGCCATTGGGTCCGGCATAGGCGTTTTACGCGCCGTAGCCAACCGGGGCAAGGAGGGCTATTTAGTTTTAAACAAGTCCAACCCCAGCATCGACAACCTTTTAAATAGGATGGACAAGGAGCAACCCTCTTTAAGGGAACGCTTTGTCACCGGGGCCCAAGCCCAAGACATGGCCACCAAGGATTCTCTTTTGATTATGGTGGACAACCACAAACCCTCCTTTACCGAACATCCTGCCCTGGTGGATATAATTCCAAATATTGTGGTTATTGACCACCATAGGCGGGGGAAAGAATTTGTAGACAATCCCGTCTTAAGCTATGTAGAACCCTATGCTTCCTCCACCAGCGAACTGGTAACCGAGATGCTGACCTACATGTCCGACGACTTCCACCTGACCAATTTTGAGGCCGACGCCCTCATGAGTGGGATTGTGGTAGACACCAAAAATTTCACCTACCATACAGGAGTCCGGACCTTTGAAGCCGCCAGCAACCTCCGGCGGGCTGGTGCTGACATGAGTAAGGTCCGGGTCCTATTTGAAGACGACTACGACACCATCTTGGCCCGGGCAGAAGTGGTCCATAATGCCAAGATTTACTTTGACTATATTGCCGTATCCTACCTGGACCGCCAGGCAGCCAACTCTGTCTTGGTGGCAGCCCAAGCAGCCAATGAACTCTTGGATATCCACGGCATCAAGGCCTCTTTTGTCTTGACCAAAAAGGAAAAAACCATCCACATTTCCGGCCGGAGCCTGGGAGAACTATCTGTCCAATTGATCTTGGAAAAAATCGGCGGGGGAGGCCACTTGAACATGGCGGGAGCCCAAATTGAAACCGACTCCTTGGATGAGGCAAAAGACCAACTTCTTCATGCCATTGAAGAATATTTAGAAGAAGGAGCAGAAGTATGAAAATAATCTTAACAGAAAATGTAAAAAACCTGGGGAAAAAAGGAGACCTGGTCCAAACCAGCGACGGCTATGCAAGAAACTTTTTATTTCCCAGAGACCTAGCCATAGAAGCAACTGCTGAAAATTTAAAGGTCTGGGAAGCCGACCAAGCTGAAAAGGCAGCCCAAGAAAAAGAAAGAAAAGAAGAAGCCTCCAAGGTCAAGGACCAATTAGAAAAGACAAAAATTACCATTTTGGCCAAGGGGGGCGATGGAGGTCGCCTCTTTGGCGCCATTACCAACAAGGATATAGAAAAAGCCATTAAGGACCAGGTCAAGGTGGCCATTGACCGGAAAAAAATTGAATTAAAGGAAAACATCAAACAGGCAGGCGTCCACACAGTGGATGTGCGGGTTTATCCTGAAATGATTGCCAAGGTCCGGATTGATGTCCAAACCCAAGACTAATGGAAGAAAACGGACGAATTCCTCCCTATGACGAGGATGCGGAAATCAATGTTCTAGGGTCCATGCTCCTGGAAAAGGAAAGCATCACCACAGCCGTTGAATTTTTACATGCCCAAGACTTCTATCGGAAGTCCCATGGAGAAATTTACCTGGCCATCCTGGACCTCTACAATATGAACGAGCCGGCGGACCTCTTGACTGTGGCCAACCAATTAAGGTCCAAGGGCCAACTCAAGGAAGTTGGAGGGACAGCCTACCTGGCCGCCCTGTCTGCGGCCGTTGTCACCACCAGCAATGTAAAATACTATTGCAAAATCGTCAAGGACAAGTCCACTTTAAGGAAGCTCATCCAGGCCTCCGACGGGATCATGTCCGATGCCTACAGCCAAACCGGCGAAGTCGATGCCCTTTTGGAAAAGGCAGAAAAAAGTATTTTTGACATTACGGAAGGTTCTCAAAGGGGAGGCTTTTTGCCAATGACCGAAGTCATCCAAGAGACCTTTGAAACCATGCAGAAAAAAGCCGAAAACCCCAAGGCCCTGACAGGTCTCAACACAGGATTTTCCGACCTCAACCGGAAATTGTCCGGCCTGCAAAAAAGCGACTTGGTTCTTTTGGCTGCCAGACCCTCCATGGGAAAGACGGCCTTGATGGTCAACATCGCCACCAATGCCGCCATGCAAGACCAGGCCCGGGTGGCCATGTTTTCTCTGGAAATGAGTGCCCCCCAATTGGTTCAAAGAATCCTGTCCTCTGTGGCCCATGTGGATTTGAGTAAGATCATTTCCGCCAACCTGGACGCAGACGAGTGGAAAAAAATCATTGACGCCATCCAGGTCATGCAGGCCATCAGCATCGACATTGACGACACACCAGGCATATCCCCCTTGGAACTCAAGGCCAAGTGCCGCAAGCTCAAGATGGAAAAAGGCCTGGACCTCATCGTTATAGACTATTTACAACTTATGGAAAGCTCCGGCCGGCCTGAGTCTCGGCAACAAGAAATCTCCGCCATCTCCCGAGCCCTAAAGGGGATAGCCAAGGAATTAGACGTTCCCGTCCTGGCCCTGTCCCAGCTTTCTCGGGCGCCGGAATTGAGACAAGACCACCGGCCCATCCTGTCAGACCTGAGAGAAAGTGGAGCCATCGAACAAGACGCCGACGTAGTTATGTTCCTCTACCGGGACGACTACTACCATGAAGATTCAGAAAAGAAAAACACTGGAGAACTCATTATTGCCAAGCACAGAAACGGCCCAACAGGGACAGTAGACCTGGTCTTCAAGAAAGAATACACCAAGTTCGTAAGTATGGAATTTCGCAATGAACCTTAATTCGATTAAGTAGAAAGAGTGACGTATTGGACCCCAATAGCATCATCCAGATCCTATCTTTAATAATATTAATTGGCCTGTCGGCCTTTTTTTCCTCTTCAGAAACAGCCCTAACCACCCTAAGCCCCTACAAGGTCCGGCAACTTAAAGACAAAAAGGTAAAAAATGCAGGATTTTTAGAAAAAGTCCTAGAAGAACCCTCCAAGATGATCACCACCATCCTGGTAGGGAACAACATCGTCAACATTGGTGCCTCCGCCATAGCCACGGTGTTTTTTACCAAGCTCTATGGCGGGTCAAAGGGCCCCATCCTGTCCACCGTAGTCATGACCATCCTGGTTTTAATCTTCGGTGAAATCACCCCCAAGTCCTTGGCCCAAATCAACCCCGAACCCATGGCCCTAAGGTCATCAGGAATCATCCTGGTCTTGAAAAAAATCCTGACCCCCCTGATCTACCTTTTAGGGATTATTACCAACTTCTTGATCCGGGTCCTGGATGGGAAAAACGCCGGGGAAGACAAGATTACCAAGGAGGAAATCCGGACCATTGTAGACGTGTCAGAAGAGCAGGGTATCCTTATGGACGAAGAAACATCCTTTATCAACAATGTTTTGGACATCAAGGAAGACCAGGCCCTGTCCATTATGACCCCTAGGACCTCCGTATCCGCCCTGGACATCGAGTGCAGCCACCAAGAGCTCTTTGACTTTATCCAAGAAAATAACTTTTCGCGGATCCCCGTCTACCGGGAAAACATCGACCACATTGTAGGAGTCCTCCACCTGAAGGACCTGGTTCTTCCCCTGGAAAAACACAAGTCCATCAAGATAGAAGACTACCTCCACGAGCCCTATTTTGGCTACGAGTACATGCCGGTGATTGACCTCTTTCGGCAAATGCGGCAAAGAAACGTCTCCCTGTCCATTATTGTTGACGAGTACGGCGGCACCTCAGGTATCGTCAGCATCGAAGACATAGTGGAAGAATTCTTGGGAGAAATCGACGACGAATACGACCAAGAAAACCCCTTCATTAAATTGGAGAAAAACCACTACCGGATAGACCCGGAACTGAGGATTGACGAAGTCAACGAAACCTTTGGCCTAAATTTGGAAAGCGAAAACTACGACTCCATTGGTGGCTGGGTCATGGAACAGCTGGAAAGACTCCCAGTGGAAGGAGACGAAGTGAAAAAGGGCAAGACCCTCTTTATCGTCAAGAAAATGGACAAGAGAAAAATCGAAAGCCTGGACTTGATTTTACTAGAAGACAAAGAATGACAAGAGTGGGAGACCCCACTCTTTTTTTTATGGAAGGAGCTTTTAGGGGCATATTTTTAAATGATAAGTCGAGTCGGGGTCATGAAATATAAAATGTCATTAGGAATGTATTCAGCTTGGGCCCCAGGGGGGAGTAGCAGAAAGCAATATTTAAACTCTGATTGTACACAAGATAAGGGGTTTAAACAGGTAAGTGGAAAAATTTTTTCTATTTTTTTATTTTTTTAGGTCAGGAGTCTTGGAGAAGAGAAAAAATTTGCTATAATATAAACTTGTTTTTATTCAAAGATCAGGCTTGTAGTCGGAAGAGGCCCAAAAAATCCTTGTTGGGAAAAGTAAAAAATGAAGGGAGATTATCTTTTTCATCTTTTCCCATATAAAAAAGGAAAGAAAGGGATTTTTTTAGGAAATTACCTTAATTTAGAGAATTATTATTGATAAATAAATGAGAGTTTGCTAATATATATATGTATTGATAGTAGCTATTAGTTCATGAACATGGTTACTAGCTCTAGTAAGCAATGAGGGGGTGCAAAATGAATTTATTAATGGCAGAGCTTGGCGTTGATTACACCATTGCACGCTTGAGAATCAAGGATAATGACCAGCAAAAATTTCTGGCAAATATTGGTTTTATCGAAGGGGCTGTCCTATCTGTGGTATCTGAAACCATGGGAAACCTCATTGTGAAAATCAAGGGAAGCCGTGTGGCCATTGGAAAAGACATTGCAAGAAGGAT
Source organism: Urinicoccus massiliensis (assembly GCF_900120405.1). Taxonomy (GTDB): domain Bacteria; phylum Bacillota; class Clostridia; order Tissierellales; family Peptoniphilaceae; genus Urinicoccus; species Urinicoccus massiliensis. The sequence goes on along the minus strand of NZ_LT635493.1, from coordinate 390,765 downwards.
TGATGTCACAGTTATAGGAGGGTAGATAAGGATGGAAGTTTTGACCTTAAGAGATGCTAAAATTGGCGAGTCTTATCGTGTAAAGAGAATCTCCGGTCAGGGAGCTGTTAAACGGCGTATCATGGATATGGGTTTGACAAAAAATGCAGGCTTCACTGTAGTGAAGGTGGCTCCTTTGGGGGATCCGGTACAAATACACCTGAGGGGATACCAATTGAGTTTGAGAAAACAAGATGCTGAAATGGTCCAAATTGAGCCTATTGATGCCTCAGAAATCGAAGATAATTAACTAGGAGGATAAGATGATTCGCATAGCACTTGCCGGGAATCCAAATAGTGGGAAATCCACCTTATTTAATTTACTTACAGGCTCCAACCAATATGTAGGGAACTGGCCAGGAGTCACAGTTGAAAAGAAGGAAGGGGTCTATAAAAAGGACAAGGAAGTTAGTATTACGGACTTGCCGGGAATTTATTCCCTTTCACCCTACACTTTAGAAGAAGTTGTCAGTCGGGACTATTTAATTAACGAAGTTCCAGATGTCATTATCGACATTGTCGATGCAGCGAATATTGAAAGAAATCTTTATTTAAGCACCCAGTTGTCTGAATTGGGCATTCCCTTTGTCTTGGCCCTAAACATGATGGACGTCGTCCGGAAGAATGGGGACAAGATTGATACAGGGGGGCTTTCTAAGGACTTGGGTTGCCAAGTGGTGGAAATTTCTGCCCTGAAAAACCAAGGTGTGGATGAATTGATCCATGTGGCCAAAAAGGTGGCCTTGACTAAAAAGGTCCAAGCGGAAGAAAAATATCCCAAGGATATTGAAGATGTCTTGGCCGGAATTGAAGAAATTGTTCCAGGCTTAAAAGAAGAAAAGGCCAGACGCTTTTTGGCCATCAAGCTTCTTGAAAGGGACGAAAAAGTTTTAGAAAAATATAACTTAAACCAAGACCAAAAAAGTCGTCTGGAAGCTCTTATATCCAAGTTTGAAGAAGACCATGATGATGATGGGGAAGGCATCATGACCGATGCCCGCTACCAATTGGTTACAGATGTGACCAAGAGAAATGTTCGCAAGGGAAGAACGGGAGAAACCACAACGGATAAGATTGACCGGATTGTCACTAACCGTTGGCTGGCCCTGCCGATTTTCGCCTTGATTATGGTGGGTGTCTACTATATTTCCATTATCTGGGTAGGCCAACCCATTACGGACTGGGTCAACGACACCGTAGTGGCTGAATGGACCCAAGGCGGGATTGACCAACTGCTTACCAATGCCGGCGTGGCTGACTGGATGCACTCCTTAGTGGTAGACGGAATCATCGGTGGTGTTGGGGCTGTTTTAGGCTTCCTACCTGTTATTGCTTGTATGTTCTTACTTTTGGCCATCTTGGAAGACATTGGTTATATGAGCCGGATTGCCTTTATCTTGGACCGGATCTTCCGTAAATTCGGCCTGTCTGGCAAGAGTTTTATCCCGATTCTAATTGGGACCGGTTGTGCCGTTCCTGGAATCATGGCCACCAGAACTATTGAAAATGACAATGACCGTCGGATGACTATTATTACAGCTTCCTTCTTACCCTGTGGGGCTAAGTTGGCCATTATTTCTCTCTTCTCTGCAGCAATTTTCATTGACAAGTGGTGGTTCGCCCCCTTGACCTACTTTATTGGGATTGCCGCTGTGGTTATTTCAGGGATTATCCTTAAGAAAACCAAACTTTTCCAAGGGGATCCAGCTCCCTTTGTTATGGAGTTGCCGGAATACCACTTCCCCAACCCAAGAAACGTCTTACGGTCCACCTATGACCGTTGCAAGGCCTTTGTTGTCAAGGCCGGAACCATTATTCTTTTAGCAACCATCGCTATTTGGCTCTTAAGTAACATCAGCGTCAAGGGTGAATTCCACACCTTTGAAGATGCTTCTACAGATTCCATCCTATCAGCCATTGGTGGCTTCTTTGCCCCCTTGTTTGCTCCCCTGGGCTTTGGAGACTGGAAGGCCGTTGTAGCTACCTTTACAGGCCTTGTAGCCAAGGAAGCCGTTGTAGGAACCTATGGAGTTGTTGCAGGACTTGGAGCCGGCTTGGACTCATCAGATTCAGGGGTTATTGCCTTTGCAGCATCCTCCTTTACATCTGTTAGCGCCTTGAGCTTTACCGTATTTAACCAATTGACTGTTCCATGCTTCGCATCAGTGGGCGCCATCCGGAATGAAATGAATTCCGCCAAGTGGACCTGGACAGCCATTGGTTATCAAATTCTTTTCTCCTATGTCATTGCCTTGATGATTTATCAATTTGGTCGCGTTCTTGTCTTGGGAGAAGCCATGACCCTTTGGACTTACATTGCCTTTGCATGCTTAGTCCTGATGGTTTACCTGCTCTTTAGACCCGATCCAAAAGATAGACTGGCCAAGACAGCCATGAAGGCAGCTGGAGAAAACCGTTAAGTCTAGAAAGGATATGTTATGGGAACAATTATTATAGGAATTGTGATCCTAGTGGCCTGTTATTTTGCTATTAAACACGTGAAAAAAACCAAGGGCGGCTGCTCTTGTTGCCCCGGTGCTTGCCACTGTGACCATAAACATGAAAAAAACTAAAAGCATAAAAAGTAGAAAAGACCACCCTGGAGGTGGTCTTTTTCTATAGCCATGGCCCATGGGAAGGGGACTTAAATCTGGTCCGCTAGGTCATAAAAAAATTGATAAAGAGATAGAAATAGGGGTATAATGGTAAAAATGAAAGAATTTCATGGAGGTTAATATGAGGAATATCAGTGGTACCCCCTATCACCTGGAAGCCCTACATAAAAGAGAGGATGACGAAAGAAGACATGTGACCAGGTGCCGGCATAGGGACAATAAGGCCAGGTATTGCAATGCCCTGCACAGGTCTTGTTATAGTTCCAGATTTTGCGACGCCTACTTGGAAAAATCAGAAGAGCAAGAAGACCTCTTTTACCAGGCCCCGAAAGATCCATCTCCAGCAGCTGTAAAGGCCAAGACCGGCCAGGAGACCCCCTTGAAAGCCCCAGTAAGGGTCGGCGATGTATGGATACATAAAAAATACGGCCCTGGAAAAATTCGAGAAATTCACGGGGGCAAGGAAGTATCCATTGCATTTAAGGAGGGGGAGGTAAAAAAATTTACCCTGGAGGCCTTGGCCAATGAGAAGTTTTTCAAAAGGTAAGAGGGAGTAAAAAAAGGGCATAAAAAAAGCGCCGAGACAGCGCTACTAGTAAGTTGGATACGGACTAAGCCTTATTTTAACTCGCTATATTGTTTTGAATAGTACACCTATAGTATACCACTATTTAAAAATATGTCAAATTAAAGTTTATGAGGAGGAAGTATGAAGAATTATACAATTGGTTTAGATATTGGAACAAACTCAGTAGGATGGGCTGTAATAAAAGATGATTTAACTCTGGTACGCAAGAAAATCAAGATTAGTGGAAATACGGATAAAAAGGAAGTTAAGAAAAATCTTTGGGGAAGCTTTTTATTTGAACAGGGAGATACTGCTCAAGACACAAGAGTGAAAAGAATTGCTAGACGTCGTTATGAAAGACGGCGCTTTAGAATTCGAGAGTTACAAAAAATTTTTGACAAGTCCATGGGAGAAGTGGATTCAAATTTTTTTCATAGACTGGATGAAAGCTTTTTAGTAGAAGAAGATAAGGAATATAGTAAGTATCCTATTTTTTCTAATGAAAAGGAAGATAAAAATTACTATGATAAATATCCAACGATATACCATTTAAGAAAAGATTTAGCTGATAGCAACCAAAAAGCTGACTTGAGGTTGATTTATTTGGCTTTAGCTCATATGATAAAGTATCGGGGACATTTTTTAATTGAGGGCGATTTAAAAATGGATGGGATATCTATCAGCGAAAGCTTTCAAGAATTTATCGATAGTTATAATGAAGTGTGCGCCTTAGAAGATGAAAATTTAGAAATTATTTACAATGATGAACTCCTCACACAGATAGAAAATATATTCAAGCAAGACATTTCTAGAAGCAAGAAGCTAGATCAAGCAATAGCTCTATTTCAGGGAGTTAAGAGGCAAAGCTTGTTCGGAATATTTTTAACCCTAATTGTTGGCAACAAGGCAAACTTTCAAAAAATATTTAATTTAGAAGATGATATTAAGCTTGACTTAAAAGAAGAAGACTACGATGAAAATCTAGAAGAACTTTTATCGAATATAGATGAAGGCTATAGAGATGTTTTTCTTCAGGCGAAAAATGTTTATAATGCCATTGAATTATCTAAAATTCTAAAGACAGATGGGAAAGAAACAAAAGCACCCTTATCTGCACAAATGGTTGAACTATACAACCAACACAGAGAAGACCTTAAAAAATACAAAGACTATATTAAAGCGTATCTACCAGAAAAATATGGAGAAACCTTTAAAGATGCCACTAAAAATGGATATGCGGGATATATAGATGGGAAAACAAGTCAAGAAGATTTTTATAAATTTGTAAAGGCACAACTTAAAGGTGAAGAAAATGGAGAATATTTTTTAGAAGCCATAGAAAATGAAAATTTTCTAAGAAAGCAAAGATCTTTTTATAACGGAGTGATTCCTTATCAAATTCATCTTCAAGAATTAACAGCCGTTTTAGACCAGCAAGAAAAACATTATTCCTTTTTAAAAGAAAATAGGGATAAGATAATATCCTTATTGACCTTTAGGATTCCTTACTATGTTGGACCATTAGCAAAAGGAGAAAGTCGATTTGCTTGGTTGGAGCGATCAAATTCGGAGGAAAAAATAAAACCATGGAACTTTGATAAGATTGTAGATATAGATAAATCTGCAGAGTTATTTATTGAAAACCTAACCAGTCGAGATACTTATTTACCCGACGAACCAGTCCTACCTAAGAGGTCTTTAATCTATCAAAAATTCACTATTTTCAATGAATTGACGAAAATCAGCTATATAGATGAACGAGGAATTTTACAAAACTTCTCTAGCAGGGAAAAGATAGCTATTTTTAATGATCTATTTAAAAACAAATCCAAAGTAACTAAAAACCAACTTGTTAAATATATAGAAAATAAAGAACAAATAATTGCGCCTGAAATCAAGGGGATAGAGGATAGTTTTAATTCAAACTATAGCACCTATATTGATTTATCTAAAATTCCAGATATGAAAAAATTGTTAGAAAAAGATGAGGATGAAATCTTAGAGGAGATAATAAAAATTCTAACCATTTTTGAAGATAGAAAAATGCGGAAAAGACAGCTGATGAAATTTAAAGATAAATTATCCGAAAAGGCCATCAATCAATTATCTAAAAAGCACTATACAGGTTGGGGACAATTATCAGAAAAATTAATTAACGGCATCAGAGATGAGCAAAGCAACAAAACGATTTTAGATTACCTGATTGAAGATAATGGTTGCCCTAAAAACATGAATCGAAATTTTATGCAACTAATCAATGATGATACTTTGTCTTTTAAGGAGAAAATAAGAAAAGCCCAAGATATTAACCAAGTCAATGACATCAAAGAAATCGTAAAAGATTTACCTGGAAGTCCTGCAATAAAAAAAGGAATCTATCAAAGCATCCGGATTGTTGATGAAATTATCCGAAAAATGAAGGATAGGCCGAAAAACATTGTGATAGAGATGGCTAGAGAAAATCAAACAACTCAAGAGGGAAAGAACAAATCAAAAGCAAGACTTAAGAAAATTCAAGAAGGATTGGAAAATCTGGATAGTGTTCATGTGGAAAAGCAAGCCTTGGATGAAGAAATGTTAAAAAGTCCCAAATACTACCTTTATTGCCTACAAAATGGAAAAGATATCTATACCGGAAAAGATTTAGATATTGGACAATTACAAACCTACGATATAGACCACATTATACCCAGAAGCTTTATAACAGATAATTCTTTTGACAACCTGGTACTAACCTCATCAACGGTAAACAGAGGGAAATTAGACAACGTGCCTAGTCCGGATATTGTAAGGCAACAAAAGGGCTTCTGGAAACAATTATTAAGGGCAGGATTAATGTCTCAACGAAAATTTAATAATCTAACCAAGGGAAAATTGACAGATCGAGATCGTCAACAATTTATAAATCGCCAGTTAGTTGAAACGAGACAGATTACAAAACATGTCGCCAATCTTTTAAGTCACCACTTAAATGAAAAGAAAGAAGTTGGTGAAATAAATATTGTCCTATTAAAATCAGCTTTAACCAGCCAATTCCGTAAAAAATTTGACTTCTATAAAGTCAGAGAAGTGAACGACTATCATCATGCCCATGATGCCTATTTAAATGGAGTTATTGCCTTGAAACTACTGGAGCTCTATCCATACATGGCTAAGGACTTGATCTATGGTAAATATTCCTACCATAGGAAGATAGAGGGGGATAAGGCAACACAAGCTAAATACAAGATGTCCAATATTATAGAGAGATTTTCTCAAGACCTCCTGGCAAATCCAGATGGAGAAATAGCTTGGGAAAAAGATAAAGACTTAAATACCATCCGAAAGGTTCTTTCTTCTAAGCAAATAAATATTATAAAAAAAGCTGAAGAAGGTAAGGGGAGATTATTTAAAGAAACAATTAATTCACGACCAAGCAAGAAGACAGAAAAGAGAATTCCCATTAAGAATAATTTAGATCCGAATATATACGGGGGCTATATTGAGGAAAAAATGGCCTATTATATTGCTATAAATTACCTGGAAAATGGAAAAACAAAAAAAGCAATTGTGGGTATTTCTATCAAGGATAAAAAAGATTTTGAGGGACAAACAACTGAGTATTTAGGAAAAATAGGATTTAATAAGGCTAGCATTATAAATAGCTTTAAAAACTATACCCTTTTTGAACTAGAAAATGGATCTAGGCGAATGATTGTAGGAGCATCCAAAGAAAATGATTCTAAAGGAGAACTTCAAAAGGGAAATCAAATGTATCTTCCGCAAAATTTACTCGAATTTGTTTATCATTTAAAGCATTACAATGAAGATGAAACAAGTCATAAATTTATAGTAGAACATAAGGCGTACTTTGATGAGCTTTTAAACTATATAGTCGAATTTGCAAATAAATATTTAGAGCTAGAAAATAGTATTGAAAAAATTAAGGACCTATACCATGGAAAGGGACCAGATGTAGAAGAAAAAGAATTAGTCGAATCCTTTATAAACTTATTAGCAATAACAAAATGTGGTCCCGCAGCAGATATAACATTTTTGGGTGAAAAAATATCCAGGAAAAGATATAGATCTACCAATTGCTTATGGGGAAGTGAGGTTATTTTCCAATCTCCAACAGGACTATACGAAACAAGACTACGATTGGAGTAAAAAATGGGATGGAGAACAGTAGTCGTAAATACACACTCAAAACTAAGCTATAAAAACAACCATCTAGTTTTTCAGACAGGGATTCAAACAGAAATGATTCATCTATCCGAGATAGACTCCATTATTTTAGAAACAACAAATATTTCCATTACAAGTATGCTAATTAAGCGACTCGTAGATGAGAAAATAAACCTTGTTTTTTGCGATGACAAAGCCCTACCACTAGCAAACCTTATGCCCTTCTATGGGCGCTACAATAATAGTTTAGAATTCAAGAAACAAATCGACTGGGCCCAAGAAAAAAAGGAAGAGGTCTGGATGGAAGTGTTGAGGCAAAAATTGATAAACCAGTCAAGACTACTTTTTAAAAGAGAAAAAGATGACCAAGGCAAGAGGATTGAAGAATTCTCTTGCCAAATAGAAAGAAATGATCCTACAAATAGGGAGGCCCATGCAGCCAGACTTTATTTTAATACACTCTTTGGCCTACCTTTTTCTAGACAAGAAGAGACAGATATCAATGCAGGTTTAAATTATGGCTATAGCCTGCTACTGAGCATCTTTGCAAGAGAAATTGTTTTAAATGGTTGCCGGACAGAATTAGGGTTAATGCACCATAGCCAATTGAATAACTTTAACTTAGCCAGTGATTTGATGGAACCCTTTAGAGTTCTCGTTGATGAGATCGTACTGGAAAATCAAGAAGAAAAATTTAAACAAATTAAGAAAGCTATTTTAGCATTAGTTCAAAACACATATCCATATAAAGGACATTTGAATAGTACTTAAACCTATTACTACAACAAGATATACGCCTGGTCCAGTTTTAGAGCTATGTTGTTTTGAATAGTACTTAAACCTCCGTCTGTCGTTGTTAGGCCAGGTAGTGGTTTTAGAGCTATGTTGTTTTGAATAGTACTTAAACTGGAACTTCCGACGGGGCAAGCATTGTCTAGTTTTAGAGCTATGTTGTTTTGAATAGTACTTAAACGACGGATTTACCTGGACGAGTTTGCCAACCGTTTTAGAGCTATGTTGTTTTGAATAGTACTTAAACCCTGGAGGGGGCCATTGCCCTGGACGGGGGGTTTTAGAGCTATGTTGTTTTGAATAGTACTTAAACGAGGTCAAGGAGTACTTGACCAGCCTTGATGTTTTAGAGCTATGTTGTTTTGAATAGTACTTAAACAGCAATTAGGCATAGATCCAATTGATTGTTTGTTTTAGAGCTATGTTGTTTTGAATAGTACTTAAACCGACCTAGGACCCAAGAGCCTAGAGAGCTAGTTTTAGAGCTATGTTGTTTTGAATAGTACTTAAACGACGGATTTACCTGGACGAGTTTGCCAACCGTTTTAGAGCTATGTTGTTTTGAATAGTACTTAAACCACCAGTAAGCTCAGTGATGATAAAGGCCAAGTTTTAGAGCTATGTTGTTTTGAATAGTACTTAAACTACTGTAACCGACGGAAAGATTTACTTAAAGTTTTAGAGCTATGTTGTTTTGAATAGTACTTAAACTATATCCGCCTGTTACTACGCCTACGGCAGCGTTTTAGAGCTATGTTGTTTTGAATAGTACTTAAACTCATTGATAAAGAGATGCCTCGGCAACTGAGTTTTAGAGCTATGTTGTTTTGAATAGTACTTAAACCAGGACCTAGGATGACTTTTTGGGAGTCTATGTTTTAGAGCTATGTTGTTTTGAATAGTACTTAAACAAGAAATAAAGGAGGGAAGCCCCGCGGCGAGTTTTAGAGCTATCTTGTTTTGAATTAAGGTTCTTTGTCAAATGTTGGGGTGAGATTCATTCTCGCCCCTTTCTTATGCTCGAAAGACCATTAAAATGCGACTCTTAAAGTTCTCAAAATTCCGATACCCATAGGAAACCCGTTTAATCACTTTGATTTTGTTGTTAAAGCCTTCTGTTTGTCCATTGGTGATGCCTGTGGAAAAGGCGTTTAGGATTTCTTCTTTCCAGTTTTCATAGGCCCGAATACTGGCTTTAAATTCCTTTAATCCACTTTCTTTAGCAACCCACAGCCACTTGTCTAAGGCCTGTCTTGCTTCTTCTTTGCTGGAGGCATCTAAGACGTCATAAAAGCGTTCTTTTAAGAGATAAGCTTCTTTGATTTCCTTGTCTTGCCAAAGCATTAGTTCCAGCTTTTCTTTTTCTTCGGGGCTTAGCCGACTGCCTTTTTTCCGTAGGATGGACTTGGACCGTTTAAAGTAGAGGCGATACTTTGCATCCCTTGTCTTTTGTCGTGTCTTGCGGACATTCTCTAAGGCCCAAAAGACTTGTCTGGCAAAATGAAACTTATCCGCAATGAAGGTTGCCTGAGGGAAGAATTCCTTTAAGACGGCGTAGAAAAGATGACTCATATCCATAACCACATACTTCACCCTTCTTCGTTCTTCCTTGGGAAAAGAAGAAAAGTAGTCCATTAAAGCCTTTTTTCGTCGAGAGGGTAAAATATCCAGTACCTGGTGATGGATTGGATCCACTAAAATACATTGGTATTTATCCCCACCAGCATTTCCCTTAAACTCATCCATACTTAAGACCCGAGGAAGATTTGGCCGCCTCCTTGGAGCCAACTTTAGATAGCTTGTGAGACAAGAGGAAGATAAACCCAAGTCCTTGGCAATAGAAGATAAAGACCGGACCTGTTTTAATTGGTCTTGGATAAAGAAGTGGAGATCCTTAGTCCGTCTAGAATAAGGAGCTAAGAAATCCAAAGACTCATAAAAACGCTTCTGACAATGAGGACAAACAAAGCGCTTCTTCCGAAGAAAAAGAAAGACCTTCCGCAAGCCAATGGGCGTATGTTGGATCCTTTGCAGACGATAATCATGGATGCGAGAGGTCTTATGCCCACAAACAGGACAAAGTCCCTCCTTGTATAAAGAATGGAGTTTTACATCAATGTGATCATCAAAAGAGACCACCTCGTCAATAGAGACACCTTTTAAATTCAATAGATTTGTGTTAGTATAGTTTTGCACTTATCTCACCCTTTCATTTTGTTGTGGTAACTTTATTGTAAAGGAAAAAAGAGATAAGTGCATTTTTTATGGCAAAAAATAAATGTTGGAGTCTAGGGGGACCCCAACATTTATTATAGAACCTGAATTAAAAAAAGACCACCCAAAAGGGTGGCCTTAATTTTTATAAGTATTTTTTATTCTGGTTGAGCTGCTCCAGTTGGGCAAACTCCTGCACAAGAACCACAATCGATGCAAGCATTTTCGTCGATTTCGTAAATAGCACCTTCGCTGATGCAGTCTACTGGACATTCTGGTTTGCAAGCACCACATGCGATACAAGCGTCAGTAATTACATATGCCATTGAAAATTCCTCCTTAAAAATATTGATTTAACGTATATGTCTATTATAACAAGGATTTATAAGAAATCAATGAATTATTGTAAAAAAGATTGGTAAATTGAGGAAAGAAAAAAAGTAAAAGTTGGAAATTTTTTCTTGCTTTTGCTGGACAAATGGCATGGTTATGGGGTTTTCCAGGGCAAGACTTGATAAAGAAAAAACAAACCTTGATTAGGTTAGGCTAAATACAAAACTTTTTTATTCTGGGACGGATTTTTTTGGGCAGGCAGGGGAATTGTGTTATAATATTTGAAGGATACTTTATAAAATGAATCAGGAGGGTTATTTATGACGGAAGTACGACTTAGATTTGCTCCAAGTCCAACAGGTTATTTGCACATTGGAGGGCTTCGTACGGCTTTATATAATTATTTATTTGCCAAGGCCAACCATGGCAAGATGGTTTTAAGAATTGAAGATACGGACCGGACTCGTTTTGTGGAAGGGGCCATTGAGGGCCTGATTCAATCCTTGAAATGGGCCGGGATTGACTATGACGAAGGGGTCTTTATGGAGGACGGCAAGATTGTGGAAAGGGGAGACTACGGTCCCTATATCCAATCTGAACGTCTGGATATTTACCAAAAGTATGTGGACCAACTCTTGGAAGAGGGCCACGCCTATTATTGTTTCTGCTCCAAGGACCGCCTGGACCACTTGAGGGAGGAACAAAAGATTAAGGGACAAATTCCCCGTTATGATGGTCTTTGCCGGTCTGTTCCCCTGGACGAAGCCAGGGAAAGGATCGCCAAGGGGGAAAAGGCTGTTGTCCGCTTAAAGTTACCGGAAAATATGGATATTAAATTCCATGATGCTGTCCGGGGGGACATTACCATCAACACCAATGAAATGGACGACCAGGTTTTGATGAAGTCGGATGGTTTCCCAACCTACCATATGGCTGTGGTGGTGGATGACCATTTAATGAAGATCACCCACATTGTCCGGGGGGAAGAATGGTTGCCCTCTACACCCAAGCACATCTACCTCTACGACTGTTTTGGCTGGGAAAAACCTCAATATGTCCACCTACCCGGCGTTTTAAATGCCGACCACAAGAAGTTGTCTAAACGCCAAGGGGATGTCAGCGTGGAAGACTTTAAAAACCGGGGTTACCTGCCAGAAGGCTTGATTAACTACCTGGCTCTTGTGGGCTGGAGTCCCAAGGACAATGAAGAAATTCTTTCCATGAAGGACTTGATTGACCAGTTTTCCTTTGACCGGGTTTCCAAGGCCGGGGGAGTTTTTGATAAGAACAAGCTAGACTGGGTCAATGCTCACTATATCAAGGAATTACCCGTTGATGACTTGGTGGACCTCTCCATTCCGGAATTGGTCAAGGCGGGTCTTATTAGCCAAGACTTTGTCCAAGGCCACCGGGATTGGTTAAAGTTGCTCTTGGAAACCGTGAGAGAATCCTTATCTCGGATTGAAGAGGTGCCAGAAAAGACGGCCTTCTTGTTTGGCAACTTGGAAGTTACGGAAGAGGAAGCCAAGGACCAATTGGCCAGCGACCAAATTGGCGATCTTTTAGGGGCCTTAAAGGAAGAATTGGATTCTGTGGACCAAGTGGACCAAGAATTTGCCAAGACGGTGATGAAACGGATCCAAAAAAAGACCGGCATCAAGGGCAAGGGCCTCTACATGCCGACCCGGGCAGCCTTGACAGGCAATGTCCATGGACCGGAACTGTCCAACATCATGGAACTTTTGGGTAAGGAAAAGATGCTGGAAAGAATCAATCAAATTTTAAACAAGTAAGTTAGGGGGAGCCTAGGCTCCTCTTTTTTTGTAGGGAAAAGAACAAATAAATGAAATGAAAAAGAGAAAAAACATACGTTTAAAATTCCTGCCTTCTATGGTATAATAGGCAAAAGGTGAGAAAAATGGACTTATTTGAAAAACTGACAATTTTATCTGATGCCGCCAAGTATGATGTCTCCTGTTCTTCTTCCGGGTCCAGTCGGGCCAGCCAGGGGGGCATGGGCAATGGGCATGTCAGTGGGATTTGCCATTCTTGGAGCGAGGACGGCCGCTGTATTTCTCTTTTAAAGGTCTTGATGACCAACCAGTGTGTTTTTGACTGTGCTTATTGCCTCAACCGTCGGTCCAACCATGTCCCCCGGGCAGCCTTTAGCCCCGATGAGTTGGTGGACTTGACCCTGGAATTTTACCGGCGAAATTATATTGAGGGGCTTTTTTTATCTTCTGGGATCTATCCCAATATTGACGAGACTTCGGAAAGGATGGTCCAGGTGGCCAAAAAGCTCCGGGAAAGGGGCTTTTATGGCTACATCCACATGAAGATTATCCCCGGCACCGATGCAAGATTAGTAGCTGAGCTGGGGTCCTACATCGACCGGGGCAGTGTCAATATTGAGCTGCCCTCTACCAAAAGTCTAGCCCTCTTGGCTCCACAAAAAACGCAAAAATCTATTATGGGACCCATGAGGCAAATTAGCGAGACCCTCCTGGACCAAGAGGAGGGGCGGAAGGGAAAGAAAAAGACCTTTATCCCGGCAGGCCAAACCACCCAGATGATTATTGGGGCTTCGGGGGAAAGTGACCGGGACATTTTAAGCCTCAGCGAACTTCTCTACCAGAGACAGGGCTTAAAGCGGGTGTATTTTTCAGCCTATGTTCCTGTGAACCAAACCAGCCTGGTGCCGGCGGGACCTCCTCCCTTGAAGCGGGAGCACCGGCTCTACCAGGGGGACTTCCTCCTGCGCTTTTACCAATTCCAGGCCCGGGAAATTTTAACAGACCAGGAGCCCAATTTTGACCTGGACTTGGACCCCAAGGCCTCCTGGGCTCTCCAGCACATGGATCTTTTTCCCATGGAAATCAACCGGGCATCCTATGAGGAACTCTTGCGGATTCCCGGCATTGGCCCCAGGTATGCCCGGAGGATCCTCCAGGCCCGGCGCTATAGTGCCTTGACCATCGACAGCTTGCGCTCTTTAAATATTTCTGTCAAAAGGGCCAAACACTTTATCTTGGCCCGGGGAAGGGCCCTGCCGGGGGCGGGAAAAAATTTAGAAGACATCCGCCGGGACCTGGTGGGCCGGGACCAAGATGTCCAGCAAATGAGTTTTTTGCCATGATTTTTCAATATGACGGGACTCCCCAGGGACTTTTAACGGCGGTCTTTGACGGCTATCCCTATCGAAAAAATATCCGTTTTGAAAGGGGTTTTTCCCCTTCCTTCCTCCAGGACCTGGTCCAGGTCAAAAGCAACCAGGCCAAAAGTCAAAGGGTCCTGGCCTATTTAAAAGAAAATTTTCCGGGCTTTTTGAACCATGAATTTAAGTGGGCCATCCTGGCCGACCGGCCTGAAATTGAAAATGCCCTGGCCCTGACCATCTACCTTATGGTGGACCATGGCCGTGACATCCTCTACAGCGACCATCCCCAGGCCCGGGCTCTTGTGAAAAATGCCAAGACCATTTCTTCAGAAGCCCATTCCTACAAGGGACTTTTGCGCTTTCGAGAATTGGAAAATGGAGCCCTTTATGGCCCCATCCGGCCCAAGGGAAATATCCTCTACCCCCTGGGCCTCCACTTTAAAAACCGCCTGCCTCGGGAAACTTTTTTGATCCACGACCTGGGGCGGGGGACTGGCCTGGTCCACCAGGATGGCCAGCTGTCTTTTGTAGAGGTGGATTCTCTTGAAGAGACCTATTCCAAGAAAGAGGAGACCTACCAGGACCTTTGGAGGACCTTTAACCGGGCCATTTCCATTGAAGAAAGAAAAAATAAAAAATTGCAAAAGACCAACATGCCCCAAAGGTATTGGGAATTTTTGACAGAAGTCCAGGACTTGTTTTAAGGGCAAGAAAAAAGGCTCCCTCTTAACTTGCTAAGAGGGAGCCTTTCTATATTAGGGAAAAACAATAAATTTTATTAGAAGCCCAGGTAAAATTTTGCAAAGGCAGCGGCACAAAGGGCCCCGAAGTAGGGGGCAAGTCCTGGAATCAGGAGGCCGTATTGCCAGTCGTTGTTGGTTTTATTCTTAATGGGCAGGAGGGTGTAGGCCAGTCTGGGGCCCAGGTCTCGTGCCGGGTTCATGGCAAATCCTGTAGGACCGCCCAGGGCCATACCAATGGCCCAAACCAAGAGGCCAACACCGATGGAAACCAGGTTGGGTTGGTTTTTTACAATCCCCAAGATTGCCGAGATAAAGACGAAAGTAGCAAAAAATTCTACGAAAAAGTTCCGGGGCAGGTCCCGAATAAGGGGGTTGGTGGAAAAAATATTCCGAACCCGAACGGGGTCAATTTCCAGGGAGGCGTCAAATTGGTCCTTGTAGATGACATACATCAGCAAGGAAGCAAGGCAGGCTCCCAGACATTCTGCCAGGGTATAGGGGATAAAATAGGACCAGGGGATCATACCCAGGACAGCCTGGGTCAGGGCCATGGCCGGGTTCATACAAACATCGCCAAAGACCATCAGGGCAATGGTGATCCCAAAACCCCAAGTAGTAATGGCAAAGAGGTGGCCAGACCCTTGGTACTTGGTCCGGTTCAAAACTTCGTCACAGTGGACGCCAACCCCAAAGACAATCATCAGGGCTGTGGACAAAAATTCAGCTAGTAGTTTAGAAAACACAGGCAGCCCTCCTATTAGTCTTCTACGACAACGCCCAAGCCGTCGGGAATGACAACAACTTTTGCATCCTTGCCCATAAGGTCGTAGGCCATATCCAAGGCTTGGTCCATGGTTCTAGCCAATTGCATATGGAGGTCAGTAACGAGTTTTTCGTCCACTTGGTCGGAAACTAGAATAACATGGTAGTGGGAAAGGATTCGGGCAAAGATTTGGGAGGTCCATTGGTCGGGAAGGGTTTCTAGACGAGGGGTATGGATGGCCAAGTCTTCAAATTCTTTGGCTTCCTTGACATCGGCAATGTTGTGGTAGAAGCCTTCGCCACCATGACCGTCGCCACAGGCACAAGCGGAGATAATGACGCCGCCTTCCTTGACGGTGGCTTCAGCTGCAGTCATACCCTTGACGGCTTGGTAAATGTTTTGGTCCAAGGGGGCTCCACCGTTGGTGGTAATGGCAATGTCGCAGTCAATTTTTTTGACGCTAGCCAATTGACGGACAAAGTCGCAACCGACCTTGTGGGCGGCTTCCATGTCTCCGGCAAAGGAACCGATGATTTCATGTTTGCCATTTAAGACGACATTGACGATAAAGGCCAGTTTGGCTTTTCTGGCGGCGTAAACCATGTCTTCATGGATGAGGTTGTGGGCCAGGATGCCGGTCCGGGAGTGTTTGTCGTCGATGAATTCACCGCTGTGGTTGGCCATGATGGTCTTGTAGGAAGCCACACCGGGAAGGACGGACTTGCGGCCACCGGAAAAACCGGCGAAGAAGTGGGCTTCGATAAAGCCTTCTGCAATTAAAAGGTCGCAATCGGCGGCAATTTTATTGATAATGCAGGCGCCACCACTGGGTAGGGTGCCGATTTTTTCCATGGATGCATCATCTGTGGAAACATGCATGACAATTTCTTCATTGTCGACAATTTCTTGGCCGTATTTGGCAATGAGTTCTTCCCGGGTGGAAGGACGGTGGAAACCTGTAGCCACAAGGATCCGAATCCGGGCATGGGGGTTGGCACTACGAATCCTTCTCAGAAGGATGGGGGTAATAATTTTTGATGGAACGGGACGGGTGTGGTCAGAGGAAATTAGGACAATATCTTTTTTTCCCTGAACCAGGTCTTCTAATTTTTCAGACCCAATGGGGTTGTCCAAGGAATCTTCGACGATTTCTTCTTGGGCTTTTTCCGGAACATAGTGGGTTTGTTGGCCCAGTAATTTTCCGGCAAAGTTTTTTTCGTCCAAGCAAACTTCCATGCTTGTGTGGTCATAGGGTACCTTAATTTTGATCATTTTTTTACATCTCCTAAAATGAATTTTTTCCAAATGAATCTTTTTTCAAATATCCATGACTATAGCACAAGAAAAAATGGAAAAAAAGCACAAAGTATGATAACATTTGTTAATAAAAATAAGCGAATGGGTGGAAAGATGGACTATAAATACCTAATTGACCTTCTGGATCAAAAAAACTACAAGATTCAAACAAAAAAGAGAAAGTCCCATATTATTTACCAGGGCTCTGAACAATCCCATACTTATGTCCTGAAAGAGGGGATTGTCAAAACCTCCATCCTCCAGAGAGATGGGCGGAAGTTCAACCTCTCCTATCTCAAGGGGCCGGACATTGTATCCATTTTAAAGGATGAATACAGCGATACAACAGACTCCCCCCTGTCAATCCGGGTGGAGTCGGAAACCGCCAGCTACTACCCTGTACCCCGGGTAGAATTTTGGGATATTATCAATGAAAACCCAAAATTGCAGGACTTCATCAAGGACTACTACCGGCGAAATTTAAACATGGCCATCCTCCGGCAGAGGATGATGCTGATGAATGGAAAAATTGGCGCTGTAAGCAGCTTTCTCTATTACATGGCCCGGGAGTTTGGCGTGGAGGCCCAGGGGGGAGCCCTAATTGACCTGGTTATTACCAATGACGACCTGGCGGCCTTTTGTGGGATTTCAACCCCCAATTCCGTCAACCGAATCCTCCACAAGCTCAAGGAGGAGGGCATCATCCAAATGGAAGGGAAAAAAATCCTGGTCCGGGACCAGGGCTACTTTAAGCAGTATTTAATTTAATCTCCTTTAAGGGGACAAAAAAAGAGGAAGCTTCTAGGGGCGTCCTCTTTTTTTAGGCTCAAGTGTCCCAACGGACATATAAAATTTTATTGGTCTTTTCATCAATCAGCAGGCCAATGAAGTTTCCATAGCGGTAGTCGGTGGTTTGTTTAAAATAGGCCCGGCTGATTTCACTTAAGCCTGGTAGAAAGCCCCGACGGTTCAAAGCTGTTAAGCAGCCTTCAAGAGCTTGAAATTCTTTGGAATTTTTATCCACCTCATAGGGGCTTAGCTGGCCTTCTATGAACTTAATTTCTTCTGCCTTGGCAGACAGGAGGATTCCCGCTTCGCCATCTCCGTGAAAGTCCGGCTCCTTGTACATTTCCTTTAAACGCTTGACATCCTTAGACAGGGGGACCTGAAACTCATAGGCCACCTCCTTGACGGCCTGGGGCCGGTGGTCCGACTGGGCGTAAAGGACAGGGACCAGGCAAAGGCCTATAAGAATCATAATTAGAAGGCATCGTTTATAGGTTTTTTTCGTCATCTTCATCCTCCTCATAGCGTAATAGGTCTCCAACATCGCAAGACAGGACCCGGCAAATCTCCGATAGGGTGGAAAAGCGGATGGCCTTGGCCTTGTTGGTTTTTAAAATAGACAGGTTGGATAGGCTGATGCCCACTTGGTCAGAAAGTTCTGTCAGGGTCATTTTCTTTTTGGCCAAGGCAACATCTAGATCAACAATTATTTTTCCCATAGTCACCTCATATTGTTAAGTCGTTTTCTTCTTTTAGGGTCATACCTTGCCGGATTAGGTCAGCCAGGAGTAAAAAGACCTGGTTCAAAAGCAGGGCCAGGAGAAAGAGGCCCATAAAGGCTAGGTTAGTAATGGACCCGTCCAGGTTGAAGTTTGTAAAGACAATGGCCAAGACGGCCAGGATGCAGATTCCCACAAAGGACAAAGAAGTCCCCTGGAGGTAGAAAAGCATCTTCCGGTCAAAGATTTGGTCCCGGCCATAGGCCACAAGGGCCAAAAAACCAAAGACTAGGCCAAGAATTAGGCAAAGAACCATGGCCTCACACAGGACCAGCATGGGGATGTGCATGTTATAAAATTGAGGGGTCACGGAGAGGACCATATAGGAAAGCTTGAACCCTCCGTAGGCCAGGCCCAGGCAAAGGGCCATGGCCAGGATTAAAAGACCTCCAATAAAGTAAACTCTAAATTTTTTCATAAATCACCTCGAAAAGTTCAATGGATAAAGCTTAAGTATAGTATAGCAAGTTTTTATTGAAAGTCAACATTTATTTATTGATATTCAATAAATAAATAGCGTTTAGAGTAAAACTCAAAAGAAGGATTTTAAACAAAACAAGAGAAAGGCCCTTCAAAATGGCCACTCTTTTTTTCATGCTAGAGCCCAAACGTTCACAGGCCTCTTATTTGATATGGGATAGACCAGGGAAAGAAATCAGGATCTTCATTTCAAAAGAAGCCAAGTCGGAAGAAATGTCAAAAGACAGTAGTGAAAGTGTGGAATGGAATAAGCCCGGCCGGGAAAGACTCCTTGGTAGGGGAATTAAAAAGACCCTGGCCAGATAGAAGAAAGACAAGATCGAGTCTTTTTTTAGGCAAAGACAATAGACAAGGTAAAAGAACTGAGAAGGCAGTTCAATCAGCACTAAAAAAGTAGACATAAATGGCGATTTATAGCCAATTAAAGGCAAAATATCTTGACAATATATATGTATATATGATTAGATTTATATAGGAAAAGATTAATAATTCGGAGTAGATGGTTCAAAAAGAGGAACAAATTGAAAGTAAAAATACCTTGGAGGGATAGCATGAAAGAAAGCTTAAAGAAAACCATGGGGATAGCTCTTGTCTTAGCGATGGTCATAACGGCACTACCGTTCAATGTTGCAAAAGTCTATGCAGCAGGAGATGTAGCCATTAACGAAAGCAACTTCCCGGATGCGAATTTTAGGGAGTATGTAGAAGAAATTGACGGAGATAAAAATAAGATCCTAAGTCAGGATGAACGTAATGCTGTTAAAACAATTAACGTCATGAGTAAAGGCGTTGCAAGCTTAAAAGGGATTGAGTATTTTACCAACTTAGGAATGCTTCAGTGTAGCAATAACCAATTAACATCCTTAGATGTCAGTCAAAGCCCGTCACTTACGTATTTAGCTTGTAATAGAAACCAACTAACAACCTTAGATGTCAGTCACAACCCATTACTTACAAATTTATATTGTGGTAACAACCAATTAACATCCTTAGATGTCAGTCAAAGCCCGTCACTTACGTATTTAGATTGTAATAGAAACCAACTAACAACCTTAGATGTCAGTCAGAACCCAGCCCTTGAGAGATTAGATTGTAGGGCTAACCAATTAACAACCTTAGATGTCAGTCACAAACCATCACTTAAGGACTTAGTTTGTACTTCCAACCAACTAACATCCTTAGATGTCAGTCAGAACCCAGAACTTAAGGATTTAAATTGTGGCTCCAACCAACTAACATCCTTAGATATCAGTCACAACCCATCACTTACAAGATTATCTTGTTACACCAACCAACTAACAACCTTAGATGTCAGTCAGAACCCAGAACTTAAGGATTTAAAGTGTGGCTCCAACCAACTAACATCCTTAGATATCAGTCACAACCCATCACTTACAAGATTATCTTGTTACATCAACCAACTAACAACCTTAGATGTCAGTCACAACCCATTACTTACAGGTTTATATTGTGGTAACAACCAATTAACATCCTTAGATGTCAGTCAAAGCCCGTCACTTATGTATTTAGCTTGTAGTTCTAATCAACTAACATCCTTAGATGTCAGTCACAACCCAGCCCTTATGGATTTAGATTGTAATAGAAACCAACTAACAGCTTTAGATGTCAGTCACAACCCAGCCCTTACGTATTTAGCTTGTAGTTCCAACCAATTAACATCCTTAGATGTCAGTCACAAACCATCACTTAAGGACTTAAATTGTAGTTCCAACCAACTAACAACCTTAGATGTCAGTCACAAACCATCACTTAAGAACTTAGTTTGTAGTTCCAACCAACTAACATCCTTAGATGTCAGTCACAACCCATCACTTACGTATTTAGTTTGTAGCTCCAATCAACTAACATCCTTAGATGTCAGTCAAAGCCCGTCACTTACAAACTTATATTGTGAGATCAACCAACTAACATCCGTAGATATCAGTCAAAACCCAGCACTCACAAACTTATCTTGTTACAGAAACCAATTAACAACCTTAGATGTCAGTAAGAACCCAGCCCTTGAGAGATTAGATTGTAGGACTAACCAATTAACAACCTTAGATGTCAGTCACAAACCATCACTTAAGGACTTAGTTTGTACTTCCAACCAACTAACAACCTTAGATGTCAGTCAAAGCCCGTCACTTACAAACTTATATTGTGACATCAACCAACTAACAACCTTAGATGTCAGCCATAACCCAGCACTTATGTATTTAGCTTGTAGTTCTAATCAACTAACATCCTTAGATGTCAGTCAAAGCCCATCACTTACCCATTTATACTGTCAGTACAACCAACTAACAACCTTAAAGCTACCTAGTAGGCCCATAGAGGATAATAAAAAGGATTTAAGGCAAAAATATACTATAAATGTCCCTAAAGGAAGTTCAATCATAGAATTTCCTCCAGGATTTGATGCAAGCAAAATTCAAGGGCCAGTAGCTGGCTTAACTCCAACAGCGAGTGGAATGGAATGGGATGGACAGACGAAAGTATTCATCTTTCAATATCAACTATGCGACAATCCAAAAGAAATCGCTAGCATAGATGTAAAATTGATAGATTTAGCTAAAGCCAAAGAAAAAGCCAAGACAGAAATTGACCAACTTCCCAACCTAAGTGAAAGCGAAAAGAAAGAAGCCAAGGGTAAGGTTGACAATGCAGAAACAAAAGGCGACGTTGCCAAGGCAGTAGAAGACGCCAAGGCCAAAGACGCAGCAAATAAAAATGCAGCAGGACAAGTCGTACCCAAACCTGCACCTCAACCTACACCCCAAGCTCCTGGAATCCGGTTTTTTGTCCTGGCACCAGAAAGACAAGGGCAAAAACCTGTAGAAGTGAAGAAAACAAATCAAATGACCCTAGAAACAATGATAAAAATTGGATCGAAAAAACTGACCCGGATCATCAATGGGGAGTCCAAGGAAGTGGAAATGGATGTAGCCGCCTATGCAGACAAGGACAGGACCTATATTCCGTTGAGGTTTGTTGGAGAAGCCATGGGCTTTGATGTCCGCTGGGACAAGGAAGCTAGGATGGCCATCTTAAAAAATAAGGACAAGGAAGTAAAGGTCTCTCTAGACAGTAATATTTTCTATGTCAATGGAGAAAAATTTGAAAGTGATGTAAAACCACAAATCAAAAATGATCGAACCATGATACCTGTCGGGAACTTTGCAAGATGTCTTGGTTTAAAAGATGGAAAAGATATTTTCTGGGATCAAGGAAGTCAACAAGTAACCATCAAGCAAGTTGTAAACTATTAAAAGAAGAGAATAGAAGCAAAAGAAAAAGTCGGAATCATGGTTCCGACTTTTTCTTTTTGGAGTTTCTAGTTATTCTTAGGAAAAGGCTCCTTGTCAAGTGATGGGGTGGGATCCATTCTTGCCCTTTTTATGGAAAAAATAAATGTTGGGGTCTAGGTGGACTCCAACATTTATCATGGACGTTAAGAGAACCCCTAGGGGTTCTCATTTTTTTAATTTAAAGCCTTTCTTTTCTTCCGAGCTTCCAACTTACTGCTGACTAGGTGGACGATGTCTTTCACTTCTCTAAAGCCTAGGAAGTAGAGGACCAGGCCATAGAGGAAGGCGGAGCAAAGGGCCACAAGGAGTAAGAGGGCCAACTTGGCCAGGCGGAGTTTGGCTCCGGTTAAGAGGCCTGCCAGGACCATTTCCAAGGGGAAGAAGGTCACGGAACAAAAGATGGCCATGATAACACCAGCCAGGCAGGTTTTGATAATGGCCCGGAGGTAGGAGGACATGCCCAGGTGGCCAATGCGTTTACGCAGGATGATAAAGCGGAGGCCGCAGGCAACTGTGGTGGCGATGGTGACGCTGCCGGCCAGGCCTCGAACGCCTAGGATGTGGACAACTAAGAGGTTGAGGCTGACGTTGATGGCCACGTTACACATGCCGATGTAGAAGGGGGTCTTGGTGTCCTGGATGGAAAAGAAGACCCGGTTTAGGACGTTGTTAATGGACAAAAAGATCAAAACTGGGGAGTAGAAGACCAAAACCTTGGCTGTTTCCAAGGTGTCTTCCGGGGTAAAGGCCCCGTATTGGAGGGCAATTTCAATAATGGGTCGGGCCAAGACGGCCATACCAATGGTGGATGGGACTGTGATTAAAAGTACGCTTTTAACGGACCCATTCATGATTTGCTTGCCCAGGAGATAATTTTTTTCGGCAAAGGCCCGACTCATGGCCGGGAAGACCACAGAGGTAATAGCGGTGATGAAGATGCCCAGGATGACCAGGTTGATCTTGTTGGCATAGTCCAGCCGGCTGACGGCGGCATTTCCCAAGCCTGTTGCCAGGTACTTGTTAAAGATGGTGTTGATATTGTTGATGGAAACGGACACCAGGACTGGCATGGCTAAAATCAAGGCTTGTTGGGTGTACTTGTCCTTGAAGTTCAGGATGGGTTTAAAGTGGAAGTCTGCCTTTAAAATCGAGGGGATCAAAAACAGGACCTGGGATAGGACGGCCAAGACGGAAATGGCAGCCAGACCCTTGATACCAAAGGCGGGGGTCAAAAAGACCAGGTAGATGATGTAGATGATGTTATAGGGCAGGTTGACGGCTCCCGCTGCGGCAAAGAGGTTGTTAAATTGTAGGTAGCCGGTAAAAATTCCCACGGTGGCTGCAAAAATAATTAAGGGCATGGAGTAGCGGATGAGGACAATGGTCAAGGCCTTGGTTTCGGGGTCGAAGCCTCCTCCTGTAATGTTGGCAATGGCCGGGGCAAAGATGATACCCAGACTTGCCACAACAATGGCCAAAACCAGGGATACGGAAATCATATTGGATGTAAATTTATCCTTGGCTCCGGGGCCCTCGTTAAGGTTGACTTTTTGCAATTGTGGAATAAAGGTTGTGGCAATGGCCTCTGTAATCAAGGCACTCATCAGGCCTGTAGACGATTGGGCAACAGTCCAGGCAGCCTTTTCCATGCCGGACCCATATTGGTAGGCAATTAGGGTTTCCCGGCCCAGGCCGAAAAATTTACCTAAAAGGGAAAAGATGATAATGGCTGCTGTGGATTTTGCCAGATTTTTTGCTTGTTCTTCCATGATACCTCCTTCATATCTAAAGTAAAAGTATATTGAATTTAAAGGGATAAGTCAAGATGGTCAGGAGGATTAACGGTCTTCCATGGGAAGGTATTTTTGGGGTTGGTTGAGGGTTAGGTAGGCCGGCCGCATAATTTTTTTATCCAGGACTTGTTCCAAGCGGTGGGCACACCAACCTGTGGTCCGGGACAGGGCAAAAATAGGGGTAAAGAGGTCTCTGGGTATGCCTAAGAGGTGGAAGATCAGCCCCGAGTAGAGGTCAACATTGGCCGGTGCCGGATGGGGAAGGGCAAATTTTTCAGCTATGAGGTCTCCACCAATTTTTTCAATATTTTCAATGAGCTGGTATTCTTCTGGACAATTTTTGGATTGGGCCAGGGTCCGGGCTCTTTCTTTCAAGAGGAGGGCCCGGGGGTCGCTTAGGGTGTAGACGGCATGGCCCAGGCCGTAGATCAGGCCGGACCGGTCAAAGGCTTTTTTGTCCAAGACGGCTTCCAGGTATTTTTTTACCTGGCCGGCCTTGGTCCAATCGCTAGCCTTGTCCTTTAAGTCTGCCACCATGGAGTCCACCATGAGGTTGGCCCCACCGTGCCGGGGCCCCTTTAAGGATCCCAGGGCTGTGGTAATGGCACTGTAGGAGTCTGTTCCAGAAGAGGATACCACATGGGTGGCAAAGGCGGAGTTGTTCCCACCGCCGTGTTCTGCATGGAGGACCATAAGGGTGTCCAGGATTTGGGCTTCTTCTTCTGTAAAGGAAGAGTCGGGCCGGATCATATGGAGGAGGTTTTCTGCCGGGTCGTAGTTGCTTTTGGGCCGGTGGATAATCAGGGAGGCGTCATCGACATAGTGGCGTTTGGCCGCATAGCAGTAGGCTAGAATCATGGGCATCTTGGCAATGAGGCCCAGGGATTGGTTTAAGACGTTAAAAATTTCTGTATTGTCTGGGTCCGGGTCATAGGAGTAGAGGGAGAGGACCGACTGCATGATCTTGTTCATGAGGTTTTTATTGGCCGTCTTTAAGATGACATCTTCCAGGTAGCCTCCTGGCAGGGCGGTTAGGGACCAGAGGGTTTCGTGGTAGAGGTCCAGGTCTTCTTGTGTGGGGAGTTGACCAAAAAGTAGGAGGTAGGAAACTTCTTCAAAGGCGTGGCTTTGTCTTTCCCGGGCCCCCTTTAAAATTTCTTCTACGGAATAGCCCCGGTAGTCCAGGCGGCCGGGAGTGGGAATTTTTTTCCCATCCTCGTAGGCATAGCCCACAACGTCAGCCACCCCAGTTACTCCCACCAGGACCCCGGTGCCATTTTTATTTCTCAGGCCCCGTTTGATCTTGTGGTCCTCATAAAATTGGGGGTCAATATAGGCCCTTCTTTCAATGACCCGGGCATAGCGCTTTAAGCGGTTGGTGGTTTTCTTATCCATGCTTGATCTCCTTGACCCTTTGGATTAAGAGGTCAGTAAATTCTGAAGCCCTTAGGGGGCCACCCAGGTCTCGGGTGGAAGTTTCCTTGTTAGATAGTAGGCTATCCAGACCTTGGCGGATGGCTCCGGCATAGGCCCCCAGGTCCAAATAGTCCAGCATCATACAGGCAGACAGGAAAAAGGCCGTTGGGTTGACCAGGTCCTTGCCGGCCAGGTCGGGAGCCGTTCCATGGACAGATTCAAAGATGGCCATGCCATCTCCCATGTTGGCTCCGGGCACCAGGCCCAGACCGCCAATTAAACCGGCAGCCAGGTCGGATAAAATATCTCCATAGAGGTTTTCTGTGGCAATGACATTAAATTGATAGGGGTTTAAAACCAACTGCATGGCCATGTTGTCCACCAGGACTTCTTCCAATTCAATGGTGGGATAGTCCTTGGCCAGGTCCCGACCGGCTTTAAGAAAGAGGCCGTCGGTAAATTTCATAATGTTGGCCTTGGTAACCAGGGTCACCTTGGGATAGCCATGGTCCAGGGCATAGTCAAAGGCCCGTTTAATCAAGCGTCTGGACCCTTGGTAGGTGATGATTTTAATGGAATGGGCCTCGGTATCCGAAACCATTTCTTCCACACCCCGGTAGAGGTCTTCGGTATTTTCCCGAAAGATAACCAGGTCAATGGCTTGGTCTGGATTTTTCCAGGGGCCCAGCTCCTTAATGGGACGGATATTGGTATAGAGGTCGTATTTTTTACGGAGTTGGACATTTAAAGACCGGAAGCCCTCCCCAATGGGGGTGGTCATGGGGCCCTTAATGGCCACCTTGTTTTTTTCCAGGCTCCGGAAGAGGCTATCGGGTAAGTAGACCCCGTGTTTTTCATATTCTTCCTTGCCGGCTTCTTGGATGTCAAAGGAAAGGGGAATTTGCAAGTCCTTAAAGAGACGGATTAAGAGCTTGGCTAATTCTTTTCCTACCCCGTCGCCGGGAATTAAGCTAATCATATTAAACCTCCAAATTTTTTGAATAATTTAAGTTGCCTCCAGCCAAAAGGATGGCCAACTCTCTGGGAGAGCCCTTGAATTCTAGGGAAAAGGCCAGGCCCTTGGTCTTGTTGAAGGCCAAGATTTGACCCTTGGTCAGGCCCTCATGTAAGTTGTCTAAAAGAAGCTCATCTTCTGGATCCACCAGGTCATAGCTGGCTGGATCGGCAAAGGTCAAGGGGAGGATACCGGAGTTGATGAGGTTGGACCGGTGGATCCGGGCAAAGCTCTTGGCTAAAACGGCCTTGACTCCAAGATAGAGGGGGACCAAGGCGGCGTGCTCCCGAGAAGACCCTTGGCCGTAGTTGTCTCCCGCCAGGATAAAGCCCCCGTTATTTTTCTTGGCCCGGTCGTAAAAGTCATCCACCAGGGTGGTAAAGGCATAATGGGCCAGGTGGGGGATGTTGGACCGGTAGGGTAAAAGTCCAGCGTGGCTGGGAACAATGTCGTCAGTAGTGACATTGTCTTGGACCTTTAAGAGGACCTTTTTTTGGATTTGGTCTTCCAGGGGGTCGTTTAAGGGGAAGGGCTTGATGTTGGGTCCCATGGCCAGGTCCTTCCGTCTCTGGTCTTTTTCCTTGGGATAGATAAAGTAATCATCTACATGGTCATAGGAAGAAAGACTGGAAGGATCCACTTCTTGGCCGGGAGTTAAGTAGCCCTTAATGGCTGAGCTGGCAGCTGTTTGGGGACTCACAAGGTAGATTTGGGCGTCCTTGGTGCCGGACCGGCCCTTGAAGTTGCGGTTAAAGGTCCGGAGGCTGATGCCTTTGGACTTGGGGGCTTGGCCCATGCCGATACAGGGGCCACAGGCAGATTCTAAAATCCGGGCTCCTGAGGCAATCATGGTGGCTAGGGCTCCATTTTCTGCCAGCATCTTCAAGACATTGGCTGACCCTGGACTAATGACCAGGGAAACGTCGGGATGGACCCGGTGGCCCCTTAAAATTTGAGCCACAGCCATAAGGTCGGCATAGGAAGAATTGGTACAAGACCCTATGGCCACTTGGTCCACCTTGAGGGAGTCAATTTCTGAAACGGGAACAACGGCGTCGGGACTATGGGGCTTGGCCACCATGGGCTCAATAGCCGACAGGTCAATTTCCAAACGGGCGTCATAAGAGGCTCCTGGGTCTGGTCCCAGTTCAAGGAAGTCTCCTTCCCGGTGGTGGGCCCGTAAAAAGTCCCGGGTCACTTGGTCAGAGGGGAAGATGGAGCTGGTGGCCCCCAATTCCGCTCCCATATTGCAAATGGTGGCCCGGTCCGGAACAGATAGGTTTTTGACCCCAGGACCGGTGTATTCCATAATATAACCCACGCCACCCTTGACGGAAAGTTTTTGCAAAACGGTTAGGATGACGTCCTTGGCATTGCAGTTGGCCTTTAAAGATCCCTTTAAGTAGACTTCATAGACCTTGGGAAGGGTTAAGAAGTAAAATCCCTTGGCCATGGCCACGGCCACATCCAGACCTCCAGCCCCAATAGCTAGAGAGCCTAAACCCCCGGCAGTAGGTGTATGGGAGTCAGACCCAATCAGGGTGGCTCCGGGCTTACCAAAGCGTTCCAGGTGGACTTGGTGGCAAATGCCTCCCCCGGGTTTGGAGAAGATGAGGCCATATTTTTCTGCTGCCGACTGGATAAAGGCGTGGTCGTCGGCATTTTCAAAGCCGGCTTGGAGCATGTTGTGGTCGATGTAGGCCACAGAAAGGTCTGTAGCCAACTTGTCCACGTCCAGGGCCTCCAGTTGGAGGTAGACCATGGTTCCTGTAGAATCCTGGGTCAGGGTTTGGTTGATCTTCAAGCAAACTTCTTTGCCAGCTTCCAAGTCCCCATCTAAAAGATGGGAGGCAATGAGTTTATAGGTTAATGTTTTTGGCATAGGCATCTCCTTTAGTTTATAAAGATAGCAAATAATTAAGGTCTATTTTATCGAAAAATCCCCCAAGATTCAACAGGTCATTCAATGTAAAAGAAGGCCTAAATTTTAACAAATAGAAGGGCAGAAGAAAATAAAAAAAGCCTGCTTAAGCAGGCTTTAACATTTACTTTTTCAGGATTTGGTTCATGAGGTTTTTGATGGTTTGGTCTTGGAAGAGTTGGTCGTCCTTGGTCTTTAAAAAGCTGTCTACATCCTGGTTTCTTTTGACTTCCTGGTTTTTAATGGTGGCCGTCATTTGGTCCACAATTTGCCGCATGGCTACAGAATAGTCGGTGAGCTTGCTGGTAAGGCCGGCGGCACTTAGGGAGTCGTCGCTTAAAAAGGCGGCCTTGTAGTCTTCCAGGATGCCGGGAAGGGCTTGGGAGACCTTGCTAAAAAGAGCATGGCTTTCTTGGAATCTTGCAGGAGCCTGGAGGGCTTCCATTTCCTTGGCGGTGGAGACGATTTGGCCACCTACTTGGGCCATCTTTTGTCCCACTTGGTCCTTGCTGTACTTGTTAAAGTCCCGGAAGGCCAGGTTGCGGAAGTTGGCCAGTTCTTGAACCAGGACTTGTTGCTTTTGGTCAAAGTTTTTCACATAGGCCACTTCTTCAGGATTTAAGTGGGTCAGGTCCACTCCTTCCAGGAAGGACTTGGCTACATTTTTTCCGGCTAGGTTATCATCTGTCAAAAGAACGGTTTGGTTTTTTTGGTCCCAATCTACCTTGACACCCAGGTTTTCAGCTACAAAGCGCAGGGGCACAAAGGTCCTTTCTTGGCTGGCATAGGGGGCAATATCCATGGTGGATTTTTTCCCTTGGCTTTCCAGGGTCTTTTTCCCCAGCCAGAGCTTGATTTGCTTTTGGCCCTTGGCAATGGAAACGGATTGGTCTTTTTGGAACCAGTCCACCTTGTAGCCCAGGGCTTCTGAAACAAAACGCAGGGGCACAAAGGTTCTTTGGGACTTGACTTGGGGGGCGACATCCCCCTTGATTTCTTGGCCGTTTAATAGGATCTTAATGGGTGAGGCGGCGTAAATTCCTTGGCTTAAAACCAGGCAGGCAGCTAGGCCTAAGCCGGCTAATTTTTTATGCATACTTGCTCCTTTTATTCTTCATCTGTAGTGGATTTTGAAGAAGTCTTTGTGGATTCTTTGCTCTTAGATTCACTGGATGTGGACTTCTTGGACTTGGATTCGTCTTGGGAAGAAGAGTCCTTGCTATCCTTGGAGGACTTGGAGGAAGATTTGGATTCTTCCTTGTCTTCCTTAGAAGAGGACTTCTTTTTTTCGTCAGAAGAGTCTTTTTTCTTATCTTCTTTTTTCCGGCTGGATTGGCCTTCTGTTTGGTCTGTCTTGGCATAGGTTTTTTCGATATAGTCCAGGACAGTGTCATTTTTTGTTGCCACTTCAATGACGGCATCCTTGCTGGTGGCTACCACATTTCCGTCTTCATCGTCCTTGTAAAAAATTAAGTATTCCTTGTTGGTGGATAGGTTTTTGGGTTCTGTAAATTCAATGTTGGACAGACTTCCCTTGTAGTTGTCCAGGATGGTTAATTCGGTTTGCCCGTCTCCAAGCTGGGTCAACTTAACCCGGCTGATGTAGTCAGACTGGGTCATGAGCTTGCGTACATCCTCCCGGCTCACACCTTGCTTGTCTTCGGAGCCTTCATTTAAGCTGGGGGAAGATTCTTCAATTTTCGGACTGGTGTTGATTGGTTTTTGGACCTTTTGATCTTGACCATCCTTTTGTCCACAGGCTGTTAAAATAAGTGCCAGGGATAAACCACTTATGGCTAGAGTTTTTTTCATACGATTCCTCCATCAAAATTGAGTCATTGCTTTTCTTTCATTATAACATACTGGTCCTGCAAAAGAAAAAAAACTTGTGGGGAATTTAAAAAGCCCTGGTTGGGGGCCTTGTCTTGATTTAGAGATTTTACAGGTCCTGGAAATATGGTATAATAAAGGCTAGATAGGTTCAGGAGAGAACCGAAAAGAAAAAAGGAGACTTTACATTGACAGAATTATTCGGTACAGATGGTATCCGGGGCATTGCCGGCCAAGCCTTAACGGCTGAATTGGCCCTGGAAGTGGGCAAGGCTGCTGGTTTTGTTTTAGGGAAAAACCAAGGCTCTTGCCTCATTGGAACAGATACCAGAGAATCTGCAAATATGTTAGAGGCTGCCCTGGCTACAGGCCTCATGAGCATGGGGATGGACGTGACCCTGGTGGGAGTCATTCCCACACCGGGGATTGCCTACTTAACTAGGACCTTAAACTATACTTGCGGCGTGGTGATCTCGGCCAGCCACAACCCCTACAACTACAATGGAATTAAATTTTTCTCCCAAGATGGCTACAAGCTGCCAGACCAGGTGGAAGAAGAATTGGAAGACTACCTCTTAAAACGCAAGGAATTTCCTGAAAATACGGAAAATTTCGGCCACTTGACCCTGGACCCCTCCCTGGCCAAGCAATACACTAGGTACCTCCAATCCCTTTGTCCCCACAAGTTAAGCGGCTTAAAAATTGCCCTGGACTGTGGAAACGGAGCCCTATCCAAGATTGCCCCCTATGTATTAACCTCTCTAGGGGCCAATGTCTTTGCCTTAAACACCAACCCCAATGGGAAAAATATCAACTTGGACTGCGGGTCCACCAACCCCAAGGTCATCCAAAACCTGGTCCTGTCTAAGGAAGCCGACCTGGGCTTTTCCTTTGACGGAGATGCAGACCGGATTATTGCCGTAGATGAAGAGGGGCGGATTGTAGACGGAGACCACATCCTGGCCATTTGTGCCCACCATCTCCATCAAAAAGACCAGCTCAATGGCGGCGTGGTTGGAACCCTTATGTCCAACCTGGGCCTGAAAAAATATCTGGAATCCATTGACGTAGACTTTATTGAAGCCAAGGTGGGAGACCGATATGTCCTGGAAGAAATGCGGGACAAGGGCTATGTCCTAGGGGGCGAACAATCGGGCCACATTATCTTTACAGACTACAATACAACAGGAGACGGCCTGGCTACCGGCCTCCACTTAATCGAAGTCATGCTGGAAAGTCAAAAGCCCCTGTCCTATTTAAATGACCTCATGACCACCTACCCCCAAGTCCTGGTCAATGCAAGAGTTCTGGACCGGAAGAAAAAAGACTACATGGCAGATGAGGTCCTGGAAAAAGCCATTGAGGCCCTTAAGAAAAAATATGAGGACAGGGGACGGATTGTCATCCGACCCTCAGGAACAGAACCCCTAATCCGGGTCATGATTGAAGGAACAGACCTCGTTGAAATGCAAGAAGATGCTCAAGTACTTGCAGACTTGATCCAAAAACAACTGGGAGGTGAATGATGAACTACCAACTTGTTGGCGACTCCAGCGTCGACTTAACTGATGAGCTTGAAAAATCCTTGGACATCCAACTGGTTGCCTTTACCATCCAAGTCGAAGGAGAAGACTTTGTGGACAAGGACCGGAGCCAAATCCAAGCCATGCGGGAGGCCATGAACGCCTCCAAGAAGGCCATTAAAACCAGCTGTCCCTCCCCCTATGACTACCAAGAGGTTTTTAACAAGGAGGCAGATGGAATTTTTGTCATTACCATTAGCGATAAACTTTCCGGGTCCTATAATTCCGCCACCCTGGCAGCCAAGGACTTCCAAGAAGAAAACCCCCAAACCAGGATCCATATCTTTAATAGCCAGTCCGCCTCTGCCGGAGAAACCAACCTAGCCTACCACATCAAGAGCCTTATGGACCAAGGCCTGGCCTTTGATGAAATTGTAGAAAAGGGGGAAAAGTTTATCCGGGAAATGGAGACCTTCTTTATCCTGGAAAGCCTCAACAACCTCATTAAAAACGGCCGGATTAGAAAGTCCGCCGGCCTCATTGCCAAGACCCTGAACATCAAACCCATTATGCAGGGGGTCAAGGGAGAAATCGAACTCTTTGAACTCAACCGGGGCTTTAAAAAATCCCTGGACAAGCTGGCCAAGGCCATTGGCAGGATTGTAGAAAAAACAGAAGGTCGGACCCTCTACATCAGCCAGTCCAATGCCGAGGAAAAGGCGGAATTTTTTAAGAAAAAAATCCTGGACCTCTACCGCTTTGACGATGTCGTGGTGGTGCCAACAGGGGGCTTGTCTTCGGCCTATGCTGATGACGGAGGCATTGTCATTAGCTTTTAAAAGCCCGAGCCTGTAAAAACCACCATAAATAGTTGCTTTTAAGACAAATTTATTGTATGATAAGAACAAAATAAAGTCATTTCTTAAATATAGGAGGAGAACCATGGCAAAAGAAAAATTTGAAAGAACGAAACCCCACGTAAACATTGGAACCATTGGTCACGTTGACCACGGTAAAACAACCCTAACAGCAGCCATTACCCTTGTACTCAACAAGAGATACGGCTCAGGAGAATTCGTAGACTACTCCAACATCGACAAGGCACCCGAAGAAAGAGAACGTGGAATCACCATTTCCACATCCCACGTAGAATACGAAACACCAAACCGTCACTACGCCCACGTAGACTGCCCAGGCCATGCCGACTACGTTAAAAACATGATCACAGGAGCAGCCCAAATGGACGGCGCCATCCTCGTAGTATCCGCAGCAGATGGACCCATGCCCCAAACCCGTGAACACATTCTACTCTCCCGCCAAGTAGGCGTACCAAAGATCGTTGTCTTCCTAAACAAAGAAGACCAAGTAGACGACCCAGAACTTATCGAATTAGTAGAAATGGAAGTTCGTGACCTCTTAAGCGAATACGAATTCGACGGAGACAACACACCCATCGTAGTAGGATCCGCCCTAAAAGCCCTAGAAGATCCAGACGGAGAATGGGGAGACAAAATCATCAAATTAATGGAAGAAGTTGACGAATACATTCCAGCACCAAAACGTGATACAGAACACCCCTTCCTAATGCCCGTAGAAGACATCTTCTCCATTACAGGACGTGGAACCGTAGCAACAGGCCGTGTAGAACGCGGAGTCGTAAAAGTAAACGACAACGTAGAAATCGTCGGATTAACCGAAGAAAAGAGAACCGTCGTCGTAACCGGCGTAGAAATGTTCAAGAAAATGCTTGACGAAGCCCAAGCCGGAGACAACATCGGAGTCTTACTACGTGGAGTCCAAAGAGACGAAATCGAACGTGGACAAGTACTGGCAGCCCCAGGAACCATCCAACCCCATACAAAATTTGAAGCAGAAGTATACGTACTAACCAAAGAAGAAGGTGGACGTCATACCCCGTTCTTCAACGGTTATAGACCCCAATTCTACTTCAGAACCACAGACGTAACCGGTGACATCCAATTAGCCGATGGCGTAGAAATGGTAATGCCAGGAGACAACGCAACCTTTACCGTAACCCTAATCACCCCAATTGCCATGGACGAAGGACTTCGTTTCGCAATTCGTGAAGGAGGACGTACAGTAGGAGCAGGAGTTGTATCCAAATTATTAAGCTAAGAGCTTAGAAACTTACAAGGCAGGTATCGAAAGATGCCTGTCTTTTTTTCTTTTGGGCTTTTATCTTTTCCATCTTTCGATATAATAAAGAGAGGAAGAAAAGGAAAGAAAGGAAAGAAAAGATGCTTGAACTTAAAATAGAAAAAAACTTTGCCCATATTAGCCTGGACAGGCCCAATAAACTCAATGCCCTGAACAGGGACTTGATTGAGGCTATTGACCAGTGTATGGACCAGGTCCTGGAAAATGACCGGGTCAAGGCCGTCTACCTGGACTCCACCAGCCCCCGGGCCTTTTGTGCCGGTGGGGATGTGGTGGACATCTACAAGAAGGTCCAAGCCACAGGGGAAGACCCCATTCCCTATTTTGAAAGAGAATTTCGCCTGGACAAGAAGATGGCCAAATTTCCCAAGCCCATTCTTGTAGCCTACAGGGGCATTGCCATGGGAGGAGGCCTGGGTCTCAGCATGGACTGTCCTATAAGGATTGCCGATGAAAGTACCCGGATGGCCATGCCAGAAGCCCGGCTGGGTATGGTGCCAGATGTAGGCATGGGTTATTTCTTTTCCAAAATGGACCGGGCCATGGCCCTCTATATGTCCCTAACGGGAAGCCAAATCAACGGCCGGGATGCCTTGGACCTGGGTTGGGCCAGCCATACCATTTCTTCAAATTCCTGGGAAAATTTTGAAGGAGACCTTTTTGACCTGGACCTGGAAGGCCTAAGCAGGGAAGAAGTCTTGAGAAAAATCCAAGATCTTTTAGGGGACTACCAAAAAGACCTGGCCCCCCTCCACAGTCCCCAGGACCTGGAAAAAATCCAAGACCTCTTTGGGGCCAAGACCCTGAAGGAAATTAAGGAAAGGGTGAAAGACCGAGATGGGGACCTCTACCAAGACTTGGAAGAAGCCTCCCTCCTGTCCCTGGCCCTTATCTATTTAAAATACGACTATGGCAAGTATTGGACCCGGGAAGAAACTCTTGACATGGACCTGAGGGTCATTGACTATTGCTTTAAGGAAGGAGACATGGTGGAGGGGATTCGGACAGTGATGGTGGACAAGGAAGACCAGCCTTCCTTTAAATACCAAGACCTGGAAGACCTGCCCTGGGAAGACCTCCACCGCCTATTGGGAGGAAAATAAATGGAAAAAGAAAAAAAGACGAATTTTTTTGCCTATCTCTTGCCGGCCCTGCTGGTCCTGGATCTTTTTTACTACTATAGCCACAAGACCAACACCGTGGCTGTGGCCTATATTTACGGGGCCCTCTTTGTTGCCAGCTACTTTTGCCTTTTGGCCGCTTGGAAGGGCCGGAGAAAAAAGACCCAAGAAAATTAAAAAAATTTTGAACCTTTCCAGGTCTCATGACCAATTCTAAGTGAAGGGGGCAAATATGAACTTCAACCAGCAGATGATTCAAGAATATGGTCCTGACCTCTACCGATTTTGTCTGACCTTGACCAAGGATAGGGGCCGGGCAGATGACCTCTACCAAGACAGCTTTGTCCTGGCCCTGACCTATGACCGGGATATAGACCCGGAGGGCTTTCGGTCTCTTTTGTTCCGGATTGCCCATAGGAAGTGGCAGGACGGCCGGAGAAAATGGGCCCGGAGGAATCGAATTGCACCAGAGACTTCTGAGGACCTCCTCTTTAGCCTGGTGGACCAGGGGCCCAGCCTGGAAGACCAGGTCTTGGAAAGAGAAAAATCCAAAGAGGTCAACCGGGCAATCTTAGACCTGCCAGACCCCATGCGGGAGGTGGTCTTGCTCTTTTACATGGCTGACTACAGCCTAAAAGAGATTGCCCAAAGCCTTGACTTGCCAGAGGGAACGGTCAAAAGCCGCCTCCACTATGCCAAGGAGACCTTAAAAGAAAACTTAAAGGAGTACCGTCATGACCAATGATTGGATGGATGACCTATTAAAAGAAGAAGTCCATAAAGAAATCCGGGTTCCCAGCCACTTGGACCGGGAAATCCGGGCCAGGTTAGAGGATAGGGAAGAAAAAAATCCCATCAACGGCTATATACTAGGCCTCTTGGTCCTAAGCTTCATCTACCAGTGGGGACTTTTTGCCCCGGCCTTGAAGTATCTCAGTGCCTATTTGAGTCCGGGAAAACTCCTGGCCCTGGCCTGTATCTGCCTGGAGGTTCTAGGCCTGAGTCTGCTGTTTGCCTTAGTTTTAATTCACCAATGGAAAAAAGGAGAGATTTAAATGCAAATTGCAAGTATAGTACCCTTATTTATGATGATCCCTATGTTAATGCTACTGGCCTCTTCCATCTTATTCGCCGTTTGGGTCTATAAGGATGCCGAAGCAAATGGAGAAAATGGCCTCTTGTGGCTTTTGGTGGTCTTGGTTGTTCCCAATGTCTTGGGAATTGTCCTCTACCTGCTTTTGGTCAAGAGGGAAAAACAAGTCCGTTGTGGAAATTGCCAACACATGAACAGCTACAAGGCAGATTATTGTGAAATTTGTGGAAGCCCCTTGGACAAGGATATCATGAAAGAAAGTGAAACCAACCCTCTTTGGAAGTGGGCTTTAGGCTTATTGGTCCTAGGGATTCTAACCATTTTAGTATTTTTCTTTGCAGCCATGGTCTATGGTCCTTCTGTTCAATAAATGAGAAGACAGACAATCCTAGGATTGTCTGTTTTTTATTTTATCTTTTCCAGGGACTAATGGTATAATAGTAAAAAAAGAAGGAGGTTCTTATGGCAAAAGATGTAATTGTAGCCTTGGATTTTTCGGGAAAAGAAGAGGCTTATGAATTTTTAGACAAGTTTGACCAAGCCATTTACACCAAGGTGGGCATGGAGTTGTTTTATAAGGAAGGCCCTGACATTGTCCGGGAAATTAAAAAAAGAGGCCACAAGGTCTTTTTGGACTTGAAATTTCATGACATTCCCAATACTGTTTGGGGAGCTGTCCGGTCAGTTTTGGACCTGGATGTGGACATGGTCAACCTCCACATTCCAGCAGGGAAAAAGGCCATCCAAGGGGCCCGGGAAATTTTGGACCAAGCCAAGTCCTCCACCATCCTCTTGGGGGTTACCGTCTTAACCAGTATGGAGGAAGAGGACCTAAGAGACCTGTCCATCCAAGGCAGCCTAAAGGATGTGGTAAAGTCCTATGGGAAATTAGGCCTGGATGCTGGTCTCCATGGCCTGGTTTGCTCGGCCCAAGAAGTAGCAGACTTGAAAAAAGACCTGGGGAACTTTATTGCCGTAACTCCGGGAATCCGTCCTGGTGGTCAAGCTGGTCAAGATGACCAAAAAAGAACCATGACCCCGGCCCAAGCAGCCAAGGCTGGCTCAGACTATATTGTCGTTGGCCGTCCCATCCGTAATGCCCAAGATCCCCTGGAAGCTTATAGGGCCATCAAGGCAGAATTTCTCAAGGAGGAAGTATGAAACACGTAGCAGAAACCCTATTAGATATTAAAGCCGTCAGCCTGTCTCCCAAGGACCCCTTTACCTGGGCCTCAGGAATCAAGTCGCCCATCTATTGTGACAACCGCCTCTTAATGAGCTATCCCCAAGAGTGGAGCATCGTCATTGAAGCCTTGATTTCTCTGATCCACGAAAAATATCCCCATGTAAACTATATTATGGGCACAGCCACTGCGGGAATTCCCCACGCTGCTCTCATTGCCAGCCGTTTAAAACTTCCCATGGGTTTTGTCCGGTCCAAGGCCAAGGACCATGGCAAGGCCAAGCAAATTGAAGGGGAGATTTTCCCTGGAGCCAAGGCCTTGGTTATTGAAGACCTCTTTTCCACAGGAGGGTCCTCCATTGAAGCCGCCAAGGTTTGCCAAGAAGCAGGCTTTGATGTCATTGGCGTTTTGAGCATCTTTACCTATGACCTGGACCGCTGCCAAGAAAACTTTCAAAAGGCAGGCTTGGACCACCATTCTGCAAGTAATTTAACGGAACTCCTAGACCTTTCCGTAGAACGGGGAGACATTAGCACCGGGGAAAGGCAGGAAATTTTAACCTGGAAGGAAAGTCTGTAAGAGAATCCTTGCCGGATAAAAACTAGAAGGAGCCCCTATGAACACCCTGATCGTTACCGGAATACTACTTTTGGCCCTGGTGGCCATTCGAATCTCTAGCAAGTCGGGTCTCCCGGCCCTCCTACTCTTCTTGGGTCTGGGAATTGCCTTTGCTGCCGGAGGCTGGAACTTTAATGACTATGGTCTGGCGGACCAAATCGCATCCATGTCCTTGATGATCATTATGTTTTACGGGGGCTTTGGAACCAATTGGTCCATGGGTCAGTCGGTGGCCCGGGAAGCAATTCTTCTTTCGTCCTTGGGTGTGGTTCTGACAGCTGGTTTAACGGGACTTTTTTGCCACTATGTCTTACATTTTGGCCTGATGGAATCCATGCTCTTGGGAGCAGTGGTGGGGTCCACAGACTATGCCTCGGTATCCAGTATCATGGTATCCAAAAAATTGAACCTCAAGTACAATACCGCCTCACTTTTGGAAATTGAATCCGGCTCCAATGACCCGACAGCCTATACCATGACCATGGTCTTTTTGGCCATCCTAACAGGGTCAGACCTTTCTGTACCGGTCTTGATTTTCCGTCAGATATTTTTTGGGGGCCTGGTGGGTTTTTCTGTAGGCTACCTTTGCCTAAGCGTTGTGAGAAAGTACAAATTCAACGAAGATGGCCTCTTTGTGGTCTTTATTGCTGCCTTGATGTTGGGGGTGTATGGAATGAGTAACCTCATTGGAGGCAATGGCTTTTTAGCTCTCTACATTGCTGGGATTATCCTGGGTAACAATGAGTATGTAGGAAAAAAGGAGGTGGTCTTTTTCTACGATGGCCTTTCCCACTTGGTTCAAATCATGCTCTTCTTCCTCTTGGGACTTCTGTCCAATCCCCAGGACATCTTCCATGCTCTACCCCTGGGTCTTGCCATTATGGCCTTTATGACCCTGGTGGCCAGACCCTTGTCCGTCCTAGGCCTCATGACTCCCTTCCGCTTGAAGAAGAACCAGCTGGCCTTGATTTCCCTGGCAGGGATTCGTGGAGCTGCAGCTATTGCCTTTGCCATTATGGCCGTCAATACAGGAGCGGGCCTGGATATTGACCTCTTCCATATTGTCTTTGCCATCTGCCTATTTTCTCTTTTAATCCAAGGGTCTCTTATGGCCTGGGCCACCAAGATTTTGAAGATGTTTGACCCCAATGATACGGTCCTTAAGACCTTTAACTACTACCAGGACAAGTCCAAGCTGGGCTTTATTCAAACTAGGGTTACAGACCAGTCCATGTTTGTAGGGATGAAGATCAAGGACCTCAAGATGGTTTTTAACTTTATCATTGCCAAAATTGAACGGGATGGCAAGACCATCATCCCCCGAGGGGAGACAGTCTTGAAAAAGGGTGACATCATTGTCATGGGGGGAGAAAGCCACTTTGACCAGTCCGGCCAGTCCTTGCTAGAAATTAAATTGGCCCCCTGCCATGCCTGGGTGGGAGAAAAAATCAAGGACCTGGATATTGGGGAAAATGAATTAATCGTCATGCTCCAAACAGCCCAAGGAGGGCTGGAAATCCCTCGGGGAGACACCGTCCTCCAGGTGGATGACCGGGTGGTTTTACTCCAGGGAGAAAAATTAAAAGAAGCCATTGACCACGAAAGTGGACAATAAAAAAAGGAATCTCCTTCGGGGGGCTTTTCATTTTGGGAAAACCTTCAAATCCATTGACGAAAGGAAAGTACAGGAATACAATAGATAATGAGAGATAATATATTTTTGTGATTTTTTGTACGATGATGTTAAGGTCATGAAAGGAGAGAGGAATGAAGCGAGTACACATTCTACTACTCTTTATCTTGTTTTTCCTGGTGGGGGGGGGGTACAGCCTACGCCCAGTCCGTAGAAGATAAGGCACCGGTAGACCAACCTAAAATACAGAAAGAAGCTGTATCCACGCCTAGAGAAAATAAGATAGAGACCAGCCAGGCAAGGGATACGTCCACGAAGAAAGAAAGTGCAGAACCGGTCCAAGAAAAGCCTGCCCTGGAAGGTTTGGACTCAGAAAAAGGAACACAGGTTGAAGAAAAATCTGAAAAAGATGACCTGAAAGAAGACGCAGCTGAAGTGCCAGCTGAAAAAGATAGCCTGAAAAAAGAAACGACAGAACCAGCGGAAGCGAAAGAAAATGGTCCAAAAGAAGAAGCAGCTCAAATACCAGCTGAAGAAGAGGTAGCTCAAAAGAAAGATGGGGAAAATTCAACTTCAGAAGAAGTGAAAGACCCATCAGAAAAGACTGATAAAGAAGATAAGACGATCCAAGAAGAAAAAGATGTAGATAAATCTGCCTTGGAGGATCAAGAAAAGGAAGCCACTGAAGAGGGCCTAGTTTTAGAAAAAGGCACCACTTTGGATCCTAAAGCTTTAATGGCAAAGGCACCAGAGGCTGAAGGGACGGATTCCAATCGTGTAGAAGTAGATTCTTTTGATTCATTAAAAAAAGCAATTGAAAGTGTAGTTTCTGGAGAAAAAAAGACTATCATAGTTAAAAAGAACATTGATATTACTGGAACTATCACGATTCCAAAAGGCGCAGACATTATTCTAATATCTAGTAATGAAAAGGCTGCAGATGGCAAATGGAAGCCCATTGAACAGCCTAAAGACTATGCCGAAGATGGTGAAAAGAAACAAAGAGAAATTATCAAAGAAGCCAGAGACCGAGGAGATAAAGCTATTGAAGCGACTGAAATTGGCATCTCGGGAGAGGATGAATACACCTACACATTCGGCAATGATGATATCGTCCTCAAAAACGAATCAGGTGGAACTTTATTTGACGTTCAAGGCAAACTAACTCTTGGCGACGAAAACAACTCCATCAATTTCGACGGAAATGAAGCTATAGGTACATTTTTTATAGTTCAAGGAGATGGTGTGCTGACCCTGAAAAACGGCGTCATCGCCAACGGTAAAAACAAAATTGCCGGACACGCACCTGTTGAAGTTAAAGATGGCGGAAAATTTATCATGGAAGGCGGAAGGATTACTGCCAACGAAATAAAAGAAGATACGGGATATTCACTTAATGCAGGTGGTGTGATGGTGTCTCCCGGTGGAAAATTCATCATGAACAACGGGATGATTGACCACAATATCGGCGCCGCCGGCGGTGTATTAGCCGGGGATTTATTTGGCGCCAAAGGCAAAGATATTGTAAAAAAACCGGAAGATGCAGCTGTTGTGGAAATGAACGGCGGCTATATTGTTTCCAATAAGACGAGAGGCGGGCGACAACTGGCCGGCGGTATCGCTGTTATGACAGGTGGCACCCTTAACTTAAATGATGGAATCATCGCGAACAATATAGGAAACACCCGCGCCGGGGGCATCCTCATCTCGGATAATTATATCGTTGATTCTCGTGAAAAAGGATTAAGAAAAGCAACGACACCGAGCACTCCCTATGATGACTATATTCGAGTCAATAAAGCGGAAGCTAATTTCAAGGGCGGCTTAATTTATAAAAATTCGACGCCTGAACGAGGTGGCGGTGTATTTGTAGACTCCAACCGAGTAACCTTTGAACGCGTGATGATTTTAAATAACACGGCAAAAACATTTGGCGGAGGCATTTATGTATCCTACGCACCGAGAACTCAAAAATTAGAAAATGTTTTAATCACTGAAAATCATGCCATTAAAGGCACCGTTGTTAGTTCTAATGATAATGGAACACCGGGAACCGGTGGTGGCATTTGGAATTGTGCCTATGGATCCAGTCATTACGGTGACGGTCACAGTGTCTACGTTTACAACAACACATCTTTTCTTGGCAAAGGTTCCGATTACAGTTATGCCAAAAGAGGTGTTCCGTTTGAGTTAAATGGCAAGCGGATTGAAGATCAATTTTATATTTTCTTATCGCCGATTACGAAAGACCATCACTTTATAAAGTTTGTAAACGACGACGGTAGCGGGAAACTCATACCGGAAAATATGTCCTATGTAAAAAATGAAATTCTCCTGAAGGCAATTTACGATGACGCTTTAAAAGCCGAAGCATGGAAGAATTCAGGAACATTCATCCTTGGGAATGAATCCGGTAATGGCGCCGGCTATGGTTCTAATGCCGATAACTATAATCCCAAGGACGAAGGGGACGTGGAATTCCACTTTAAGAAGAAGTGGGATGAAAAGATCGATAAGAGCGAATATGAAAATAAAGATATTCACGTGGATATTTTTATCGTTCCTTTGGACAAGGACGAAGTTTATGTTCGCAGCCAATATGGCCAAGATCCCGACTTGTATAAATACGGCGAAGTGGTCTTAAATCAAGGAAACAATTGGCAAGCAAGTTTCTCGAAAAATACTTTCAGCAACTACACCCTAACCAAGGACAACGGGCTTCCCTTCACTAAGGAAGAATTGAAAGCAATGGGTTACAAGTACTTGGTCATGGAAAGAGAAACGGATTACGCTACCTCTATTGAAGAAACAAATGCAGAGGCTCCCGTGCACCCCGGTACAGTTCATATTTCCAGAGATAAGACCACGGCATACGGCGGACGTTATGACGCCGGTAATCACAACGCAGATTTTTACTTCTATGAGCTAAATAAAGACGGCACCCTTTCATATATCGGGAAATCGACCAAAACAGGAAACAGTGGAATCAACGCAGAATTTTCCCATGAGATTTTGTCGGGCAATATTAAAGATGTAGTTCCCTACGGAAAAAATAGAAAATTAACAGAAGACGAAAGATTGAAAGGATGGATGGGTTATAGTGAAAGTGCCGAAAAGTATTCGATCTTCGTAGAAAAGACGGATAACGGCATTGTCCTTTACGTCCCCTATATTTGGACAGAACGTTGGGACAGCGGAGCAAGCGGCATCAAGGTCGTGAAAAAAGATGTACCTCCTGTAGAGAAAAAAGATTTTTACGGCTATGAATTTACCATCAGCAACAGGCCCTTTACCGAAGCCAAGATCAAAAAGACCTGGAAGATGCTTACGGAAGAAGAAATCAGACAAGCTCTGGGTGAGTACGGGACGAGTGTTGAAGTAAAGAACAGGGCCATTCCGGATCAAGTCACCTTCTATATCCTAAAAGACGGCGAGCGCATAGTTGTCGATTACAGGCGCGACGCAAACGGAAAGGTCTACCCGATTTACAAAACCGTCACCCTGACGAAAGCGGGCGGCTGGCAAGGAGTGATTACCAAGCTGGATCCCCTGTATCTGGAAAAGAACCGTTACGGCATTGAAGAAGAAGCCCTGGAAGGCTTTAAAATGTCCTATAAACTCAAGAAGGTACTTGTCGATCCCCGAAAAGATGGGGATGATGAGAAAGACAATGTAAAAATTCAATTCCGCTTATCCAGAGAATATGCTT
The DNA here is from genome assembly GCF_900120405.1 of Urinicoccus massiliensis. GTDB lineage: Bacteria > Bacillota > Clostridia > Tissierellales > Peptoniphilaceae > Urinicoccus > Urinicoccus massiliensis. Next base: position 347,688 of record NZ_LT635493.1, on the reverse strand, counting down.
TCTTCTCATCGATTGGTTCTTGGATTATGAAACAACCCGGCTATATTCCCCAAGATAGTAATAAAATCATTAATGAGGAGCCCTTTAGTAAATTAGTGGGAAATATTACCGTGCGCCTGATTGTCGACGGACAAATTAGAGAGCAAAAGGTTATGACGTGGAATGGAAGTTCTCTTAATGATGATGACTTATTGTTCGGCTATGACGAAGAAAAACCTATTATTGTCGATGCCAAGGGTCACCATATTAGAGTCAGATACTATAACAGCATGAATGAAAATTGGGGTTACCACGATCCCGGATACACCAGTGTAAACCTCTTCTTAAAGAAAGATGAAAAAGGCGTTTACACCCTGTATGTTCCGAATATGTTGGTCAATGGAAACTTTGCCAAGATCTTTAAGGTGACGGAAAAAGATTTGGTAGGAGAAGGAAAAGACAGCTATTATCCTGAAATCAAAGACTTTAACCCCAATCCGAAAAACCTTGAACCCTATTACGAATATATTTTCGAGGTAACCAATCAGGAACTTCCTCCTGAAAGACCGCCCCATAATCCGCCTCATGAACCGCCAGAAGAACCAGAGGAACCACCGGTTATTCCACCAGAAGAGCCAGAAGAACCTCCAGTGATTCCAGTGGAACCACCAGTGACACCAAAGAAACCAGGCGGAGCACCTCAAACAGGCGTGGAATCTGTAGGGTCTTATATCCTATTAGCGATGACTTCTACCTTAGGTTTAGGCTATATGCGGAGGAAAAAACATTAAATTCCTTGATTTAAAAGGTTCTATAATAAATGTTGGGGTCCCCCTAGACTCCAACATTTATTTTTTGCTATAAAAAATGCACTTATCTCTTTTTTCCTTTACAATAAAGTTACCACAACAAAATGAAAGGGTGAGATAAGTGCAAAACTATACTAACACAAATCTATTGAATTTAAAAGGTGTCTCTATTGACGAGGTGGTCTCTTTTGATGATCACATTGATGTAAAACTCCATTCTTTATACAAGGAGGGACTTTGTCCTGTTTGTGGTCATAAGACCTCTCGCATCCATGATTATCGTCTGCAAAGGATCCAACACACGCCTATTGGCTTGCGGAAGGTCTTTCTTTTTCTTCGGAAGAAGCGCTTTGTTTGTCCTCATTGTCAGAAGCGCTTTTATGAGTCTTTGGATTTCTTAGCTCCTTATTCTAGACGGACTAAGGATCTCCACTTCTTTATCCAAGACCAATTAAAACAGGTCCGGTCTTTATCTTCTATTGCCAAGGACTTGGGTTTATCTTCCTCTTGTCTCACAAGCTATCTAAAGTTGGCTCCAAGGAGGCGGCCAAATCTTCCTCGGGTCTTAAGTATGGATGAGTTTAAGGGAAATGCTGGTGGGGATAAATACCAATGTATTCTAGTGGATCCAATCCATCACCAGGTACTGGATATTTTACCCTCTCGACGAAAAAAAGCTTTAATGGACTACTTTTCTTCTTTTTCCAAGGAAGAACGAAGAAGGGTGAAGTATGTGGTTATGGATATGAGTCATCTTTTCTACGCCGTCTTAAAGGAATTCTTCCCTCAGGCAACCTTCATTGCGGATAAGTTTCATTTTGCCAGACAAGTCTTTTGGGCCTTAGAGAATGTCCGCAAGACACGACAAAAGACAAGGGATGCAAAGTATCGCCTCTACTTTAAACGGTCCAAGTCCATCCTACGGAAAAAAGGCAGTCGGCTAAGCCCCGAAGAAAAAGAAAAGCTGGAACTAATGCTTTGGCAAGACAAGGAAATCAAAGAAGCTTATTTCTTAAAAGAACGCTTTTATGACGTCTTAGATGCCTCCAGCAAAGAAGAAGCAAGACAGGCCTTAGACAAGTGGATCTGGACAGCCAAAGAAAGTGAATTAAAGGAATTTAAAGCCAGTATTCGGGCCTATGAAAACTGGAAAGAAGAAATCCTAAACGCCTTTTCCACAGGCATCACCAATGGACAAACAGAAGGCTTTAACAACAAAATCAAAGTGATTAAACGGGTTTCCTATGGGTATCGGAATTTTGAGAACTTTAAGAGTCGCATTTTAATGGTCTTTCGAGCATAAGAAAGGGGCGAGAATGAATCTCACCCCAACATTTGACAAAGAGCCATTTAAAAGACTGCTGAGAAATTCTCAGTAGTCTTTTTTTGGAGATAGGAAAAGCCCAGGAATATTCCTGGGCTTTTTCTAATCTGGGTTTCAAGGCTAGATTTTGTTAAATGAACTTTTTATGCTTCTCTCTTTACTTCTGGATCAGAGCCTAGGCGGCTACCTACAAGTCCGAAGTAGGAGGAAAGAACCATAGCTAGAACAAGGCCGACAAAGGTCCATACAGAGGCTTTAGCTGTGGTTGTAGTGACTTCTTTTGCTCCTTCTCGGGCGTCTTCAATAGTTTCTTCGGCTTGGACTTGGAGTTCTGTAAGTTTATTGGATGCTTGATTGATTTTTTCTTCAGCTTCCTTGGAGCTCTTTTCCAGGCCTGTGTAGATATTATCTACTGCCTTGTCCGCTTCTTCTGGACTTAGGTCAGAATTTTTTGCCAGAGCATTTTTAATGGCATCCCGGTCAGCGGCATTGGCAATGGTTTCTGCCCGTTTTTGTAGAGAGTCTGTAGTATTTTGAATGATTTGTTCAGATTGGTCTGGGTTGACAGCAATATCTTTTGCAGCTTCTTTAATTTCATTTCCAGCGGCTTCTAATTGACCTTGAAGGTAGTTGGGTTGCAGTTCTTTTATGTCGGTGTCTTTTAAGACTTCTTTAACATTTCCATCTAATTCTTCAGTATCAATATTTAAGTCGCCGATAATAGCATCGACACCAGATTTTGCAGCAGAACCTGCAGATTCAGCAACAGAACCTGCTCCACTGGCTACAGTTGAAGTGATATCTCCTACGGCCTTACCTATACCAGAAATAGCGGAAATACTTGCATAGGTTACTAAAACAAAGACTAAAAGAACAGAAGTAGCCCAAGTTACAAAACCGTGGAGTAGGCCAATTCTTTGGGAAGCTAAGCCAGAGACAAAGCCTCCGCAGATAGCAGAAAGGGCTAGGGCAATGACTGTCCAAATGGCAAGTCCTGTGCCGACACCGGACAAGGGGGTCCTAGAAGTGGGGTCTAAAAGACCGAAGCCTAGGGCAGATCCAATAAAGGACAGGGTGACAAAAACAGCCATAAAGGCAGCTAGGCCGGCAAAAATAGCTCCCCAGGAGATATTTGCTCCGGCGTTTTCATTTTTCACATAAGATATAAATCGTTTCTTCATTTTTCCTCCTTAATATAAATAGTAATATAAATAGTGCATTATTTATAAATAATAAATAAGTTTGACTTTATATAATATACCCAAGGAAAGATAAAATATTCAAAAAAAGTAGACTTTTTTTCAGTACAGCCAATATAAAAATTTTATAGGGAAATAGGGGAGAATTTCAAATTCCCTCCAAAAGTGGAGTTTATTAGGGGGGAGTATAAAAAGTTTAAAAAATTTTGAAAAAGGTCTTGCGTAAACATACCCATGGAGGTATAATAGACTTGTAAATAATGAATGAATATTCATATGAGTAAAAAGGAATGTTTAAGGAGGAAGAAAAAATGGCAGTATCTTGTGGAGAAATGAAAAAAGGCGACGTATATAAGTGTCAAGATTGCGGTTTTGAAATTGAAGTCATCAACGAATGTGATTGTGACAAAGACGAAGCTTGTCAACCAGGTCAAGACCATTGCTGTGAATTTACCTGCTGTGGTAAAGAAATGGTTCGTAAGTAAATTTTAAACAAAAAAGGAAGCCCAAGGCTTCCTTTTTTCATATAGGATTAGCAGTGACTTTCCAGGTAGTTGATAATGTCTTGAGATTCGTACATGGCCTGGTCACCAATAAATAAACAGGGAACTTGTTTCTTCCCACCCTTTTCAATGAGGTAGTCCCGCATGTCTGGGTCGGTGTCGATGTTGATGATCTCAACTCCTGTAATTCCCTTATTTTCCATAACAAGTTTTACCCGTTCACAATAGGGGCAATAGGTGGATGTAAAAAGTCTTAAATTTTCCATAAATTCTCCTTTCTTGTCCTTGTCCTACTTTTACCCAAGCTGGGCCAAGTTAATCAAGGAATTAGCAAGGGAAATGCTAAGAAGTGGAAAAACACCTTGTCTAAGAGAAAAAATATGCTAGAGTGGAAGAAAAGGGGGTAAGAAAATGGATGTTTTCCAATCAATTGGCCAGGGTATTGAAAAGACCCTGGATGCCTTAAAGGATTCCAAGGAAAGAATCCACTACCAGGCCAAAAAATATAGCCGCCAGTCAAAGCTTCGCTTGGAAAAGTCTCGGGTGGAAGGGGAGATTAAGCGGCTCTATGAAGACCTGGGAGAGGCCTACTACCAAAGTATAGAAGAAGGATCCGACCAGGCCCAAAGACTCCTCCATGAACTTGTGGCCAAGTTGGACCAGGAAAAAGAAATTTTAAAGGCCCTGGACAACCAGCTCAAGCAAGACCTGGTGGAGGAGGCCCCAGGGTCCAAAGAAAGGACCTGTCCTCACTGCCATGAAGTCCTGGAAGAGGGGGACCAATTTTGCAGCCATTGCGGGTCCAGCATGGAGGAAACCAAGGTCTTTAAAAGGGGAATTTTTGTAGACAATGTGGAAATCCTAACCAAGATGTGCCCCAATTGTGGCAAGCAAGTCAGTGTCCATGCCAAGTATTGCAATCGATGTGGCCTGGACCTGGAGAACTTATAGCTGGCTGAGGGATTTTTATTGAAAGTTTACCAGGATATGTTAAAATAAACTTAGGGGTAATTGAGCAGTAGAAGATTCCATCTATTTTATTAAAGGAGGAAATAGTATGGACGCTACAAGCAAAGAATTACTAGAGGTAAAAGAGTGGCTAAAAGAAGCAGATGCTGTAATTTTAGGCATTGGGCCCGGCTTAAGTAAGGCAGGTGGGGTGAGTCTTTCAGACCCCAAGCTCATGGAAGAGTGGATGCCAGACTTAAAGGCAAGAGGCCTTGAAACTGTCCTAAAGGGGATGCGGGTCTACCGTTGGTTTGATTCGGAAAACCCCTCGGACTATTGGGCCTTTTGGAGCAATTTAATTAAAAAATTGCGCTATGAAACCAAGCCCATGGAGGTCTATAAAGAGGTCTTTGACCTGGTCAAGGACAAGCCTTACTTTGTCATCTCCACCACAGTGGATGGACAAATTGAAAAGGCTGGTTTTGATATGGACCGGGTTTACATGCCCCAAGGGGACATGGCCTATTCCCAATGCTACGAGCCCTGCAACAATGAACGTTACTATAATGAAAAGGAAGTTTTTCGAATTTCCAGCCACATCAATGAAGAGGGAAATGTCCGGGAAGATATTTTGGGACGGTGTCCTTCTTGTGGCAAGTATCTGGTTCCCAATATCCGGATGGAAGAAAATTTTGTCGCCGAACCTTATTTGAAGCAAAGAAAAGATTTTGTTGACTTTGTGGAAAAAAGACGGGATAAGAAACTTCTCTTCCTAGAATTTGGGGAAGGTTTTGACCAAGCCGGCTTTATCCGCTATCCCTTTGAAACCATGGTGGAAACCTTGGACAAGGCAAAATTGGTCCGCTTTAATACCAGTGATCCTGAAGTGCCAGAGAGCATCAAGGACAAGGCCTTGGGTATTAAAGAGCCCATAGAAAAATGTTTAAAGGACCTTATATAGGTCTTAGAAAACCATCCGCAAGGGTGGTTTTTTATTGGGCACAAGGCCAATCTATGGTATAATAGCTAGAGATTGGAGGGTTTTTGTGGAAAAGAAGACATGCCAAATTAAGGGACTCAAGATTGCCTACCTACTCCAGGGCCAGGGGGACAAGTATTGTGTCCTTGCCCATGGCTGGGGGGCCAACATTGAAACCATGATGGGGGTCTATGAACAAGTTAAGAAAAATTACCGGGTCCTCCTATACGATGCCCCGGGGTTTGGTCAAAGTGATGATCCCAAGGAGGTTTGGGGAACGGAGGACTATGCCGACTTTTTAAAGGACCTTTGTGACCACTTTCATATTGACCAGGCCGACTTTATTGGCCATTCCTTTGGGGGCAAGACCCTGACGATTTTTGCCGTCAAGCATCCGGAAATGGTCCGGCGCCTGGTCTTAATGGATGCCTCTGGTGTTCTGCCCAAGCGGGGGCTGGACTATTATTTCAAGGTCTATTCTTTTAAATTTTTAAAAAGGGTCTACCTCTTTTTCCATGGGGGCCAAGGCCGGGAAAAGGCCCTGGAGGGTTTTTATAAGAAGTTTGGGTCCGATGACTACCAGGCCTCCCAGGGGATTATGCGCAAGACCTTTGTCAAGGTGGTCAATGAATCCACGGAAGCCTATTTTCCAAAAATCAGCCAACCCACCCTTTTAATTTGGGGCCGGCAGGACCAAGCCACCCCCCTTTGGATGGGGAAGGTCTTTGAAGAAAAAATTCCCGATGCCGGATTGGTGGAACTCAATGGGGGACACTACAGCTATGTAGATGACTATGGAACCTTCTCGGCAGTGATTGGTTCATTTTTAAAGGATTAAGGAGAAGAAGATGGAGAAAGAACTTTTATTCGGCCTCTTATACCTGGTTTATTACGGGGGCTTGGCCGGTCTTACTTACTATATTATTCAAAAAAATAGCCCCGACCCCCTGCACATGATGCAATTGGAAGGCTACCAACCCCGGGACTATCAACTTTGGCTCAAGGACAACAAGGCTTTTAACTTTGCCCTTAAAATTTCCAGCAGCCAAAACAAGACCCCCTTGGTTTGGACAGACCGGGCAAAAAGACTCCATAAAAGGCACCTGGAAACCATCCTCCTGGTCCTGGCGAGTCTCTTGGTTTTGTCCATCTTCCTCTACAAGTATTTTTTCTGGCTGTTTTTCTATCCCCTCTGCCTGGGGGTTTTCGCCTTTAGCCAATTCCACTGGATTATCCTGGCAGCCAAACTCAACCTGCCCCTGGAAAACAAAATCAACCAGGGCTTTTACGATACCGCCAAGGAAAAGATTAGGGCCCGGAAGGACCTGTCTGTTGTGGGAATTACTGGGTCTTTTGGTAAGACCTCAACCAAGTTTATGACAGCCACCATCCTGGAAGAGGCCTTTAAGGTCCAAACCACCCCCTCTTCCTTTAACACCCCCATGGGACTATCCAAGGTCATCAACAATGACCTGACAGAAAACAAGGAGGTCTTTGTGGCGGAATTGGGGGCCAAGGAACCGGGAGAAATTAAAGAGGTGGCCGACCTGGTCCAGCCCACTATTGGGGTCATTACAGCCATTGGTCCCACCCACATGCACCTCTTTAAAACCATAGCCAACATTCAAAAAACCAAGTACGAACTCATTGAAGCCCTGCCCCAAGACGGGGTGGCCATCTTTAACGTAGACAATGCCTATGTCCGAGAATTGGCTGATGGCTGTGACCGAAAAACCATCCGCTATGGAATGGACTTGGACCAAGACCTGGATGTCTTTGCCGACCAAATCCAAGTTGGGGCCCTGGGGTCCAGCTTCCAACTCCACCTGCCAGGTCAAGACCCTGTCTTGTGCGAAACCATTTTATTGGGTAAGCACAATATTTCCAACCTTCTGGCGGCGGCTTGTATTGCCTACAGCCTGGGGATGACAGCAGACCAAATTGCAGCGGGGATCCGAAAAGTTCAACCTGTGGAACACCGTCTCCAATTGATCCAAGGCCCCAGTGGGGTCAATGTCATTGACGATGCCTTTAACTCCAACCCTTTTGGGGCCCGGGCAGCCCTGGAAGTCCTAGGAGCCTTCCAAGATGTTAAAAAAATCATCATCACTCCCGGCATGGTGGAATTAGGCGACATAGAAGAAGAGGAAAATGAAAAATTGGGTCAAGAAATTGCCCAAGTTGTGGACTACTGCATCCTGGTAGGGGAAAAGCGGACCCAACCCATCCAAAGGGGGCTAAAGGGAGCAGGCTTCCCCCAAGACCGGCTCTTTGTTGCCCAAAGTCTGGATGAAGCCACCCAAATTTCTGCCCACCTAACAGGGCCTGGAGATGTGGTTTTAATTGAAAATGACCTACCCGACAGCTACAATGAAGTCTAGGAAGTCTTCCCCAGGTTAAGCCTGGGGATTTTTATAAAATTAAAAAAAGATTTAAGGTTCTGGAAGGACTTGGTAAAGTTTACAAAACTTTCCATAAAAGCAAACGCTCAGGACCGGAGTGTGATAAAATAAAAGGTAGAAAGTCTATATTTTTAGGAGGAAGTATGAAAACAATCGGAGTCTTGTTTGGCGGCAAAAGTGTCGAACATGAAGTGAGTGTTATTACCGGGGTTCAAGTCATGGAAAACTTGAGCAAGGACTATTGTGTGGTTCCCATTTATGTAAAAAAAGATGGACAATGGCTGGGGGGAGAGAGCCTAAAGGACTTCAAGTCTTTTAAAAACCAAGATTTTTCCCAGGCCTATCCGGTTTATTTTAAGGCCGGAATCCCCTCCTTGTTCCACCTGCAAAGGCAAAAGGGAGGTCTTTTAAAGGGAGACCAGCTGGTGGAAGAAGAAAGAAAAATTGACTGCATCATCAATGCCCTCCATGGGACCAACGGAGAAGACGGGTCCATGCAGGGGCTCTTGGAACAATGGTCTGTGGCCTATACAGGTTGCCAGGTGCCGGGGTCAGTCCTGGGGATGGACAAGGTCCTGATGAAGGAACGCTTTAGCCATTGTGGCATCCAACAAGTGGCCTATACTTGGTTTAAGGCAAGGGACTGGAAGGAAAACCGGGACCAAGTCGTGGAAAAAATTGAAAAAATTGGCTACCCCCTTATGGTGAAGCCCTCCACCCTGGGGTCCAGTATTGGGATTTCCAAGGTCAAGGAAGAAAAAGATCTGGAAGCTGCTGTAGACCTGGCCTTGTCCTATGACAAAAAAGTGGTCATTGAGCATGCTGTGGACCATCTTAGAGAACTGAATATTTCTGTTTTAGGGGCCAATGGGACCTATGACTTAAGCCCCATTGAAGAGCCCAAGAGCCTCAACGACCTCTTGACCTTTGATGAAAAATACATCCACTCCAACAACAAGGCCGGGGGAAAAACTTCCGGCAAGGGAGGGCGAAATATCGTGGTTCCTGAAGAAAAGGTCCTGGAAGCCATCCACACCATGGCCCGGTCTGCCATGGATGCCATTGATGGTGCCGGAGTGGTTCGGATTGACTTTATGATGGAAGGGGACCAAGTTTACCTCAATGAGATCAACACCCAACCCGGGAGCATGGCCTTCTACCTCTGGGAAGAAGCGGGCCTGTCCTTTAAAGACCTCCTGGACCGGATTATCGACATTGCAGAAGAAAAGAAAAGGGAAAGGGACCAAATTATCTATTCCTACGAAAGTAACTTATTTCAAAGGTCAGGTTTTGGTTCCAAACTATAGGAGGCAAGATTGATAGAAGACAAGCTGTTAGATTATTTAAAAGAACCCAAAACTGAAAAGGAAATCTTCAGCCACTTCCAAGTAGATGGACCCATGCGCAAGGAAGTGCGAAAGCTCTTGAATAAATTGGAAGACCAAGGAAGGTTAAGTCGGACCAAAAAAGACCGCTACCAATGCCTTGAAGATGACCATTGGATCAAGGGGGAATTTCAAGGAAATCAAAAGGGGTTCGGCTTTGTCTTGCCTATCGACCAAGACCTGGAAGATATTTATATTGATCGGGCAGATACGGCCGGGGCCTTGGACCAGGACCAGGTCCTGGTTAAGATGGTGGATGAAAAAAGCCGCCGGGGCCAGGTGGTTCGGATCCTGAGCCGGGGCCGGAAGAAGTTGGTAGGGACCTTTGACCGGTCCAAAAAAGATTTCGGCTTTGTCCGCCCAGACGACCACCACTATTCCAGAGACATCTACATTGGCAAAAAACAAGTCAATGGTGCCAAGGATGGGGAAAAGGTCGTGGTGGAAATCACCAGCTGGCCCGACAATGACCGGAAGCCCGAAGGCAAGATCCTGGAAATCCTAGGCCACAAAAACGACCCCCAAGTGGAAATTTTGGCCATTGCAAAAGAAATGGACATCCCTATGGATTTTTCCAAAAAGACCCTGAAATATGCCCGGGAAGTCCAGGAAGAAGTGGACCCCAGGGACTGCCAGGGCCGCTTGGACCTAAGAGGGGAAAAAATCTTTACCATTGACGGGGCCGATTCCAAGGATTTTGACGATGCCATTTCCATTGAAAAAACAAACAAGGGCTATAGGCTGGGAGTCCACATTGCCGATGTGGCCCACTATGTCAAAGAAGGCCGGGCCATTGACAAGGACGCCTACACCCGGGGCAATTCCGTCTATCTTTTAAGCAAGGTCATCCCCATGCTGCCCAAGAAATTGTCCAATGGGATTTGCTCCCTCAACCCCCATGTGGACCGGCTCTGCCTAAGTGTCATTATGGACGTAGACCTAAAGGGTAGGGTGAAAAAACACAAGATTTGCGAAAGTGTCATCCAGTCCAAGGCCCGGCTGGTCTATGATGATGTCAGCGACTACCTGGATTATGGTAAGCCCCATCCCTCCTTTGCCGGCCTAGAAGAAGACCTGGACCATGCTTTTGCATTGGCAAAAATCCTCCAGGAAAAACGCCACAAGCGGGGGGCCATTAACTTTGACATGGAAGAAAGAGAAATCAAGTTGGATGAAAATGAACGGGTCCTGTCCATTTCCATTGCCCAAAGACGGTGGGCCAACAAGTTGATTGAAGAATTCATGATCCTCTGCAACGAAACAGTGGCAGAGCACTATTATTGGATGAAGGTCCCCTTCCTCTACCGGATCCACCAGGAGCCCGACAAGGAAAAGCTCCTGGGCCTCAACCAAATCATGCGGCCCTTTGGCTACCGCTTGAACCAGGTAGAGGATATTCAACCGGGGAAAATTCAAGACCTCCTGGAATCTGTCCAGGGCAAGATAGAATACCCCCTGATTGAAATGCTGGTTCTTAGAAGCTTGAAAAAGGCCAAGTACAGCCCCATTATGGAAGGCCACTTTGGCCTGGCCAGTCGCTTTTACAGCCACTTTACCTCCCCCATCCGGCGCTATAGTGACCTGCAAATCCACCGGATCATCAAAGACGACCTCCATGGCCTCCTAAGTATGGACCGGATCAACCACTATGAAGGCATCTTGGAAGAGGTGGCCCTTCACGTTTCAGCCACAGAAAAATTGGCTGTGGAAGCTGAAAGACGGGTAGAAGATGTCAAAATTGCCGGCTATATGGAAGACCATCTGGGAGAAGAATTTGACGGCATGGTTTCAGGAATTACAGGCAATGGCGTCTTTGTCCAATTGGAGAACACTGTAGAAGGCTACATGGGCTATGAAAGCCTGGAAGACCACTTTACTTTTGATGAGAACCGCTACATTGCCCTGGCTAAAAACGGGCGCAAGTTCTACCTGGGTATGAAGTTGAGAATCCGGGTAGAATCCGTAGAAAGAGAAAAAGGACATGTGAATTTTAGTTTGGTAGGTGACCCCTTTGGCGAAAAAAAAGACCAAAAAGACAAATGAACTGGCCAGTAACCGCAAGGCCAGACATGATTATTTTATTGAAGACAGCCTGGAGGCCGGCCTTGTCCTAGTAGGGACAGAAGTCAAGTCCATCCGCAAGGGGAGTGTCAGCCTGGCCGACGCCTATGCCTCCATCCACAAGGATGAAGTCTATGTGGAAAATATGCACATTGCCCCCTATGAAGAGGGTAACCGCTTCAATGTAGACCCCCTGAGAAAGAGAAAACTCCTCCTCCACAAAAAAGAAATTCAAAAATTAAAAAAGAGCCTGGACCAAAAGGGTAAGACCCTGGTTCCCTTAAAGCTCTACCTGGTCCGAGGAAGAGTCAAGATGGAATTGGGTTTGGCCCAGGGGAAAAAGCTCTATGACAAGCGTCAAGCCTTGAGGGAGAAGGAAGTAAACAAGAAACTTAGGGACCTGACTAAGTATTAAATCCCCAAGAAAAATCTAGGAAAATCTATTGACAAGCCAGTCGGACAATGCTAAAATAGAAAATTTATTGACGCCGGCCCTTAAATATGTTATACTAATGAAGTAAATCATTGTATAGAAGGGTGGTAGTACAGTGAATCAGATGGAGCAAATCCGCAAAGAGTTAACAAGACACATAGGCAAGCGGGTCATTTTAAAGGCAGACAAGGGACGAAAGAAAATTGTCACCCGGCGGGGACGCTTGGTGGAAGTCTATTCCAGCTTATTTGTCGTAGATATTGAACATGAAGTCAGCGAAGGAAAGCGGACCATTTCCTATACCTTTTCCGACGTCCTTACATCAACCGTTCGACTAACCATTATTGACGATGATGGGGCGGGAGAAAATAAAAAAATTTCCTAGATGAAAAGTTCTTCTCCAAGGGGGAGGACTTTTTTTGTGCCCGGTGGCCTATACCCGGCCCGGGCCTTATGGTATAATAAAAAAGACTTTTATTTGGAGGACCCATGGACCAACTTGTCATTGAAAGCAGAGGAAAAATAAATAGGGGTTTAAAAATTCTCGGAAAAAGACCTGACGGCTACCACAATTTGGATTCCATTATGGTGCCCATTAGCTTGAAGGACACTATCACCCTGACCAAGAGAGACCGGGGCCTGGTCTATGAAAGTAATAACCTGGACCTGGCCTGGACGCCGGATAATTTTTGTAAAAAGGCCCTGGACCTTTTAGAAAAAAAGCTGGCCAGGACTTTTTCTCTGGCGATCCAATTGGAAAAGAGGATCCCTCTTGGAGCCGGTCTAGCCGGCGGAACAGCCAATGGAGCCAGTATCTTAAAGGGTCTGAACCAACTCTATGATTTAAAAGTGGACCTGGAAGACCTCCAAGCCTGGGCCTTGGACCTGGGGGCCGACTTTCCCTTTTGCCTTTATGATCGGCCAGCTCGAGTTGGGGGGATTGGAGAAAAAATCCAACCCCTGGAGGGGAAGGAAGAAGCCATCCTCTTGGTAAACCCCGGCTACCCACTTTCCACACCGGAAGTCTATGCCTGGTATGACCAAGACATGGACCGGGGCATCCAAGACCAGGCCATCAACGACTTGGAGGGGCCTGTCCTAAGACGCAAGTCCCAATTGGTCCAAGTCAAAGAGAGCCTGGAAGCCACAGGGGCCTATGAAGTTTCTATGTCCGGATCGGGTCCTACATTTTACGCAGTTTATAAAAGCCCAGACCAAAGAGATCGGGCCAGGGAAAAACTAGAGGGGACTTTTGAAAAGGTCCTGGCCTGTTCAACAGCCTTATAGGAGGAAATATGCAAGGGATTGGCCTATACGACAGTGGCCTGGGAGGCCTAACTGTCTTAAGGGAAGCCAAGAGATGCTTTCCCAATGAAAAATTCATTTACTTTGCCGATGAGGCCCACCTGCCCTATGGGACCAAGAGCCTGGACCAAATCAGGACCTATGCCCAAGAGGCGGGAAGGCACTTTCAAAAGGCCGGAGTTAAGGCCCTGGTGGTGGCTTGCAATACAGCCACCGGGGCAGCCCTGGACCTCCTGCAAAACCAAATGCCCTGTCCCGTTCTGGGTGTGATAGAGCCGGGAGCCAAGGCGGCCCACCAGGCATCGAAAAATAAAAAATATGCCCTCTTGGCCACCCAGTCCACCATAGACCGGGGCCTCTACCAAGCCTACTTAAAAAATTTAGATCCCCAGGGCCAAGTTTACGGCCTGGCCTGTCCCCAATTGGTCCTGGCAGTGGAAGACGGTCTGGCAGACCACTACATCGGCCAAAAAATCGTCCGGGAATACCTGGACCAGCTTCCAACAGACTACGACACCCTGATCCTGGGTTGCACCCATTTTCCCCTGGCTCGAAAGGCCATGGAAGATTATTTCAAGGAAAAAAACCGGCAGGTTCAAATCATAGACCCGGCTATCCAAACCTGCCGGGACCTGGCAGACCTGGTTAAGATGGAAGAGGAAAAGATTGGAAAAATAACCTACTACACCAGCGGAGACAAGAGACTCTTTCGGGAAAAACTAGAAAGACTCTTTGGCGAAAAAGTCCATGTGGCAGGCTGGGATTCTTAAAGAACAAGAAAAAAGATTTAGGAGCAGAAAACCTGCTCCTATTTTTTATGGACAAAAGAGAAAAGAGGCCGACCATAATTTTAATCCTATATATGATAGAAAAAGAAAAAATTTTTTTAGGTTGGGTCTAAGAAAATAAAAAAAGGGAAAGAAATTTTTGGAAAAGCCCCAGGCCCCTAAATATGGGAATTTCTTAACGATTATGAAAATATTTTCTTGGCTTTTTTTCATGGGATCAAAAAGTTCAAAAGAGAATCCTAACATTTGTCAAAGAAAAATCAATAAATGTATTGCAATTTGTGAGATTTTATATATAATAATACATGAGCATTGAGAAAAGGGACAGGTGAAGTCGGGTTGATTTTACCTTCTGAACGGTTTCGAGCAAAACCGGAAAACCTTTACTAGTTTTAATTATTTATATTTTATGATGGAGGGAAAGATGAAAGCTCTAAAAATTATTTTTAAGCTCAGTCCTGTGGCCCTATTAGCTTGGTTACTATTAGCCGGTAAGGGCGGCGGAGAAGGCTTCAACATGTTAATTGCAGGACCACTTGCTCTTATGTATGCAGGTTTTGTAGCCTATTGCACTGAAGGCATTAAGCCAGCAGATGCAATCGAAACAGCCGTAGAAAATGTTCGCGGAATCCAATTGGTATTTTTTATTTTAATGATGGCTTATGCTATGGCTGGTTCATTTATGCAAACAGGTGTAGGTGCTGCAACAGTTAACCTTGCACTATCCGCAGGTCTTTCAGCAAAGACAGTAGCTCCCGTTGGTCTACTTGTAACAGCAGTTCTTTCTGTTGCAACAGGTACTTCCTGGGGAACATTCGCAGCTTGTGCTCCAATTTTCTTGTGGTTAAACCACATCGTTGAAGGAAACTTACTTATTACAGTTTGTGCCATCACCGGTGGAGCTGGTTTCGGGGACAACATCGGTTTAATTTCCGATACAACAGTTGTATCCTCTGGGATCCAAGGTGTTGAAGTTATCGACCGTATCCGTTACCAAGGTGTTTGGTCTATCCTATGTTTAGCAACAACATTCATTATCTTCTTTGCATTGTCTGCAGGTCTTCCTGCTAAATCAGCTACAGGTGCTGAAGCCTATGCAAACATCTCTCAAGAAACATTAGACTTCTTGGCTGAAAAACGTCCCGACGCTTTAGCCCTACTACAACAAGTACGTGACGGCGTTCCAGTTTACATGGTTATCCCCCTAATCTTCGTAGTAGCTATTGCTATTGCAGGGGTTCCAACAATCTTCTGTTTAGCACTTGGTATCTTTGCAGCTATGGCCCTAGGTCTAGTTGCCGGTACTGTTGAAAGTGTTCCGGCATTCTTGGAAGACATCGTTCAATCTGGTTTCGCAGATGCAGGTTCTTGGGTTATTGTAATGATGATGTGGATCTCCGGTTTCGGTGGAGTCATGAACAAGATGAAGGCCTTCCAACCACTTGCTGACCTAGTATTGAAACTATCCCACAGAGTTCGTGGATTAATGACTTGGAACGCTGTATTATCCATTGCAGGTAACGCCTTGTTAGCCGACGAAATGGCTCAAATCGTAACAGTTGGTCCAATTATCCGTGAATTAGTTGAAGAAAACATTGAATGTAGTGAAGAAGATCAATATTCACTTCGTTTAAGAAATGCAACCTTCGGAGATGCAATGGGTGTATTTGGTGCCCAATTAATTCCATGGCACGTTTACATTGCCTACTACATTGGAATTGCATCTGCAGTTTACCCAGTTTACAACTTCCAACCAGTGGACTTCATCCGTTACAACGTAATGGGCTTTGTAGCCGTTGGATCCTTGTTAATCTTAACATTCACTGGTTTAGACAGAATGGTACCCCTATTCGGTATGCCACATGAACCAGAAGCAGTTTTACGTAAACAACCAAAAACAGCTGCTTAAATTCAAGTCAATGCTTGTAAAAGAGCTCCCTCAGGGAGCTCTTTTTTTTCATGACCTAACCCGATGAGGACGAGTGAAACGAAGTCCGAATCGTAGGTAGGTCAGATACTAAGATTTCCCAAGAAGACGAGCAAAGCGAAGTCTGATTGGTAGAAATCGACAGTGCCATGACCTATCCGAAATCTCTGATTTGACAGCAAGCGACCATCCCTGCTATAGGAAAGATACTCTGTAGGAGCGATTTTATATCCCCTACTGCGAATCAAATCATATAAATATAGGGAATAAATTTAATAAAATATCTCTGTAGGGGCGACCCTGTGTCGCCCGATATACCAAACCTGAATATATAAACATAGGGTGAATGCCTATTTAAATTATTCCCTATATTCACGTTTTATTTCTTTCAATTTGAATGATTGGATCCTTACAGTTTCGAGTGATATAAGGGATGGTCCATAGGAGCGATGTCGCCCAATCCACAATCCCGAATTTGTAAATTTTAGGATTAGATTTTACTCACCTTGTGGGTACATACCCTGAATTGCATAAAGGGCTGGACAGGCCAGCCCCTACATAATGGTTTGTCAATCCGGGAACCATATAAATATAAGGAAGAAAATACCCTTACCACAATCCCGAATATGTAAATTTTGGAATTATATTTTATTCACCTTTTGGGTACATACCCTGAATTGGATAAAGGGCTGGACAGGCCAGCCCCTACATAATGGTTTGTCAATCCGGGAACCATATAAATATAAGGAAGAAAATACCCTTACCACAATCCCGAATTTGTAAATTTTGGGATTAGATTTTACTCACTTTTTGGATACATACCCTGAATTGAATAAAGGGCTGGACAGGCCAGCCCCTACAGAGTTGGCAAAAACAAATTCCCCTTAAGACCTATCTTTCTTCAATAAAATATCTTAAAATAGACTCAAAAGAAAGATGAAAAAGGAGAACATCATGCAAGATTGGATCATCCTATCGCCCAGTAAGGAAATGGACTGGTCCTTGGGAGACCAGGCCCCCTACCTGGACCCAAGTGGCAAAAAAATAATTAAGAAACTAAGAAGCCTAAGCCAAGAAGTCTTAACCAAATGTCTGGGTCTAGACCAAGACCTGGGCAAAAAAATTTACCAGGCCTACCGGGATATTGATAAAGCCCAGGCCAAGGCGGCCATAGACCTCTATCAGGGTCTGGTCTTTCGGCAAATTCCAAGAGACCTGGCCCTATCAGACTTTGGCCGGGACCACCTCTTAATCCTGTCGGCCCTCTATGGTCCTGTGGGGCCCCAAATCCCCATCAATCCCTACCGCTTGGATTTTACCAAGGCCCTGGAAGTGGAAGGGGAGGGTCTGAAAAGTCTGCAAAAGAAAAATTATACAAGAAAATTAGCCGGCAGCCGGGTCTATAACTTGGCCTCTCAGGAATTTGCCCAAAGGATTGATCAAAAGTCCCTGGCATCCTGGGTAGACATCAGCTTTTACAAGACCTGGAAGGACAAGAAAAAGGCCCCTTCAGCCACGGCCAAAAAATTAAGGGGGCAATTGGCCCGGCATATCCTGGCCCGGGGATCTCTGGATATGGAAGTCTTTGAGGACTTTCAATTTGAAGGATATCATTTAAATCCGGACTCCAGCCAGGAAAACTTAATTTACAGCCTAGATGGGGAAAAGAAGGGTAAAATTTTATAAATAAAGTCTTGACTTTTCCCTGGACCTTGGGTATACTCTTATATGTTATGAAACCGCAGACAGTAGGTAACCATAAATCCTACCGAGGTGAGAATAAAGATATCTTTATGATTTGATTTTTTATCTCATTGTGTCTGCGATGAGATTTTTTTTATTTTATAGAAAACCTAGGGAGGTGAAGCCTTGAAAGAGGAAGTACTTCAATCAAAAGTTGCCTTAGTTGATGAAATTAAAGGTAAAATTGAAAATTCCCATTCGATTGTTCTTGTTAACTATCGTGGTTTAAATGTGGAAGAAGTTACTGAATTACGTGCCAAGTATCGTGAAGCAGGGGTTGATTATAAGGTTTACAAAAACACTATGATGCGCCGTGCTTTTGAAGAACTAGGCCACGAAGAAATCGGTGAATTCTTAAAAGGACCTTCAGCCATAGCCTTTGGTACCGAAGACCCAGTAAGCCCAGCAAAGATCACTGCTGACTTTGCAAAAGACCATGAAGCTTTGGAAATCAAAGCTGGTTTCATGGATGGCACTGTAATGGATCAAAAAGCTATTGAAGATCTTGCAAAACTACCATCGAAAGAAGAACTTATTGGAAAATTCCTTGGTGGCTTAAACAGCCCACTCCAAGGATTTGTCAATGTCATGAATGGAACGTTAAAGGGATTTGTTGTTGCATTAAATGCAATTGCAGAAAAGAAAAAAGAAGAAGAAACGGCTTAATAGTCTAGGAGGGTAAAGAATGAGCGAAAAAGTACAAGCACTTATTGAAGAAATTAAAGGTTTAACAGTATTAGAATTAGCAGAAGCTGTTAAGGCTATGGAAGAAGAATTTGGCGTAAGCGCTGCTGCACCAGTTGCAGTTGCAGGTGTTGCTCCAGCTGCTGGCGGAGCTGCAGGTGCTGCTGAAGAAAAAACTGACTTTGATGTTGTCCTTACTGAACCAGGACAAGAAAAAGTTAAGGTTATCAAAGTAGTTAAAGACCTTACTGGTCTTGGACTAAAAGAAGCAAAAGCTTTAGTTGATGGAGCTCCAAAAGCTATTAAAGAAGGCGTTCCACAAGCAGAAGCTGACGAAATCAAGGCTAAACTTGAAGAAGTTGGCGCAACTGTAGAAGTAAAATAAATAAAATCTCTAAGGGGGCCTAGGGCCCTCTTTTTTTGTAGGCAAAAGTCTAAGATTCGAGAATTTTATCCGGAAAAGACTAGGCAAAAACCCCAGGCTGGTGTAGACTAAATTTAAGAAGATACAAAAAATACCGGGAGGTTAGGATGTTAAAAATTGAAAAATTAGTCAAGGCCTATGGGGACAAATTGGTCCTTCACGGCATTGATTTGGAAATTAAGCCGGGAGAAATTTATGGCTTTATCGGTAAAAATGGTGCAGGAAAAACCACCACCATTAAGTGTGTCATGGGGCTTTTGGACTATGACCAAGGCAATATTTTCATTAATGGTATGGACACGAAAAAAGACCCCTTGGCCTGTAAGCAAATTTCTGCCTACATACCAGACAATCCCAGGCTCTACGAGTTTTTGACAGGGGCTGAATACATTAACTTTGTGGCGGACATCTATGGGGTCAGTGAGGAAGACCGGATGGACCGGACCCTCCGCCTAGCCAAGGTCTTTGACTTGACAGGGGACCTGGGGAGTAAAATTTCTAGCTATTCTCATGGGATGAAGCAAAAGTTGGCCATTATTGCCGCCTTGGTCCATGATCCCAAGCTCTTGATTTTGGATGAGCCCTTTGTAGGCCTGGATCCTACAGCTACCCATTTTTTAAAGGAGCTCTTCCAAGAAATGGTGGCCAATGGAGCGGCGATTTTCTTTTCCACCCACGTCTTGGAGGTGGCTCAAAACCTCTGTCATAAGATTACCATCATCAAGGATGGAAAAATTGTCAAGGAAGGGGCCACCAAGGATGTCATCCAGGATTCTTCCTTGGAACATATCTTCTTGGAGTTGATGGGCTATGATCACTAAAAAATTAAAAATCCTTCTAGGATTGGAGCTGAAAAGAATTTTGAAAAATAGCCGGTCTTCCACCAAGAGGATCAGCTCCATGGTTATGATGGTCCTGGTGGGCTTGGCTATGGTCTTTTACTCGGCCCTTTTTACCATGATCTTGGTGACGTCCAACCACAGCAAGGAACTAGCCCTGACCTTTGGCTTGGTCCTAAGCCTGTTGACCTTTTTTACGGGGATTTCCAATGGCAACAAAAACCTATTTTCCAGGGATGAATTTGAGATCCTCTACCCCATGCCCCTGGGAGAGGGGGATATTTTAATGGCCAAGTTTATTGGCATCTACCTGGACAGTCTTTTTTATGCCTTTGCCATCTTCCTCATCCCCATCGTTTGGTTTGGGGTTATCCATGGGCCCCTGGCCTTTATCTTGAACCTCTTGTCGGTCTTGGTCCTACCTATCCTTCCCACCTTTTTGGGGGTTCTTTTGGCCACGCAAATTTCCAAGACCTTCCGCTTCCACAATACCAAAACCGTCCTCCAGGTCTTGGGGACCGTCCTCTTCTTTGGCATTTACATTTTCATTATGACCCAGGCAGACAAATATGGTGACCAGGTTCTAGCCCTTTGGTCCCGCTTGTCCTGGGGATTAAGGACCTACTACCTGCCCTTGCGGTTTTTTGATCAGGTCTTTAGCAACCAATCCTTCCTGGGCTTTTTGGCGCTTTTTGTCCTGACGGCCCTCTTACTTTTGCTCTTGGGCTATTTCATTATCCGCAACTACATCCACAACTTTTACAAGGAAGCCGGGGCTGGCCCCAGGGAAAAGAAAAAAGCCGTAACTTTTTCCACCGGGTCCAAGCTGCAAAGCCTCTATAAAAAGGAAGTCAAACACTATTTTTGGCGGACCAACTATGTCAGCAATACTATTTTGTCCCCCATTCTTATCCTGGGACTGGGAGTGGCGGCCTTTTTCATCAAGCCGGACCAGGTTTTCGGCCAAATCTCGGGGAGCCTTCCGGGCCTTGACCTGGCCGGGATTGCCTCTTATATCCTGGCCTTTGTCTCGGTGAATGCCCAAACCACCTATTGCAGCCTGTCCTTGGAAGGGGAAAATTTTGAAATCTTGGAGGCCATGCCCCTGACCTTTAAGGACCTGGTCTTACCCAGGGTGCTTTTGGGGATGACCCTGGCCCTGGGGCCCATTCTCTTTACCAGCCTGGCCTTTGCCTATGTGGGGCAAGTGGGGATTATCAATGGCATTTTCATGGTTTTGTCTGGAATTTTGGCCAACCTCTTTGGCAATCTTGTAGGAATTTATTTTGACCTCATGACCCTAGACCTGGATTGGAAAAATGACCTGGAGGTCATCAAGCAAAGATTTTCGGGCATCCTCATGTCTTTGGCCATGGTCCTACCCATGTTTATTAGTTGGATCCTAACCACGCTTTTAAACATAAAATTTGTCATTCCCACATCTTTGATTATGTGCCTGTCCTTTATGGCCAGCATCGCCATTGTCTACCTCATGCTGGAGGGGGCCAAGGACCGGGTCAAGCTTTCATGAGACAAAAAAAGAACCCTGCCTCAAGGCAAGGTTCTTTTTCTTTATGGTCGAGATGACAGGATTTGAACCTGCGACCCCATGTCCCCCAGACATGTACGCTACCGGACTGCGCTACATCTCGATAAAAGTATTATAGCATAGGTCCTTGGCATTATGCAAGAGAGTCTTCCCACTAGTAGGCAGGTTTTTATAAAAACAAGTTCAAAAGTCCGGAAAGAAAAATCTCTTAAGGGCTTTTGTCTGGGTCCCAAAACTGGTAAAATAGGAAGAAGTGAAAAGAGGTGCCCTATGCGTAAAAAAATCGCCTTGGCCCTGGCAATGATCCTTTTGGCCCAGGGGCAGGTCCTTTATGCAAAAACGGAAAAAACAAGTCCGCCGGCCCAAGAACCGGCTAAAATAGAAGCAGTCATTCCACCGGAAGAAGTCCGAAACCAGGATTTTTTGGTTCCAACCAGCCAGGGAGTCCTGCCTGGAAACCTAAAAGAAGCCCAAATCATCCAAGAGCTTTCAGTCAAGCCCCTGACAGAATTGGCCAGCCACTACCTGGTTGGAGATTTTGACTCAGGAACCATCCTGGAAGGCCACGAAATGAACCAGGTGGTGGCCATGGCCTCCACATCAAAACTCGTGAGCCTCTATGTGGTCTACGATGCCATCAAGGCCGGGAAAATAAAATTGGAAGACCCGGTAGTGATGGATGAAGAAGTAACCCAATTAACCGGGTCCACCTTTAAGTCCAAGCTTGGAGACCAGTTTACAGTAGACCAACTGATTGATGCAGCCCTGATTATTTCTGGCAATGACGCCATTACCGCCCTGGGGAAAAAAGTGTCCGGGTCCACACCGGCCTTTGTCCAAGCCATGAATGAAAAGTGCCAAAGCCTAGGCTTGACCCATGCCCATATGATTAACCCCCACGGCCTAACCGACTACGCCCTTGGGGACTACAATAAGATGACCGTCCAGGAAATGTTTCAACTGGTGAGACATCTCTTGAAGGACCATCCCGACATTATCAACCGGTCCAAAAAACCCCTGATTGATAATTTAAACCGGGGATTTTTAGCCTACAACACCAACCCCCTTTTGGGGATTGTCAAGGGAGTTGACGGCTTGAAAACCGGCTACACCAATGCCGCCGGTCGCTGTTTAGTGGCCACAGCCCTGACCCCGGCCATCCAGGGAGTTACAGAACCCATGCGGTTGATTTCCATCACCATGGGGTCCCCGACCAATATGGACCGCTTTGTGGTGGCCAAAAGACTCATGGACCACAGTCTCAAGACCTATTCAAAAAGAGTCCTGGCCCAGTCTGACCAGGCCATGGCAAAAGTTCCAGTCATTGACGGCATGGAAAGAGAAGCCGAAGTCTACCCAGCCAAGGATCTGGCCATGGTTTGGGACGCCCGGGAAAAATTGACCCGGAAGCTGGACTTGAAACCCTTGACGCCACCCCTAAAGGCCAAGACCAAGGTGGGCCAAGCCCTCTATTATAAAAATGGCGAATTGGTGGCCAGCCTGCCCTTGGAGATTCGGAAGGACCTTAAACAGGAAAACATCCTGGTCCGCCTCCAAAAGGGTCTCTACCAGGCCTTTTTGCAAATTGAAAAAATCTAGTAAAGTCACAGGTTTATATGCTATAATAGTATAAGTAAATGGACCTGTAGCTCAGGTGGATAGAGCAGTGCCCTCCTAAGGCACGTGCCGGGGGTTCGAATCCTCTCAGGTCCACCAAAATAAAAAGACCGTATCAAGCCTTGAAATTTCAATGCTTTACGGTCTTTTTTTGTCTTTATTTTCCATTTATAGTCGGTGTATCACTATCTTAGCTTTTAAGAAATCATGAAGTTAAGAACCAGGAAGTCGAACATAGAAGAGGGCCTGCATTATGGTAGGTCTCTCAAACTGCTAGCAGTTATTTTGATCCATATTGCCTTATTTCCGGTCTAGGTGGACCATTTTTTTGGGGTCTAGAATTCGGTCAAATTCTTCTTCTGTCAAAAGGCCCAGGTCCAGGCAGGCTTCTTTGAGGGTCTTGTTTTCAGCATAGGCCTTTTTGGCAATTTTAGCGGCATTTTCATAGCCTAGGTAGGGGTTTAAAGCCGTAACCAACATCAGGGACTTGTCCAGGTTTTCTTGGATTTTTTCCCTGTTGGGCTTGATCCCTTGGGCGCAATGGAGATTAAAACTCTTTAGGGCATCGGCCAGGAGCCGGACGCTTTGCAAAAAGTTATAGGCAATAAGAGGCATGTAGACATTGAGCTGGTAGTTGCCCTGGGATGCAGCCATGGAAATGGCGGTGTCATTCCCCATGACTTGGACGCAAACCATAGTCAGGGCTTCTGCCTGGGTGGGGTTGACCTTGCCAGGCATAATGGAAGACCCGGGTTCATTAGCAGGGATGGTAATTTCTCCAATACCACACTTGGGGCCTGAGGCCAGCATCCGGACATCATTGGCAATTTTCAAGAGGTCACAGGCCAGGGCCTTGATGGCTCCGTGGACAAAGACGATTTGGTCCTTGCTGGTTAGGGCATGGAATTTATTTTTTGCCGATAGGAAGGGGTAGCCAGACTTTTGGCTAATTTTTTCTGCCACCAGGTCTGCAAAACCCTCTGGGGCATTGAGTCCTGTTCCTACGGCAGTTCCTCCTAGGGCGATTTCCCTAAGTCCTGCCAGGGAGTCTTGGATCATGGCCTTGGAGACTTCCAACATCCGGGACCAGGCGCTGATTTCTTGGCCCAGGGAAAGGGGAACGGCATCTTGGAGGTGGGTCCGGCCGGTTTTGATAATGTCCATATAGGCTTGAGAAAGCCCATCAAAGGTGGATTTCAGCTCTTCTATGGCGGGGAAGAGCCTTTCTTCTACAGCCAGGAGGCTACTGATATGGAGGGCGGTAGGGAAGGTGTCATTACTGGATTGGGACCGGTTGACGTCGTCATTGGGGTGGAGGAGGTCTTGGCCCAAAATTTCATTGGCCCGGTGGGCAATGACTTCATTGACATTCATATTGCTCTGGGTGCCAGACCCTGTTTGCCAAACCACCAGGGGGAAGTGGTCATCCAGGCTGCCGGATAAAATTTGGTCACAGACCTCTTCAATGGCCTGGGCTTTTTTTTGGTCCAAAAGGCCTAATTCGCAATTGGCCTGGGCGGCAGCATATTTTAAAAGGGCAAAGGCCTGGATGATTTCCCGGGGCATTTTTTCTTGGCCAATTTTAAAATTTTCATAACTTCTTTGGGTTTGGGCAGCCCAGTACTTGTCCTTGGGAACCTTGACTTCGCCCAGGCTGTCGTGTTCGATGCGGTAGTCCATTATTTTCTCGCCACCCCATCCTTGATGGCCTGGTCTGCCACGGCCTTGGCCACATGGTCCGCTACTGCCAAGTCAAAGGCATTGGGAAGGATGTAGTCTTCATGTGGGTCTTGGACGGCATCGGCAATGGCGTGGGCAGCAGCCAGTTTCATATTATCTGTAATCTTCCGGGCGCGAACATCTAGGGCTCCTCGGAAGAGGCCTGGAAAGACGGAGACATTGTTGACCTGGTTGGGGAAGTCGCTGCGGCCGGTACCACAAACCCGGGCTCCTCCAGCCTTGGCTTGGTCGGGATAAATTTCTGGTACGGGGTTGGCCATGGCAAAGACAATGGCATCCTTATTCATCTTTTCCACCATTTCCTTGGTTACCAGGCCAGGACCGGAAACCCCAATAAAGATATCTGCCCCAGTTAGGGCTTCTTCCATGCCTCCTTGGACATGGTGAGGGTTACATTGGGCCAGGAGTTTTTTCCGGTAGGGGTCGTCATAATAGTCGGCATCCAAAATTCCCTTTCGGCCAACGAAGATGACATCTCGTGCCCCTTCAAGGCTTAAAAGATGGAGGATGGCCATGCCAGCTGCTCCAGCTCCACTCATGACAATCCGGACCTCTTCTAATTTTTTCCCCACCAGCTTTAGGGAGTTGATCACAGCGGCCAAGACCACAATGGCTGTACCGTGTTGGTCGTCATGGAAAACGGGAATGTCCAGTTCTTGGCTCAGTCTTTGTTCGATTTCAAAACACTTGGGGGCCTTGATATCTTCCAGGTTGATGCCGCCAAAACAGGGCTCAATATTTTTTACCGTTTGAATAATTTCTTCTGTATCCTTGGTGGCCAGGCAGATGGGAAAGGCATCTACATTGGCAAAGTTTTTAAATAGGATGGACTTGCCTTCCATGACAGGCATACCTGCCAGACCGCCAATATCTCCCAGGCCTAAAACAGCTGTCCCGTCAGAAACGACAGCCACCAAGTTCCACTTCCGGGTCAGGGCATAGGCTTGGTCCGGGTCTTCTTGGATGGCCAGGCAGGCTTGGGCTACTCCTGGAGTATAGGCCAGGGCCAGGGCTTGGGCACTGTCGGCCTTGGTTCTGGCTTTGATTTCTAACTTACCTCTTAAATCTCTGTGAAGCTGCATGGCTTCTTTTTTGTTGTCCATGGTTCCCCCTTATACATTGATTGGAAAATAATTTGCTTAAGTAGATTATAGCATAGAAAATCTTGGGCTTTTTAAGATTTTTTATAAATTTAGCCAAGAAAAAGCCGGGCTAGGCCCGGTTTAGTCTTTCGAAATTTTAATTCACCCGGTTGGGAAGGTCCTTGCCTTGGGCCAGGGCCAGGAGGTTGTCCCGGGCATTTTCTCCCATTTCCATCCGGGCGGCATAGGTGGCATTGCCCAGGTGGGGAGACAGGACCACTTGGTCCATGGTTAAGAGGTCAGGGTGGACCTTGGGTTCAAACTCATAGACGTCCAAGGCGGCTCCGGCAATTTTTTTCTCCTTCAAGGCTTGGACCAGGGCTTTTTCATCTACAATGGGTCCCCGGGAGGCATTGATGAGGATGGCAGACTCCTTCATTAACTCCAGGGCATCCTTGGAAATCAAGTGGTGGAGTTGGGGTTGGTAGGAGAGGTGGAGACTGACAAAGTCGGATTTTTGTAGGACTTGGGCTAAATCCAGGTATTTGAGGCCCAGGTCTTCCAGGTCGCTTTTCCGGGTCCTGGAAAAATAAACCACTTCCATGCCAAAGGCCAGGGCTCTTTTGGCTAGTTCAGACCCAATATGACCCAGGCCAATAATGCCCAGGACCTTGCCCTTGACTTGGTGACCCAAAAAGAAGGTGGGCCGCCAGCCTTGGAAGTCTCCTTGGCGAACCAGCTTGTCTCCGGGAATGAGTCCCCGGGCTGCTGCCAAGAGGAGGCTGAAGGTCATCTCGGCTGTAGATACAGCCGAAGAAGGGGCCGGGGCATTGGAAACGGCAATGTTTTTATAGGCGGCATACTTGGTGTCGATATTGTCAAAACCGGCGCCGTAGTTGGCCACCAACTTTAAATTTTCTCCTGCATCTAAAATTTCCCGGTCAATCTTGTCGGAAAGGGGGCACAAGAGGGCGTCGACATCTTGGATCCGCATCTTGATTTCTTCTGGAGATAGGGGCTCCAGGGAATCGTGGTAGTCTATGGTATAAACTTTGGCTAAATCGTCAAAAATTTCTTGGGGTATCCGGCTCGTAATTAATAATTTCATAAGGACCTCACTTTCTCTTTCTAGTCTACCACATTTTCCTGTAGAGGGGGAGACATTCATGCTATAATGAAAAGACCAAATACAAAGGAGGTTGACATGTTTAGCAATGCGCAAATCTACGGCCAATTGGCCCTGGGGTTGGTCTGTATCCTGGTCCCCCTTACGGGCATGGTCTATTTAAATATAAGAAAAAATGCAAGGATTAAGTATGCCCTAGCCGGGGCCTTGGTCTTTTTTTCCTTTGCCCTAGTTTTAGAAAAGATGCTTCATGCAGTGGTTCTGCCCCATATTGACCGGGAGAATCAAGTCTGGCTCTATGTCCTTTATGGGGCCTTGGCAGCGGGAATTTTTGAAGAAATTCCCCGTTATTATGTCCTGAAACTCATGGACCAGAAGAAAGGTTTGGGGACCTATGACGCCCTCCAATATGGCCTGGGACATGGAGGGTTTGAAATGACCATCCTGGTGGGTCTAACGGGGATTAGCCAGTTTTTCTTGGAGAGAAAGGTTAATGCCCTGGGCTTGCCGGCCATCTTAAAGGACATTCCTCCGGCCTACCATGGCCAGGTTAAGGAGACCATCCAGGCCCTGGCCTCCATCCAGGGGGTCCAAATGATCCTGCCTTTGGTGGAAAGGATCTTAGCCCTGAGTTTCCACTTGGCCATGGCCCTTTTAGTCTATTTTATTGTCCGGGGATTTTTGAAAAAATCAGCCCTGGTTTTAGCTATAGGTCTACACTTTCTCATGGACCTGCCAGCTGTGCTCTATCAAGTGGGCCTGGTGAAAAACCTCCCGGCCATTTATGCCGGCTACTTGGTTATGGTCCTGGCCATCTTTTACTGGCTCAGCCGGGTCTATAGGAAAAAGGCAGGGGAAGTTTTGCAAGAGAAGGAAGGAGGGGTGGATTATGACCATGACCATGGAAAGCTTTGAAGAATTTTTACGGAGCCAGGGGGTGGCAGATGCCCTTTTGACAGAGGTTAAGGCCTTTCGGGAGGAATACCCCCGGGAAATGGAAGACCGGATTGGGACCTTAAACTATAAATTTTACGGAGGGGTAGTTTGGACCCAGGCCATCCTGGCCCTATTGGAAGGGGCCCACCTCCTCCTGTCGGGGCCCAAGGCCACGGGGAAAAATGTCCTGTGTGAAAACCTGTCCTTCCTCTTTGGCCGACCCCAATGGACGGTTTCCTTGAACATGACCAGCGATGCCCATGGCCTGGTGGCCAGCGATACCTTCAAGGATGGGGAAGTAGTTCTCAAACCGGGGCCTGTCTACCAGGCAGCCAGGTATGGGGGTTTTGGAGTCCTGGACGAAATCAACATGGCAAAAAACGAGGCCCTGTCCGTTATCCATTCAGCCCTGGATGACCGGCGGATTTTAGATATTCCGGGTTACGACCTCTTGAGGCTCCATCCTGCCAGCCGTTTTTTGGCCACCATGAACCATGGCTACCTGGGAACCCGGGACCTAAACGAGGCCCTGGTGAGCCGGTTTTTAGTCTTGGACATGCCGGCCATCTCTCAAGAAGATTTGATTAAGATCCTCATGGACCACACTGGGATCCATCGAGACCCGGCCCAAGCCTTTAGCCAGCTCTTTATGGACCTGCAAGAAAAAAGTCTCCATGCAGAAATTTCCTCCAAGGCCATTGACCTAAGGGGACTCCTTTACGCCCTCCAACTTATGAAAAGGGGTCTGGGAATTTTTCCAGCCCTGGACCTGGGCCTGGCCAACAAGTGTTTTGATACCTATGAAAAAGACCTGGTCCAAGATACCATCAAGACCCTCTTTAGCCAGGACATGAAGGGGCAGGATTTCTTTGACTAGGCAAGAAGGGGACCAAGTCAGGGAAGACAACGTCCTTTGGACAGTGGCCGGGACCTATGAAAGCCTGCCCAAGGACCGGCTGGTTTCCCAGGGAGGCCTGGTCTATAGCAATAGCCTGGAGGGTT
This sequence comes from Urinicoccus massiliensis, assembly GCF_900120405.1. Taxonomy (GTDB): domain Bacteria; phylum Bacillota; class Clostridia; order Tissierellales; family Peptoniphilaceae; genus Urinicoccus; species Urinicoccus massiliensis. The sequence continues at coordinate 318,904 of NZ_LT635493.1, read as the reverse complement.
TGATTTATAAATACTATGATGGGAAAAAACTTCTACATTTTTTCCGGAGCCGGGTTTATTCCGGAGACCATGACCGGGACCTAAGGGTCCTGGCCCAGCTTTATTTTGACTACCAACTCAAGGACCTGATGGAGGAAGAAAGACCCGGGGCCTATGCCCATCGTCTATCCTACCTGGAAGATGTAAAGGAAAAGTTGCAAGAAAAAAGGGACAAGACCTTTCAGGAGGAGGTTTTGTATGCCTACATCCAGGCCCTGGACGGGGGCTTGGAGGCTGGGTCTTTCTATGAAAAAATCCTAAAAGACCTTATGAAAAAAAGTCCCCTGGAAACGGACCAGGCCATCCGGGACTTGGAAAAAATTTATCGGAGCCTGGCCTGGAAGCGGGAAGCAGGACCTGGACAGATTTCGCATTCTCAAGAAGGCTGGAAAGAAAAGTCCCAGGCCAGGAAAGACCAAGGCAAGGATGCAAAAATTCTTTCGGCCCAAGACAAGGTCAAGGAAACAGACTCCCTGGAAAAATATACCATTGAAGCAGCAGAATTTACCGGCGTCCTCCTAATGGATGAAGAGGTCCAGGCCCTGGAGGAGGCAGCTGGGGACCCGGGTCAGTCCCAAAGTCCCTTTGACCCCAAAATTCATGAAAAAGTCATCCAGCACTATGGTCAAGCCTCCCAGGAAGGGAGTCGACTTTTGGCCCTGGAAGAGAAAATTTGTCGGGGCATCCACCAGGGCATCCGCCTCCACAGGACCAAGGGCCACTATCTCCAGGATATGAAGTCCTGCTACTACCAGTCCCTGGCCCAAGACCAAGAAAAGAAAAACCTCCAGGCCTTTCAAGACAAGGCCACCATTTATCGGAGAAACATCAACCAACTAAAGAGTCTTTTAAAAAAGACCCTCTTGGACCAAAGCCAAGAGGACAGTCAAAGGTCCAGGTCCGGAGACCTGGAAGCGGCCTGGGTTTGGCAGGAAGTTGTCTTGGACAACCACCAGGTCTTTCGAAACCACCTGGCCCAGGAGCCGGGGCAGTTTACGGTAGACCTTTTAATGGATGCCTCGGGGTCCCAGGAAGACCACCAGGAAGATGTGGCCATCCAGGCCTATATCCTGGCCCAGGCCCTGGTGGCCCTCCACATTCCCACCCGGGTTTTGGGCTTCCACAACCTCTACAACTATTTAGTCATAGAAGAATATCGGGACTACCAGGATGGAATCCAGGAAAACCGGCAGATTTTTCGCTACCAGGCCACCGGGTCCAACCGAGATGGCCTGGCCCTGGCCTACCTCTATGAGAGTATGAAAAAAGATCCCAACCGGCAATCTCTCCTGGTGGTCTTAAGCGATGGGCGACCCAATGACCGGATCCACCTGGGCCTGTCAGCTGACCAGACAAGTCCCGGCCTCAACTATGAAGACCAGGAGGCCCTGGAGGATACAGCCCAGATGGTTTTAAATCTCCGGCTGAAGGGAATCCAGGTCCTGGGAGTCTTTACCGGCCAGGAAGAAGACCTGGCCAAGGAGTTGAAAATTTACGGAAAAGACTTTGCCTATATCAAGGACATGGACCGGTTTTCCATTGTTGTTGGAAAATTTTTTAAAAGCTTTGTGGAAAGATGGAGATAATTTTTCCAAATTGGGTATAAGGACAATACAAGGTCTTAAAATAAGTTAAGACCCATGTCTTGAGTAAAGGAGGAAAAATTATGTCGATTATTGAAAAAGGGCAAAAGGCTCCGGAGTTTGATTTAACCAACCAAAGAGGAGACCATGTTAAACTATCGGACTACAAGGGAAAATATGTCCTATTGTCTTGGCATCCCCTGGCATTTACTCCTGTTTGCACAGACCAAATGAGAGATCTTGAAGCCAACTATGGCTTCTTCACAGACCACAATACAGAAGTTTTGGGTATGAGCGTAGACCCCCAACCCTCGAAAAAGGTTTGGGCAGAAACCCTGTGTTTGAGTAACTTAAACATCCTTTCAGACTTCAAACCCCTGGGAGAAGTTTCTAAGGCCTATGGAGTTTGGCAAGAACATTCCGGATCTTCCGGCCGGGCCGTTGTCCTAGTTGGACCCGATGGAACCGTTCTTTGGTCCCACAAGTATGAAGATTCCATCAAACCAGACATTGAAAAAATTAAAGAAATTGTCAGCCAATGTAAATAATGTAAATAAAGATAAAAACGTGTAGGAGGTATTTTCTCCTACACGTGTTTATTGGCTTAAAAAGTCTTCCCATTGGTCCATGGCCTGGGCCAAGAGGTCTTCTAGATCTTGGCGTTTTTTGGACAGGGCCATGGTCTTGTCCAGGTCCTGGTAGAGGTCCGGGTCGGCCAGGTCTTGGTCCACCTGGGCCAGGTCCTTTTCCAGTTGGTCAATTTTTTCTTCCAACTTGGCCAGGTCTTCCTTTTCTTTTTTTCGATTTTTTTGCTCTTGCCGTTCCCGGATTTGTTCCCTTTTTCGACTGGTCTTGGAGGGGCCGCCATCAAAGGCCAGGTCCTCTTCCTCCTTGGTTTTTTCCAGGTAGTAGTCATAGTTGCCTAAAAATTCATGGATTTGCCCATCTTCCAGGGCCCAAATCTTGTTGCTGACGGCATTTAAAAAGTAGCGGTCGTGGCTAATGGTTAAGATGGTTCCCTCATAGAGTTTCAGGGCATCTTCTAAAATTTCCTTGGAGTCCATATCCAGGTGGTTGGTGGGTTCGTCCAGGATTAAAAAGTTGGCTTCAGACAGCATGAGCTTTAAGAGGGATAGGCGGCCCCTTTCTCCACCGGAAAGTTCCTCTACAGTCTTGAACAAGTCATCTCCCACAAATAAAAACTTGGCCAGGTAGGACCGGACCTCATAGTGGGTCAGCTTGGGGTATTGGTCCCAAAGTTCATCCATAACGGTCTTGTTTAGGTCCAGGTCGGCTAATTCTTGGTCAAAATAGCCCAGATGGACATTGGCACCCAACTGGATGGATCCGGCAGTCAAGGGGACCTTGCCCAGGATGGCCTTGGCCAGGGTGGACTTGCCGGTGCCGTTGTCGCCGATGAGGCCTACGGAATCTCCCTTGTAGAGGTTGAGGTTGACCCCCTGAAAGAGGGGGCGGTCATAGGACTTTTGAGCATCTTGGACCCGTAAGACATCTTGACCACTTTGGACCTTGGTTTCAAAGCGGAGGATGGTTTTTTTGGCCTCCAGGGGGGCGTCCATTTGCTTCATCTTATTCAGGAGCTTTTGCCGGGACTGGCCCTGGCGGATGAGCCGGGCCTTGCCCATATTGGTAAAGCGCTTGATGATTTCTTCCTGGCGCTTGATTTCTTTTTGCTGGTCTTGGTATTGCTTGCGGTAGAGGTCCAGGTCCAGCTTGTGGCGAGCCTGGAAGTGGGTGTAGTTGCCCTGGTAGACTTTTAATTGCTGGTTTTCCAGGTGGAAGATTTTTTTACAGACCTTGTCCAGGAAGTAGCGGTCGTGGCTAATGACCAGGACAGTGGCCTGGAGGTCGTTAATGGCCTTTTCTAAAAATTCAATGGTCTTGACATCCAGGTGGTTGGTGGGTTCGTCAAAGAGGTAGACGTCATAGGGGGTCAAGAGGATTTGGGCCAGGCCCAACCTTGCCCTTTGACCACCAGACAGGTCCTGGCTGTCCATGGACCATTGGTCCTGGTTAAAGCCCAGGCCTGTTAGGACACCCCGGATCCTTGACTCATAGCTGTAGCCGTCCATCTGGAGAAATTTTTCCTGGAGGTTGGCATAGCGGTCCATGAGGTCTTGGAGGTCCTCCCCATGGGCATGGGCCATGGCAGCTTCCATTTGGTGCATGGTCTCCTGGAGCCGGAAAAGCGGGGCAAAAATTTCCAGGCAGGAGTCGTAAACTGTCCCGGAAAAGGACATATGTTGGGATAAAAGTCCAATCTTCAGGTCCTTCATCCGGTTGATTTCTCCTGAGTTGGGACTTAAATTTCCCTTGATTAATTGAAATAAGGTGGTTTTCCCGGACCCGTTATTGCCTACCAGGCCGACCTTTTCTCCTGGCTCCAGGACAAAGTCCACCTGGTCCAAGATGGGGTCGACGACATAGGCATAGGAAACCTTGTGAAATGAAATTTGTGCCATGCTTTGCTCCTTTCCTTCATTTATTGTATCAAAAATTGAGAAAAATCGGTATATCCTTGACAAAAAGACTTTAAAAAAAAGGAAAAATCGGATATACTAAATTAGATAGAATATTATTTATTAATAGGAGGGAAAAAATTGGCAAAAGAGATAAAAAAAGTATCAGATATTGTTATTCGACGGCTACCAAAGTATCATCGCTACCTGTCCGATCTTCTGGACCGCAACGTTGATCGCATTTCCTCCCAAGAACTAAGTGGACTTACAGGCTTTACGGCCTCGCAAATACGCCAAGATTTGAATAATTTCGGGGGTTTTGGCCAACAAGGTTACGGCTATAATGTTCAAGCCCTACATACAGAGATTGCCAAGATTCTTGGTATCGATAAGACATATAGGGCTGTAGTTGTTGGGGCAGGTCGACTGGGGTCAGTTATTTCAACCTATTCTGGCTTTAAGGCCTCGGGCTTTGAAATCCTGGCCATGTTCGATAAAAATCCGGAAAAAGTAGGCAAGGTTATTGACGGTCTCAAGGTCTATTCCTTGGATGACATGGCGGACTTTATCAAAAAGAACAAGGTGGAAGTGGGGATTATCACAGTACCCAAGGATGGGTCCCAAAAAATTGCTGATGACTTTGTTGCTGCGGGAATCAAAGGGATTTGGAACTTTGCCCCTGTAGACTTGGTGGTACCGGAAGATGTCATTTTGGAAAGTGTCCGTTTAAACGATAGCTTATTGACCCTGTCATACTATCTAACGGAAAAGAAATAGTAGAAGCTCTCCCTGGGAGAGCTTTTTGTCATTTAGGAAGAGTAACGATGAAGATAAAAACAAGTATGGACCTGGAAAAAACCCTTTTTTGCGGGCAATTCTTCCGGACCCAGGCCCTGGATGGGGGCTACCTGGTTTACTTTAAGGACCAAAGGATTTGGGCCCGACAGGGAGAGGGCTTTTTAGAGGTCCAGGGTCCAGTGGCAAGAAGGGATCTGGAGGACTTTTTTGACTTGAACCGGGACTACCAGGCTGTGGAAGAGACCCTAGCAAGTCACGAATTTTTACGGCCGGCTTTGACGGCTGCCTCAGGAATCCACATCTTGAGGCAGGACCCCTGGGAGGTGGTGGTGGCCTTTATTATTTCAGCCAACTCCAATATTCCCAGGATTCGTAAGTCTCTCTTTGCCCTTTGCCAAAATTATGGGATTAAAAGACAGGACCAGTGGGGGACCTATTACAGCTTTCCCAGGCCCCAGGACCTGGCCGGGGTTTGCCGGGAGGACTTTCGAGAAAAAATAAAGTTGGGCTACCGGGACCAATACCTGGTCAAGACTACCCGGCAGATTTTAGAGGGCCAGGTGGACTTGGAGGCCTTAAAGGAAACTAAGGACAAGGACCTGGCCATGAAGGAACTAAGGAAACTCAGTGGGGTGGGACCCAAGGTGGCCCATTGCATCCTCTTGTTTGGCCTCCACAACTGGCAGGGCTTCCCGGTGGATGTTTGGATGAAACGGGCTTTGAAAAAGCACTTTCCCAAAAGTGGAGAAAAAGACTATGAGGCCTTGGCCCAGGACCTTTTTGGCCCCTATGCTGGCTATGCCCAGCAGGCTCTTTTTTACCATGCCAAGTTAAATCAAATGGAGGGTTGATATGCAGGCAAATCTTGTAAATATGCTGGCTATTTTTATCGGTTGCAGCCTTGGCCGCCTGGCGGGAAGGTTTATGGATAAAAAGCTGGAAGATTTTTTAATGACAGCCATGGGCTTGGCCGTCCTCTACCTGGGCATTGACATGGCCCTAAAAACCCAAACAGCCCTGGTGGTGATCCTGTCCCTGGTTCTTGGTGGAATCCTGGGGACCAAGCTGGATATTGAAGACCGGCTCTATGGCTATGGCAACAAGCTCCAAGCCAAGTTGGCCAAGGATGGGGGACCAAACTTTGCCACAGGTTTTATCGGGGCCAGCCTGCTTTTTTGCATTGGGTCCATGTCCATTGTAGGGTCTCTCCAGGCGGGCCTGGAAAAAAACTACGCCACCCTTTATGCCAAGGCCATCTTGGATGGAACCATCTCCGTGGTCCTGGTCAACACCCTGGGGCCAGGAGTCTATGGGTCTTTGGTAACTGTGGGCCTCTACCAGGGGGCCATTGTGGTTTTTTCAAAATTCATCGACCCCTTACTGACTCCAGCTGCCCTGGCAGATCTAACAGGTCTAGGGGGACTTTTGATTATGGCCATTGGGATCAACCTCTTGGGCCTGAAAAAAATAAAGGCAGGAGATATGTTGCCAGGCCTTCTAATCCTCTTGGTCTACCATATTTTTATCCTGGCTTAAATTTTTTTTAGAAGAGACTTGAAAAGAAGAAAAGAATGGGTTATACTAGATACAGATGGTTAGCAACAAAGGACTTAGAGTGCTAACAAGTATAAGGAGGTTAAAAATGTTAAAACCATTGGGAGACCGCGTGGTCCTAAAAAAAGTTGAAAAAGAAGAAAATGTCACAAAGAGTGGACTTGTTTTGCCATCCAGCGCAAAGGAAGAATCCAATATTGCAGAAGTTCTTGCAGTGGCAAATGAAATAGACAAAGATGAAAAAACAGCCGGCCAATTAAAAGTTGGAGACAAGGTTGTTTACTCAAAGTATGCCGGATCTGAATTTGAAATTGACGGTGAAAAAGTCATCGTTATCAAATACGAAGATATCCTAGCAGTTATTGAATAATTAAGGAGGTTTTTTGCATGGCTAAAGAAATTAAATTTAGAGAAGATGCAAGAAATGGTCTTGTGAAAGGGATCAACCAACTTGCAGATACAGTTAAGGTAACCTTGGGGCCCAAGGGACGGAATGTTGTATTGGATAAGGAATTCGGCTCCCCCCTTATTACCAATGATGGGGTTACCATTGCTCGTGAAATTGAATTTGAAGATAAGTTTGAAAACATGGGGGCCCAATTATTAAAAGAAGTGGCCATTAAGACCAATGATGTAGCTGGAGACGGAACTACAACAGCAACCCTTCTTGCCCAATCCATCATTCGTGAAGGCTTAAAGAACCTGGCAGCTGGTGCCAACCCCATGATCCTGCAAAAGGGAATCCAAAAGGCAGTTGACAAGACTGTTGAAGAATTAAAGAGATTTTCCAAAGAAGTAGACACCAAGGAATCCATTGCCAACGTTGCAGCCATTTCCTCTGCCAATGAAGAAACAGGCCAATTAATTGCCCAAGCCATGGAAACAGTAGGCAAAGATGGGGTTATTACTGTAGAAGAATCCAAGTCCACAGGCACAACCCTTGAAGTAGTAGAAGGGATGCAATTTGACCGGGGCTATGTTTCTCCCTACATGGTAACAGACTCTGAAAAAATGGTTGCTGAACTGGAAGACCCCTATATTTTAATTACCGATAAAAAAATTACCAGCATCCAAGACCTGCTTCCAATTTTGGAAAAATTAGTCCAATCTGGCAAACCTCTTGTCATCATCGCTGAAGACATTGAAGGCGAAGCTATGGCAACTCTTGTTTTAAATAAATTACGGGGAACCCTAAACGTTGTTGCTGTTAAGGCACCAGGCTTTGGAGACCGTCGTAAGGAAATGTTAAAGGACATTGCTGCCTTAACTGGTGGTCAAGTTGTCACTGAAGACTTAGGCCACGACTTAAAAGAAACCACTGTGGACATGTTGGGTCGGGCAGCCAAGGTTCGGGTAGAAAAAGACCTGACTGTCATCGTTGATGGTGCTGGAGACAAGGCAGCCCTTGAAGACCGCATCACCCAAATCCGGACCAGCATGGAAAATTCCGACTCTGAATTTGACAAGGAAAAACTCCAAGAACGTCTGGCAAAATTATCCGGTGGTGTTGCCGTTATCCGGGTAGGAGCAGCTACTGAAATCGAATTAAAAGAACGCAAACTTCGGATTGAAGATGCTCTTGCAGCTACTCGTGCAGCAGTGGAAGAAGGAATTGTTCCAGGTGGTGGAGTTGTTCTTCTGGACAGTATTCCTGAAGTGGAAAAACTTTTGGACCAAACGGAAGGCGACGAAAGAACTGGTGTTAGCATCATTGTCCGTGCCTTGGAAGAACCCATGCGGATGATTGCTGAAAATGCTGGAGTTGAAGGATCCGTTATTGTTGAAAAAGTACGCGCCTTGGATCCGGGCATGGGTTACAATGCCTACAACGGCGAATTTATCGACATGGCCAAGAGCGGAATCGTGGACCCAACCAAGGTTACTCGGTCAGCCCTTCAAAATGCAGCAAGTGTTGCATCCATGATCCTAACTACAGAAGCAGCTGTAGCCAATGTAAAATCAGACCTTCCAATGCCAGGCATGGGCGGAGCACCAGGCGGCATGGGCGGAATGGGTATGATGTAATCAAATTTAAAGACCAAAGAGGCCTCCTAGAGGGGTCTCTTTTTTCTTGTGGGGAAATAAAATGACAAGAGCTCGGAGAAGAAAAAAATTTTCGTAGGGACTTTTTCTGGGTATATATAATAAACAGGTCAAAACTTATAAAATATTAAGGGGATAAATTTGAAAAAATGACTCGATTTTTCTGCAGGGGGAAAACCCCTCAAAGATTGCTAAAATAGCAATAAAAGGCTGGTTTTTCATTGACAAAAATGGGCCCAAGTGATACCCTTATATAAGTTAAGTGTACTCGATAGGTACAAATTGATAGTTTATACAAATTTCAAATAGAGAATAGAAGGTCGCAAGGAGGAAAGTGATGACGAAAAATTTACTCACAGTAAAAGATCTCTGTGCTGGTATTCCCGGGCAAGAGATTATTAAGGGGATTAATTTAAAGATAAATTATGGGGAAATCCATGTAATTATGGGACCCAATGGGTCAGGGAAGTCCACCCTGGCCAATGTTTTGATGAACAACCCCCAATACAAGGTAAGCAAGGGGGACATTCTTTTGGATGGAGAAAGCATCCTAGCAGACACTACGGATGTAAGGGCCAAGAAGGGGCTCTTTATGTCCTTCCAAAACCCGGTGGAAGTTTCGGGCCTAACTGTGGAAAATTTCTTAAGAGCATCCAACCAGGAAATCAACCAAGAAAATATTGGGATTATTGATTTTCATGAAAAGTTACTGGACTATGCCGATGTCTTGGAAATGGATGAAAAATACCTGGACCGTTATCTAAATGTGGGTTTTTCCGGGGGAGAAAAGAAGAAAAATGAAATCTTGCAACTCCTGACCCTGAACCCCAAACTGGCCATTTTGGATGAAACTGACTCAGGCCTTGATGTGGATGCTGTGCGGGTTGTATCCAAGGGGATTGAAAAATTCTTATCTGAAAAGAACTCTGTTTTAATCATCACCCACCACAATGAAATTCTAAACAATATCCCCATTGACCAAGTCCATGTCATTATGGATGGAGAAATTGTCAAAGATGGAGATGAGTCCTTGATTCATGAAATTGAAGCAAAGGGATTCGGTTGGATAAAGGATGAGGTAGACAATGAACAAAAGAAAGAAGACTGAAATCCAAGATTTTGACCGCGGGATCTACGATTTAAAGAATAAGGTCAACTACCGGGACAAGATGGAAAACGGCATTAGCGAAGACATCATCCGGAAGATTTCTGCCAAGAAAAAGGAGCCTCAATGGATGCTGGACTACCGGCTCAAGGCCCTGAAGCTTTTTAACGAATTGGAAAATCCCACCTGGGGGCCGGATATTTCTGAAGTGGACATCAACAAGATTACCACCTATATCAGCCCCGATGCAGACCTATCTGTGGACTGGGATGATGTGCCGGAAGACATCCGGAACACCTTTGATTCCTTGGGGATTCCTGAAGCGGAAAAGGACCAATTTCTATCTGGTGTTGGGGCCCAATATGACTCGGAAGTGGTCTACCACTCCATGCAAAAATATTTAAAGGACCAAGGGGTTATCTATACGGATTTTGATACAGCCATTAAAGAGCATGAAGACCTGGTCAAGGAATATTTTGGTCGGGCAATTTCTCCAGGCTTGCACAAGTATGCTGCTCTCCACTATGCTGTTTGGTCCGGGGGATCTTTTGTCTACGTTCCCAAGGGGGTTAATGTAGATGTGCCCCTGCAATCCTACTACCGGTTAAATGCACCGGGAGCGGGTCAATTTGAGCACACCATGATCATTGTAGAAGATGACGCCTACTGCCACTTTATTGAAGGCTGCTCGGCGCCCAAATACAATGTCTTAAACATCCATGCTGGAGCAGTGGAAATCTTTGTTGGGAAAAAGGCCACCTGTCGTTTTTCCACCATTGAAAACTGGTCCAGGAACATGTACAACTTAAATACCAAACGGTCCATTATCCAAGAAGACGGAAAGATTGAATGGGTTTCTGGGTCCTTTGGGTCTCGGGTGTCCTATCTCTACCCGGCAAGTATCTTGGTAGGGCCTAGAGCATCTGCGGAAATGACGCAAATTTCCTTTGCCGGTCCGGGACAAAACCTGGATACCGGGGCCATTATGATCCATGCTGCACCGGACACCAAGTCCTATGTCAACTCCAAGTCCATTTCCAAGGGCGGGGGCATTTGTTGCTACCGGTCCCTGACGGAGATCAAGGAAAATGCCCATGGGTCCAAGGCCTCCTCTTCTTGCGAGTCCTTGATGCTGGACAACCAATCCAGGGCCGATACCATTCCTGTCATTAAAATTGAAAACAAGGATGTGGATTTTGGCCATGAGGCCACCATTGGCCGGATTGATGACTCGGTCATCTACTATCTCATGACCCGGGGTATCAGCGAAGAAGAAGCGAAATCTATGGTCGTTCGCGGGTTTGCAGAGCCCGTGGCCAAGGAACTTCCCATGGAATATGCCGTAGAAATGAACAACCTGATTAATATTGAGCTTGAAGGAAGCATAGGCTAGGAGGAAGTATGGAAATATTAGGAAATAAATTAGCCTATAGGACCTATAGGCATACAAAAGTAAATGAAGTAACCATTGACTTGCCGGAAATTAAGCCCCAAGCCTTTCCCCTGGAAAGCACAGGAAGCTTTGAAGACCGGCCGGAATTGGAAGGCTACACCTATGGCGTGGCCCAAGAGGCCCTGGACCTGAACCGGACCCAGGGGAATGTCTACCGGAAGTACCTGGCAGACAAGGGCCAAGTCAAGGCCAGCCAAACCATCCACTTAACCACCAGTGATGACTGCCCCCAACTTTTAGACACCCATGATATTATCGTGGAAGAAGGGGGAAAATTAAGCCTGGTTTTATCCTACAAGGACCAAGGACAGGTGGAAAAGTTTAGAAATTCTTTGATCCGGATTATTGCCAAAAAGGCAGCGGAAGTCAATGTTTATATTATTCAAAAGGAAGACAGGTCCATGAGCCTGGAAAGTGTGGTTGTTTTGGCGGAAGAAAGGGCCAAGGTCCGCTTGCGCCAATACGAAATGGGTGCCTTGAAAAATTATATGAACACCCAGGTGGAATTGCTGGGCCAAGAGGCAGATGTGGACATTAAGAGCATCTACTTCGGCCATGAAGAGGACCAGCTTAACATCCTCTACCATGTCAACCACCACAAGCCCAAGACCAAGGCCAACCTTGTTATTAATGGGGCCTTGATGGACCAATCCCAAAAAAATCTAAAGACCACCCTGGACTTTAAAGAAGGCAGCGGAGGATCCCAAGGTAGCGAAGAGGAATACACTGTTCTTTTAGACGACAGTGTCTTAAATATTTCAGTGCCGGTTCTTTTGTCTCATGAAGATGATATTGCCGGCAACCATGCTGCATCCAGTGGGGAAATTGATGCCGACCTGCTCTTTTACCTAAAGAGTCGGGGCATTGACCACCAATTGGCTGAAAGCCTCATTGTAGAGTCCAAGTACGCCTCCACCATTGACCTTTTAAAAGATCAAGAAGAAAAGGATGCGATTTGGGAGTACTTTAGAAACAAGATGAACAAACGATAGAGGGGGATTATGCTAACTCAGGAAGAAATTTTAGAAATTCGAAAAGACTTTCCCTACTTGAGTCAAGAATGGGATAAGAAGATTGTCTACCTGGACAGTGCTGCTACAACACAAAAGCCCCAAGGGGTTTTAGATGCCCTGACAGACTACTATAAGTTTCAAAACGGCAACCCCCACCGAGGTGCTCACTACCTGGGCCAGGTGGCAACGGAAGTTTTTGAAGAGGGAAGACAGGTGGTGGCGGACTTTATTGGCGCCAAGAGCCCCAATGAAATTATCTTTACCAACAACACCACCCAGTCCTTAAACACCCTGGCCTATATCCTGGGCCTCAACAAGGTCAAGGAGGGGGATGAGATTGTCATCTCCATCCTGGAACACCATTCCAACCTCATCCCCTGGCAATATGTAGCAGAAAAAACCGGGGCCAAGTTGCGCTATATCTATATCGACAAGGATAGCAAGGAGTTAAGGGAAGAAGACCTGGACCAAGTCCTGACGGAAAAGACAAAAATTTTGGCCCTGACAGCCTCTTCCAACACCCTGGGAACCCTGCCCAAGGTAAAAGAGATTATCCAAAAGGCCAAGGCCAAATCCAAAGATATCTACACCATTGTAGATGGGGCCCAAGCAGTCCCCCACCACAAGGTGGACGTCCAAGATTTGGATTGTGACTTTTACACCTTTTCAGGCCACAAGCTTTTAGCTCCCATGGGGATTGGCGTCCTCTATGGCAAGGAAGAAAAACTCAATGACCTGCCCCCCTTCTTTTATGGCGGGGAAATGATTGAGTATGTCTACGAAGACCACTCCACCTTTTTAAAGGCCCCCATGCGGTTTGAAGCCGGGACCCAAAATGTGGGAGGAGTCAAGGGTCTGGTGGCGGCCATCCGCTACCTACAAGCCATTGGCCTGGATGAAATTGATGCCTATGAGGGCCAATTGACCCAGTACTGCTATGACCAGGTCAAGGATATGGACTTTTTAGACCTCTATACAGTGAAAAATAACCACAGGGGGTCTGTCATTACCTTTAACTTGGAGGGAATCCATCCCCATGATGTGGCATCCATTATGGATAGCTATGGCATTGCCATCCGGTCGGGCCACCATTGTACCCAACCCCTCCACCGCTATCTTGGAATCAATGCTTCTTGCCGGGCAAGCCTAGCCTTTTACAACACAAGGGAAGAAGTGGACCAATTTGTGACCCATTTAAACGATGTAAGGAGGATGATGGGACTTGGATCTAAGTAAAATTTATACAGAACTGGTATTGGAAGAAAGTCGCAACCCGAAAAATCGTCATGAGCTGGAAGGGTCAACCCATACAGAACCGGGCCACAACCCATCTTGTGGGGACGAAATTACCCTGCAATTAAAGGTCAAAGACGGCATTATTGAAGATGCAGCCTTTACCGGAAAGGGCTGTGCCATCTCCCAAGCCTCTACCTCCATTATGTGTGATACCATTCGGGGGAAAAAGGTGGAAGAAGGACGGGAGCTGGCTAAAAACTTTATCGGGATGATTAACGGGTCTGTCACTGCAAGAGAAGAATTGAAAAAACTGGGAGACGCCAGGGCCTTTGAATCCATTAAAAACCTCCCTGCCCGGGTAAAGTGTGCTGTTTTACCCTGGTACACCCTGGACCAAACCTTCCAGGAAGAAGAAAAATGACCCCAGGGTCATTTTTTCCTTTCTAGGAGCTTAAGATGTATTTTTTTGTCGCCCTGGGAGGGGCCCTAGGATCCAGCTTGAGGTATTTTTTAAGTAGGCAAATCAAGAGCCAGGGAGATTTTCCCTGGGCCACCTTTGCCATTAACCTCCTGGGAGCCTTTCTTTTGGCCTTGCTTTCCTTTTATGGAGAGAAAAGAGGCCTGGACCAAAGGATGGTGGCCTTTTTAAAGGTGGGATTTTGTGGAGGCTTTACCACCTTTTCCACCCTGGCCTTTGAGCTTTTTAACCTGGAAAGCAAGGGCCAGCTGGGCCTATCCATCCTCTATGGCCTGGCCAGCATTTTTCTGTCCATTCTATTGATTTATTTAGCCAGATATCTAGTTTTTCAATCCTCTTAAGGGGAGAAGATGAAAGGAGACTTTATGATTTACGACCATATCGTTCAAGATAGCCAAGGGAAGGACCTTTCCTTAAAAGACTACCAAGGCAAGGTCCTTCTCATTGTCAACACCGCTTCCAAGTGCGGCTTTACCAAACAATATGCAGGCCTTCAAGATCTCTATGAAAAATATAGGGACCGAGGCTTTGAAATTTTAGCCTTTCCCTGCAACCAATTTGGCCACCAAGAACCTGGGACCAACCAGGAAATCCAAAATTTTTGCACAGACTTGTTTTCTGTGACCTTTCCGGTCATGGGCAAGATTGACGTCAATGGAGAGGGAGAAAGTCCCCTCTATACAGACTTGAAGAAATCCCAAGGGGGTCTTTTGGGGTCAGCCATTAAGTGGAACTTCACCAAGTTTTTAGTGGATAGACAAGGAAGGGTTGTGGGACGCTTTGCCCCCACTACCAAGCCCCAGGACCTGGAAGAGGATATTGAAAAAATTCTTTAAGAAGTAGGAAAAATAAAAAAGATGCCGACCCGAATTGCGGGCCGGCATCTTTTCATATGAGCCATTTGTTGACCAGGGGAATTTTTGACAAGACCAGGTAGCTGAGAAGGGAAGGGACCAAGGTCATTAAGACCAGGACCGGAACCTGGAGCCCCAGGGGGAAGAGGGGGTAGATCCAGGCCTTTTCCATAAAAATCGTCAGGAAAAAGACGTGGGTCAGGTAGATGGCAAAGGAGGCCTTGGATAGGAATTGGGTCCAGTGCTTGCCTTTGTAGTGGAGGAGGAAGGTAAAATTCCCCAGGGCCAGGAAACAAACCCCCAGGCTGGTACCGGATAAAAAGGAAGTATTAAAGGTCTGAGAGTGGATGGAAAAAAAGTAGGAGCCAAAAAAGATGATTAGAAGGCCCAAGAGGGAAAAGACCAGGCCAGTTTTCTTGGTCGGGGGGTAGGTCAAGAGGTAGAAACCTAAAAAGCAATAGCCCAGCAAGGCCCAAGTAGACGAAATGGCCGCTTGTTGGATGGCCCCTGTCAAGAGACTAAAGGGCCAAAAAGACAGGACCTGCCAGTAGAGGATGCCGAAGACAAACCAAATTCCCAGGGCATATTGGAAGAGTTTTTTGTCCAGCTTGGCCACAAAGAGCCGGGCCACCGGCAGGCAGATATAGAAAAGTAGGATGACCACTAGGAAGTAGAGGTGGTACTTGTGGCGGAAGAGGGCCAGGTCATCAAGGGCGATTTTTATTTCAGCCCCTGAAAGAAATCCCTGGTTGGAGGCCAGAAAAGCCATGTCGAAGGTCTTGTAAAGGCTGGCCCAAAAGAAAAGGGACACAAGGATCCTGAGAATATTTTTCCCATAGAGCCTTTTTAGGGGGAGACTTTTCTCGGGGTTTAACATCAGGGCCCCGCTGGCCATAAAAAACAAGGGAACAGCCGATCGGCTGAGACTCCCCCAAAAAATCCCCCAAGTCCAGGGGGCAGACCCTACAGGATGGTCGTAAAAAATGCCACAGGCGTGGATACATAAAACACATAGGATGGCAAAGCTTTTAATCAAATCAATGGAAGGGTTCCGCCCTCCCAGGGCTAGAGTTTTTTCTTGGTCCATGATCTCCTCCTTAAATATGTTTATTTTACCATAAGCCAAAAAGAAGAGCAAAAGCGGAGAATTTTTACAGGTCCTTTCATTATGAAAGAAATGAAAAATGAGGAGAATAAAAATGGACAAGGTTTAAGGAAGGCTCGTGAAAAGACCTAAAAACAGGATAAGGCTTGCAAGGGGAAAAAAGAAAAATTAGGAAAAGCTAAAAATATAAAGGTCACCTGGCGGGAGCAAGAGAAGCTCTTAAGGACTGCAAGTCAGGCCAGGGCGGAGAAAGAGAGAAAATGAAGATCCCCAGACCCCTTTTGGGAAAGGAGACCCCACTTGGTAAAAATTTTCACAATTTACATTGCAATAAATAAAAAAATGGTGTATTATTAAATTACGATAAGTTCAAATGGTTTTAGGATAGAGGTTGCGGCAGAAGGGTAACGTACATAGTGAAGGTTTCTGTCGCCGATGGCATTGTTAATGCCAGGTTGCGTAAGAGTAGATTTTACCAACTGTCATATCTTGATGATATGGAGAGCTATTTTATTTAATGCATCCCCTGTGGTTGCTTTATTTAACTTAGGCTCTTTTTTCATGTTTGGACTTAGAGTTCAATGCTCATAGGCGTTTGTTGGAAGACAGGAAGCTACTTGCTTGACAAGGTCGGAGATCTTCGCTCAAAGATTTCTAAGAAGTCCTGTTGTGAAAACGTATTTTATGAATTTCAGGAGGTTATTATGGAAAAAGTTATGATTCGTTTAAGAATGAGTGCAGGAGACGCTCATTATGGTGGAAATTTAGTTGACGGAGCACACATGTTAGCCCTTTTTGGTGATGTTGCTACAGAACTATTGATTCGTGAAGATGGAGATGAAGGTTTATTCTTCAAATATACGGATGTAGACTTCTTGGCACCTGTTCATGCTGGAGACTATATTGAAGCTGTAGGTTACATTTCTGAAAAAGGTAACACTTCTAGAAAAATGGAATTTGAAGCTCGCAAAGTAATTACTTCTAGACCAGACATCTCTGCATCTGCTTGCGATGTTTTGGAAGAACCAGAAATCGTATGTAAGGCAAAGGGTATCTGTGTAACTCCAAAAGATTGCCAAAGGAAGTAAATATGGAAAAATTAATTATTACAGCAGCTATTTGCGGGGCTGAAGTTACAAAAGAACAAAATCCAAACGTTCCATATACTGTAGAAGAAATTCAAAGAGAAGCTAAGTCAGCTTATGACGCTGGAGCCAGCATCATCCACTTACACGTACGTGAAGATGATGGAACTCCAACGCAAAGCAAGGCTCGTTTTAAAGAATGTATGGATGCAATTCGCGAAGTTTGCCCGGATGTTATTATCCAACCATCCACTGGTGGTGCAGTAGGAATGACAGACCTTGAACGTCTGGAACCAACTGAACTCGGACCGGAAATGGCAACCTTGGACTGCGGTACTTTAAACTTTGGTGGGGACGAAATCTTCATCAATACAGAAAATACCATTAAAAACTTCGGTAAAATTATGATTGAACGCGGGGTAAAACCTGAAATTGAAGTTTTTGACAAGGGAATGGTAGACCTTGCCATCCGTTACCACAAACAAGGCTTTATTAAAGCCCCCATGCACTTTGACTTTGTACTAGGTGTACAAATGACAGCTACTGCAAGGGACCTGGTAATTATGGCAAACTCAATTCCTGAGGGATCTACTTGGACTGTTGGTGGCGTTGGTCGCTATCAAATCCCCATGGCTTGCCTGGCAATTGTTATGGGTGGAAATGCCCGGGTTGGATTTGAAGATAATGTTTACCTTGAAAAGGGTGTTTTAGCAAAATCAAATGGAGAATTGGTTAAGAAGGTTGTAGACATGGCCAAGTTATTGGGCCGTGAAGTTGCAACTCCGGCTGAAGCTCGTGAAATTTTAGGCTTGAAACCATTATCTAAATAGTTTTAATCATGCTTTAGGGAGGTTTTTATGGATAAAGTTATAAGTGTTAAAGAAGCTGTTTCAAAAATCAAGGATGGGGATACCATCATGGTCGGGGGCTTCCTGGGCTGTGGAACTCCACATCATTTGATCAACTACATTGCAAATGAAACAGATCTTAAGGATTTAACAATCATCGGCAATGATACTGCCTACATTGACTACGGCATTGGTCTTTTAATTAAGAACAAGCAAGTCAAACACTTCATTGGATCTCATATTGGTACCAACAAGGAAACTGGTCGCCAAATGAATGAAAATGAAACAAAGGTTACCTTGGTACCCCAAGGAACTTTGGCTGAAAGAATTCGTGCAGGCGGATATGGCCTGGGCGGTGTCTTAACAGGCACTGGCGTTGGAATTCCTGAAATCGAAGAAGGTAAGCAAATTGTTGAAGTTCAAGGAAAGAAATACATCCTTGAAGAACCGCTTCATGCTGATTTTGCCTTACTGTGTGGACATGAAGTTGACAAGTACGGAAATACTAAATATAGAGGATCTGCCTTAAACTTTAACGGAGTCATGGCTTTTGCTGCAGACACAGTTATTATGGAAGCAGACCATTTAGTAGATATCGGGGAAATCGACAGCAATGAGATGGTAACACCAGGTGTCGTCGTCGATTATATTGTTGAAGGGAGTCCATTAACGAATGAAAGATAAACAACAAATTAAAGAATTCATAGCAGAACGTGTAGCCAAGGAATTTGGCGATGGCGATGTCGTAAACTTGGGGATTGGCCTTCCAACACTTGTATCTCACTATATTCCAAAAGATGTGCATGTAGTATTCGATTCTGAAAATGGCTACACAGGTGCAGGACAAAAACCTCAAGAAGGCGAAGAAAATCCCTATCTAATTGATGCAGGTGGCGGAGCCGCTACCATTAGACCCTTTGGTTGCTTCTTCGGAAGTGATGTAAGTTTTGGTCTAATCCGTGGAGGTCACGTTGACTACACTGTTTTAGGGGCCTTGCAAGTAGATGAAAAAGGAAACCTTGCCAACTACATGATTCCAGGAAAAATGGTTCCTGGCATGGGTGGAGCAATGGACCTTGTATCTGGAGCAAAGCATGTAATTATTGCCATGGAACACACTCAAAAAGGAAACCACAAAATCCTTAAAGAATGTACTCTTCCAATGACTGGTCGTAACTGCGTTTCTTTGATTATCACTGAAATGGGCGTTATGAAACCAACGGAACACGGCTTAGAATTACTTGAACTAGCTGAAGATGTAACTTTAGATGAAATCAAAGCAGCGACAGGTTGCGAACTGATTGTTCCCGACGACCTTCCTGTTATGAAATAAAGAAAATATTTAAAAGGAGTGATCTTATGAAAAAAGGAAACAAATACGGTACTCACCGGGTTATTGAACCCAAAAATGTATTACCACAACCAGCAATTAAAGTAGACAACGACATGGAAATCTATGACAACGAAATCAGAATTGATGTTCAAACTTTAAACATTGACTCTGCATCCTTTACTCAAATCTACAATGCTGCAGGCAAAGACGTTGAAGAAACTAAAAAAAGCATCTTAAAAATTGTTGCAGACCGTGGGAAACACCAAAACCCAGTAACTGGATCTGGTGGAATGCTCATCGGTACTGTTGAAGCTGTTGGACCTGCCCTAGAAGGCAAAACAGATCTTAAAGTTGGCGACAAAATTGCTACTTTAGTATCTCTTTCCTTAACCCCACTTCGCATTGACGAAATCATTGAAATTCGTCCAGAAATCGACCAAGTAGATATCAAGGGTAAGGCTATTCTTTTTGAATCTGGTATCTATGCCAAGATTCCAAGTGACCTGCCAGAAAATCTTGTACTTTCTGTACTTGACGTTGCAGGTGCTCCAGCACAAACTGCTAAAATTGCTAAATCAGGCGAAACTGTTGCCGTTATCGGTGGACCAGGTAAAGCTGGTATGCTTTGCTTATACGAAGCAAAACGTCGTGTTGGCCCCACTGGTAAAGTTATCTGCTTAAACTATGACGACACTCGTTTTAAAGAAATTAAAGAAATGGGTCTTGCTGATGTATGCATCGAAGCAGACGCTACTGACGCTGTTGGAACCTTAAAGAAAATCGAAGAAGCTACTGATGGACAACTTTGCGATGTTGTTATTAACTGCGTAAACGTTGAAAACACTGAAATGGCTTCCATCCTTGCTACAAAAGATGACGGACTTGTTTACTTCTTCAGTATGGCTACAAGCTTCACTAAGGCTGCCCTAGGAGCTGAAGGTGTTGGTAAAGACGTCAACATGATGATTGGTAATGGTTATACTAAGGGCCATGGCGAAATCACTCTTCAAATCATGAGAGAATGTAAACCACTTAGAGACTTATACGAAAAACTTTTTGCCTAAGCAAATAAAGGGGAGAAAAAATGAGAAATTTTAGAGAAATCGAACTTTACAAAGATGTAACAGATGAACAATGGAATGATTGGCACTGGCAAGTTCAAAATCGTATCAGCGATGTTGAAACTTTAGGAAAAATTTTCGAATTAACTGAAGAAGAAAAAGAAGATATCCAACAAGTACTAAACAAATTCCGCATGGGTATTACACCTTACTATGCAAGTTTAATCGATCCATCTAACCCAAAAGACCCAGTAAGACTTCAAGCAATTCCATCAGGATTAGAAACACACATTGCCGGATCTGACTTGGCTGACCCACTTCACGAAGATGAAGATTCACCAGTTCCAGGATTAACTCACCGTTATCCAGACCGTGTTCTTTTCTTAATCACAGACATGTGCTCCATGTACTGTAGACACTGTACACGTCGTCGTTTCGCAGGAAGCCATGACTCTGGTGTAACAAAAGACCGTTTGGATGCATGTATTGACTATATCCGCAAGACTCCTGTTGTTCGTGACGTACTTCTTTCCGGTGGGGATGCTTTAATGGTATCTGACGAACGTCTAGAATATGTTATCAGCGAACTTCGCAAAATCGACCACGTTGAAATCATTCGTATTGGATCCAGAACTCCAGTTGTTTGCCCACAACGTATCACAGACGATTTAGTTAACATGTTGAAAAAATACCACCCAATCTGGTTAAACACTCACTTCAACCACCCACAAGAAATCACAAAAGAAAGTGCTGAAGCTTGTGCTAAATTAGCCGATGCAGGGATTCCACTTGGAAACCAATCTGTATTACTTCGCGGTGTAAATGACTCAGTAAGAACAATGAGAACCCTAGTACAAAAACTAGCTGCTATTCGCGTTCGTCCTTACTACATCTACCAATGTGACCTTTCCATGGGTATCGAACACTTTAGAACGAAAGTTGCTAAAGGGATCGAAATTATTGAAGGATTACGTGGCCATACTTCCGGATACTGCGTACCAACTTTCGTAGTTGACGCTCCTGGTGGAGGAGGAAAAACTCCAGTTATGCCACAATATATTATTTCTCAATCTCCAACCAAGATCTGCTTGAGAAACTACGAAGGGGTTATCACAACCTACACAGAACCAAACTATGTAGTTGATGAAGATCCATTCTACACTGAAGCTGAAGCAGACGATGGTATTAGCGAATTACTAAAAGGTGATGAAGTAAGAGCTCAAGAACCAGCCCACTTACGCCGTCACGAAAGAAACAAATAAGAACATTTAGAGGTGTACCATGTCTTTTCTTGAGGAAGTTACAAAAAAATATCAAACCATGTCCATTATCGGCATGAGTAAGAACTCAGGAAAGACGGTGACCTTGAACCACATCCTCAGTATGGCCGATGAAGAAGAAATCCCTGTGGGGATTACTTCCATCGGCCGTGATGGGGAAAGGATGGATATTGTTACGGAAACTGAAAAGCCAACAATCTATTTAACGAGAGGAAACTTCGTAGCAACAACGACGGAATTACTAAAACTTTCAGATGCAGTAGTTGAAATCCTAGAGATGACGTCCTACGAGACCCCTCTAGGATCCGTCCTATTAGGCCGGGTCAAATATGATGGCTATATTCAAATTTCCGGACCACAAACCCTGGCAGAATCAAAAGTTGTTTTGGACAAGATGCTTGACTACGGGGCAAGGCTCTCCATCTTAGATGGGGCCATTGACCGCAAGACATCTGCCGCACCTGAAATTACCCAATGTGCAGTCCTGGCAGCTGGAGCCAGCGTTCATCGGTCAATGACAGAAGTTGTCAAAAAGACAGCCTATGTCGCCAGTCTCTTCTCACTACCGGTGATTGATATCCACCGGGAAGAAATTGCAGACCTCTTCCAAAGAGATAGCTATGCAATCATCTCCCAAGATGGATCGGTCAAAGAAATTCCACTGCAAACCAGTTTAAATGCCGGCAAGAGAATTGCTGCTGAATTTAAAAAAGACAGCAAAATAGTCGTTCTTTCAGGAGCCCTAACAGGAAAGACTCTCTTGGACCTGGTCCAATCCACCAGTCAATTACAAGAGATGATTTTTGTCGTCAAGGACGCAACAAAGATCTTTGTCGAAGAACGGGACCTCAAAAGATGCCAACGCAAGGGACTTAACCTGGCCATTTTCCATAAGTCGGACCTGGTTTTGGTTACCGTAAACCCCTATGCAACCCAAGGCTATCGATTTGACCCCTTCCTCTTTAAAGAATCCATGCAAACGGCCTTAAAAGGAATACCGGTGGAAGATGTAATGATGGGAGAATCTTCATGAAAAGAGTAAAAAAAGTTGAAGACATATTGGACTTCACCTGGTGTTTACAAAGAATCAGCACCCAGACACCCTATGGCCTGGACTATAAAAAGGCCATCAAGCCCTATCCAAGAGGGGCTGAAAAGTATTTGGAAAAGGCCCTGGACCAAGTAGAAGCCTATATGAACTACTTGTCTTCCTTGGAATCAACCATGCGGCTTGCTGATATCCTACACTGTGCCAAGGATATCCGCTTTTCCATTCAACGGTCTGTGGAAGAAAACGTCCTGTCAGAAGTTGAACTCTTTGAAATCAAAGCCTTTATCTTTTTACTGGATGATTTGAAGGCCTATCTTGAATCCAGCCATGCGCCATATTTCGAAGAAACAGACATTCAAACCATACCGGAATTGACCCAACTTTTGAATCCAGAAGGGTCCAGTCGAGACACCTTCTACATCTATGATTCCTATTCAGAAGAGTTGGCCAGGATCCGGGATGAAATTTCAACCGTCAATCGAGACGTGCGCATTGCCATTCGAAACTACCGAAAGAAGATCCAAGCCGACTATCAAATTTCCTTAAACCCGGACCAGTCAATTATTGTTTCCAAGAGTAACGAAGAGTTAAAAAACAGGGTGGAAAACTGCCCCTACTTAACCTTTGCATCGGAATCCTATTCCAACCTGGTTTATACACTGAAAAAAGAAGATGCACTCTACCAACAAGAAGCAAAAATTGACCAATTAAAAGAAGCGGAAGAACGGGAAGAATTCAATATCCGTCAAGAAATCACGGCTAAAATAGCCAGTTACAACAAAGAAATTACAACAAATATCCACCACCTTGCAAACCTAGATTTGACTTTGGCTAAAGCAAAATTTTCATTAGAAATAAAAGGGGTAAAGCCAAAGATCCTACAAGAACATCGAATCGAACTTTGCGAGGGAAGACACCCGAAGATTGAACACAATCTTCAAAAAAGCAACTTAAAATTCACACCAATTTCCATATCTGTAGAAGAAGGAGTAACCTGTATTACAGGGGCCAACATGGGAGGTAAAACAATTAGTTTAAAGCTCTTAGGGCTATTAGCTTACTTAGGTCAATGTGGCATCCTTGTTCCTGCAAAATCCATGGAAATGGGGTTAAATGAGTATATATTCACATCAATAGGCGACGAACAATCAACAGATTCAGGATTGTCCACCTTTGGTGCAGAAATCGCCCAAGTAGTCAAGGCACTGGATAAGAGTAAAGATCCCGGATTAATCTTAATTGATGAATTAGCCCGTGGCACCAACCCCATCGAGGGGTATGCCATAAGCCTATCCATTGTCCACAAGCTACAAAGTGCTTCTGCAATTACCGTGTTGACAACCCACTTTGACAAGGTTACCGACCTAGAAGGGGTTCGCCACCTACAAGTTATTGGACTTTCCGACTTTGACTTTGATGACGAAAGCAAGCAAGATGTTGAAGATAAACTAAAAATATTAAACAAGTATATGGACTATCGCTTAAAAGAAGTACCTCGTTCCAACGATGTACCTAAGGATGCAATCCAAATCGGAAAGATTATGGGATTGCCTCAAGATGTGATTGAGTACGCTGAAAAAACTTTAAAAAATGGATGGTGAAACAATGGGGAAACTAAATTTAGACCAAAAACTAATTGATTCTTCAAGAAGTGCTGCGGCCCGGATTGCTGACCAAGTGCAAGAATTTATCGATGCACATACAACAGTATCTACAGAAAGAGCCGTTCTTAGACTTTTTGGAGTTGATGGTGAAGACCAAGACAAGGTTCCAATGCCAAATGTTGTCGTAGACCAAATCCACGACGAAGGCAAATTGGGTCGTGGGATAAGTTATTACTTAGGAAATGCCATGATCGAAACCGGCATGAGCCCACAAGAAATAGCTGAAGACATTGCAGCAGGCAACTTAAACATATTAGAACTAAAGGAACATCCTTTAGAAGAAGTTAAAAAAGTAATTTTTGACCTTGCCAAAGAACGCATGAAAATAGTAGATGCGTCCAGAGATAAACGGAAAGAATACATCGATAGAATCGGACAAGGAGAACAACCCTGGTTATATGTTATCGTAGCAACTGGTAACATCTACGAAGATATTGTTCAAGCTAAATCAGCCGCTCTTGAAGGTGCAGATATCGTAGCTGTAATCCGTACAACAGGACAATCCTTATTGGACTTCGTACCCTACCATGCTCCAACAGGAGGGTTCGGGGGAACCTATGCAACCCAAGAAAACTTCCGCTTAATGCGTGAAGCCCTAGATGAAGTTGGAGAAAGAGAAGGCGGAAAATACGTCCGAATCTGTAACTACTGTTCAGGACTTTGTATGCCAGAAATCGCAGCCATGGGAGCCATGGAACGTCTAGACGTTATGTTAAATGACGCCCTTTACGGGATCCTCTTCCGTGATATCAACATGCAACGGACCCTGGTTGACCAATACTTCTCTCGTGTAATCAACGGTTATGCAGGAATTATTATCAACACCGGTGAAGATAACTATTTAACAACAGCTGATGCCTTTGAAGAAGCCCATACAGTACTTGCTTCCCAATACATGAATGAACAATTCGCCTTAAAAGCAGGTCTTCCCGAAGAACAAATGGGTCTTGGTCACTGCTTTGAAATGGATCCAGAGATTACCAATGGATTCGTCTACGAATTAGCCCAAGCACAAATGGCAAGACAAATCTTCCCTGATGCACCCTTAAAATACATGCCCCCAACAAAATTCATGACAGGTAACATCATTCGGGGTCACATTCAAGATGCCCTCTTTAATGTTGTATCCATTATCACAAAACAAGGTCTGCAATTATTAGGTATGTGGACAGAAGCCGTTCATACACCTCACTTACACGACCGTTACCTGGGAATTGAAAATGCCGAATACATCTTTAACAATATGAAAAACCTAGGCGATGAAATTGAATTCAAACCAGGTGGAATGATGGAACAACGTGCCCATGAAGTTATGGACAAGGCAGACGACCTACTCGTTCAAATTGAAAAAGACGGTATCTTCAAGACCATTGAAGAAGGTAAATTTGGTGATGTTAAACGGGCTCGCGATGGCGGTAAAGGTCTCGAAGGCGTTGCCAAGAAAACCGAAGGATACTTCAATCCATTCATTACTCTTATGTTAGGGAGGGAAGACGCATGACAGCTGGAATGAAATTAAATACAAATATGAACGAGGAAGCACAAGAGGTAGATTTAACAGCCGTTAAACCTTATGGTGATGCTTTAAATGATGGAATGGTTCAAATGTCATTCACACTTCCAGTGCCCCCGGGATTAGAAGCCACAGAAGCAGCAAAACAAATCGTTTTAAAACAAGGCTTCAAAGATCCAAGCGTTGTTTACAGCAAGGGTCTAGGAATTCCCTACACCTACTTTGTTGTCTATGCAAAAATGCCTGTAACCATCGACTATACAAAAATCTATGTACCAAAAGTAGATACAGAAGTTCTCTCTCGTGGAGAAGTTGAAGAATTCATTAAAGAAAACATCGGCCGCGACATCGTCATTGTCGGCGCATGTACCGGTACAGATGCCCATACAGTAGGGATCGATGCCATCATGAACATGAAGGGCTTTGCCGGTCACTACGGATTGGAACGTTACGAAGGAATTGAAGCCATCAACATGGGATCCCAAGTTCCCAACGAAGAACTTGTTGCAAAAGCCATTGAAGTCAATGCCGATGCAATTTTAGTTTCTCAGGTTGTAACCCAAAAAGATGCCCATATTCCAAACCTTGCTGAACTCGTTGAATTAGTTGAAGCAGAAGGTATTCGGGACAAGGTCATCCTGGCTTGCGGTGGACCTCGTGTAGGCTACGAATTGGCTAAAGAATTAGGCTACGATGCCGGATTCGGTCAAGGAACCTTCGCAGAAGACGTAGGAACCTTCGTAGCAGAAAAAGTTGCCGAAAAAATTAAAGCACAAAAAGAAAAAGAGGGTAAATAAGCATCCTCTTTAGACGGGAATCGGTCCTTAGGCCGGTTCCTTTTTTTTGTCATTAGAAAACCCCCGGTCTAACCTGTGGTGACCCCATAAAGTTGGACCAAATACCAGAGAGAATTTATATTTTCTGGTTCTATAATAAATGTTGGGGTCCCCCTAGACTCCAACATTTATTTTTTGCCATAAAAAATGCACTTATCTCTTTTTTCCTTTACAATAAAGTTACCACAACAAAATGAAAGGGTGAGATAAGTGCAAAACTATAATAACACAGATTTATTGAATTTAAAAGGTATCGTAGTATCTTGTATCGTATTAATCTAAGAATTCAAGAAAGGTTTTGTCTTGTTTGTGGTCGCAAAAGCAGTTATATCTATGATTGCCGGATCTAAAAGATTCAGAATAGGATTCTTTAAGCGAGGTTTTTGAGAGAAGTGCAATATCTAATTACACCTGAATAGATTGAACAAATAAAGTATAAAGGGTACTTTATCTTAGTAAAGTATATATAATTACATATTGGAAAAAGCTTGTATTTCAATGAGATAATGATTATAATTAAATTGATATTACATGTAAATAAGAATACTTTTTATGTTCTTGCGAAAACTTCGTAAGCTAAGATGGAAGCTGGTGTAAATCCAGCACGGTCCCGCCGCTGTAAATGAGGAGTCTATCTTAATCACGCCACTGTTTAATTGCTAGATTGAATGGGAAGGCCAGGTAGATGAGGATTCATAAGTCAGAAGACATGCATAAAAGAGACACTAGAAATTGCGAGGAAACGATTTTCTATACACTGACGTAAAAACGGGCGTTGATTTTTTCAATGGCCGTTTTTTGTTGTCTAAAAATGATGCCCCACACTAGATTGACCCGGTGGACAAGACCGGGCTTCTTATAGAAGGAGGAAGTATTCATGAAAAATTTCAGGAGATTAAAGGAAAGAGGGGGGAGGAGGAAATAGATGCACTGAGATAGGTAAAAAGATGGAAGGTAAAAAAGAAAAAATATACTTTTTGGACCATGCTTAAAAGACAAAGAAAGTAAAAATTATCGAAGGTCGAAAAAATGCATGATGCAAGGAAGAGGAAGGAGACAAAGATGAAAAAAAGACTTGTCAGCTTATTTTTGGCTTTGGCAATCATCGTTACCATGATGCCCTATAACTTGTGGGCTCGAGAAGGTGGTGGCTTGGAAGATCAAAAAAATAGGATGGCTGAAATCCTAGAAACAACTCAAAAAACTCTTCTAGGGAATAAATCAAGTTATAATTACGAAGAAGTTTTGGCTCTTCTACAAGGGGGAGAAAAGAAAGAATTCTTAAAATCTAAGGCCACTGATGAAACAAAGTGGAGCGAGAATCCAAACTATAAATCTGCTAAGAATGTAATTATGGCCTTGGCCCTGGGAGAAGACCCTAACCAGCTTTTTGGAAAAGAAAATTTAAATAAATTAATGGAAGATGGGCTTCAAGGAGCTAACACAGATGAACAATACTTCATTAATGCTATTGCCCTAATCTTAGCTGAAAGAAAAGACCAGGTAGAACTTTCTGGACTCAAGGGAAGAATTAATGGCTTACAACGCATTAATGGGAATAAGTACTTGGGAGTATTGAGTTTAGCCCTTTATGACAAAAAAGACCAAGACCTAAAAAATTATAAATTTGAAATGATTTCGAACATGGATGACCAGGGTGTTCTTATCAACCTTGAAACAACATCCAGGGCCATTCAAGCCCTCTATGCCATGGGAGAGGATCCTTACCATGTAAAAAATCCACAAGGGAAGACTCTTGTAGATGGCCTGGAATCTCTATATCGTGGAGAGGGGAAATTTGCTGCGACAGGAGGTCTTCAATATGGACAAGAATCCAATCCTCCTTACTATGCCTTGGCAGACTTGGCGGCGGGATCTTCTGCTTATGGAAAACTATTAAAATCTGAAGAGGGTCCAAATATTCCGGAAGAGCCTGGACAACCGGCTCGCATTGTCCTATCTTTTGCTGGGGGACAACAAGTTAGCCCATTAAAAGAAGGAGGACAACAAGTTATTCTTGCCAAAGTATACGATGCCAAGGGGAAAGCCTTAGAAAATGAAGAAGTAACCTATCAATCCTTGAACTCCCAAGTATTAAAATACTTAGAAGGGAATACTTTTCAGGCTCAAGCTGTTGAAAAAGACACCTGGGTCACGGTTACAGCAAGCTCTAAGACAAAGCCTGAAATAACAGGCGAAATTCAAGTTTTGGTGACAAAGAAGACGAGTTCAAATCCTGCAGGAGCCTTTACCTATGAAATAAATCATGACAATAAAGGAGTGACGATAACAGGCTATAGGGGGAAGAACCCGGAAAGACTGGTAATACCTGGGGAAATTGAAGGAAAACCAGTAACTAAAATAGGGAAAGAAGCATTTAAATATGGTGCTTTTGGCAATGGAAAAATAGAAACAGCGATTACCTCCTTGGAACTACCTGATACATTGGAAGAAATTGACAACAATGCCTTTAGGGGAAATAAATTTGCCAGTTTAGTTTTTCCTAAATCTTTAAAAATAATAGGGGAAGCGGCTTTTGAGTCTAATAATTTAGAAAGCATAGACCTTCCTGAAGGCTTAGAGACAATAAAGGAAGCAGCTTTTTCCTATAATAGTA
This sequence comes from Urinicoccus massiliensis, assembly GCF_900120405.1. Classification (GTDB taxonomy): domain Bacteria; phylum Bacillota; class Clostridia; order Tissierellales; family Peptoniphilaceae; genus Urinicoccus; species Urinicoccus massiliensis. The sequence goes on along the minus strand of NZ_LT635493.1, from coordinate 289,875 downwards.
AACTGAAGACTGTAAAACTTCCAAGTACCATTAAGGAAATACAAGGAGGCGCTTTTAGGAAGTGCCAAATCGAAGAATGTACCCTTCCGGCAGGTGTGGAAAAATTAGGAAAAGGAAGTCCGACAAACTCCTATGGGATATTCAATGAAAACTACCAGGCTGAGGATGCAAAAAAACTTCGCTTAACCAAGGTCTATGACCAGTCAGACCAAGCAGTGCCTGAAAACACGCATGGAGTCATCAACCCAGTTAAGGTGACGATAAAGTATGTAGACAAGGCCACGAACAAGGATATATTAGATCCTGAAACCATTGTAGGAAGAGAACTGTATAAGATTAGGAACTTAGATATGACTTTTCCTGTTCCTAAAATAGCTGATGGCAGTGGAAAAAATTTAATAGACTATACCCTTGATTTAGATAGGAATTTTGACCAGGTTTTCGCGAAAAAAGACATTTTTGAAAAATTTACTGAAAATTACTTTACAAGAGGTAAAGAATACACCTTCAAAGCAAAAGACAAGGCTGGCTATACTAAACCGGCAGATATTACCAAGTCTTTTGATGGAAAAACCGGAGAAGTTGTCTTTGAATATAGCCCCAAAGTGGCAAAGAAAAAACTCAGCCTAAATGGTGAAGGGCTAAGTAGTCAACCGGGAGCAGGAGACCTGGAACCAGGGCAAGAAATTCAAGTGTCCATTAAGCCCCCTGCTGGCAAAAAACTCAAGGCCTTTAAGGTCAACGGCCAAGACAAGACACAGGACCTCAAGGGATCTCCAATTGAATACAGTTATAGCTTTACCTTAAAAGAAAATACGACTCTGGCAGTAGAATATGAAGCTATAAGCTATACAAAGGACTTAGACTTAAAAATTACTGAAGGAAAGAAAGATCGCTACCGGATTGGAGACAAATTAACTCTGCAAGTTCTCTACCATGGACAAGAACTTTCTTTAAAGAATGACAAGCTAAGCCTGGAAGTGGTCCCGGAAGATGGGGTACGCTTGGATAAGGCAACGGGTCAAGTTATTTTAGTTAAGTCCGGAGATTTTAAGATTAATGCTAAAATAAAGGAAGAAAGTTTAACAGACGGACTTTCCTTGCCAGTAGATTCTGTTAAGCTAAAAGTTCGGATTGAAGGGTCTGGGGAAACTATTTTAAAACCAACAAACCTTGAAATTACCAATCTGAATTTAAAACAAGGTTATGACTACTATACAAACCTTTCCTTTGACCAGCCGGTAGCCAGTCTAGCCCTTGTAGCTGGTGCAAAGGCAGCAAATATTGACACCACAGATCGGCAAAAATTTGATATGCAAGGTCAGGGAACCTTCCTCAAAACTCTGGGAAATTATACAGGAGGAGACAGCACAACACCGGCAGATAATATTTATGGTGGCTGGACCTATTATGTAAATAACAAATTTCCATTACTAGCATCAGGCTTAGGGGCAGGTATAAGTCAGTATGTTGTTCAAGATGGGGATTATATTAACTTCTCCTATATGGACAACTATAAATTCAGCTCTTATGTCTATTTTGAACCGGAAGAATATGAAGTAGAGGCCGGTCAGGAATTAAACCTCCAATTAAACCGGCTAGACGTTGAGGGAATGGGATCTACACCGACAAGCCTTGAAGGAATAGCTCTTTTAAATAACGGGAAAAAACTCTTGGATTCTCAAGGAAAGGCCTATAAAACGGATGAACAAGGGAAAGTGACAATCAAGCTTGACAAGCCGGGGACCTACGATCTATCAGCAGAGAAGTTCCAAAAGAATTCGATTCCTGCTGCTGGAGGAGAAAAAGAAATCCAACAAATGGCAATTTCCAGGCCCTATGCCAAGGTGGTTGTCAAGGAAAAACCAGAACAAGCAATTGATATTCCGGACCCTGTCCTAAGAAAAGCAATTTTGGATAAGCTAGAACTGGAAGATGGAGATGCTATTACAGAAAAAGATATGAAGGACTTAACCAACCTTTATATCTTCAAAACAAGTGGTGAGGTCAAAACACTAGAGGGTTTAGAGTATGCTGAAAATTTAAAAAGACTAACTATTAACGGGAGTCCCCATTTAGATAGCTTAAAACCCATTAGCAAGCTTTCTAAACTAGAAAAGTTAAACCTCAATAGCAACGAATTGACCAATGAAAAAATCAAGGACCTAGCAGGCCTTGAAGGGTCAAGTTTAAAAGATTTAAGTCTGGACTCCAATCTTTTGACGGATATTTCTCCCTTGGGAGATTTAATCCAAGGGCTGGAAAGTTTTAGTTCTACAAGCAATACAGTTAAACTTGGTGGAGAAGAGAACATCTTTGAATTTTTCACAAGGGACTGGAAAAATCAACCAGTGGGTTATATCATCCCACAACCAGTCAAAGACACTGTGACAATAGATGAAGGCTCTGATCCAAACATAATTCGGGTCCTAAAGAAAAGTGACCAAGAGATTAAAATTTTTTATGAATCAAAAAATAACCAACGTTATGTAAAAGAATTTGGAGGAAATATTTATATTTCAACAGATCAAATGGTCTTTACAGATAAGGTAAAGGTCACATTTGATCCGGACAATGGAGGTCCTATTCAAGAGAGGTCAATAACTAGGGGTAAGGTATACAGCCTAGGTATTCCTGCACCGGAAAAGCCGGGATGGAAGTTTTTAGGTTGGTATGAAGTCAAGAGCGATGGAAGCCTAGACAATGAAGCCTTTGACTTTACAAGGCCCTTGGAAAAAGACTATAAGCTTAAGGCAAAGTGGGAACAAAACATTGAAAATATAACGGTAACCTTTGACCGGGGTTTAGACTTTGGATCTCCCATAGTTAAAGAAATAAAACAAGGAAGCCCAGTGGAAGCCTTAGAAGTTAAAAAGTTTGGCTATATTTTTAAAGGCTGGCACCAAGTGATGGAAGATGGACAAGTCAGTCCTCAAGCCTTTGATTTTAGTCAAAAAATAGAAAAAAACATCACTTTAAAGGCCCTTTGGGAAAAAGATCCGGACACTTCCTTCACAGTAAACAAGTACCGGGAAAAACTTCTTGAATACTATGAAACTGTCCGTAAGTATGATGATAAGTATCCCAATCAACTAACAGCAAAAGAAACAGCCGCCCTAACTAAAGCAGGATTTGTTCCTGGAGCTGATTGGAAAACTAACGATGATTATATGGAAGACTACCCTGATAAGAAGGGATACTTTGGCGCCAAGGCTCAGCAGGCCCTCATTCTAATAGACTTAGATAAAGATCCTAGAAACTATAAGGGACAAGATATTTTGGCAGACCTGGTGAAGGGCTTGAATAATCCCAACATGCTAGCAGAAGATAACAATACAAACTACCTTCGTGCTCTTATAGCAGTAAATAAATACAATCAAAAGGGAACAAAACCAATTGATTACGATAGAGACCAGGTATTTAAAAACCTTAAATCTATGGTGGCAGAAGATGGAGGAATCAAGGGAAATAGTGACTCTGGCACAAGCATCAATACCGCTTTAATGCTTCAAGCCATGGAATATATGCCAGATAGTCAAGATAAGACGGATTTAATCAATACTTGTCTTAAGTATTTACAAAATATTCGTAAGAGCAACCATGCGATTTATACCACCATTCAAACAACAGCCTACCAAGGAGAAATATTGAAGGGATTACTGGCTGTTGGAGAAGATCCAACAAGTCCTAAATGGCAATCAGGAGATAGGAATCCTATCGAAGTCCTTTTTGATTTTGTGAGACCAGATGGATCCTTTAAAAATGCAGAATCAGACAGTGAAACAAGTCGGTCATGGTTAGCTGCAAACTTATCAAATGTAGAGACCCTCAATACTTTAATTGAAAAGGGTTATGGAAACTATCAAATTAAGAGTGTAAACCTAGATGAAAATGGAGAAGTTGTTCTTAAAGATCCACCTGTTTACCATACACTGACAATTGAAGTTGAGCCAAAGCAAGCACAGGTTCTTGTAACAAAAATGGATGGAACTAAAGTATTTTCTTACAAGAAAAACCCTGAAGATCCAGACAATGTTTATAAGTTAGCAGCTGGGCAGTATAAGATTAAAGTTACTGAAGAAGGCTACAAACCAGAAGAACAGACTCTGGACCTTGCAGGGGATAAGACTGTAAAGATTCAACTTAAGGTGGATAAGACCAAGCTAGAAGAAGCCATTGCCAAAGCTGAAAAAGTGAAGAAGGCAGACGAAACTAGCCAAGATGGGACAGATGTAGCTACAGACAAGACCTGGGTTACCCCGAAAGTCAAGGAAGCATTTGACCAAGCACTGAAGAATGCAAAGGAAGTGAATGCTGACACTGAAGCCACAAAAGACAAGGTCAACCAAGCAACAAGGGCCCTAGAAGAAGCTATAAAGAACTACCAACCTACAAAGGGTGGCCAAACAATTGAGAAAAAAACAGAAGTAAAAACAGAGGTTATACCCTTTGAAAAGAAAGTAGTGAAAGATTCTTCCCAATATGAAGATTACAAGCAACTGGTGCAAAAAGGGAAAAACGGTGAAAGAAAAATTACTGAGGAAGTCACCTATGTAAATGGAAAAGAAATAGCAAGAAAGGAACTTTCTAGTGAAGTAACAATAAAGTCGGTAGATGAAATTGTTTGTGTGGGAACAAAGAAGGCAACAGAGCCAAGTCCATCGATTGGGACCCGCAAGCCAAGGCCATCCCAAAAGCCAACAATAAGTCAACCCATTCAAGACATAAGGACAGAAGAAAAGAAAGAGGACAGTATCACTGTAAAAGCAAGAAGTCCTTTTGATAAGATGACAGATCTTGTAAACCATTGGGCAAAAAACGTCATTAAGTATGTCATGGNAAGACCAAGCTAGAAGAAGCCATTGCCAAAGCTGAAAAAGTGAAGAAGGCAGACGAAACTAGCCAAGATGGGACAGATGTAGCTACAGACAAGACCTGGGTTACCCCGAAAGTCAAGGAAGCATTTGACCAAGCACTGAAGAATGCAAAGGAAGTGAATGCTGACACTGAAGCCACGAAAGACAAGGTCAACCAAGCAACAAAGGCCCTAGAAGAAGCGATAGCCGCCTACAATCCACAAAAAGGAACAAAAGAAACAGTTCCTCCTGTGGATAAGACCAAGCTAGAAGAAGCCATTGCCAAAGCTGAAAAAGTGAAGAAGGCAGACGAAACTAGCCAAGATGGGACAGATGTAGCTACAGACAAGACCTGGGTTACCCCGAAAGTCAAGGAAGCATTTGACCAAGCACTGAAGAATGCAAAGGAAGTGAATGCTGACACTGAAGCCACAAAAGACAAGGTCAACCAAGCAACAAAGGCCCTAGAAGAAGCGATAGCCGCCTACAATCCACAAAAAGGAACAAAAGAAATAGTTCCTCCTGTGGATAAGACCAAGCTAGAAGAAGCCATTGCCAAAGCTGAAAAAGTGAAGAAGGCAGATGAAACTAGCCAAGATGGGACAGATGTAGCTACAGACAAGACCTGGGTTACCCCGAAAGTCAAGGAAGCATTTGACCAAGCACTGAAGAATGCAAAGGAAGTGAATGCTGACACTGAAGCCACAAAAGACAAGGTCAACCAAGCAACAAGGGCCCTAGAAGAAGCTATAAAGAACTACCAACCTACAAAGGGTGGCCAAACAATTGAGAAAAAAACAGAAGTAAAAACAGAGGTTATACCCTTTGAAAAGAAAGTAGTGAAAGATTCTTCCCAATATGAAGATTACAAGCAACTGGTGCAAAAAGGGAAAAACGGTGAAAGAAAAATTACTGAGGAAGTCACCTATGTAAATGGAAAAGAAATAGCAAGAAAGGAACTTTCTAGTGAAGTAACAATAAAGTCGGTAGATGAAATTGTTTGTGTGGGAACAAAGAAGGCAACAGAGCCAAGTCCATCGATTGGGACCCGCAAGCCAAGGCCATCCCAAAAGCCAACAATAAGTCAACCCATTCAAGACATAAGGACAGAAGAAAAGAAAGAGGACAGTATCACTGTAAAAGCAAGAAGTCCTTTTGATAAGATGACAGATCTTGTAAACCATTGGGCAAAAAACGTCATTAAGTATGTCATGGATCAAGGCTACTTTACTGGAACAAGTGAAACAACTTTTTCTCCAGATCGGCCCATCACTCGTGGAGAATTTGTTACCGTCTTAGGTCGTAGGGCCAAAATTGATGCAAACAAATATCCAAAGAGCAAAATGCTTGATATGGAACCAGGAGCCTATTATGAGCCCTATATTAACTGGGCCCTATCGGAAGGTATCCTTCAAGGAGTAGGAGGACAAAAGGTAGAACCGAACCGAAGAATTACAAGAGAAGAAATGGCCACAATACTCAATCGATACCTGGAAAAACAAAATAAAACCTATACAAGACAAAAATTCACTATTTATGTAGATCACAAGAAAATATCCTCCTGGGCTGAAGAAGCTGTAAGTAAATTAAGCCGAGAAGGGTTATTAGCAGGACGAGACAACCATTACTTTGTTCCTAAGGGGAATTTCACCAGAGGAGAAGCCGCTCAAGTTTTATATAACGTGGACAAGAAGTAATGAATTAACAGGAAAAATTATGAGCCTTCATTGTGAAGGCTCATAATTAAAATGAATAGAATATAAAAAGGAGATGGAGGAATGAAAAAAAATAGCCACTTTAAGTTGGGAAGCTTAATCCTACTAGCATTAATATTAGTATTTGGACAGCTTCCGTTAGGAGCCAAAATTTTTGCTCAACCAGATGTTATTGAAATCAGTACAGCTGACCAGCTAATTTCTTTAGCAAATACTAAATGGAATGAAAAAGATGAGGCTTTTAGCAAGCAATATAAATTGGTAGACAACATAGACTTAGATGGAAAAGATTTTAAAGGACTTGGAGACTCTAGTAACAAGTTTACAGGGATATTTGATGGAAATGGATATACAATTTCTAACTTTAATACCAAAAGCAACGCAGGTAGTGGTGAGCAAGGGTTTATTAACTTTCTTGATAAAACCGGTATTTTAAAAAATTTAACCTTTGATAATGCCAAGTTAACTTACGGGAAAAGTAGCGGGATTGCCATTGGATGTAATGCAGGTAAGGTTGAAAATGTCGTAGTTAAAAATAGTGTGCTCACAACCAATCAAAGTACCTGTGGTCTTCTAGCAAGTGTTAATGAAGGAAGTATTAAGAATACCAGTGTCATAGACTCAGAGTTAATTTCTACAAATGTAGATTATGGAACAACCCATGGGGGATTGGTTGGGAGAAATAAAGCCACGGGTAGCCTGGAGAGTGTCTTATTTGATGGGACAATTTCTGCCCAAAAATGGGCTGGAGGTATTGTTGGTTGGAATTATGGAAAGATAAGTAATGCGTATGCTACAGGTCAAATTAATGGAACAGAAAAAATTGGCGGCCTTGTAGGAAGAAATAATGATAGGACACAAATATCTACAAGTATTGCCAATGTAAACTTAAGTGTTAAGGAGAACCTAGCTGGCCCCGTCATTGGGGAAGAAAGTTATGGTGGCGGTAACCAGGAAGATGTAATCTATAATTCAGAAAACAAGTTTAGTGCTGACGCGCCAGTATTAAAGGGAACTATAGGAAAAACAGCCAATGAACTGAAAGATCTTTCTAAGTTTCCTGAAAGTTTTTCCGGTTCTTGGGAAATAAGAAGTGACGTTAATAATGGATATCCCTTGCCTAAAGGCTGCCAAGGGAAGAAAAACCAAGTTATAAAACCTGAAATAGCAAAGGCAACTGTCTATGTTATGAACTATAATCCGGATACCTTAACATTTGTGCCTCTAGCAAAGAGTCCTCAAACTCTAGAATTTAAAGAGGATGATATACTTTTAGATGTTATGGATAAAAATAGGATGGATTATATAGCTGTTGATGGGGCGTATGGAAAATATATTACAACAATGAGCGGAGTAAAGGCTACAGGGAAAGATGGTTGGATGTTTACCATCAACGATAAATTGGCTCCAACAGGCATTTCAACTCAAAAATTAAAAGATGGCGATGAACTTATTTTTTACTATGGGTCACAACTTAATAATTATAATGGGCCTAGCTTAGCGGAAGTAAAGAATAAATTAGAAGAGTATAGTGGAGAAAAACTAGAAGGAAAAGGGACTAAAGAAAATCCATTCCTTATCAAGACGGAAGAAGATTTTAAAGAAATAGAAAAAAACTTAGGTGCTTATTATAAACTAGACCAGGATATTGATTTAAAGGGAAAGGATTTTCAACCTATTGGCTCTAAATCAAATCCATTCACAGGTGTTTTTAATGGAAACAACCATACGATTAAGGGCCTATCTATTAATAAGGGAAAAGATGAAGATAATATAGGCCTCTTTGCAGCATTAAAAGATGCGAAGATTTTAGACCTAACCATTAAAGATGCTACTATTAATGGGGGAGCGAATTTAGGAATTTTAGCAGGCTACTCTGAAGAGAGCACTGTTATAAAAGGAGTGAGTGCATCAGGAAAGATTCGGTCTTCTTATGATAAAATTGCCAAAAAAACAAATATTGGTGGTCTAGTTGGATACAATGATGGAAATCAAAATAATAGCTATAAGTATAGCATCATAGATAGGTGCGAGGCCATTATTGAAATAACAACACCTAGTGACAAGTGTGGAAATATTGGTGGTCTTGTTGGCTATAATAATGGGCATATTAACAAGTCTAAATCCAGTGGAAGAATTAAGGGAGGTGTTATTGTTGGTGGCTTAGCAGGTGTTAACTCCCACATCATTAATGACTCAGTTTCTTCTGTAAACATTGAAGGTGATTATACATTAGGAGGATTTGTAGGCTTAAACCACTTTACTGGAACTTTAAGTGATAATGCAAGTTTGGGTCTAGTTATTCCTACTGATACAGGTTCTGCTCAAAATATTGGTGGCTTTGCTGGGTCAGCTTCAGGAAAATTAGAAGGGAACATCTCCCTGGCTAAGGTTCTTTCTGGATATAGTTGGAATGGAGCTTTTACCGGAAACTTTGATGGAGAAGTTAAGAATTTTAATAATAACTTTTCTGTTAATGAGGATATAAATGGGAACCCTATAAAAACAATAGGAAACGCCGTTGATCCGATTAGTGAACTTAGTAAAATTTCAAAAGAAATTGGGAAAACAAGTCAAGAAATGGCAGAATTAGCTAAGCAAAAGAATTTAGATGTTCCAATAATGGCGAAGGATACTGCAAAAGCTGAATTAGACAAGTATGAAGACCAGGTAGCTATTGGGAAAGAGATAGCAGCGAATGCAGATGTTACGGATCAAGTAATTAAGCTTAAAAAAGGGCAAAAGGCAAATCTAGAAGCGAAGATTTATCTTTTCCAAGAGGAGTACAAGGGCTATATTACAGATAAACTTCCAAAAGGGAAATTTAAGTTAATAAAACAAAATGAAACAGAAAAAACGGTTCAAGAACAAGTTTATATGGCAGTTCTTTTGGACGGAGAATATGCAAGTAAGAAAATAACAGTAGATATTGAGGCTCAAAAAGGAAATCTAGTTACACCAAACGAACCCAATAAACCAAATGAACCAAGTCCATCGATTGGGTCTCGAAAGCCAAGGCCATCCCAAAAGACAACAATAATTCAACCCATTCAAGACATAAGGACAGAAGAAAAGAAAGAGGACAGCATCACTGTAAAAGCAAGAAGTCCTTTTGATAAGATGACAGATCTTGTAAACCATTGGGCAAAAAACGTCATTAAGTATGTCATGAATCAAGGCTACTTTACTGGAACAAGTGAAACAACTTTTTCTCCAGATCGGCCCATCACTCGTGGAGAATTTGTTACCGTCTTAGGTCGTAGGGCCAAAATTGATGCAAACAAATATCCAAAGAGCAAAATGCTTGATATGGAACCAGGAGCCTATTATGAGCCCTATATTAACTGGGCCCTATCGGAAGGTATCCTTCAAGGTGTAGGAGGACAAAAAGTAGAACCGAACCGAAGGATTACAAGAGAAGAAATGGCGACAATACTCAATCGATACCTAGAAAAACAAAATAAGACCTATACAGGACAAAAATTAACTATTTATGTAGATCAAAAGAAAATATCCTCTTGGGCAGTAGAAGCTGTAAATAAACTGGGTCAAGAAGGCCTATTATCCGGACGAGACAACCATTATTTTGCTCCTAAAGAAAACTTTACTAGAGGAGAAGCGGCTCAAGTTTTATATAACTTGGATAATAAGTAAATTTAAAAGAAGGTTTCCTGGGAATAGGGATTTAATAGTGTTGGCGATAAAACGCCAACACTATTTTAGTGAAAAAAATGGGGCAAACTGGATATTACATTTTTATCGGGTCAATGAATGGTGATTTTATAGTAGTCTTGGTTTTGATAAATTCGGCAAGCATAAACTACTAGAGAGTAAACTTAACAATTGATGATACTAAGAAAGAATTAAATTTAATATGTCAAAATGAAAAGATTTAAACTTTATCTCTTATAAATAATCTATGAAAAATTCGGGGAACTAACACTGTCTAAAAAATTAAAATAAGTTCGGAAAACCTTAGGAGGAACAGGCAACAGAAAGTATTTGCAATTTAAAAAAATTGAAGATATAATAAACTTATATAAACTAAATATTTAACCCTATTGTGTTCTTACAAATTGTAAGCTAAGATGGAACTTGGTGAAAATCCAAGACGGACCCGCCGCTGTAAATGATGAGTTTATCCTAAGAAGTCACTGTGAAAGTTCATGGGAAGACAGGATAGATGAAGATTCATGAGTCAGAAGACATGCGCATAGGAGCTTCTTTATGGCGAGGTACCAAAAGAGAAAGGTGATAGGAAAATAGTGCAAATTCGGGCATTAGCGAAAGCTGATGTCTTTTTTATTGCCTTCAAAAGAAGATCAGCAGGGTGGATATGTAAGGAAGATGTTTGCATTTTAAAATCAATTACTAGGAGGCACAGATGAAATTTAAGAAGTGGTTAGTTCGGATTTTAGTCATTTGCATGTTGGCTACCAGTATGCCTTTTCCAAGCTTTGCCAAGAGTGAAGCTGAAAGAACAGAAAGCTTGAAAAAAAGTACTGTATCTATCGATGAGCAATGGGTTAATGCAAAGATAGATGAGATTGCTAAAATCTACCAAGACCAGCAAAAAAAGGAAGGCAAGCTCACGGACTGGTGGGCCATTATAGAGCTGGCCAAGTATGAACAAATTCAAGGCACCTTTGGTCCAGAGACATTTACAGAAGGAACAAAGCAATGGGTTAAGAGAAAAACCATTGATGAGGACACACAAAAGCCCAACAGTGATGTGAATAGCCTGACCAAAAATATTTTAGCTATTCGGAGTATGGGATATGACCCAGAAAACTACTACGGCGTCAACTTGGTGGAACTCTTGGCAAATCGTGCAGATTTTGGAAAGGAAGTCAATGCCTGGGGACCTGCCTTAAATGCCTTAACATCAGATGATTATAAAAAGTCACCAAGTCTAAAAAAGGCAACAGACCAATTAAAGAGCCAAATTTTACAAGCACAAGGCAATGATGGTCTATGGCAAGGCTATAGTCTCCCATGGGACATTACTGGCTTTGCCCTTTATGCCCTGGCTCCTTATTATGGAGAAGCAGACGTCAAGCAAAAACTAGATGGAACTTTTCAAGCCATAGGAAACGAAATGTTATCCAATGGAGATCTAACACAAAGTCCGGGAAATGCAAACTCATTAGAAATGGTTTTAGGCGGGGTTGCTGCCTGTGATCCAGGGCTTTTAACCAAAGACTACATGGTAAGAAACAATAAGACCTTAGTTGATGGCTTAAAGGCCTATGCGATAAAGGATGGCTTTGCATGGATTATCGGACAAGATGGTGGCAAGGAGATGGCGACAGAGCAAGGTTTTCGAGCCCTGCTTTCCTATATAGGCATGGTAAAAGGCAAGGGCGGAGTCTTTGATTTTCGCGGAGTTGATAAGCAAGAAGCCAAGGATAAGGACAACCGGGTTGAGGCCTACAAGGATTGGCTTGCAAGAAAGTATAAAGAATGTAGCGATAAGACCAAGAAAAGACCAGATGATCAATCTCCCATGCTCTATCCGGGTATGGTTCGAAATAAGATTCAAGTTCCAGAGCAAAAAATTCTTCAACTGGCAGACCAACAAAAAGGAAAGGCTGAAAATGACAGGTATGCAAAAGACCTGGCTCAAGTTATTTTAAACTTACGGGTTCTAGGAAAGGATCCAGAAAAATATAAGGGAACAAATTTTGTTGCCCAACTTGTAGGTCTTCCGATGGATAAAATTCGACGGGTTGATGAAATAGAAGCAGCCATCTATGCCCTGACATCAGACGACTACAAGACGCCGAAGAAGGATGAACGACTCAAGGAACTGGTAGACACTCTTTTAAAAAATAGAAATGGATCCAGTAAGCTTTGGGAAAACTATGGAGAATGGCAAGAAGATACAGGCAATGCCCTGGGAGCCCTGGCAGCTGTCGTTCGTACAAATCCAAATGGCGAACTGGCTGAAAATGCAAAGAAGGCCCTAGAGGAAACCATAAAATTAGTAGCAGGCAAGCAACTGTCCAATGGGGACTTTACTGAAGCATCTTGGATGGGGGATGGAAGCATTGCAAACCTAGGAGCCATCTTAAAGGGTCTAGCCCAAAAGGACCCTAAGCTATTAATGGATGAACAATTTCAAAAATCCGGAGATAACCTCCTGGATGTTTTAAAGGCTTATGATGTGCCTGGAGGGTTGTTTTCAGACACTAGAAATGACAAGGACACAGGACTTGACCTTAAGGGAGTAGAACAAGCCCTGTCAATTATTCTTTGGAGTATGGACCACAAGGGATTCATCTATGATTTTCGGTCTATTCCTAAAGAAGGGGGAGAAAGTGTAGATAAGACTCCTCTGATTGAAAAAATTAAAGAAGGACTAAAAGAAGAGGTAAGACTTTCCATTTCTAAAGATGGAAAAGATGTCTTGACCAAAGACTTCTATATTACACCAGAAGAAAGTAAGGCCTTTAAAGGTGCTATTAAAGAAGCAGAAGCTCTTGTAGAGAACAATCAAGCGACAAAAGAAGATGTTCAAAAGCAAGTAAAAAAATTAGACCAAGCAATTCAAACCTTAAAGGGACAGAAAAAACCTGGCTTAAAGGTACCTGTAAATAAGGCCAAGCTGCAAGAGGCAATCCAAGAAGCTAAAGAAGCAAAGAAAAACATACCTGTGGGCGAGGATCCGGCTAAATTTTTAAAGGGTGTAAAATTTGTTTCTCAAACCACCCTAGATGCCCTGAACCAAGCTCTTGGCCAAGGACAAGCCCTGGAAAAGAGGGAAGATGCCAAGCAAGAAGAAGTCAACCAAATGGTTGATGCCTTAAAGAAAGCCATAGAGACCTTTAAGGCAGGAATACAAACAGGTACAAAAGATGCTGTAGACCAAGCAAAATTAAAAGCAATCTTAGAAAAAGGGAAACGGGAAAGTCAAGCCTATCCAGTAACTGAAGATCCACAAGAAGTCCCTGTCAACCAATTATTTACGACTGCTGCCAACAAAGAAGCTCTGGAAAAACTTCTTACAAGAGCTCAAAAATTATTAGAAAATCCTGATGCTAGTAAGGCAGATGGAGATGCAATGATCCAGGAACTAGAGACAGGTATAAAGAAGTTTACAGATGGGCTTAAAGAGGGAAAACAGCTAAAAGATGGCGTTTATTTCCAAAAAGACTCAGGCGAAATAATCTTAATGGATGACAATAAGACCTTCCAACTGAGTGCCTTGGACCAAGGTCGATTCATATTAAAGGCGAAAAATTCCAATCCAGACTGGCAAGCTGATGAGCAAATGAAACTTGATGAATATGCTCGCAAGACCCACTACTGGATTAGCACAGATGGTCGCTTTAATCCAAGAGTGGCAAAAACCATGGATGCAAAAGTTATCAATATGGCAGATGGAAAAGCTTATACCTTTAAAATCCAACAAGTAGCTTCAAATATTGAAGAACTAAAAATATTGGTAGATGGAAGGGAAGTTTCTACCACGAATCCAATACAAATGCAAGGAAGTGCACCCAAGCATATTGTCGTTCAAGGACGAAGAAAGGGCAGTCAAAACTTCCAAAGCATCCCATATCAAGCCCTAAGCCACGATGCAACAGGACAAGGAGGAAATACAGGAGGACAATTTGGAAAGAGAATTACCCCAAATTGGGATTTCCAAATATCATCTGAGCCAATTACCTATGAAATTTATTTAAAGGAAGATGAAAAGGTCAAGGCTTCTTTCACGGCAGTACCATCCCATGTTGCAGTTCAAGATTTTAATATCAGAGTGCCGAAAAAAGCCTATATCCATGCTTGGAATGGAATTTTTGGAGATTATTTTGTTGGCATCCAAAGAGGGCCTGCAGCAAATGAATATATGGAAACTTTTACGCCAAGTAATGCTACAAATAGAGGGCTAACTTGGGAAGCCTTAACACCAGACATTGCCGAATTTATGGAAGTTCACAAAAATGGAATTGTCCCGAAAAAAGCAGGTCTAGCCAAATTTAAGGTAACCAGTGAAGACAACCCCCAAATTTCAAAAATTGTTGAAATAGAATTTGCCTATAAAGAGCCCTTAAAGAAGGCAAGTATTAAAGAAGATGTTATTCGGATGAAGAAGGGAGATAATTTAAGTCTTGAGATTGAAACCCTCCCTCAAGAAGCATCTGAAAAAAGATTCTACTGGTCTTTTGATCAAGATGGAATCGTAAAAATAAAGGATAGCGTAACTAATGATCCGACAAATATCAATATTCCTAAAAAAACGAGTCATGGGGTAACAGCCTATAAAGATGGGATTGTCAAAGTAAAGGGAATCCCCTATGACCAAACAGGAGGAGCTCAAGCTCTAGAATTTACGATTATTGTAGGAGATGCAAAACTTCCAGAAGACAAGAGCCCGCTAAAAGAAGCCTTAAGTCAAGCGGAAGCAATGAAGAAGGCAGACACAACAAGCCCAGACGGAAAAGATGTAGACAAAAATAAGACCTGGGTCACACCAGAAGTGAAAGCTGCCTTGGACCAAGCCTTGGAAAAAGCAAAGACAGTAGATGCAAAAACCGATGCAGACCAAGAAGAAGTCAAGCAAGCTATCCAAGACTTAAAAGAAGCCATGGCAAACTACAAACTACAAAATGGAACAAAAGAAGCAAGCCAACCTGCAGAACCAGGTAAACCAGTAGAACCAGGCAGACCCAATCCACCCCACGAAGAAAAAGAAAAGCCAAGCCCCAGTCCAAGCCCAAGACTTAGCTTCCCAGGTTTCTTCGCTTGGACAAGTCAACCTGAAAAAACCTTAGAAAAAACCCCAGAAAAAATCCAAGTAAAAGAAGAAAACAAAGAACCACAAACCCAGCCACAAAACCACTTCCTAGACATTCAAGGTCACTGGGCAGAAAAAGTCATCCAAGAAGTTGCAAACAAAGGCTACTTTAAAGGGACAAGCGCCACAACCTTCTCTCCCAATAAAACCACAACAAGAGCAGAATTTGTGACCGTCCTAGGAAGACTGGCAAAGATCAACCCAAGCCAGTACCCCAAGGCCCAACAAGTAGACATCCAAGAAGGATCCTACTACCAAGCCTATGTCAACTGGGCCATTGCAGAAGGTATTGTAAAAGGCACGGATGCAAACCACTTTAGTCCAGACCAAAAAATCACACGAGAAGAAGTAGCTACTATCCTTGCCAGATACCTGGAAAAACAAGGAAAACTAAAAAGCAAGCAAGTAGGACAAAGCTATCAAGACCAAGAACAAATTAGCCCATGGGCCAAAGAAGCCGTAAGAAAAATGACAGAAGCAGGCATCTTTAAGGGACAAGACAAGGGGAACTTTGCACCGAAGAAGTCCTTTACCCGGGCAGAATTGGCTCAAGTCATTACAAAAATAGAGGCATTCTAGGAATTGGCTAGAAAAGATATGGGAACTTTAGAATTTTTCCATAAGAGATTTGATGGTGGACATCTATTCTTATAAGGAAGAATTTAGTCAAAACCAGTTCAAGGAAAACATGAGAAGAGAGAATAGGACCATGGAAGAGGTGGGATAAAGGCAGATATAGAAAGTATGTAGAAGATTCATTCCAACTAGGATGAAATGAATCATGAAACAAGAAAGTAAAAAGGGCCTTGGATTTTCTAAGGCCCCCTTTACACTGTAAGGAGGTAGAAATGAAGAAACAAGTATCGCTAATACTGGCCCTTCTCGTCTTGTTTACATCGGTTCCTTTTCATTCTTTTGCTGAAAACCAAGACAAGGCAGTTTTGGCTGGGGCAAAAAATGAAAACACCCTTGTAGAAAGTAGCAAGAAGACAGAAAACCAGGCAAAAGAAAAAACAGAAAAAACCCCAGACCAGCAAGAAGAAAAGCTAGAAGTTGCTCAAGAGAAGATAGCAAGTGGGGTACAGGCACCTCAAGAAGAGACAAAAGATGTAAAGGCTGCTAGAGAAGCCGTTGAAGCCTTGGAAAACTTAGAAAGTAAAGACAAGGAAAAGATATTAAAGGCTGTAAATACGGCAAAAAAACTTGTGGCAAAGCTAGAAGACGAGCCAGTAAAGGCAGATCTTGAAGCAAGAATACTTGCAAATGATGTTGTCACCCCCAAGAAAATCAGCATTTCTTGGACTTTAGATGGAAATAAGCAGACCCGGACCTTGTTTGGAGACAATCCTACAGAAAAAGCAAAACTTGCTTACCAAGTATTCGAGGATGACGCACCTGTTGTAGAAAACTTAAAAGACCTTCAAGCAGATGTTCAAATGGCAAACCCAAATGTCAAGGTAGAGGTGACAAGGGACAACGACGAGGGTTCAAATATTGTCTTTTTCTTTTATAAAGTAACATCGAAAGACCAAAAGAAGGTTTTCGAGTTTAAAATTTTAGTTCCTGTAAAAAACCCTGATCGCAGTTTGGATACTGTGATAAAACAAAGTATTGAGAAAATTACGGACTACTATAGTGGGTCTTCAGATGACTGGGCGGCCATGTCCCTATCTTCCCTGGGCCACCATGATAAGGTGGACCAAGTAGCCCTAATCACAGCAGCACAAAAAACTGTGAAAGAAAAAATTTCGTCTACAGACTTAGAGCGGGTGACCATTTCCTTGACAGCCCTGGGCTATGATGTCCAAAAATTCCCTTTGGCTGATGGGAAAGTGGTGAATATTATTGAAGAAATTGCCAAGTATGAAAAGGGCCAGTATGGGGATGGACTGGGCACCTTAAATGGGTATATCTTTGCCCTGATTGCCTATGATTGTGGTCAATACCCCATTTCCCAAGGGGCTACCTGGACTCGAGAAAAAGTGATTGACTACATTCTTAAAAACCAACTAAATGATGGGGGATGGAATTTAAACAACCAGGGTGTTTCAGATGTTGATATTACCGCCATGGCAATCCAAGCCCTAGCTCCCTATTATAATAAGCAAGACAAGGTAAAAAAAGCAGTGGATAGAGCTTTAAATAAGTTATCTGACATGCAAACGAAGACCGGGAACCATGCTGGAGCCTATGAAGCCTGGGGGGCAGGACCCAATGCAAACTCAACAGCCATGGTAATTTTGGCCCTACAAAACTTAGGCCTTGATTCCCATACAGATTCTCGGTTTATAAAAAATGGCAAGTCTGTTTTAGATGGTCTTCTTTCTTTTAAAACAGCTGATGATTACTTTGGTTACACCGATAATTTTCAATTAAATGGGAAGGCAATGGAACAGGCATACCAAGCCTTAATTGCTTATAGGGACAAGAAAAATATCTATCGTTTTCCGAAACCAACAAAAAGTTTTGCTTCAGTGGTTACACCAATACGCCTAGAGCTTCTTCGATATCCAAAGACAGTCTACTTTGTAGGAGAAGCCTTGGATAAAAGTGACTTAGAAGGAATTGTCTATTTTAGTGATAGAACCAGTAAAAGAGTAGGGCCTGAATCTATTGACCTACAAGGCTTCGATACAGAAACAAGTGGTCGAAAGCTAGTTAAGGCTGTTTATTTAGGGCTAGAAACTAGTTTTTATATTTTTGTTAGGGACAGAGAACTACCCTCTGTACCGGGAGACCCCCTAAATCCTGACCAACAACCCAAAAACACAGCCTATGTTTCAGTTATTGTACCACCGGGTCCAAGAATCCATACCAATGGATGGACCATGAAGGCCAAAACAGCCTATCAAATTATTCCAGGAAAGGACACAGCCTTTTCCATTTTACAAAAAACAGGCCTGTCCTATAACTATAACTACCACAAGATTTATAAGGGGGTCTATGTCAATACCATTGAAGGCCTGTCTGAATTTGATGGGGGCCCCTATAGTGGTTGGATGTACCGGGTTAATGGGGTATTTCCAAACCACTCCTCTTCCCTGCACCCCATAAAGTCAGGAGACTATGTAGAGTGGATATATACTCGTGACCTGGGTAAGGATATTGGCGGCTATGTTGAAGGGATTGAAGATGATGACGGAACGGGGATTAAACCGGTTTTTGTAACCGTCCGCAACTCCCAAGGTGGCATGATTAACCCATCAGGAAGGGTGAAGGTAACCAAGACGGTTCCTGCTATCCTAACCTTTAAACCAGATCCAGGCTATGTCTTAACAGGTGTTTTTATCAATGGAAGAAACATTGGCATTGTAGATAGCTACACCTTGACTGTGGACAATGTGAAAGACAAGGACATTATTACAGCTACTTTTAAAAAGCTAGGGGAATTAACAGAAGCAGAAAAGAAAGAAATCCTAGAAAAGAAAAAACTAGGTGTCCAAGAAAGTGTTGGGAACAAACATTATACAGATGTGGATGGTCACTGGGCAGAAAAAGCCATTGACTATGTAACAGAGAAGGGATATTTCTATGGGATTGGAAATAAAAAATTTGGTCCAAACACCCATATGACCCGGGGTATGATGATTACTATCCTGGGACGGATGGATGGAGTGAAAGATCATCCAACAAATACCAGCTTTAAAGACATCAAGGCGTCTGATTTCTACGCTGCCCATGTGGAGTGGGCCTTGAAGAATAAGATTTCACAAGGAACAGGAAGTGGCTACTTTGAACCCAACCGGAAGATAAGTCGAGAAGAAATGGCAAAGATGATGGATGACTACCTGACCTACAAAAAGGTTAATTTGAAGAAAAGTCAAAAGGCAGATTTGAAAGACCAGGGCCAAATTGCAGTATGGGCAAGGGCATCCATTGAAAAGATGTATCTGGCAGGAATTTTAAATGGAACTCCGGAAGGAAACTTTAAGCCAAAAGACCTGTCAACTAGAGCGGAAGTAGCAACAGTCCTATACCGTATGGATACAGGTAAAGAGAATAAGTAATGGATGAAAGGAGAGTAACTGGCATGAAAAACTGGAAAAGAGTGTTATCCTTATTTTTGGCATTTCTTTTAATGGTAACGGCAGGTCCTCTCCCCATTTATGGGGAAGAGGAGCCGGCTAAGCCAAAATATAGGGTCACTTTTACAGACGCAGATGGATTAAGCTCTAAGCCACAAGAGGTGGAGGAAGGGGCTTCAGCACAAATTCCTCAAGAAATAAAACCGGGACCAGGACGGATAATCACAGCAATAAGGGATGGAGATGGAAATAAAAAGAACCCATCAGCCCCTATATTTAGGGATGAAAATTTCACCGTAGAATATGGAGACCAGGTTGATGTAACCCTATCGGTTATAGGGGATGAACGCTATAATGGGGAAAAAGGCTATAAAGATCAAATTATTGAACCCACCAAGGTAACCATTACAAGCCAAGACTTAGAAATTCAGGATGCAAAGGGATATCCTATAAATAAGCGGTATGCAACACCAGCCAATGCCTTAATCAAGGTCATGGAAGACAAGACACCTAAGGAACTTAAAGAAGATTTTAGAGAACAGGTAAATAAGGGTTATATTGAAGAAATGTTTGGTCTAAAGGCAAAAAGAGAAGCAGGGGATGGTTCTGGATGGATGTATTACATCAACCACTTCTACTCCGGTTATGGAGTAAAGGAAGCTCCGGCCCTGGACCAAGATTCAATCCGTTTTTTCTTTGTTGAAGACTATACCAATAACTACTACACCTGGTTTGACAAAACAGAAGCCACAGTAGAAGTAGGGAAGCCTTTAGACCTTGACCTATCCTATTCCCATTATGAAACAATGGGTGGCAAGACAACAACAGGTAAGTACCAAGGCGCCACCATCTATGTAGATGGAAAGGAATATAAAAAAGATGGACAAGTGGTCAAAACCAATGTAGAGGGAAAGGCCCAAATTGTCCTTGTAGACCCCGGTAGACACACGGTATCTGCAAAACATATTGGCGAAAATGGTCTGTTCCGTACGACTATGCCCTTTATGGAAGTCCATGTAACAGGGAAGCTATCAGATAATGCCAGCCTTAAAAGCCTAAGCTATGATGGGAAGGCAATTGATCTAGTAGATGGACAAACTTCTTATGATGTAAAATTGCCGGCAGGAACAAGTCAAGTTCCCCAAGTAGCGGCAGAAGCTATGGAAGGCGGGGCAAGTGTGGCTTTTACGCAAGCAAGTAGCTTGCCCGGGTCTGCCCTTGTTAAGGTGACTGCTCCCAATGGGACGACAATTAAAGAGTATAATGTGCACTTTAGCCTAGAAGATCCTGAGAATATTGCAGACTTAAAGACTCTAAGCTATAACGACCAAGCAATTTCCCTTGAAGAGGGAAAGACGGAATATACCGTAGAACTACCAGCCGGAACAGTAGACCTGCCTACTTTAAAGGCAAGTCCTGTGCATGAAAGTTCCCAAGTGGAAATCACCCAACCGACAGAATTACCAGGACAGGGAAAAGTTCTTGTTAAAGCAAAAAACAGTGAGAAGACAAAGGAATACACAGTAAACTTCACTGTGAAAGAAGCGACTTGGGAAGGGGAGGGAACTGAAGAAAACCCCTATTTAATCAAGAGCTTAGAGGATTTAAATCGGCTACAAAAAGATGTCAACGTAGATCAAAAATCCTATAAAGATAAGTTTCTTAAACTAACAACGGACCTGGAACTTCCAAAAGATTGGCTGCCCCTAGGAAGGAATCCAAGAAGTAATTACTTTGCCGGAAATATTAATGGGGACAACCACACTCTGACAGTGGCCAAGGGTGGAAAGCCATTATTAGGCAATGTGTCCTATGCAAAAGTAGAAAACCTGAATATTTATGGTCCAGAAATCAATGGCTATGGGCTAGTGGACAATTATTCTGTAGGAGATTATGGAGCTCCAGCTATTGATATTGACAATGTAACAATCAAGGCAGGAAGTAAAATCTTAAAATCAGGATTTTTAGGAGGCTATGCTTCCGGCTCTAACGTTGTAAACATTAGCAACTGTAAGATAGAAAAGGAAGTTATTATAGGCTATAAGAAAGACCAAGAAAAGATTGGGTCTTTTGCAGGGGATTTTAATGGGACCATTAAAAACTCCATTAGCTACGCTACAGTCTATGGAACAAAATATGTAGGCGGCCTAGTAGGTGCTAAGGGACAGTCTATGGGGCCCTTTAGTGTTGAGGACTCTATTTTCCATGGAAGTGTCATTGGAACAGGAGATTTTGTAGGTGGACTTGTTGGAGCCGGATATGATGGCGGAAGCTTTGGCCCATCAGCCAATACACCAAGCGTGTCTATTACCAATTCCTTGGTTATAGGAGAAGTAGAAGGCAAAAATAAGGTTGGAGGGCTTTTTGGTGGCGAAACCAATCAAAAGCAAGCTTGGAAAAATGGTATTGGCAAGATTCAAGGAAACCTATTTTTAGGCAAGGTAGGGGGAACAGAAAATGTAGCCGGAGCTATTGGCTATATGAACTCCCTAAATAAATACAATGAAATCACAGAAAACTTCTATCTAATTAAAGATTCTGCGGCTCCAGGAAAACCAAAAATTTTGGGTATTGGCGGAGGAAGCATCGTTGATACAAGTGCTGAAGAGGTAACGGATTTCCCTGGCATAACCTATTATGACTCCTCCGGCAAAACGGGTCGACCATCAAACATTGGATCGTCAAATCACAATAGGACAGACGATCCATTTGGTAAAGATGCTGCAAGTCTTGCCAAGACCATTATTAAGGCAGATGTCCTTAGTGAAGATGGAAAGGACGTTGACCCAAGTCAAACATGGGTTACTCCAGAAGTAGACCAAAACTACAAAAAAGCAGTAAAAGACTTAGAAGACTTGTTTAGTGGGGACAATCCAGCATCCTTAGATAAAGAAGCCGTGAATAGGGCTAAAGCAGCCTTAAAGGAAAGCATTAACAACTACCAGGCTCAAACCGGCAACGAGAGCAAGCTAGACATCTTGAACGGCTTATATATGGAAGCAATATATACAGAGGAAGCGGATGTAATCAGTCCAGATGGAAGAGATGTAGATCCAGAAAAAACTTGGGTGACAAAAGAAGTACAAGATGCTCTAGATGAAGCAAAAAATGAGGCAAATAAGCTTATTTCTGAAGACAGTCAGGATCAGGCTAAATTAGAAGCAGCCATCAAAAAATTGCAAAAGGCACTAGATGACTATAAACCTATGCCTGGCAAAAATCAGGTTTTGGATGCAGACTTTAATCTAGTAATAGAAGGTTTAGAAAATGCCTACTATGCCGAAAATGGAGAGGAAGAAAAAGAAGTCTCCTTTAACGTTTCTACCACAAAACAAATTCCAGAAGGAATGAAAATTCAAGTCACTTGTGGAGGAGATGAAGTTGAAGGGAAAGACGGAGTCTATAAAGTCAAAATTAAGAGTAAGCAGATGAATATCATTGACATCCGTGTAGTTGATGAAAAAGGAAAGACAGTAAAAAAGGCGGATGGAAAGGAAATAAAAGAACGCTTTGTCATTAATCTTCACACCATTAAGGTCATTGACTTCAAACCGGCACCAGGACAATTTGTCAATACAAGCTGGACAGACTACAAAGACCCCAATAAGATAAAGGAAAATAGCGTAGGTTCAGGATTAACTCTGGGATCTTTTGGCGGTCACCTTATTGTGGACATGCTTCAACCAGTTAAGAATGATTCCAAGAACCCCTATGGAGTGGACTTTACAGTCTTTGGAAATGCCTTTGAAATCAATGGAAAGTCAAATAAATATAATCAAGAACCGGCCGCTGTCTATGTTATGAAGGATGGAAATGGGAACGGTCTGCCTGATGACACCTGGTATGAACTGGCTGGATCTGAACATGGAAAAGAAACCACTATTCGGGATTATCAAATCACGTATACCAACCCCAAAGGAGCTGGGAAAAATATTCCTTGGAAAGATTCTCTTGGGAACAGTGGTTTTGTCTATGCCAATAATTATCACAGTCAAGAGTATTACCCTCTTCATGCAAATTTTCCCAATATCAATCCAGACCAAGAAAGCTACCAAGGGACCCTAATTTTAAAAGGAATGGATCCAAGTGATATTACTGTGAATGGAAAACATCAACTACGTTTTGGGTATGCAGAATCAAGGAAAACTCAGCCTAAGGGAGATTTAACAAGTCCAGATAACCCCTACACACCAGATGCCTTAGAAGGAAGTGGTGGAGATGCTTTTGATATTTCCTGGGCTATTGATAAGGCGGGAAATCCAGTCCAATTAGACGAAATTCGTTTTATCAAAATTGTATCCGCTACCAATGCCAACCAAGAAGGGGGAACAGGGGAAATTTCTCCTGAAATAACAGGTGTAACACGGACAAAAGCCATTGCAGAAGATATTGATGCATTAAAAATTACTTCAGAGATCAAACGGGATTATTTAGAAATAGGGTCTAGTGAATATCTCATAGCCCAAGCTTATAAAGATGGAAAAGAGGCTCCTCATGGAGATTTAGTCTGGATGACTTCAGATCCAAGCCTTGCTAAAATCAACCCTGTAACAGGTCTTGTTGAAGGGCTTGCTCCTGGAGAAGTGGATGTTACTGTAAGTAGTAAAGCAAACCCAAGTATCCAAGCCAAATACCATTTTACAGTACGGCAACCTATTGAGATTCAAGAAATTCTTGGCTTCCAATATCCTGAAAATAAAAAGAATATAACAGCTCAAGGGACAGTCTTTATGGAGCCCTTGGTACAAAATCAATTTGGTGAAAAAATAGAGATAGGCAAGGAAGACATTCAATGGGAAAGCTTAACGCCAGATAAGTTTATTATGAATCCTGGATTTAGTGCGAACGGATGGGTTGATGCTAGTGGTAAAGGGACAGGAGTAGGTCGCTTAAAATACAGCTACCATAACAAGTCTGTAGAAGTTCCCCTGCTGGTTTATCCTGAAGATTCTGTAGTAGATAATGTTTATGGAGAGACTCCTAGGATGAATGATTTAGATAAGGCATTAAGCTTAAGCTATGACTCGGTAATCCTATCCTCAGGAACGGCAAAAGAAAAACCCTATAATGAATTTGTTAAATTAGACCAAGCAGCCAGCCAAAAACTGGCTCAAAGTAATAAAAACCTGATTATTCAAGGAAAGTTCTTCGAAGTTCAAGAAGGAAATGCAGGCTTAAAGGTACCTGACTTAAAGGAAATTAGTTTTAAGGCAGATGAAGTTACTGGTGATGAAAGTCTAAGTCAAGCTTTAGGAACAGCAAAACCAGAAATGCCCTTGTATGACTTTACAGCAAATATTGGGTCTGGTCCGATTAAAATGGGATTAAAACTTGTTCAAGGACAATTTAAAGCAGAGGATGCAAGTCAATATAAGGTAGGGTATTATAATAAGGATACAGGAACCTGGGAAGAAGTAAAATCTACCTTAGATGCAGAACGAATGACCCTGTATTTTAACTATGGAAAAGATGGTATCTATACCGTGGTTAAGGGAGATTTAAAGAAATCAATAGACAAAAAAGATTTACAAGAAACAATTAAAAAGGCTGAAAAAGTTAAACAAGCAGACGAAACAAGTGCAGACGGAAAAGACGTGGACAAAGGCAAGACCTGGGTAACCCCAGCAGTCCAAACCGCCTTCGATCAAGCCTTGAAGAATGCAAAAGCAGTTAACGAAAAAACTGATGCAAGCCAAGACGACGTCAACCAAGCAGCAAAAGCACTCGAAGATGCCATAAAAGCTTACAAACCACAAGAAGGGACAAAAGAAGCTGTCCTTCCTGTAGATAAAACAAAGCTAAAAGAAGCCTTAAGTCAAGCAGAAGCAATGAAGAAGGCAGATACAACCAGTGCAGACGGAAAAGATGTAGCTAAAGACAAGACTTGGGTGACCCCAGAAATTCAAACCGCCTTGGATCAAGCCTTGAAGAATGCAAAAGAAGTGAATGCAAAAGAAAAGGCAAATCAAGAAGAAGTCAACCAAGCAGCCAAGGCACTCGAAGATGCCATGAAAGCTTATAAACCCCAAGCAGGGACAAAAGAAGCTGTAGCTCCTGTAGATAAAGCGAAGCTAAAAGAAGCCTTAGACCAAGCGAAAGCAATGAAGAAGGCAGACACAACGAGTACAGACGGAAAAGACATCGATCAAGACAAGACTTGGGTAACCCCAGCAGTTCAAGCTGCCTTGGACCAAGCCTTGGAAAAAGCAAAAGAAGTGAACGAAAACGCCAAAGCGACTCAAGAAGAAGTGACCCAAGCAACTCAAGACTTAAAAGACGCTATGGCAGGCTACACTCCAGAAAATGGAACAAAAGATAGCCAAGAACCAGTGGATAAGAAAGCCTTAAAGGCCGCTTTAGAAGAAGCCAAAGCAGTAAAACAAGCAGATACAACCAGTCCAGACGGGAAAAATGTAGCTAAAGATAAGACCTGGGTCACTCCAGAAGCTCAAAGAGCTTTAGACCAAGCCTTGGAAAAAGCAAAGACAGTAGACCAAAAACCAGGAGCAAGCCAAGAAGAAGTCAAACAAGCAATCCAAGACTTAAAAGAGGCTATGGCAAACTACACTCTACAAAATGGAACAAAAGAAGCAATCCAGCCAGTAGAACCAGGCAAACCCAATCCATCCCACGAAGAAAAAGAAAAGCCAAGCCCAAGACTGATCTTCCCAGGCTTCTTCACTTGGACAAGCCAACCTGAAAAAACCCCAGAAAAAGTCCAAGTAAAAGAAGAAAACAAAGAACCACAAACCCAGCCACAAAACCACTTCCTAGACATTCAAGGTCACTGGGCAGAAAAAGTCATCCAAGAAGTTGCAAACAAAGGCTACTTTAAAGGGACAAGCGCCACAACCTTCTCTCCCAATAAAACCACAACAAGAGCAGAATTTGTGACCGTCCTAGGAAGACTGGCAAAGATCAACCCAAGCCAGTACCCCAAGGCCCAACAAGTAGACATCCAAGAAGGATCCTACTACCAAGCCTATGTCAACTGGGCCATTGCAGAAGGTATTGTAAAAGGCACGGATGCAAACCACTTTAGTCCAGACCAAAAAATCACACGAGAAGAAGTAGCTACTATCCTTGCCAGATACCTGGAAAAACAAGGAAAACTAAAAAGCAAGCAAGTAGGACAAAGCTATCAAGACCAAGAACAAATTAGCCCATGGGCCAAAGAAGCCGTAAGAAAAATGACAGAAGCAGGCATCTTTAAGGGACAAGACAAGGGGAACTTTGCCCCAAATAAGACCCTTACCCGGGCAGAATTTGCTCAAGTCATTTACACTATGAATAATTAGTAGGTAGATGAGTCTAAGTAAGGAAATAATCTTACTTGGATCAGGTACTGACTTATAGAAAAAGCAAAGAGCACTTAGGTCTATCCAAGTGTTCTTTGCTAAAAAGGAGGAAAAGATGGAGATTGAAAAGTTAAGCGTTCAATTAAAGGGCTTTTCAGGACAGGTTTTGGATAAAATTCCAGACCGGAGTAAGCCTTTAAATATCAATGTATCTCATAAGGCAAGAGTGGAAAAGGTGGAGGGGACTAAAACTTATCTCTACCATCTTTCTACTGATGTGGCTCCTGAACCGCGGGCTCTTTTTACTTGCCAAGTCAACCAAGTAATTCAGGTGGATTTTGTTCAAGACCTAGCAATTCAAGAGGCGAAGAACGTATCTTATGACTTGTGTTCCCAGGCAGCCAATCTCCTATCTTTCCTAATAGGAACTATGACCAAAGAGTTAATTGATACACCGATTATTATTCCACCTTCTCTAAACTTGGAAGCTTTTGAAATTATTTGAGGAAGAGGGGGGTGCAACGGATAACACAGATTAGAGATATGTTGCATTAACTTTCCGGCAGTTTGTTTTTATTTGAAAGGATTTTGATGACTGATTTTTTTAAGGATTACAATCCCTGGGGCCAGGGGCTATTTTTTCTCTTTATCCTAGCCTTCACCATGTTTTTACGCCATCCTGTGGTTCAAGGGGCTAGTTTTCTAGGGGCCTTGTCCTATCTTTTGGTCCAAGTGGGCTTTCAAAAGAGTTGGAAAACACTAGTGATGGCTATATCGACAGGACTTTTTATTACTATTTTAAACCCTATTTTGATCCATCAGGGGGCGACGATTCTTTGGTATTTTCCCAATGGAAATCCCTTGACCTTGGAATCTCTCCTATTTGGCTTATCAGCAGGGCTTATGTTTACAACTATGATTCTTTGGTTTTCCTGTCACAACCGGGTTATGACTTCGGATAGAATCTTATATTTATTTGGCCGGATTTTACCTTCCCTATCTTTAATTTTTTCCATGGTCTTACGTTTTGTTCCCTTATACAAAGAAAGGATTCAGACCATCTATGCTTGTCGAAAGGGAATTGGAGAGGATATGAGTCAAGGATCTCTTCTTCGCCGCTTTAAAAATGCCTTAAAAATTTTTTCAATTTTTGTTACTTGGTCCTTGGAATCTAGTATTGAGACGGCAGATTCTATGAAGGCTAGAGGTCATGGATTAGAGGGGAGAACGCATTTTGCACTCTTTAGAATAGAGAGGCGAGACTATCTTCTTTTAGGTTCGGTTCTCTTAGGGAGTGTTCTTTGTACCCTAGCTGCATATTTTCGAAGGTTTAAGATGGTTATTTATCCAACTGTGAAAATTGCCAAGGTCGATGGGTTTTCCCTAGTAGCTTTCTTTGTATTTGTTGTCCTGGCGTTTATGCCGATTATTTTATCGCTTGTGGAGGAATACCAGTGGAAATACTCAAGGTAGATCATTTTTCATTTAAATATCCTGAAGGAGACAACTGGATTTTAAAAGATGTAAATTTTTCTTTAAAGGAAGGAGAGTTTGTCCTCTTAACAGGCTTATCGGCTTCCGGGAAGACGACCCTTTTAAGGCAGTGCAAGAAGAGTTTAGCTGCTTTTGGAGAAAAGAAGGGGAGGATTGTTTACAATAATAAAAATATCCAAGACTTGGATTTAAGAGAAGATGCATCAGGTATTGGCTTTGTTCAACAAGATCCTCAAAATCAAATTGTAACAGATAAGGTCTGGCATGAATTGGCCTTTGGCTTGGAATCTTTGGGATTAGACCAGGAAACTATGCGGCTACGAGTTGGAGAAATTGCCAGTTTTTTTGGAATGGAGTCTTGGTTTTTAAAAAAGGTAACGGACTTATCAGGTGGCCAGCTCCAAATGGTAAACCTGGCATCTATTCTTTGTATGCAACCGAAGCTTTTGCTCTTGGATGAACCGACGGCTATGTTGGACCCCATTGCCTCATTAGAATTTTTTCAAGGCTTAAACCGGGTTTGTCAGGAACTGGGAATTACTATTTTAGTCAGTGAGCACCGATTGACGGAGCCTTATGCCTTGGCAGAAAGAATTTTATTTTTAGAAAATGGATCCATTGCCTTTGATGGGAATCCCAGAGACTTCGTTCGAGAGATGAAACGAGAGCCCAAACCCATTTTAGAATCCTTACCGGCACCGGCCCAAATTTATGTTAAGAGTGACTGGCAGGGGGAGGTTCCCTTAACTGTTGGAGAGGCTTTAAGGAGTCGGCCTAAATTAAAAGAGGGGCCCCGACCCTCGGAAGCAAAACCTCAAGAAGAAGGGCAGGAAAAATCGCCCATACTGACCTTAAAAAATATTTATTTCCGCTATAAAAAAGAAGGACCGGATATTTTAAAGGGGTTGAATTTTACGCTAAATCCTGGAGAAATCCATGGAATTTTGGGAGGAAATGGGGCTGGAAAGTCTACCATGTTGAAGTTAATTTCCGGAGTAGAAGAGGCCAGCCGAGGAAAAGTTTATGATGGGGAAAAGAAACGCAAAAAGGGCGAGATAAATAGGGATATTGCCCTGGTTCCCCAGCATCCAAAAGCTCTCTTTGTTTTTAAAAGTGCTCGGGAAGAACTGGAAGAAATGTCCAAGGACCAGGAAGAAATACAAGGAATCATTGAAGAATTTGACTTGGAAAAGATTTTAAACCACCACCCCTTTGATTTAAGTGGGGGAGAGATGGAACGTTTGGCTTTGGCTAAGATTCTTTTAAAGAAGCCAAGAATTTTACTCTTAGATGAGCCTACTAAGGGGATGGATGGTCAATTTAAGTTGAAATTTAAGGAAATATTAGACCGTTATGTAAAAAGAGGGGGAACTGTTTTAATGGTCAGCCACGATGTGGAATTTTGTGCAGAAACAGCCCAACAATGTAGTTTGTTTTTTAATGGAGAGTGCATCAGCCAGGGACCTAGTCGAGAATTTTTTTCAGGAAATCACTTTTATACAACAGCAGCTAATAAAATTTTTCGCAAGGAAAATATAAACATAGTTACTATTGAAGATGCAATTGAAGAGATTAACTAAGAAGGAGGAAGAAAATGAAAAAAATACAGCAGAAGTTAAGTTGCCTTTTAGCCCTTGTCTTATTACTTTCTATGACCACGGGGCCTGTTTTTGCAGCATCTCGGGCAGATAAGGAAGTAAAGGAAACAGCAAGATTTTTGTATACCACAGTGGATGCACCAGAATTTGGTACCATGGCTGGAGAGTGGACAGTTCTATCTCTAGCTAGAAGTGGAGAAGCTGTACCAGCTGGCTATTATGACGACTACTACAAGAAAGTAGAAGAAGTTGTTAAGAGTAAAAATGGAGATTTATCTAAGAACAAGTTTACTGAATATTCTAGAGTCATCTGTTCTCTAACATCTATAGGAAAAGATCCAAGGAATGTAGCCGGACATGACCTAGTTAAACCCCTATCTAATTTTAAGCATGTTTTAAAGCAAGGTCTGAACGGGCCTATTTGGGCGCTAATTGCCCTAGATACCAAGGGCTATGAACTATCAAAAATTGATTCAAGTGCAGACCAAAATTCTAGAGAACGAATGGTAGAAGAAATTTTAAGACGGGAAGTAAATGGTGGTGGCTGGAACCTCATGGGAGAAAAGGCTGATCCGGATATGACGGCTATGGCTCTTTATTCCTTAGTTCCCTATAGAAATCAACCAAAGGTAAAGGCAGCTATTGACCGGGGCGTTCAAGCCTTGTCAGATATGCAACTTCCCACAGGTGGTTACCAAACAATGGGAGCTGAAAATTCAGAATCTTCTGCCCAAACCATTATTGCCTTAACAAGCTTGGGCATTGATCCATCCAAAGACCATCGTTTTGTAAAAAGTGATGCCAATGGAAGGAAACAATCTGTTGTGGATGCACTTTTAACCTATAAGGCTCCTCAAGGCGGTTTCAAGCATGTACAAACAGAAACAAGCGCCAATGGAATGGGGACAGACCAAGCCATGGAAGCCCTAGTTGCCCTAAAGCGATTTGAGGAAAAGAAGCCGGCCCTTTTTGATATGAAGCAAGATGGTGGTCTTAAGGGGAATACGGGAGTTGTCAGTGGAAACCAAGGATTTACAGATATTCAGGGCCACTGGGCAGAAGCCTTGATTCAAAAGACTAAGGGTTATGGTATAGCTAATGGTAGTAAGGCTTTTACACCGAATAAGGACATTACTCGAGGGGAATTTGCTGTAGGGTTAGTTCGAGGACTGAATTTAAAATCAGAAAAGGAAAGCCCTTCAAGCTTCAAGGACGTTAGGGGAAGTGAATGGTATGGAAAAGCAATTTCTATTGCTACAGCCCAAGGTATCATCAAAGGACGAGGAGATGGGAATTTTGATCCCAATGCAAATATTACTCGTCAAGAAGCTATGTCCATGCTTGCTCGAGCTCTACCCCAAGCCAAGGGAAATGAAGAAAGTCTGAAACAATTTAAGGACATAAACCAAATAGCTGATTGGGCAAAACCCTCTGCAGCTTTGATGGTAGAAAAGGGAATTGTCAAGGGACGTCCTGAAGGATTGGCTCCCTTATCCAATATTAACCGTGCTGAAGGCGTTCAAATGATTAACCGTTTGGCTGGAGTAAAATAATGAAGGCTTTCCAAAATTTGACCAAGAAACAAAAAACCCTAGGGCTGGTGGCCCTAGGGGTTCTTCTGATTTTTGCATTTATTTATAATAGTGATTTTTTACGTCCGGATAATCGGACGGCTGATGCAGAAAAGGTCTCTCAACTTAAAGAACAAGAGAACAAGGATCTACATGCCTTGACAGGCAAAGGGAAGATAAAAAACTTGACTATCCTTGTTGATAAGGAAGAGGTAGAGATAGGAGGTCAGGCTCAGTTTACAGCACAAATTGAAGGAGAGGGAGACTACGACCCCAGTATCCTTTGGGAAATTACCAGTCCTCATAAGGAAGATACAGTGATTTCAGAAGCAGGTCTCTTGCAAGTGGGGGCTAGTGAAGATGCCCAAAGCCTTACTATTTGTGGAACAGCCAAGGAAGATCAAACGAGGGCCTATAAGGAGATTAAACTCTTGCCCAAAAAAGATCAGGCAAACCCTAAACCAGGTCAAGAAAGTCCTCAGGCCAGTCAGCCTATAGCTACTCCAAAAAACAAGGAAGAGTTAAAACAAAAGGCAATTCAAGAGCAGGCAAAAGTTAGTCCGGAAGAAAGGGCCAAGAAAGACCAAGAAGATAAGAGATTAAAACAAGAGGCTATTGCCCAGAGTTCCAAAGGGAAGAAGGACAAGTACCTAACAGACCCAACACCGGCTGGAAGACCCAAGCCAGTGGAACCGGGAAGTGTGGAAAAAGAAGATCGGCTAGAAACTTGTACCCTGTCCATTCGATGCGATACAATTTTACAAAATATGGACCGTTTCGACATGGATAAGATTGATGTTTTGCCAGTAGATGGACTTATTTTACCACCGACCCAAGTGAACTTTCATCCGGGAGAATCAGTATTTGATGTTTTAGGTCGAGAAACCAAGGCGAGAAAAATCCATATGGAGGCCAATTTTACTCCAGCTTATAATTCTGCCTATGTCATGGGAATCCATAACCTCTATGAGTTTGACTGTGGAGAACTTTCGGGTTGGATGTACAAAGTAAATGGCTGGTTCCCAAATTATGGATGCTCTCGTTATCAAGTGAAAGCTGGTGACCAGATTGAATGGGTTTATACTTGTGATTTAGGTAGAGATGTTGGAGATAATTCTATGGTAAAATAGACCTTAGATAGAATAAAAGTATTTCATAGGAAGGATATAAAATTATTCGGAAGAAAAGAATCTTAGTTAGAGGTAGTCATCTATAAGAATCAGAAAAACAGATGTCACATTGATTTTTGGAGAAATGCTAGCAGTATTGAAAATCAAAAGATGGAGTATTTGCAAATCATTAAAAGCTTGAACGCAGGAGGTTGGAATGTCTCAAGAAAGGAATAAAAAACTTGCTAGAATAAGTGGTCTTATTATTCTAATTATTATTCCTGCTCTTCTTATATTTGGAATGACAGTGCTAAATGACCGAAAGTATATTTTTATTAGTCTACTAATGTTACTTTTAACTACGGTACCATTTCTACTTTTATTTGAGAGGAGAGGAATTAGGACAAGGGAGTTAATTTTAATTGCAGGGCTGTCGGCTATAGGTGTAGCTGGACGGATGGCTTTTTTTTGGATTCCCCAAGTTAAGCCGGTAGCTGCCGTCACTATTGTGAGTGGAATCGCTTTAGGTCCTCAGTCGGGTTTTGTTGTAGGAGCTATGATTGCTTTTGTATCTAATTTCTCTTTTGGCCAAGGGCCCATGACTCCCTGGCAGATGTTTTCTTTTGGCCTAATTGGTTTTTTTTCCGGAATTCTTTTTCAGAAGTTTAAAATCCCTAAGACTAAGTGGGGTATGGGGATTTATGGATTTCTTTCCATCTTTTGCCTATTTGGGTCTATAATGAATCCCATATCGATTATTAGCTTTTATGATCATGTAACTTGGGATATGATTCTAGTTTCCTATGCTCAAGGTCTTCCCTTTGACTTAATTCATGGGTTTGGAACTTTTGGCTTTTTGTTTTTCTTTGGAGAACCCTTTTTAGAAAAAATACAACGGGTTCAAAAAAAATATGGACTTTTAAATGATAAGTCATAGGTCTCTTTCATCTTTACTGCTAGAGGGAATGGCTTTGGCTAATAAAAAGAACTAAAGAGCAGACTTATATTGGGTAAGAATAAAAAAGATAAATATCCTCTTGGCTAACCAAGAGGATATTTATCTTTAACTTAAGCCTTCGTGATGATTGGCTGGACTCAAATAAAAAACCAAGATATAAAAAAGAGCCCTAGGGCTCTTTTTACATACTCTACTTGTCAGCTTCTTTGGGTTGGGCTAACTCTTCATTCTTGGAAAAATCAGTCCCATCTGGGGCGTTGCTTTGGAGGCAGATAAAGGTGGAGAAGTATTCCACTCCATCAATATGGTAGCTGAGTTTAAAGACTAATTCTTCCATAAAGTACTTTTCGTATTGGGTGGTGAAGCGGCGGGATTGGAAGGCATAGGTGGTGTCGTTGACTTTTTCCAATTGGCCTTTAATTTTTTTGGCCTTATCTTCTCCCCGGGAATTATAATTTTTAGCCAGGACTTCCAGGTGGATGTCTTGGGCTTGGACGGCTTGGTCCTCTTTTTTAAAGGAAAAATAGACCTTGGGGTCTTCCAATAAGTCAATGCAGGGCAGGTCTCCCTCTCTTTTACCGGAAATTTCCTCATAGATCTTGGCTACTTCCAGGGTAGATAGACCGTCATAGACGGACTTTTTATAGGTCCTTACAATGGGCTTGCGTTGGTCTTTGGACACTTGGACGATTAATTTGACTCCGTCTACCTGGTTGTTCCGCTTTTTATTGGCAGTGCCCATGACATTTGTAATCACAAAGCTGACTAGGGCCAGGGCAATGATCATGAGAAAGTATCTTACTTGTTTATTCATAGGGCTTCCTTCCTTGGACTCGGCCGGGTTTCCAGGCCTTTACATGTAAAATAAGTCGGAAAAAGGGACGATTTTCATCGCCCCTCCAGCTTATTTATTTAATTCTTCTAAAATCTTTTGGCAGTCAAAGCCGTGAACCATGGCAGCTTCTTCGATGGATTCCATTTGACTGGATGGGCAACCTACACAGCCCATGCCAAAGCTCATTAAAATCGGCACTGCTTCAGGTTTTTGACGGATTAAATCACCAATTAATGTATCTTTTGTAATCATAAGATCCTCCTTAAATTCATTTGTTTTATAGGTTTATTGTACAATAAAGAGGGCCCCGCCGTCAAGTTAGCCTTCCTGGTCGGACTTGTCAAAAAGGGAGAAAATCCAGTCAATAAAGCGTTGCAAAAGGCCCTTGGCTTTTTTCAGATTTTCTTGTCCTTCCTCGCTGTTAATGTAGTCCATGGCCTTTTTGGAATATTTTCCGGCTTGTTCTTTGATGTTGTCCCAGTCGATATTGGTGTTTTTCATGTCGTTAAAGAGGTTGACCACTTGGGTCTTTTGACCTTCGGACAGGTTGATATTGTATTGGTTTTCAATATTTTGGATAAGGTCTCGAACCTCTGCTTCATTTTGAGGCATTTGTTCTGCCATTTGGACCTTGACGCTATTCATAAAGTCGTTGGCTGTATCTTCTCCAACCTCCTCGGTTAGGCTGGAGGTAACAATCATTTCCTTGTTGGCAACTTTTTTTATGTCTTCTGGAATTTTCTTCCCGGTCTTTTTTTCATAGCTCTTAAAGAGGCCTGTCAGGGCAGCGGACCCGGATACATTGCCAGGAGCGGTGACGTAGATGTCGGCGTCCTTAATCCCTGCTGTAATCAGGGCGTTGCGGTAGGCGTCTTCTTTGATGACCTTAACTAGGGGGCTGAGTTTGACATGGATGCCGGACCCTTCTGGTGTGTAGCGGACAATGGCACAGGAAATGGCCTTGTTGCCGATGTTTTTAGCCGGCAGGACATCTCCCAAGTAGTCGTATTCTTCCTTGTTGGATACGGTAACATAGTCGGCGTCTTCCGGTGGATCCAACTCTTTCAAAATGGCTTCTTTTTCCCGGGGGGTCAGGTCTTCTCCCAGGGTCACCAGGGTGGTTCCCTCTTTAGCCAGGGCTGTAAAGGGAAGCATGGCCAGGCACAAAACCAGGGCCAAAAGTGTATTTATTTTTTTCATTTTATAAACCCCTTTCTCATTGGATGGTTCAAGTATAGCACAAAAATGTGTTAAAAAAATGAAGTCCTGGAATCTTAAGAAAAGATTAGAAATATCTTAAATTCTTTAGGTCAAAGCTTGGATTTCTCCCGTTGCCAGGGCCATATTTTTGTGTTACGATAAAATTACTTAAGGGGGGAAATCATGAAGGAAAAGAAAAGCATAGGCCAAAACATAGATGAAATTTTTAATAGCATGGGCAAGAAGGCCTCGGCGGGCCTAACCAGCTTTCTCCAAGGCTGGAAAGACAAGCAAAACCTCATTCCAGCCAAAGATCCCAAGCTGGTGGAAAAAAAGCCCAGGGTGGAAGGCAAGAGAGATTTCTACCTGGCTTTAGGTTTGGCAGGGACAATCTCATCAGGGATCACAACGATCAGTTTTTTATTTGAAGTCTTAACTGGTCAAATAAGAAACCTACCCTATCTGGTGATTTTTGCCCTTTTTACCCTGGCCAGCCTCTTCTTAATCTACCGGTCTTCCTACTATAAAAAAGCCAAGATCCGCCTGGAAAAATACATCCGGGCCCTGGGAAGTGGCACGGTGGGCAAGTTAGATGAAATGGCTCGGATTGCCGGAGTTCCCTTGGAAGTGGCCCAAAAAGACCTGACCAGCTTTATCCAGGACAACACCTTTAAGGAGGCTCAAATTGTAGAAGATGGCCAACTCTTTATCCTGGACTATCCCACCTATCTCCTTTACAAAAAGCAGGCCCAGACCTTGGAAAGGGTCCAAAAAGAAGAGTTGGGAAATCCTAGCAATCCCGATGACAGCCAGGGAAAAGAAGCCTTTGAAAAGATAAAACAAGCCTACCCCAAGCTGCGGCAGGAGGGGCGGGACAAGGTCTTGCCCTTGATTACCACCATTGAGCGAATCTACAAGCATGTAGACCAGTATCCTGAAAACAAAAAATCCCTGACCAAGTTTAACAGCTACTACCTGCCCAGCCTGGCAGGCCTCATGAACCGCTATCTCCTCTTGCAAGAAAGCCAAGACCTCAACCAATCCAACCAGGCCCTGGGAGAATTGGAAGAGGCCTTTGGGCAAATGAACGGTGCCTTTGAAGAACTCTTAGACAAGTTGGGTGGCGCCATGGCCAGGGACAGCCTTTCTGAAGTCAGTGTCTTAAGAAGTTTAATGAAACAAGACGGCCTTATAGACCGCGATTTTACATTGGAGGAATAAAATGGACGAAAGAAAAATTGAACTCACCCTAGACCAAGGGCCCCAAGCTCCTAAGCTGGTCCAGGAAGCTTCCCAAGAAGAAAAATTTAGAGACATCCAATTGACCCAGGAAGAAGAGAAACAGGTGGCAGACTTTGCGGAAAAAATTGACCTCAGCAATACGGCGACTATCCTAGAATACGGGGCAGGAGCCCAGGGACAAATTGCTCAATTTTCCGAAGAAACCTTAAAGACCATCCGGACCAAGGACCTGGGAGAGGTGGGCGACCTGATCTCCTCTGTGGTCCTAGAGCTAAAAAATTTTGACCAAGAGGAAAAAAAGGGCCTGGCAGGCCTATTCCAAAAGTCTAAAAATAAAGTGGAGGCCTTAAAGACCAAGTATAACAAGGCCCAGGCCAATGTGGACCAAATTGCCAAGAGCCTGGAGGGCCACCAAATCCAACTCTTAAAAGACATCTCCACCCTGGACCAAATGTACGACCTCAACCTGTCCTACTACAAGGAATTGACCATGTACATCCAGGCCGGGGAAAAACGTCTGGAAAAGGCCAAGGGCCAAGAACTTCCAGCCCTGGAAGCCAAGGCTCAGGAAAGTAAACTTCCTATGGATGCCCAAAAGGCCCAAGACTTTCGGTCCTCCATTGACCGTTTTGAAAAGAAACTCCACGATTTAGACTTAACCCGGATGGTGAGCCTGCAAATGGCCCCCCAAATCCGCCTGGTCCAATCTGGAGATACTGTCATGGTGGAAAAACTCCAATCCACCATCATCAACACCATCCCCCTTTGGAAGAGTCAAATGGTCCTGGCCCTGGGAGCCCTCCATACCGGCCGGGCAGCCCAGGCCCAAAAAGAAGTGACAGACCTGACCAATGACCTCCTAAAGAAAAATGCCGAAACCCTAAAAATGTCT
Organism: Urinicoccus massiliensis; assembly: GCF_900120405.1. GTDB lineage: Bacteria > Bacillota > Clostridia > Tissierellales > Peptoniphilaceae > Urinicoccus > Urinicoccus massiliensis. The sequence continues at coordinate 252,282 of NZ_LT635493.1, read as the reverse complement.
TCGATTGAAACGGCCAAGGCCTCCCAAAGGGCCATTATCGATATCGACACCATTAAGCACACCAACGACCAACTCATTACAGCCATCCAGGAAATTCGCCAAATTAGCCGGGATGGAGCTGCCCAAAGGGCCCAAGCCAGTGTCCAGCTGCAAGAATTGGAAGAAGAATTAAAACGTGGCCTTTTAGATGCCGCCAAAGATAAGTAAGAAAAGCCTCCCAGAGGCTTTTTTTCATGGGGGCAAGTATGATACAATCAAGAGGAGACAAGAAAGGAGGAAGCATGGATTTAGAACGCCAAGCAAAATATTTTGCCCATTTAATTGAAAGTAAAGACCTACAGACCCTAAAGCAAGAAGTTGAATCGATGAATGGGGCCGATGTGGCAGAGCTTTTGGAATCTTTTGACGAAAGAGACACCCTGCTGATATTCCGCATGATGCCCAAGGACCTGTCTATTGACGTCTTTGCCTACATGACCCCCTACCAACGCCGACTCTTGATTACGTCCATGACCGACGAAGAATTGCAGTCCATTTTAAACGACCTCTACTTTGACGATATGATTGACCTTTTAGAGGAAATGCCTGCATCCTTTGTCAATAAAGTTCTGGCCCAAACCCCCTTGAAAGAAAGAAAACTGATTAACGAATTTTTAATGTATCCGGAAGATTCAGCCGGGTCCATTATGACTACCGAGTATGTGGACTTGAAACCCGAATGGACAGTGGGTCAAGCCCTGGAATACATCAAGCAAATTGGGATGACCAAGGAAACGGTCTATACCTGTTATGTGAAAAACAAGTACCAAAAACTTTTGGGTTTTGTCTCCCTGAGACAGCTGGTGACAGAGGACCCCAAGGCCAAGATTGAAGACATCATGGTTGATGATGTTATTTCCGTAGAAACCCTGGACGACCAGGAAGAAGTTGCCGACAAGTTTAACAAGTACGGCTACCTGGCCCTGCCGGTGGTGGACCAAGAGCACCGACTTATCGGGATTATTACCGTAGACGACATCATGGATGTCATGGAAGAAGAAACCACGGAAGACTTCCACCGGATGGCCGCCATTGAGCCCTCCAAAAAAGACTATATGGAAGAAACGGTTTGGTCCTTGGCCAAAAACCGCCTGCCCTGGCTTTTGATTTTAATGATTTCAGCCACCCTGACTTCAGGCATTATCAACCGCTATAATTGGATTATTCAAGACTTTATTATCCTGACATCCTTTATCCCCATGTTGTCCGACACCGGGGGGAATACCGGGTCCCAATCTTCAACAGTGGTGATTCGTGCCCTGGCTACGGGGGACATTAAGATTAGCGATATTTGGAAGGTGGTTTTTAAGGAAGGAAAGGTTGGCCTTATTGCAGGGACAGCCCTGGGCCTGGTAAACTTTATCCGCCTCTACTTCCTGGTGAAGGAAGGCTTTTTAATCAGCCTCCTGGTGAGTCTGACCATCCTCTGTGTAGTGGAACTGTCCAAGGTCATGGGGGCCTTTTTACCCATTGTGGTGAAAAAACTCGGCTTTGACCCTGCCTTGATGGCCAGCTCCTTTATATCTACCGTTATTGATTCCTGTGCCTTAATTATCTACTTTGGCCTGGCAAACTTGATCTTATACTAGGAGATAGCATGGAAGAAATTAGACAATTGGAACAATTAAAACAAATGATTGAAGAAAAGGACATGGTGGCCCTTAAGGACGAAGTCAGCCGGATGAATGAAGCCGACTTGGCGGAAATCTTGGAAGAATTGGACACTACCGATGCCATGCTGGTCTATCGGATGCTGCCCAAAGACAAGGCCATAGACGTCTTTACCTATATGAGCCACTCCCAGCAACTCCAACTCATTGATGCCATTACAGACCAAGAAATGCTCGACATCATGGAAGACCTCTACTTTGACGACATGATTGACCTTTTGGAAGAAGTACCGGCAGCCATTGTTACCAAGGTTTTGGCGGCAGCTAGTCCGGAAGAAAGACGGCAAATCAACGAGTTTCTAATGTATCCCGCCGGAACGGCCGGGGCAGAAATGACCATTGAATACCTGGCCCTGAAACCTGAATGGACAGTGGAAGAATCCATGAAGTTCATCCGGGAAAATGGCGAAGATTCGGAAATGGTCTACACCTGCTATGTGGTGGATGAAAAAAATACCCTTTTGGGCTTTGTGTCTTTGAGAGAATTGGTGGTGGCCGATGATGCCACCCTGGTGGAAGACATGATGACCACAGACGTGATCTATGTCAAGACCTTGAACCCCATTGAAGAAGTGGCCGAGCGTTTCCAAAAATACGACTACCTGGCCCTGCCTGTTGTGGACAAGGAGCACCGCTTAACTGGGATCATCACCTTTGACGATATCCTGGAAATTATTGAAGATATTGATACAGAAGACTTCCATAGGATGGTAGGGATTGGCGGGGACTCCGACATGGACTACCTGGATGAAAGTGCCTGGTCCCTGGCCAAAAACCGGATTCCCTGGCTCTTGATTCTGATGATTTCCGGAACCATTTCAGCTGGCATCATCAAGCACTACAACCCCATTATTGCCAAGTATATCATCCTAACCACCTTTATCCCCATGATTACCGGGACAGGAGGAAACACAGGGTCCCAATCCACCACTGTGGTGATCCGGGGACTGGCAACTGGAGAGATTGAACTCAAAGATGTCTTTTACATTATGTGGAAGGAGGGCCGGGTGGGCCTGGTGGTAGGGGTCATCCTATCCATGGTCAACTTTATCCGCCTGATGATTTTAGGAACAGACCTGGGAGTCAGTATCCTAGTCACCCTAACCATGATTGTCACCATTATCTTATCTAAACTTTTAGGGGCAGGCCTGCCCATATTAATGAAAAAATTAGGCTTTGACCCGGCCTTGATGAGTGCCGCCATTATTACCACCATCATAGATGCCCTGGTTCTGGTGGTTTATTTCAACCTGGCTGGCCTGGTTTTATCCTATATCGTTTGATGGTTACTTGACACAAGTTGGAAATTCAACAAAGGAAGGATCAATGAAAGTAAACTTTAAAAAAATCTACAAACACCTGTCCCCTAAGGCCAAGCACCTTATGGGGAAAAAGGGCCGGCTTTTAAGACTGGCCAATGAGTCCATGAAGACCTTGAGTAGGGAAGGGGCCTTTCTGGCCCTGGGCCACAAGGCCATCCTTATGGTCAACCTCTTAATCGACTGGCTCAAGGGGAACTACAAGGGGGTTAAAAAGAAAAACCTCCTCCTGATTATTGTAGGAATCCTCTACCTCTTAAACCCCATCGACATCATTCCAGACTTTATTTTAGGCCTGGGCTACCTGGACGATGTGGCGGTCTTTTTTAGCATCCTCCATAGGATGCAGGATGAATTGGACCAATATGAAGACTGGTTACAGGGAGCCAAGAAGTCGGAAAAGGCATAAAGAGACCCCAAGATTTGGATTTAAGTCCAGGTCTTGGGGTTCTTTTCATGGGGAGCTTGACCTGGAAATAAAAATTTTTCAAGGGGAGTTGACAGACCAAATATACTATGATAATATACAATGTTTACTTTATTTTGGAACTATGCTATACTAGACATAGGTTATTGTTGTGAAAATGGAGGTGTAGCATGTTTTCAATTGGCGATAAGGTTGTTTATCCCATTCACGGTGCAGGAGTGATTGCGGATATCCAGGAAAAAGAAGTCCTGGGAGAAGTACAGGAATATTACATATTGAAGATGCCCACAAACCATATGAATGTAATGGTCCCTGTCAGTCAAATAAAAAAACTGGGAGTCCGGGAAATCCTGTCCAAGGAAGAAATGGACCAAGTTTTTGAAATTTTCAGCCAAGAAGACCAAAGCAAGCTACCCAAAAATTGGAATCGCCGCTATCGCTACAATATGGACCGGATTAAAAGCGGAGATATTGAAGAGATAGCCAGGGTTGTCCTATGTTTAGAAAACCTGGACCAGGAAAAAAACCTGTCTACCGGGGAAAGAAAGATGCTAAATAATGCCAAGCAAATCATCATCTCTGAAATGATCCTGGTCTATGACAAGGACCAAGAGGAGTTGTCTGATTTAATTGACCATGCCATTTTTTCCAAGCAATAGCCATTTTTTATTTAAGGAGGGAGTATGAACCAGAGCAAAAAATGGTTAGCGCGAATTTTTCGACTCTTATTCACGCTACTGGGAGCTGGAGTTGGTACTCTAATAGCTGTAGGCCTTAAGAGTTTAAATTTCATTCTTGAAATTCCTCTGCCTCATTTCATTGCCATTATGACTGTGGGATTGATTCTTTTATTTGCACTTATATTTTATTTATTATACCCCAAGGCAGTCTGGCTATTAGAACAAGTTATGGCTCTCATCGAAAAACAATTGGCCGATATGCCCCTGTCGGACCTCTTGCTGGGTTTTACAGGGATTATCCTGGGCCTTCTAGTGGCCTTTTTGGTCTCCAGGCCCATTGACCAAATTCCCTATGTGGGGGGGATTTTAAGTATTTTTATCCATATGATTTTTGCCTATGTGGGCTACCAGCTCTTGGGCCACCGCAAGGCCGAATTGTCCAAGCGGATAACCGAGCTGAGCCTGCCCAAGATCGATGGCTTTATGACCAGGCGGGACAAGCTGGATGATGCCAAGGTCTTGGATACCAGTGTCTTAATTGATGGGCGGATCTTGGATATTTCTCAGACGGGTTTTATAGAAGGCCCCCTGGTGGTGCCGGTTTTTGTCTTGGAGGAACTCCAACACATTGCCGACTCCCAGGACGCCTCTAAACGGGCCCGGGGTCGCCGGGGCCTGGACATCTTAAAGCAGATGCAGGACCACCCCCTGCCCAAGATTGTCATTTCAGACCAGGACTTTAAGGAAATCCCGGAAGTGGATTCCAAGTTGCTTAAACTGACCAAGGCCTTAAATGGTAAGATTATGACCAATGACTACAACCTCAACAAGGTGGCCAAGGTCCAAGGCCTGGAGGTTTTAAACATCAACGACCTAGCCAATGCCCTAAGACCTGTTGTCTTAAGTGGCGAGGACCTGGTTGTCACCATCCTAAAGGAGGGAACCGAACCCCACCAAGGGGTGGCCTACCTGGATGATGGAACCATGGTTGTAGTGGAAAATGGCCGAGACCTCATTGGTCAAAGGCTTTCTGTAACAGTAACCAGCATCTTACAGACTTCGGCTGGTAAGATGATTTTTGCCAAGGGAAAGGAAGGATAGGGATGGTTGAAAAATTTCGGGGGAAAGAAGTTTCTTTAAGACCTGTCTTTGACCAAGACATGGATGATTTTGTCCGCTTTATGAACGACTTTGAAGCCTCCCTCTTTACAGGGTCCATGCCGGGGCTTTATACAGCCGATGACGAAAGGGACTACTTCAAAAAATCCGAGGACAAGAGGCAGTTTGCCGTGGACTACCAGGGGGAAGTCATTGGCCTGGTGGAATTGTTTGACATTGACCTGGTAAACCGCCGGGCGGTTTTAGGTATTATGATTGGCCAGGGGGAGGCCCGGTCTCGGGGCCTGGGTTATGACATCATCAACCTGGTTCTGGACTATGGCTTTTACCTTTTAAATTTACATTCCATTTCCCTGACCTGCTTTACCTTTAACCACCGGGCCCAGGCCCTCTATAAGAAGTGTGGCTTCCAAGAAATTGGCCGCTGGAGACAGTCTCGCTATCTGGCAGGAGACTATTACGACACCCTCTACATGGACATTTTAAAAGAAGACCACAAGCCCTATTTAATCTACCAAGAAATCCAAGAGACCATTGGAAAATACGAAAAGTAAAAAAAGAGGTCCCAAGCCTGAGCTTAGGGGCCTTTTTACTTGCGAAATTTGCCCCCTTCATGTAGACTATCTATATAATTTGTTGGCAAGAAAAAACGTGAATAAATAAAGGAGGCCATATGAAACTAGGAATTTTTGGAGCAACGGGTTTGGTGGGCCAAACCATGTTGAAAATATTGGAAGATAGAGAATCCTTTAAGGATGTCCAAGTGGAGGTTTTTGCTTCCAGCCGGTCCAAGGGGCAAGAAATTGACTACCGGGGACAAAAGCTGGTGGTCCAAGAGTTAAGCGAAGAGTCCATTAAGGCCGGGGGATTGGACTATGCCTTGTCGGCCCTGGATGCAGACCTGGCGGCAAAATTTTTGCCCCTGGCAGCCCAAGAAGGGATTGTCTGCATTGACAACTCCTCTTATTTCCGCATGGACCCAGACAAACCCCTGGTGGTGCCGGAAATCAACCTGGACACCATCCGACCGGAAGATAAAATTATTCCCAGCCCCAACTGCTCCACCATCCAATCCGTCATCCCCCTTAAGCCCATCTATGATGCCTTTGGTATTAAGCGGATTATCTATTCTACCTACCAGTCTACTTCTGGTAGCGGAGTAGGGGGGCTTAGAGACTTAGAAGAGGGCCTCAAGGGCAAGGAACCCACAACCTATCCCTATCCCATTGCCTTTAATCTCTTGCCCCATATCGACAAGTTTTTGGACAATGGCTATACCAAGGAAGAAATGAAGATGATCAACGAAACCCGTAAGATTTTGGGAGATGACAGCCTGGCCATTACAGCTACGGCCGTCCGGGTTCCTGTAAAATTTGCCCATGCCGTATCCATTAACGTGGAAACCAAAAAGCCCTTTAGCCTGGACCAGGTCTACAAGGTCCTGGAAGATTTTCCAGGCCTGGTGGTCCAAGATGACCCGGCCAAGAAAATCTACCCCATGAACCTCTATACAGAAGGCAAGGACGAGGTTTTTGTAGGCCGGATCCGCCGGGACGAATCCATTGAAAACGGCTTGAACTTATGGTGTACGGCAGACAATATCCGCAAGGGTGCTGCCTTAAATACCATTCAAATTTTAGAAAAAGTGGCCAAGTTGGCCTAGGAGGACCTATGAAAATTGCCATTTTAGGTTTTGGAACTGTGGGCCGGGGGACCTATGACATCCTCCAGGCAAGAAAAGAGGCCTTGGAGGACCTAGGGGGAATCCAAGTAGCCAAAGTTTTAGTCTTGCCCAAGGAAGTGGACCGGTGTGGTCTGGACAAGGACCTGGTTACCACAGACTACCAAGAAATCTTAGATAATGAAGAAATTTCCTGTGTTGTGGAAGTAACTGGAGCCAAGGCCCAGGGCTTTGTCTTTATGAAGGAGGCTCTGGAGAGGAAAAAGCATGTGGTGACGGCCAACAAGGCGGTTGTGAGCCTCCACCTGGAAGAACTCACAAGCCTGGCCAAGAAAAATGGGGTCCACTTCCTCTATGAAGCGGCAGTGGGGGGAGGCATTCCCGTCATTAGTCCCCTGAAGGCCCAGGCCAAACTCAACAAGATTGATTCCATTGAAGGAATTTTTAACGGGACCTGCAACTATATCCTGACCAATATGTTGGCCAAGGGTTGGTCCTACCAGGAGACCTTGAAAAAGGCTCAAGACTTGGGTTTTGCTGAAGCAGACCCCACAGATGATGTAGAGGGCTTGGACACCATGCGCAAGCTGGTTATTGTGGCCTCCTTGGCCCTGGGCTTTCCCGTCTTGGAAGACCAGGTGGCCCTGGAGGGGATTTCCCAAATCCAAGTTCGGGACATCAACTATTTCAAGAAAAAGGGCCTAAAGGTCAAACTCCTGGCTAGCTTTAAAAAGCAAGAGGAAGCTTATAGCCTCTTGGTAGAACCTGCCCTAATGGACTTAAACCACCCCTTGTACGGGGTAGATAGAGAAATCAATGCCCTGGGTCTGCACGGAGACTTTGTGGGTCAATTGACCTTTATTGGGCCGGGAGCCGGTAAGTATCCCACAGGCAATGCCATTGTTTGTGACCTGATGGAAATTGCCAACAGCAAGGAGAGAGCTTTTGCCTTTGGCCCAGCCCAAGGGACCAGCCAAAATAATATCCGGGCTAGCTACTATGTCTCCCTGGATCCAGGCTATGACCTGCCAGAGGACTGGGTTTTAGAAAGACTGGATCTGGAGGGGGGCCAAGGCATCCTGACCAAGGAAGTCTTCCGCCAAGACCTGGTGGAAAAAATTGGAGACCTGAGAGGGGCCGGAGCCGGAGTCTTTTTTGCCCGGGTCCTATAAGAAGATCAGACTTCATGGAAAATAAATCAAAGACCGGAGAGAAGTTAAGAATTCTCTCCGGTCTTTTTATGGTTATTGCAGGGGGGATTTCAATGGACATGGTTAAAGAGAAAGGACACTTGGAGACCGGGGTCTTGGTTTTTTATAGCAAGGGTCCCGCCGTGTAATTGGGCTATTTGCTTGGAAATCAAGATGCCCAAACCATGTTTTGTCACATTGGTCAAATCTTCTCTAGTAATTTTTTCAAGGACATCTTCCGATATCCCCTTACCTTGGTCTGATATCCTGATGATTAGCTTATTCTCAGGGTCTGAAATTGTAACCCTAATTTGCCCCCCTGTATAGCTAAGGGCGTTTTTTAAAATATTTTCCAGCATCCTATAAAATAAGTTGGGGTCCATTTTAATCCTTAGATTTGGATTGTTGATCTTACTTTCAAAAATAATTTCCCTGGTGGGGTTTTCATTAAGCTTGTCCACAATGAGTTTTCGGATGACCTTTAAGGGGTTTTCTTCTGTAAAACTTTCTCTATCCAGCTTGGAAAGGGACAGGGTGAGGTTTAAGCCCTCCAGGATGGTTGAAATTTTTAAAACTTGGTCTTGGATATTTTTTGTATCAAGGTCTTCCTTATTTTCCTTGCTGACTTCCCAGGAAATTTTTGCCAGAGGAGTTCTCACATCATGACTTAAGCCACGAATCCACTTATCTTGAGCTTCTTTTAAATTCTTGTATTTTTCATTGGCCTGGTTGATGGAAAGGGCCAGGTCCCCTAACTCTCCACCTTCATCCAGCCTTTCATAGTCGTCCTCATAGAGGCTGTCAATGGCCCTTTGGAGGGGGAGGATATTTTTCAAGAGGTCCTTGATGTCCACCCGGTAAAGGATGTAGACAAAGACCAAGAATAGAAGCAAAAAGACCAGGACCAGGCTTAAATTAAAGATGAGGTTTTTATAACTATAATAATTAAAGGGGAGCTTGTCCAAGGAATGTTGGGGGTAGGCAAAGAGGAGGAGGCCATCCCCAACAACATAGGTAAATACAGGGTAGTCTGCCAAATAAAACCGGCTAAACCGCGCAACATCTGTAAGGTCGAACTGGTCTTTCACTTCCTGGGGCTTATGAAAACTTTCCACAACCTGGCCATCCCGGTCCAGTCTTATGGACCAAATGTCCCTTTCCTCTAAAAACTTTTTATTTTTTTCATTGAGATAGGAGGTGCTTTTATTCTTGTCCACATAAGAAAAAACATCATTAGGATTTGTATAGTCATAGCTTAACCTGTAGTTTAAGTAGAGGAAGGTCACCAGTAGGCAGGTTAGGAAAAAGAGTAAAAGCAAGATCCTAAGAACAATTTTTTTAAACCTTTTTAAAATATAATTAAACATGACTAGTCCTCTTTAACAAGCTTATAACCAAGACCCTTGATGGTAATTAAGATCTTGGGGTCTCTGGGATTGTCCTCCAGCTTCTCCCGAAGTCGGTAGATGTGTGTTATGAGGGTACTCTCATAACCATAGGAATCTTTCCAAATATGGTCCAAGATTCGGTCAATTGACACAATCCGGTTCATGTTTTCAGACAAGTAGGCCAGAATTTTAAACTGGGTGGCTGTTAGGGCAATTTCTTCGCCATTCTTTTCCAGGACCCCCTTGGATTTATTAAAAACCACAGGGCCTAGATGAATCTTTTCTTGGGTCCTTACTTTTTTGCTCCTTCTTAAAACGGCATCAATCCTCCAAAGGAGTTCATCCGGGAAGAAGGGCTTGACCAGGTAGTCATCGGCCTTGTTTTCAAAGGCTTCTTTCCGGTCATCAATCCCATCCAGGGCAGACAGGATGATGACCGCTAGGTCAGAAGTCTGCCGGACCTCCTTCAAGAGGTCAAAACCACTGCCATCTGGAAGCATTAGGTCTAAAACGATAAGGTCAATTTTAAAGTTTTCCAATTTAAACCTGGATTCCTCCAAATTTTTGGCCGTATAAACCTTTTTAAAGCCCTTAGCCTTTAAAAACTGGTATAAATTGTCCAACAAGCTTTTCTCATCATCCACAACGAGGATGGAAAAATTTTTTTTAAAGTCCATTTCAGTCCCCCTATTAAGCTTATTATACACCAGTCTGGGTATTTATTTGTCTTTGTGATGTAAAAGTGACCTTGGATAAAGAGTATTTTTATCTAGGCCTGGTATCCTAGCTTTAGGAGGAATGATTATGGAAAAAATATTGGAAATAAGAAATTTGAAAAAATCCTACAATAAGAAAAGAGTCCTAGACATCGACTCTTTAGACATTCAAGAAGGGGCCATTTATGGCCTCATAGGTAAAAATGGAGCCGGAAAGTCCACCCTCATGAAGCTGGTCTTGGGCCTTGTGAAAAAAGATGAGGGGGTCATTCAGGTTTTTGGCCAGGAAGTAAGCCCCAAAAACCAAAAAGACTTGAACAGGAACCTGGGGGCCTTAATTGAAAACCCATCCTTTTATGACCACCTCACAGGTCAGGAAAACCTGGAAATCATCTGCCAACTCAAGGGGATCCCCAAGGAAGAAATTTCAAAGACCTTAGACCTTGTGGGCCTTAAGAACCTAGGCAAAAAGAAGGCCCGGGAATATTCCTTAGGCATGAAGCAAAGGCTGGGTATAGCCATGGCCTTAATTGGCAATCCCAAGCTCCTAATCTTGGATGAGCCCATTAATGGTCTGGACCCTCAAGGGATTGAAGAAATGAGAAACTTGTTTAAGAATATCGTCAAAAACACCTCAACCAGCATCCTGATTTCTTCTCATATCCTGGATGAAATCGAAAAAATTTCCAGCCACATAGGCATTCTGAAGGATGGAAAATTGACCTACAATGGGAGTTTGGAAGGCTACAGGCGGCTCCATCCGCCCTTTATCTCCCTGGTGACATCGGACAACAAAAAGGCCTTGGACCTTTTAGACCTTTCTGAAGACAGGACCAGGGATGGGAAGATTATTTTGGGCAAGATGTCCAACCAGGAAATTGCAGATATGGTGAATTTTTTACATGGCAAGCTGGACATCTATAGGATAGAGGAAGAAAAGGAAAGTCTGGAAAAGCTATTTATCCAAGAGAGCAGGTCTTAATATGGGAAAGTTAGAAAGAAAAAAATACAAGAGACTGGGAATCAACTTCTTAATTGTCCTGGTATTTCTCGCTCAAACCTTTATGGTGGCAGGGGCCAGCTTTTCCCAAACTTTTTTACAGGGCAAGTATCCCCTGGCCTATATCCTGGACAGCTATTTATTTATCTCCCTATTGGCCAATCCTATTTTAATCTCCTCTCTTGTAAAAAAAGTCATTGAGATTGAAGAAAAAAATAAGATGTGGCAGATGCAGATCATCCTTGGAGAAAGGGTCAACTCTATTCTCCTGGATAAATTTAAAAACCTGTCTTTCAGGTTGCTTTTATTGCAAATCATTGAGGCCCTGGTCTTCCTGGCCTTGGCTAGGCGGTCAGACTATTTCCATATGACCGGTGGGCTGGCCCTAAGATTTGGGCTGGTAAACCTATCGGCCCTAATGGTCAATTTATTTTTCTTGGGCTTTTTTATGATAGTGGAAATGAAGGCAAAAAAAGTCTACACCCTGTCCTTTCTATCCATTATAGGAGGGTTGACCGGAATTATTTCCATGCTGACCTCTAAAATTTTGACCTATATCAACCCCTTTGCCTGGATGGCCAGCCTTATGAACCTTTCCTATGTCAAGGAGGGGGACCGATTTGTCCAGGTTTTAAACCCGTTAAACTTTTATACCCTGATCATAGCCCTGGTCCTTTTAACCACTACCTTGGCTTATTTAAGGGGAATGAAGTCCTACCGGCTATGGAAAGACTAGGAGGAAATATGTTAAAGTTAGAATTAAAAAAAATAAAGCTTGTAAATATTTTACTGGCAAGTCTGATTATCCCTCTACTGGCCAATGTCTTTGGCCTGGTAAACTACATGGGCAACAGAGAAATTCTGACCCACCAGTGGCAAAGTCTCTGGACCCAGGTTAGCCTATTTTACTTTTCCTTTTTCTTTATCCCCCTGGTAGCCATTGTTATCGCCAGTCTATGGTCAGTAGAGCACAGGGCCGGGTTGAAATTTATCCGCTTAAGCCCCAAGAAAAATATATCCTTTGTCCTGGCCAAGTTTCTTTTAGCCCTGATCATCATAAGTCTTTGCCAAGTCTATTTTTTGGCCCTGTTTTACCTTGCTGGAAAATTTATAGGAAATTTTTCAAGTATCAACTTCAATCTGTATTTTTACTATATCATTCTTAGCATCCTGTTGGCCCTGCCTATCATAGGGATTTTTGGAGCCCTGGCCATAAGGATTCGGTCCTTTGGGATTATCGTTCTCTTATCCAGTGCCTTTACCATGCTGGGCTTTGCCACAGCCTATAGGTCTCTAAAAGTAATCGGCCTGAGCTTTTTGGCCATTGAATCCAACAACTTCAGGTATATAAATGCTCATGATTTAGCCCTTTTGGTCCTTTTTGCCCTGGGAGAAGTCGTCCTCTTTTTATACCTTTCAAAAAAGTTTTTAAGCTATGAATAGAAATCATGAAAAAATTGCCAACAAAAAAGCTTGTGGAGATATCTCCACAAGCTTTTTTATAGGAATTTGGACTTGAGGTTGGTCCAATAATTGTCCTTATTTAGGGTAATTCTTTGGATCTTTCTCTTACTCATCCGGATGTTGATTTTCCGCAACTGCCGGTAAGTGTATTCCACACCATCCACCACCAGTAGGGAGCTATTGGTGTAGCGGCGTTCCGGGACAATGGTTGTGATAATGTCCCCGGGAATGACAATGGAATTGGACAGGCTCCGGTAGGCGGAGGAGGTAAGGGGGTTTAGGGGGGTGATTTCCAGGACTTCCATGGTGGGGTAGATCAGGGACCCACCGGCGGAAAAGTTGTAGCCTGTAGACCCGGAAGGGGTGGCCACTAACATCCCGTCGCCGGAAAATTTTTCCACATGGTTGCGGTTTAAAAAGAGGTTGAGGTGGATGACCTTGGAGTGCTGGGCCTTGATGACAATTTCGTTCAGGGCCGTCAGGTAGAAACTGCGATTTTTTGTAAAGACTTCGGCCCCAATAAGGCTGAGTTCTTCAATCATGTAGTTACCTTCTACATAGGCCTTTAAAAAGTCGTCTAATTGGTCCGGGATGATTTCCTGGTAAAAGCCCAGGTGGCCGGTGTTGATTCCCACAACGGGGATGCTGGAAAAGGCCGTCTTATTTACCGCCTTAATAAAGGCCCCGTCTCCTCCCACGACAATGGTTAAAACCGCTTCTTGGTTAAAGTCCAGGCTGGGGACAAAATTTAGCGCAAGTAATTTGTCCATGAGCCGCTTGCTAACCCGGCGGGACTCATAATTTGAATTTGAAATAATATTTACAATGGGCTTTTCTGTCAAAGCAAACTCCTTTATTCATAAAATAGATATTTATACATACTTATTCTTTTATAATCTTAAAGCAAAAGTGGGGAATTGACAAGCCGGAAGAAGAAAAAGAGCCCGGAGGCTCTTTTTTAGCTTAAGGATAGGATAAAGTTCAACAAAATCCAAATCAATTTTGAAATTAGGTCCAGGGTAATAAAGCTAATGGCATACCAGCCTAAAAATTGGATCTTGGCCACGCCCTTGAGCCGGTGCCACAAGAGACCTTGGGCAAAAAGGCAGGTGATAAAGTAATAGATCAGGGTTGCCCAAATGGTTGGGGTGACGGCTCCCAGCATGTTAAAGCCCAGAGTGGCCTGCCGGGGGTAGATGAGGAAGAGGATGGCCAGGACCACTTGGCAAAGGGTCCAGTTGGCCAGGCAGCCTAGGTTTTGCAGGGGCTTGGAAACTTGAATGCGGACAGACTTAAAGGCAAGTTTATGGGCCGTATAGAAGATAAAGGCCGTCATCAGGACTTTTAAAATGCCGTAGATAATGGCGACAAAAGACCGGCCCACCAGGGCCACAGGCAATAGGCAAAAGACCAAGCCGATAATGGCCAGGAAGAGGACACCCTTTTGACCGGTATCGTGGAGTTTTTCCAGGCCGTCATAAATTCGGTCGTGGACTCTTTCCATATAGTCGTCAATTTTTTCAGTCTTGCCGGAAGTTTTAGCCTCCCGGTCTTCTTCCTTGGCTTCCAGGAGTCCTTCTTCCAAGACCCTGGCTGCCGACTTTTTCTTTTTCTTGGGTCGGTCTTTAGGGGCCTTGGCCTTGCCAGCAAAGAGACCCTTGAGAGAGGCCTTGGCCTTGTGGGTAAAGGATTCTTCTTCCAAAATTTCCGGGGTAAAGACGATTTTTTGGGACTTGGACAGGTCGTTGTCTTCCACCTTGTCCATGGAATCAAAGTCCATATGGTCAAAGGAATCGGGATAGTAGAGGTAGTCGTTGGAATCCTTGGGCTTTAATTGGAGGTTCCTTTGGCGGATTTTTTCCAATCTTTCCTTATTTTCCAACTCAGACTTCTTCAGGTCCTCTATTTTTTTGGGGTCCATTTTTTTCTTGGCCACAATTTCTTTCAGGACTTGGGCATCTGCACTAAAGTCAATGGATTGGGGGCTGGCCTTTTGCTCAATGGACTCCATGGGAAGTTTTTCTGCATCGCTGATGTTGCGTTGGATGTCCTCTTGAGGGGTGGACTTGTTTTTCAGGGCTGCAAAGATACTGTATTCGTCATCTTCTTCATGGATAAACTTGTGCCAGGCGGCCTTGAACTTGTTAAGAACCCCTCCAGTCGGGTCCTTGTCCTTGGTCTGGGGAAGGGGAGATTTTTTCTCTTCTTCTTCTTTTTTGGACTCAGGACCCTTGACCTCTTGCAAGTCTTGGCTAATTTTAGCTACAGGTTGGGTCTTGCCCGTGGGTTGGGGACTGGGGTCCTTGACCTTCTTGGGTCCGATGAATTTTGGATTGTCCTCACCTTGGTCCCGGGAGTGGAGTGTAAGGTCTGTATTTATTTTTTCATCTACCTGTTGGATTAAGTCCACCAAGTCGCTGGTGGACTGCATGGTTTCTTCAATAGATCTAGGCCCGTCCAGAGGTTTTTCTTTTTCAATCTCTTCTTCTCTTAGGGGAGGGTAGGATCTTGTGGAAGATTGGGGTATAAAAGGTTGCTTTGTTCCGCAGCGGTGGCAAAACTTTGCTCCATCTACAAGTTTTTCACCGCAATTGATACAATACATAAAGCCCCTCCTTGTTCTTTAATCTATAGCGAGTCAAGTCGTCTACAATATATTTATTATACCATAAAATCTTGTAAATTGACGGATAAACAAAAGAAAGCTCCGGGATTCCGGAGCTTTTCTTTTTGCTTTTAAAATGAACTCAATAGCTAAAATTAGTTAGCAGCGTTAGTTGCTTCAGCGTCAGCTTTTTCAGCAGCGTTAGCAGCGTTAGCAGCATTGTCTTTAGCAGCGTTAGCGTTGTTTTGAGCCTTGTTAGCTTCAGTAGCTTGTTTGTTAGCTTCAGCTTGAGCGTTAGTTGCAGCTTTGTTAGCTTCAGCAGCAGCGTTTTGAGCGTTGTTAGCAGCGTTAGCAGCGTTGTTAGCTGGTTTGTTACCACAAGCAACAGCACCGATCATTAAAGCTCCAACAGAAGCAACAGCTAATACTTTACGTAATGTTTTCATTTCTAAAATACCTCCTAAATAATATACGTCATTTTCATTGACAGCTATAGTGTAACCCAAGATTGTGAAAATTAGGTGTAAATTTCGTTAAAAATTTTTGACGAAAGTAACTTTCTATCCAAGGACAAGATTTGCTATAATAAAAGAAAAGGTGGGATAAAATGTACCAAGCACTCTATCGTAAGTATCGGTCCAAGACTTTTGATGAGCTTTTAGGTCAAAAACAGGTGACCATACCCTTAAAAAATCAAATTATCCAGGGGCAAACCAGCCATGCCTACTTATTTTCCGGAACTCGGGGCACAGGCAAGACCTCGGCGGCCAAGATTTTTTCCCGGGCCGTCAACTGCCTCCACCCCGTAGATGGCAACCCCTGTAATGAATGTGAAAATTGTAAACTCATCCTGGAAGACCGGATGATGGATGTGGTGGAAATGGATGCCGCCTCCAACAATGGGGTGGATGACATCCGGGAACTCAAGGAAAGGGTGGTTTACCCTCCGGGAATTGGCCGCTACAAGGTCTACATCATTGACGAAGTACATATGTTGAGCAAGGGGGCTTTTAATGCCCTCTTAAAAATCTTGGAAGAGCCTCCCAAGCACTTGATTTTTATCCTGGCTACAACAGAGCTGGAAAAAATCCCGGCCACCATCCGGTCTCGCTGCCAGAGGTTTCAATTCCGCCGCCTGGACCAAGACACCATTATCCAGGGCATGGAGGGGATTTTAGAAAAGGAAGGAAAGACGGCAGATCGGGATGCCCTGGCCTTGATTGCCCGGCATAGCCAGGGGGCCATGCGGGATGCCCTGTCTCTTTTAGAGCAGTGCCTCTATCTAGACAAGCACCTGACCCGGGACCAAGTCCAAGACAGCCTGGGCCTGGTGGAAGATGACCTTATAGACCAAGTATTAAGAGACCTGGTGAAAGACCGGACCTTTTCTTTTATTTCCATCCTCAACCAAGCCTACAAGGACGGGCGGGACCTGGAAAGACTCCTTATGGACCTTCTCTACCAAATGAAGGACTTGGTGGTCCAAGTCCAATCCGGCCACAAGGTTGACAAGGATTACTTGGAAGACTTTCAACTGGCCTTCTGGCTCCAAGCCATGCATGGCCTGGAAGAAAGTATCCAGACCCTGCGCTATTCCAAGGACCCCCTTTTGGCTGTTGAAATTGGCTTTATGGATGCCTACCTAGCCTTTGGAGGTCAGACCAGGCTCCAAGAAAAGACCCCCTCGGCCAAGGCCTTGGACCAAGACCTAGGGTCTAGTCCCAAACCAGAGAAAGTCCAGGAGGCTCCTAAAAAACCCCAAGAGATAGGGGAAAAAAACCAGGCCCCTGGAGAGGAAAAAGGTCCTGTCCAAGAAGGGACTCCCAAGATCCAAAAAGAGGAAAAATCTCCCTCCTTTAAGGAAGATGGGGAACATGGTATAATAGAAAAACAGGACCAGGAACCGGGTCAGGAAATCGACATGGATCTTTTTGATGAGGTCAAGGACTATTGCAAGGACTGCGGAAAGATTACCATCTATGCCCTCTTAAAAGATGCCAAGGCCTATAAGGAAGGCAAGCAGGTTCGACTGGTCTTTGAGCCCGACTTCCAATTTCATGTGCGAAATTTATCCGACAAGGAAAATCTCCACTTGATTACAGAGGCCTTTCAAAAGGTTCTGGATGAGGACCTTCAGGTGTCCATCCATTTAAAAGAAGACCAGGAAAAAGATAAGAAAAATAAGGTCGTGGACTTTTTCGGCCAAGACCTTGTAGAGAAAAAATAAGGAGGAAAACATGGCACGTGGTGGATTTCCCGGCATGGGAAACAATAAAAATATGATGAAGCAGGTACAAAAGCTGCAAAAGCAAATGGAAGAAATGCAAAACCAACTCAAGGAATCTGTTGTGGAAGCTTCTTCCGGTGGTGGAGTGGTTACAGCCAAGGTCAATGGGGAAAAGGAAGTTTTAGAAATCCACATTGACAAGGAAGTGGTAGACCCTGATGATGTAGAAACCTTGGAAGACTTAATCCTAGCTGCTGTCAATGAAGCCATGCGAAAAGTGGACGACAAGTCCCAAGAAGCCTACCAAAAGATGACTGGTGGCCTTAATATCCCGGGGATGTTTTAATGAAGGGGCAACAACCCATTGAAAGTCTAGTCTATGAACTGTCCAGGCTGCCAGGAATTGGTCGAAAGACAGCCCAAAGGCTGACCT
Source organism: Urinicoccus massiliensis (assembly GCF_900120405.1). Classification (GTDB taxonomy): domain Bacteria; phylum Bacillota; class Clostridia; order Tissierellales; family Peptoniphilaceae; genus Urinicoccus; species Urinicoccus massiliensis. The sequence goes on along the minus strand of NZ_LT635493.1, from coordinate 234,324 downwards.
ACTACCTTCTGGACCAGGATGAAAAAGATGTGGAAAGTTTGGCCCAGGCCCTGGTGACGGCCAAAAGAGAGACCAAAAAATGCTCTCTTTGTTCCAACTATTCAGACCAGGACCCCTGTGAGATTTGCGCCAACCCCAAAAGGGACGGGTCCATCCTCTGTGTGGTGGAACATCCAAAAGATGTGGTGACCATGGAAAAAACTGGCAAGTTCAACGGCTACTACCATGTCCTCCATGGGGTTATTGCCCCCCAAAGAGGCTTGGGCCCCAATGAGCTTACCATTCCAGAACTCTTGACCCGCTTGGGAGACCATGACTTTAAAGAGGTGATCCTGGCCACCAATCCCACCCAGGATGGACAATTGACGGCCCTTTACCTGGCCCAGCTCATCCAACCCATGGGGATTAAGTGCACCCGGATCTCCTACGGCCTACCCGTTGGGGGAGACATGGAATACTATGATGCCGTAACGGTGGGAACGGCCCTGGAAAACCGCGTAGAAATAAAAGAAAAGAAGTAGCTTTTAGAAAAAGACTACTTCTTTTTTTTATGGCTTAATGGACTTGAAGGATTCGACTGGCCAGGACGGCGGCGCCGAAACCATTGTCAATATTGACAACAGCCGAACCGGCTGCGCAGGAGTTGAGCATGGATAAAAGAGCGGCCAAGCCCTGGAAGCTGGCTCCGTAGCCCACGCTGGTGGGAACGCCAATCAAGGGACACTTGACCAGGCCACCGACAACGGAAAGCAGGGCCCCCTCCATACCGGCAATGACAATAACCACCTTGGACCGGGCCAGGTCATCCTGGTAGTTTAAAAGGCGGTGGATTCCTGCCACGCCCACATCCTTGATAAAGTTACAGGAAATTCCCAGGGCCTTAAGGGTTAGAAAGCACTCTTGGGCAATGGGCAGGTCTGAGGTTCCGGCGCAGAGAAGGGTGGCCTGGTCCACAGCTGGCGGGTAGGACCCATAGTGGTACAATTGGGAGGCCGGGTCATAGGAACCGGAAAATTTTTCTACTAAGACCTGGCCCATTTGGGCTGAAGCCTTGGTAACCAGGATGTTGTCCAGGCCCCTTTGGGCCATGGCGCCTAAAATTTCCACCACTTGGGGAATGGTTTTGGACTTGCCGTAGATTACTTCTTGGAAACCACACCGGTCTTTCCGGTCCAGGTCCACTTGGGCATCACCTAATTTTAAGACACCCAGGACCTGGCTGCTGGCTTCATCTAGAGAAAGTTGCCCATCCAGGCAATCACTGATGATTTTTTTGACTTGGGATTCGTTCATCTTTGTCCTCCTTGTAAAGTTTTGTCCCTAGGAGAAAAACCAGGGTATTTAAGAGTAAAAAGGCCAAGACGTAAAAGGGACTGGAGATCAAGGCTCCCCCAATCATTAAAAAGGCAGCAAGAGTGGCCATGATGGGGGCAAAGAAGTTCTTAAAAAAGCTCTTGTAGCGGCCTCTTAGGTAGCCTTGGATCAAGCGGATATAGAGGAGGATATAGGATGCATAGGAAAAGACAATGGCAATTTCACTGGCATCCCGACCTCCTAAAAGGTTGAATTTTAAAATGAGATAGTGGAGAGCCATCCAGAAGAGGGTCAAGAGGTAGAAGGCTAAGCTGGCCCGGAGGTTGATTTGATAGCGGGGGTGGAGTTCTTCCATGGTCTTGGGAAGCACGCCTCTTTGGGCCAGGGCTTGGGGCATCCGGATTCCACCCAGGCAGATGCCGTTTAAAACGCCCAAAACCGAAATCAAGACAAAGATCATCAGAACCTTGCCCCCAATGGGCCCCAAGAGGTCCATGGAAATGGAATTGATGGTGGCATCTCCCATGGTCAGGATAAAACCTTCCCCTACATAGTGGACAACCCCTGTAAAGTAGAGGATGTAGATAAATAAAATCAAGAGGGGAGAAAGGATTAGGGCCAGGGGAACATTTTTCTTGGGATTTTTCACCTCGGGAACAATGGTGGTGGAAATAATCCAGCCGTCATAGGAAAAGGCCATGGGGGCCAGGGCGGCAAGAAAACTCATGCCCTGGTTGGATGGCTCCACAGGAGTTACACCAGCTGGCAGGGGCAGGCTCCCCTTGCCGAGAAAAATTCCAGCTAGGGCAATGAGGAAGAGGGGGATCAGCTTGACAAAGGTGGACAGGTTTTGCAGGTAGCCTCCCCAAATCCGCCTCAGGGCATTTAAGAGGCAAAAGACGGTGAGGTAAACCAGGCCCAGGCCCACTTGCATTTCCAAGCTGGAGGGAATATCTAGGATCATAAAAGTATAGAGGGCACCGGCCCAGGCCACTACGGCCGGGACGCTGGGAAGGTACATGACCAATTGAAAGAGGCCAAAGCCCGAGGCAATGGACCGGTTCCAGGTGTCCTCAAAATAGGACATGGCTCCGCCGCTGGCCTGGTTGTCCAGGGCCAATTGGGACAGGCTAAGAGAGCCGAAGATAATTCCAGTGGCCCCCAGGACCAGGATCACCAGGCCCAATTTGAAATTTCCGCCAGTGGCAATGAGAATGTCATCGGCCTTAAAAAAGATTCCTGAGCCTACGACAATCCCCACAATCATGGTGATGACGGTGGAAAGGCCATAGGCTTGATAATTTGATGTTTCCTTCATAGTTCCTCCCTAGTAAAGTTAATATTATCTATTATAGGCTTTTGGGATTGGATTTTCAACAGACTGGAAGTTTAAATCTAGGATTCTTGCCGGGGATAGAGTATAATAAAAATAGAGGTGAGTTATGGAGAAGGACCTATTTTCAAAATTTAGTCAAGTGCACTACCGGGAACCCATGAAAGACCACACCAGCTTCCGCCTGGGGGGACCGGTGGATGTTTTTATTGAGCCCCAAAGCCCGGATGAAATACAAGAAATCATCCGTCTTTGTAAAGAAGAGTCCCTGCCCTGGATGGTTCTGGGCAAGGGGACCAATTTAATTATTAGCGACCAGGGCCTGGATGGAGTGGTCATCCACATGGGCCAGGCCTTTGAAAAAATAGAAAAGATTGACCAAAAGACCATCCGGGCCTATTCCGGAGCCAGCCTAAAGGCCCTGGCAGAATTTGCCCTGGACCTTTCCCTGGAGGGTTTGGAATTTGCCCACGGCATTCCCGGGTCTGTTGGGGGAGCCATTACCATGAATGCTGGAGCCTATGACGGGGAGTGCGTTCAAGTGGTAAAGGAAGTCTGCCTCATGACCAGGCAAGGCCAGGTCAAGGTGCTTTCTAATGAGGAGATGGACTTTGCCTACCGCCACAGCCGGGTCCAAGAGGAAAAAGACATTGTCCTTTGGGCCAGTTTTACCCTGGAAGAGGGAGACCCTGTAAAGATTCAAGAAAAGATGGAAGACCTATGGCAAAGGCGGCTAAGCAAGCAACCCCTGGAATACCCCTCAGCCGGGTCCACCTTTAAAAGACCCCCGGGCCACTATGCTGGTCAACTTATTGACCAGGCAGGCTGTCGGGGCCTCTACCACCGGGGAGCCCAGGTGAGTCAAAAACACTGCGGTTTTGTCATCAACAAGGACGGGGCCACAACCCAGGCCGTGGTGGAATTAATCGAAACAGTACAAAAGTTGGTAAAGGACCAATTTGGCGTCGACCTAGAAACGGAAGTCAAGGTCCTGGGAAGATAGGAGGATGTATGGAAATTTTAGTCATTACCGGTTACAGTGGGGCAGGGAAAAGTGTGGCCTTGGACGTAGTGGAAGACCTGGGCTATTTTTCCATGGACAACCTGCCACCCTCTCTTTTGGAAAAGTTTATCGACCTGGCCATTGAGTCCCCCAAGATCCACAAAGTGGCTGTAGTGATGGATACCCGGGGAGGAGACTTTTTTTCTAACCTTCCCCAGGCCATTGAAAGGGCCCAGGAAAAGAAAATCAAGGTCTCCATCCTCTTCTTATCGGCCAGCGAAGACGTCATTGTGGCCCGGTATAAGGAAAGAAGACGACCCCACCCCCTGGGAGACTCCATTGTGGAGGGCTATCGGAAGGAAAGAAAAGAGTTGGAGGATATAAAAAACCAGGCCGATATTGTCATAGACACTTCTGCCTTGTCCACCAACCAATTCAAACAACGCCTGACCCGGGAACTGGCCAGCAAGGACCAGGCCAAACTCCGGGTAACCATTAACAGTTTCGGTTTTAAGTATGGAATCTTGCAAGATGGAGACATTATTTTTGATGTGCGCTTTTTACCCAACCCCTACTATATTCCGGAATTGAAAAAACTCAATGGCCTCAACAAAAAAACCCAAGACTTTGTCCTGTCCAAGGCCCAAAGCCAGGAATTTTTAGACAGGCTCTATGACCTCTTTGCCTTTTTGATTCCCCACTATGTGGAAGAGGGCAAGAGGCAGCTGGTAATTGGTCTGGGTTGTACTGGGGGCTTCCACCGGTCTGTGGCCATGACCGAGGCCCTGGCCAAGAGGCTGGAAAAGTTGGATGTGGTCATCCAAACCCGTCACCGGGATATGGAATCAGGTGACTGACATGAAGAAAAAAGTTTGCTTCATAGGGGGCGGGTCCGGCATTAGCCAGATCCTTCGAGGCCTCAAGCACCAGGGCTATGACCTTTCGGCCATTGTTACCATGACCGATGACGGAGGAGGGTCCGGGATGATCCGGTCCCAATGGGGGCTTTTGCCACCGGGGGACCTGCGCAATTGCTTGATTGCCTTGGCCAATACAGAACCCACCATGAGTAGGCTCATTAACTACCGCTACAAGCAAGGCCCCCTGAAGGGACAAAATTTCGGTAACCTTTTAATTGCCACCTTGTCCGATATGTACGGGAGTTTCGAACAGGCGGTGGAAGAGCTGAGCCAGGTTCTGAAGGTTTCGGGCCAGGTCCTACCTGTAACCCTGGACAAAAACCACCTGGTAGCTCGTTTTGCTAATGGGGAAAGGTGTATTGGAGAGTCGGCTATTCCCAAGGTGGCCCTGAAACAAAAAACCCACATTGACCGGATGGAACTCTTTCCCGGCGGGGCCAAGATGTTTTACCACTGCGAAAAAATCCTCCTGGATGCCGACGCCATTGTCTTGGGGCCGGGGTCTCTTTACACCTCGGTAATTCCCAACCTTTTGGTGGATGGCATGGTCAAGGCCTTAAAAAAATCCAAGGCCAAGAAAATCCTCTTAATGAATATCATGACCCAGCCGGGAGAAACCGACGGCTATAGCCTAACCGACCACATCCGGGCCCTGGAAGCCCATAGTTATCCGGGACTTTTGGATGCCTGCCTGGTCAACAAGACCCCCCTGTCAGAGGCTCTTAGGGCCAGCTACCAGGGCAAGAACAGGGCAGAGCAAATCTTCCTGGGAAAAGAAGAAAGAAAGGTTCTGGAAAAAGAAGGGCTTGTCTTGGTAACGGGAGACTTTTTAGACCAAAGTCAGGGTTTTGCCCGTCACAAGACGTCCACCGTGGACCGGGCCTTGAAAAAATTTCTGCTTTCTTAACTTTTATGATTTTTTTTGAAAGAAATTCCCCTTTTAAGGGGAATTTAGGAAATTTTCATTGAAAGAATAGAGACCTTATAGTATAATACCAATAGCAATTCTTAAATCCAAAAGGTGTTGATAAGATGAGCTTTGCAACAGACATTAAAGATGAAATTGCCCGGGTCCAGGTGGGAGACATGCAGGAGATGGTCAGTGAGTTGGCCGGCTTTATGCCCATGTGTGGCCGGATTCACTTTTTAGGCAACCAAAAGTACTGCCTGTCCTTTACAACGGAAAACGCCGCAACCTCAAGACGGATTTTTTCATTTTTAAAAGCTCTATATCATGACCATATCACAGTTGAAGTTCGAAAAAGTCAGCAATTAAAGAAGAGGAATGTCTATCACATCCTGCTGAAGGACTATGACCTGTCCAGGGTCTTTCTAGATGACATAAAATTCCTAAAAAATGAAAACGTATTTATGCCAAACTACAAGATTGACCCCTACTTGGTCAGAAGGGACTCTTTAAAGAGGGCCTTCTTAAGGGGAGCTTTTTTAGGATCCGGAACCTTGTCCAATCCATCTAAGACCTATCATATGGAATTTATCACAAGCCAGAGCCTTTTTGCTCAATCAATTCGGTCTCTACTGTCAACTGTCCATTTAAAAGCCAATATAGCTAAAAGAAAAGAAGAGTATATTGTCTATCTAAAAGAAGCCGAAATGATATCAGACTTACTTAGCTTAATGGGATCCAACCAAGGGGTTCTAGCTTTTGAAGATGTGCGTGTCATGAAAGATATGCGAAACCAAGTCAACCGGCTGGTCAATTGTGAAACAGCCAACCTGTCCAAGACCATTAATGCGGCCTTGGGGCAGATTCAGGACATCAAGTTCATAGAAGAAAGGATAGGCCTGGATAAGTTGCCGGACTCTCTGGAGGAAATAGCCGAAATCCGCCTGTCAAATCCAAGCTCCAGTCTAAAGGAGCTGGGAGAAAAAATGCACCCCCCTGTTGGGAAAAGCGGTGTGAGTCATCGTTTAAAGAAGATTCAATCAATTGCGAATAAATTAAGAGGTGAGAATAAGTGAAAGAAAAAGAAATGACATTACAAAATAAAGAAGGACTACATGCAAGAGCGGCAGCCATTTTTGTCCGCTGTGCCAATGGATTTTCTTCCGACATCAACTTAAAGGCTCACGGAGATACTGTCAATGGGAAGAGTATCATAGGAATTATGTCCCTGGGAGCCTATAGCGGTGAAAAGATAACCATCCAAGCAGATGGACCGGATGAGGTCGAAGCAGTCGACAGTCTGGCAAAACTAATTGAAGAAAATTTTGAAATGTAAGGCAAAGAGTTTTAATGGGGGACTGTTAAAACTCTTTTATTTTAGAAAGGTTTAATTATGAAGACGTCTTTTGTCCACCTACATGTCCATAGTGAATACAGTCTTTTAGACGGGTCTGCCCGGATTAGCCAGTTGGCCAAAAGGGCCAAGGAACTGGGCATGGATGCCCTGGCCTTGACAGACCATGGAAATATGTACGGGACTGTGGCCTTTTACAAGGCCTGTATGGAAGAGGGAATCAAACCCATCCTGGGCTGTGAGGTCTACCTGGTCAATGGGTCCTTAAAGGACCGGGACCCCAGGCAAAAGCGCTACCACCTCATCCTATTGGCGGAAAACCAAGTGGGTTATCAAAACCTGATGAAGCTGGTGTCTTACGGCTTCGTAGATGGCTTTTACTACAAGCCCCGCATTGACAAGGAGGTCTTGGCCCAGCATGCAGAGGGCCTTATTGCCACTTCTGCCTGCCTGGGTGGGGAGGTCCAACAATATCTCCTTCAAGACCAATACCAAAAGGCCAAGGAGGTGGCGGAAGAATACAGGGAGATTTTTGGGCCAAATTCCTTTTTTCTGGAGCTCCAAGACCATGGCATGCCCCAGCAAAAAAAGGTCAACCAATACCTGAGAAAGCTCTCCCAGGACACGGGTCTGGACCTAATTGCCAGTAACGACTCCCACTACCTCTACAAGGAAGACGCCAAGGCTCACGATGCCCTCTTGTGTATCCAAACGGGAACTGTCCTGGCCGATGAAGACCGGATGAAGTTTCCCAGTGACGAATTTTACTTAAAGAGCCCGGAAGAAATGGCGGCTCTTTTTCCTGATGATGGCCAAGCCCTGGAAAATACAGTAAAAATTGCCCAGCGCTGCAATGTAACCCTGACCTTCCACCAGCTCCACCTGCCCAGTTTTACCCTGCCAGAGGGCAAGACCAATGTAGACTATTTAAGGGAGCTGACCTTCCAAGGTTTGGAGGAAAGATACCAGGTCTTAAGCCAAGAAATCTTGGACCGGGTGGAATACGAGTTGGACACCATCAACTCCATGGGCTATACCGATTATTTTTTAATTGTCTGGGACTTTATCCGCTTTGCCAAGGAAAACAAGATTATGGTGGGGCCGGGTCGGGGATCGGCTGCCGGGTCCATTGTTTCCTATGCCTTGAAAATTATCGACGTGGACCCCTTGAAGTTTGACCTGCTTTTTGAACGGTTCTTAAATCCTGAACGGGTGTCCATGCCGGATATCGACATCGACTTTTGCTATGAACGCCGGGAAGAAGTCATTGACTATGTAACGGAAAAGTATGGCAAGGACCATGTGGCCCAAATTGTCACCTTTGGAACCATGGGGGCCCGGGGAGCCATCCGGGATGTGGGCCGGGTTATGGACCTGCCCTATGGCCGGGTGGACTATATTGCCAAACTGGTGCCCAACCAATTAAACATGACCATTGCAAGGGCCCTGGACTTGTCGGAAGACTTAAAAAGGGAAATGGACCAAGACAGCCAGGTCAAGGAACTCATTGAACTTTCCAAATTAGTAGAAGGCCTGCCCCGCCACACCTCCACCCATGCAGCTGGAGTGGTGATTTCCAAGGAGCCCTTAAATGACGTGGTGCCCCTGACTCGAAATGGGGATATTATCGCCACCCAGTTTAATATGATTGAACTGGAAGAGTTGGGCCTTTTAAAGATGGACTTTTTGGGTCTCAGGACCCTGACGGTAATCCGGGACGCCCTAAACCTTATTAAAAAGAACCATGGGGTGGACATTGACCTTTCCAAGTTGGACTACAATGACCCCAAGGTCCTGGACATGTTTGCTAAGGGCAACACCCTGGGGGTCTTCCAATTTGAAAAGCCCGGCATGCGGAGCTTTTTAAAGGAACTAAGGCCCAACCAATTTGAAGACCTGGTGGCGGCCAACTCCCTCTACCGGCCGGGACCCATGGACCAAATTCCAAAATTCTGCCGGTCCAAACACGATCCCGACCAAATTTCCTACCTCCACGACAAGTTGGAGCCCATCCTAAATGTGACCTATGGTTGCATTGTCTACCAGGAACAGGTTATGGAAATTGTCCAAAAAATCGGGGGCTACTCCCTGGGACGGGCAGACCTGGTTCGAAGGGCCATGAGTAAGAAAAAGATGAAGGTCATGGAAGAGGAACGGCAAAACTTTATCTACGGTCAAAGTCAAGAAGGCCAAGTCCTGGTGGACGGAGCCATCCGCCGGGGGGTGGATGAAAAAAGCGCCAACAAGATCTACGACCTGATGATTGACTTTGCCAACTATGCCTTTAACAAGTCCCACTCTGTAGCCTATGCTGTTGTGGCCTACCGGACAGCCTACTTAAAATACTACTATCCTGTGGAATTTATGGCGGCGCAGATCTCCTCCTTTATGAACAACCCCACCCAGATGGCCCTCTATATTGAAGAGTGCAACCGGCTGGGCATTGAAATTTTGCCCCCTGATGTCAATGAAAGCTTCGAAAAATTCACCGTAAGCCAGGGGAAAATCCGCTATGGCCTAAGGGGGATTAAAAATGTAGGGACCAATGTGATTGAATCTATTGTCCATGGTCGAGAAAGGGGACCCTATACCAGCCTAACCGACCTTTTGGAAAGGACCGAAGAGGAAGCAAGTGGGGGCATCAACCGTAAGGCCCTGGAGAACCTCATTCGGGGAGGGGCCCTGGCCAGTCTAGGAGGCAACCGAGCCCAGTATATGGCCTGCTATGAATCCATGTTGACGGCAGTCCACGACCAAAGTAAACGCAACATTAAGGGGCAAACCTCTCTTTTTGACATGGACGATGAGGCCCAGGAGGACCTGCCTAAGATTAAGGAATTTCCCAAAAAAGACCTCTTGAATATGGAAAGAGAGGTCCTGGGAATTTATGTTTCTGGTCACCCCCTAGATGCCTACAAGAAATCCTTAAAGACCGGAACCAGTCATAGTATTGCTGAACTCTTGGAAATGTCCCAGGGAGAAGACAAGCTAGACGGACTCCAAGTCCGGCTGGGTGGTCTGTTAAGCCAGGTAAAGACCCTGATAACCAAGAAAAACCAGCTTATGGCCTTTGGTCAATTGGAAGACCTGGCAGGAAGCCTGGAATGTGTCTTTTTTCCTTCCACCTATGAAGGCTACCAAAAACTCATCCAAGACGATGCCGTTGTCCTGGTTCGGGGCCGGCTCCAAGTGGATGAAAAAAATGATTTGAAAGTTTTAGTTCAAGACCTGAGCCCCCTGATGCAAGTTTCTGAAAAAAAGGTCTACTTGCGCCTTCCTGACCTAGAAGAGGGAACCATCCGGAGAGTTCAAAGCCTTTGTAAAAAATACCCTGGCCAGTCCAATGTAATCCTCTATGGGCAAAAAGAAGGTAAGGCCCTGGGCCTGGACCAAGGATCCAATATAGACTTGGAAAAGTTGGAAGACTTTAGCCGGGAATTGGGTAAATATTATAAGACCGAAGAAAATATTGTTGTGAAATAGGAGGAAAGATGAGTCGGATTGGTATTTTAACAAGCGGCGGAGATTCCCCAGGAATGAATGCGGCCATACGGTCCATTGTAAGGACGGCCATCTATTGTGGCCATGAGGCCTTGGGCATCTATTCAGGCTACCAGGGTCTGGTGGATGACGAAATTAGGGTCCTGGGCCTATCCTCTGTGGCCGATATTATCCATCGGGGAGGCACCATCTTAGGCACCAGTCGTTGCCCGGCCTTTGAAAAGGAAGAGGGACGAAAAAAAGCTCTCAAGGTCTTGGACCACCATGGCATTGACAAGGTCATCGTCCTGGGGGGAGACGGAAGTTTCAAGGGGGCCTTGGCCCTGGCGGGAGAAGGGGTGGATGTCCTAGGCATCCCTTGTACCATTGACAACGACCTGGGCTATACAGACTATACCATCGGATTTTTTACAGCAGTAGAAACCATTACGGAGGCCATTGGCCGAATCCGGGATACTTCTTCCTCCCATGAACGAGGCCATATTATTGAAGTCATGGGCCGGACCTGCGGAGACCTGGCCCTCTATGCCGGCATCAGCGGCGGGGCGGAAAGTATTCTTGTTCCTGAAGAAGAATTTTCTTTGGATAGGATTGTCCAAAAGATTCTAAGGGGGAAGAATCGAGGGAAGAGGCACCACATCATCCTCTTAACCGAAGGCCTTAAGGACCCCTATAAACTGGCCAATGAAATTCAAAACCAAACGGACGTGGAAACCAAGGTGACCATCTTGGGCTATGTCCAAAGGGGAGGCAGTCCCAATATTTCTGACCGGATTATGGCAACTAATCTTGGAGCCCAGGGAGTTTTGGCCCTGGAAAAGGGTAGGGGGGCCTTGGCCATGGGCTTTAAAAACAACCGGGCCCAGGTCTTTAACCTGGAAGAGGCCCTGGAGGTCAAAAAGACTTTTGCCAAAACCCTCTACCAAGAATTGGAAATGGTCTCCATCTAGGAAGGTGGTCTATATAATGAAGAAAACAAAAATTGTTGCAACTCTTGGACCGGCATCATCCAGTCCAGAAGTGTTAAAAGAGCTCTTTTTAAACGGGGTCAATGTCTGCCGGCTGAACTTTTCCCATGGAGACTATGACCAACACCGGGAGATGATTCGGAAGGTCAAGTCCCTGAGAGAAGAATTAAATAAGCCTATTGCCATCCTCCTGGATACCAAGGGACCGGAAATCCGTCTTGGTAACTTCCAAGGAGGATCTTGCCAGCTGGAAGTGGGGGACCGCTTTAACCTCTATATGGATGACCGCCTAGGAGACCAAAAGGGTGTCAGCATTAGCTACAAAAACTTGGCCCAGGACATCCAGGTGGGAGACCACATCCTCATTGACGATGGTCTGGTGGACCTAAGGGTTATTGAAAAAAGCAAGGAACTCATTAAAACTATTGTATTAAATGAAGGAATTTTGTCAGACCACAAGGGGGTCAACCTTCCTGGGGTCAAATTAAATTTGGAATCCTTAACCGACAAGGACAAGGAAGACATCCAATTTGGCATCCAAGAGGGGGTGGACTTCATAGCCCCCTCCTTTGTCCGGAAGGCTGAGGATGTCCATGCCATTCGCCAGGTCCTGGAGGACCATGGAGGGGGTCACATCCCCTTGATTTCAAAAATTGAATCCAAGGAGGGCGTGGAAAATATGGATGCCATTATCCAGGCCTCGGACGGAATTATGATTGCCCGGGGAGACCTGGGGGTAGAAATTGACCCAGAAGAAGTTCCCTTGGTGCAAAAAACCTTGATTCAAAAGTGCATTGATGCCAGTAAGCCTGTTATTACGGCAACCCAGATGCTGGACTCCATGATCCGCAACCCCAGACCCACCCGGGCTGAGGTGACAGACGTGGCCAATGCCATCCTGGATGGAACTTCAGCCATTATGCTTTCAGGAGAAACTGCTTCAGGCAAGTACCCCATCCTGGCTGTAACCACCATGAATCGGATTGCCATCCGGACAGAAGAATACATGGACTATGACAAGGGTCTCAAGGCCAGCCCCAAGGGCCGGACCAATACCACCCATGCCATTAGTCAATCCACCTGCATCATAGCCCGAGACCTGGGAGCTAAGGCTATCATTACAGCCACATCCAGTGGCTACACCAGCCGGGCCATTTCTAAATTCCACCCCCGGGTACCCATTATTGCCGTTACCACCAGCCCCCAAGTCCAAAGACAATGTGCCCTGGACTTTGGCGTCTTTGCCTTGGAAGCCCCCTATGGGTCCTCCACAGACGAAGTCTTATCGACAGCTGTAAAACGGGCCCTGGAAGAATCCTTCATTAAAGAAGGAGACCTGGTGGTTTTGACAGCCGGCCTGCCGGTAGGGGTCAGTGGTACCACCAACATGATCCAAGTCCTATCTGTGGCCCACACCCTGGTTAAGGGACAGGGAATTGGTCGGGGTAGGGCTGTTGGAAAAGTAATTTTCACGAGAGACAGGGGATATTTTGAAGGCAACTTCCGAGATGGAGACATTATCGCCACAGAAGCTTGCCATGCCGACTTGCTTCCCTATATTCAAAGGGCAGGAGGCCTTTTGGCCCAAGAAGAGGGCCTTACCAGTCCTTCGGCAGTCCTAGGTCTCGACCTGGGGATCCCCACCATCGTGGCCCTGAAAGATTTGGATAACAAATTAGAAAATGGTCAAACCGTTACAGTCAATGCCACAACAGGACAAGTTTTTGCTGGCAAGGTGGACCTATAAAAAAACCCGGGGCAAGAAAATTTTGCCCCGGGAGAAAATACATTGTTCAAAAAAATAAAAAAATTATCTTTTTTTTGCAAATACCCTTGAAATAAGGCGCGTATTCAACTATACTACTAGGGTATGATTAATTGACATTGCGAAGAAACAATAGGTTGCTTAAGGGCTGAAGCCACTTAGGGGAATTATTGTGGAGAAGTAGAAGACATGATCTTCTGCGAAGGATCCCTTTTTTATTTCGCAAGAGATGATACACCCGGCTGGGTGTACGGGACCCCTTCTCGCAAAGCAAAAAACTTTAGGAGGAGAATTATGTCAAAAAAACAAAAAATTCGTATCCGTCTTAAAGCCTACGATCATGAGGTTTTAGACAATTCAGCTAAACGTATTGTGGAGGCAGCTAAGGCCACAGGAGCACAAGTATCCGGCCCCATCCCTCTTCCAACAGACAAAGAGATTATCACCATTTTACGTTCAGTCCACAAACATAAGGATAGTCGTGAACAATTCGAACAAAGGACCCACAAGCGTCTAATCGACATCGCGAATCCAAATCAAAAAACGGTAGATTCTTTAATGAAGTTAAATCTACCTGCAGGCGTAGATATTGAAATAAAATTATAAATTTCATAAATATCTTTGGTTATGATTGCCTAGGCAATCCGCTATCACTCAGGAGGTGCAGGAAATGAAGTACATGATTGGCAAAAAGCTAGGAATGACTCAGCTTTTTGATGAAGACGGCACAGTAGTACCTGTAACAGTTATTGAAATGGAGCCACAAATTGTGGTCCAAAAGAAAACTGTTGAAACAGATGGTTACAATGCAATCCAAGTTGCATCTGGTGCTGTAAAAGAAAAGAAGGTCAACAAACCAATGAAGGGTCACTTTGACAAGGCTGGTGTTGACTACCGCAAACACTTAAGAGAATTCAGAACAGACGATGTAGATAAGTACAATGTCGGTGATGAAATTAAAGTAGACATCTTTGCAGCCGGGGACAAGGTTGATGTTACCGGAACAAGCAAGGGTAAGGGAACAGCCGGGGTTATTAAACGTCACCACTTTGGTCGGGGCCGTGAAACTCACGGTTCTAAATTCCACCGTATGCCAGGGGGTATGGGAGCCGCTTCATATCCGGGCAAGGTTTGGAAGGGTCATCGTATGGCAGGAAAGATGGGTAACGAAAGAGTAACTGTTCAAAACTTGGAAGTTATTCGTGTTGATGTAGAAACCGGCGTCCTTCTTGTTAAAGGTGCAATCCCAGGCCCTAAAAAAGGTCTTGTAGCAGTTAAAGAAACTGTTAAGAACGCAGAATAAAGCTTGGAAGGAGGAACCGAATATGCCTAAAATTCAAATGCTCAATATGGAAGGCAAGTCCATCCAAGAAGTTGAGTTAAAAGAAGACATTTTTAACATTGAAGTCAATGAACATGCAGTATATTTAGTGGTTAAAAATATATTGGCAAACCGTCGTCAAGGGACCCAATCAGCTAAGACACGTGCTGAAGTTCGTGGCGGTGGACGTAAACCCTGGAGACAAAAGGGAACTGGACGTGCTCGTCAAGGATCCATCCGTTCTCCACAATGGAGGGGTGGCGGTGTTGTTTTTGCACCAAAGCCAAGAGATTATTCCTATACAACACCCAAGAAGGTTAGAAGACTTGCCTTAAGAAGTGTTTTAACTTCTAAGGTTCAAGAAAACGAACTAATTCTTGTGGATGCTTTAAAACTTGAAGAAGCCAAGACCAAGGCAATGGTCCAAGCCCTTAAGGCTTTAAAGGCTGCTAAAAAATCTCTAATCTTAGTGGGAGAAGGCAACGAAAGTGTTGCTCGTGCAGCGAAAAACATTGCTGGAGTTAAGGTTTTAAATATCCAAAACATCAATGTATATGATTTGTTGAAATATGATTCTTTGATCTTGGATCAAGAAGCATTAAATAAAATTCAGGAGGTGTACTAATCATGAACGTGCATGATATTATTATTCGTCCCTTGGTTACTGAAAAGAGTATGGACGATATGGAACAAGGAAAATACACCTTTGTTGTTGCTCGTGGAGCGAACAAGTCTGAAATCAAAAAGGCAATTGAGCAAATTTTCGATGTGACCGTTGACCGTGTCAATACCATGAACATGCGTGGCAAAATGAAGCGTCAAGGAGCCAACCAAGGCCGCAGACCTTCTTGGAAAAAAGCCATTGTGAAGTTGACAGAAGACTCCAAGTCCATCGAGTTTTTCGAAGGCATGCAATAAGATAAGGAGGAATTCAAATGGCGATTAGAGGGTTTAAACCCACCACTCCTGCTCGTAGACAAATGACTGTTTCAACATTTGAAGAGATTACTACGAATAAACCTGAAAAATCTCTTGTTGTTTCATTAAATAAACATTCCGGTCGTAATGCACATGGCCGAATCACTAGCAGACACCGTGGTGGTGGAGCAAGAAAAAAATACCGTATCATTGATTTTAAGAGAAACAAGGATGGCATTCCAGGACGTGTTGCTACGATTGAATACGATCCAAACAGAACTGCCTATATTGCTCTTATTAACTATGCAGACGGAGAAAAAAGATACATCCTGCAACCTGTTGGTTTAAAGGTAGGGGATGAAATTGAATCCGGAGAAGAAGCAGATATCAAGGTTGGAAATGCTCTTAAATTAAAGGACATCCCAGTAGGTACTGTTGTTCACAATATTGAATTGATTCCCGGAAAGGGTGGCCAAATGGCACGTTCTGCAGGAACAAGTGCCCAATTAACAGCCAAGGAAGGCAAGTATGCCAACCTTCGTCTCCCCTCCGGTGAATACCGTCGTGTCAGCATTGAATGTCGGGCAACTGTGGGACAAGTTGGAAATGTATCCAACGAATTGATTACCCTTGGTAAGGCCGGTCGTAAACGTCACATGGGCATTCGTCCACATGTACGTGGATCCGCCATGAACCCGGTAGACCATCCACATGGTGGTGGGGAAGGTAGAACACCAATTGGTCGTCCATCTCCAATGACACCATGGGGTAAAAAAGCTCTGGGCTTGAAGACACGTAAGAAGAATAAAAAATCCGACATGTATATTGTACGTCGTCGTAAGAAATAGTTGAGAGGAGGATATCCATGAGTCGTTCATTAAAAAAAGGACCTTTTGCAGATGAGCATCTATTAAAAAAGGTTGACGCTTTAAACGAAAAAAACGAAAAGAAAGTTATTAAGACATGGTCACGTCGTTCCACCATCTTCCCAGAAATGGTCTCTCACACTATTGCTGTCCACGATGGTCGTAAACATGTGCCTGTATATATCACAGAAGATATGGTTGGTCATAAATTAGGTGAATTCGTACTAACTAGAACTTTCCGTGGCCACACTGCTGATAAGTCTACTACGGTAAAATAAGGAGGGAAAAATGGAAGCAAAAGCTATTGCAAAGTATGTTCGTATTTCCCCACTAAAAGTTCAATTCATCTGTAATGAAATTCGTGGGCTTCAAGTTGATGAAGCACTGGCAAAATTAGAATTTACAACAAAACGTGGGGCAAAAGAATTATATAAAGTATTAAAATCTGCTGTTGCAAATGCAGAAAATAACTTAAGCTTGGATCGTGCAGATCTTTATGTAAAAGAAGCTTATGCCAATGATGGCCCTACTATGAAGCGTTTTCGCCCAAAGGCTAAGGGGATGGCATATCCTATCTTAAAGAGAAGTAGCCACATCGGCGTAGTTGTAGCAGAGCGGGAATAAAGGGGGTTTAGACATGGGTCAAAAAGTAAATCCGAAGGGACTTAGAGTTGGCGTCATCAAAGATTGGGACTCCAAATGGTATGCAAAAAGCAAAGACTTCGGGGAACTTTTATTAGAAGATAATAAAATTCGCAAATACGTGAAAGAATCTCTTTTCCAAGCTGGAATCTCCAATATTCAAATCGAACGTGCTGCGAATAAGGTAAAAGTAACTGTTTACACTGCAAAACCTGGTATGGTCATTGGCCGCGGGGGAGCAGGTGTTGAAGAATTAAGAGCAGAATTAGAAAAAAGAACCAAGAGAAGTGTTGTTGTCAATGTTGAAGAAGTTAAGACTCCAGATATGGATGCTCAACTTGTTGCAGAAAACATTGCTTTTTCCTTGGAACGCCGGGTTTCATTCCGTCGTGCTATGAAACAAGCCATCCAACGCACCATGCGTTTGGGAGCCAAGGGGATCAAAACTTCTGTTGCCGGTCGTTTAGGTGGAGCGGACATGGCTCGTACTGAAGGGTATAGTGAAGGAACTATTCCTCTACAAACTCTTCGTGCAGACATTGACTATGGATTTGCTGAAGCGGATACTACCTATGGTAAGATCGGGGTAAAAGTTTGGCTGTACAAGGGAGAAGTTCTTCCTGAATTTAAAGGAAACAGACCAAGCAATCGTCGTGATAACAAACGCGGTTTTGACCGTGATAAGAGAGATAATAAGGATCGCAGAAACCGTCGTAGGCCTTCAAACAACAGAAGACCTCAAGATGGGGATCGTGCTTAATCCAAGGAAGGAGAGACGCTTATGTTAATGCCAAAAAGAGTGAAATATCGTCGTGTTCATCGAGGCAGAATGAAGGGCAATGCCAGTCGCGGTAATACCTTAACATACGGTGATTACGGCATCCAAGCCTTGGAACCTTCTTGGATCACCTCGAACCAAATAGAAGCTGCCCGTCGTGCAATGACTCGGTACATCCGTCGTGGTGGGAACATTTGGATTAAAATTTTCCCAGACAAACCGGTTACTGAAAAGCCAGCTGAAACTCGGATGGGTTCAGGTAAAGGGGCTCCAGCTTACTGGGTCAGTGTAGTAAAGCCAGGTCGTGTTTTATTTGAAATGAGTGGAGTAAGTGAAGAAACTGCTCGGGAAGCTATGCGGTTAGCATCTAACAAACTTCCAATCAAAACACGTTTTGTGGCTCGTTATGAAGAAAAGGATGGTGAATCAAGTGAAAGTTAAGGAAATTCGCCAATTGTCAACAGAAGAACTAACCAACAAGGTAGCGGAACTTAAGAATGAACTGTTCAACCTACGCTTTCAACTAGCAACAGGTCAATTGGATAATTCATCTTCGATTCGCCTAGTAAAAAAAGATATTGCTCGTGTTAAAACCATTCTTAGAGAACGTGAGCTGGATTTAGGGAAGGAGGCATAATCAATGGAAAGAAACGCAAGAAAAGTTATTTCAGGAATTGTTGTCTCCGATAAAATGGACAAGACAATTGTTGTATCAACCACAACCTTTAAGACACATCCTATTTACGGGAAACGCTTCAAAAAGACGTCTAAATTCAAGGCTCATGATGAAGAAAATACAGCCAAAATAGGTGATCGCGTTCGCTTGATGGAAACAAGACCCCTGTCTAAGGACAAACGGTGGAGACTTGTTGAAATTCTTGAACGTGCTAAGTAAGTTTTTTTGATAAGGAGGTTTTTATGTTACAACAAGAATCTAGAATGCGCGTTGCTGATAACTCCGGTGCAAGAGAACTCTTAGTTATTAAGGTCCTTGGTGGAACCAATCGCCGTATTGCCAATATTGGTGATGTTGTTGTATGTAGTGTAAAGCATGCAATTCCAGGCGGGGTCGTGAAAAAGGGACAAGTAGTTAAGGCAGTTATTGTCCGTTCAACAAAGGGAATCCGTCGCCAAGATGGAAGTTACATCCGCTTTGATGACAACGCAGCCGTTATTATAAAAGATGATAAGAGTCCGGTAGGAACTCGTATCTTTGGGCCAGTTACTCGTGAACTTCGTGGAGACAACTTTATGAAGATCATTTCCTTGGCTCCAGAAGTACTCTAGGAGGTGTCGCATTGAAAATTAAAAAAGACGATACAGTCATCGTAATTTCCGGAAAAGATCGTGGTAAAACCGGAAAAGTTAAAAGCGTGCTTCCAAAAGAAGATAGGGTTATTGTTGAAGGTGTCAACATGGTGACTCGCCATATTAAACCACGTGGACCCCAAGAACCCGGCGGAATTAAAAAATCAGAAGCACCCATCCACGTATCCAATGTTATGTACTATGATGCAAAGTCTAAAAAAGGCGTGCGGATTGGATATCAAGTTGAAGATGGTAAAAAAGTTCGTATTATGCGTCCCGCTGGTACGAAGATAGACAAGTAAGGAGGCTGAAATGGAATCCAGATTAAAAGAAAAATATGATGGAGAAGTAAAAGGCTTCCTAATGGACACATTTGAATACAAGAATGTTATGCAAGTTCCAAAGCTTGAAAAGATTATTGTAAACATTGGTGTCGGTGAAGCAAAAGACAATCCAAAAGCTTTAGAATCAGCTGTAAAGGACTTAAGAACCATTACAGGTCAAGCGCCCATGGTCACCCATGCAAAAAAATCCATTGCTAACTTTAAGTTAAGAGAAGGGCAAAAGATTGGTTGCAAGGTCACTCTTCGTGGTCAAAAGATGTATGACTTCTTGGATAAGTTAATGAATATTGCCCTTCCTCGGGTTCGTGACTTCCGCGGAGTGAGCAAGACTGCTTTTGACGGTCGTGGCAACTACTCTTTAGGGATCAAGGAACAATTAATTTTCCCTGAAATCGAATACGATGAAGTGGATGCCCTAAGAGGGATGAATGTTGTCATTGTTACAACAGCTGAAACAGATGAAGAAGCTAAGGTGTTCCTGGAAAAGATGGGAATGCCATTTACGAAGGAATAAGGAGGTATCTTGTGGCAAAAAAATCTATGATTGCAAAGCAAAAAAGAAAACCGAAATTTTCAACAAGAGCCTATACACGTTGTAGCATTTGTGGAAGACCTCATGCGGTACTTCGTAAGTATGGCATTTGTCGCATATGCTTCAGAAAGTTGGCCTACCGCGGGGAAATCCCTGGCGTTCGTAAGGCCAGCTGGTAACCGAAAGGAGGAAGTTCTATGATGACAGATCCTATAGCAGATATGCTTACAAGAATTCGCAATGGAGCCCATGCAAAACACGCAACAGTGGATGTACCAAGCTCAAATGTGAAAAAAGGAATTTCGGATATTTTATTAAGAGAAGGTTATATCAAAAACGTTGAAGTTATCGAAGATAACAAGCAAAATGTTTTAAGAATAACTTTAAAATACAGCGATGAAGGAGAAAAAGTAATCTCCGGCATCAAAAGAATCTCTAAACCGGGCTTACGTGTTTACGCTCAAGCAAATGAAGTGCCCAAGGTACTGGGTGGTTTAGGAACAGCAATTATTTCAACATCAAAGGGTCTTTTAACAGACAAGGAATGTCGCAAAGAAGGCATTGGTGGCGAAGTAGTATGTTACGTATGGTAGTCTAGGAGGTGTAGATATGTCTAGAATTGGAAAAAAACCAATTGATATTCCAAGCGGTGTAACCGTCACTATTTCTCCAGACAATGTGGTTGAAGTCAAGGGTCCAAAGGGTACTTTAACACAAGCCATCGATCCACACATGGAGATTAGCCAAGAAGATGGTCAAATCATCATTCAAAGAAGTGACGATAAAAAGAAGACCAGAGCAAGCCACGGCCTAAGTCGCTCCCTAGTAGCGAACATGGTTGAGGGTGTAGCCAATGGATATCAAAAAGAACTTGAAATCGTTGGAACTGGATACCGTGCTGCGAAAAACGGCAACAAGTTATCCTTAACATTAGGATTTTCACATCCTTTAGAATTAGATGCACCGGAAGGAATTACTGTAGAAGTTCCATCTGCAAACAAAATTACCATTTTCGGAGCAGACAAGCAAAAAGTCGGCGCTTATGCAGCCTATGTTCGTAGCTTCCGTAGCCCAGAACCCTACAAGGGCAAGGGAGTTAAGTATGTAGACGAACACATCCGTCGTAAAGTTGGTAAAACAGGTAAATAGAAAGGAGAGATTTTATGATTAAAAAGATAGATCGGAATGCGAACCGTAAAAAACGCCATGCCCGAGTTAGAAATAAAGTCTCAGGAACAAGCGAAAAGCCAAGACTTTCTGTTTATCGTTCCGATGCACACATCTATGCGCAATTAATTGATGATGTAGCCGGCAACACACTGGCCCAAGCATCGACCTTAGATGGGTCTTTAAAGCTTGATAGCACAAAGAATATGGAGGCTGCAAAGGCAGTTGGAACCCTAATCGCAGAACGTGCTAAAGAAAAGGGAATCGAAGAAGCAGTTTTCGACCGGTCAGGTTACATTTATCACGGACGTATAGCAGCCCTTGCTGAAGCAGCAAGAGAAGCCGGACTTAAATTCTAATAAAGGAGGGAAATTCTTGAGACGTACTAAAATAGACGCAGGTGAATTAGATTTAGAAGAACGCGTTGTGTCCATTAGCCGTGTAGCTAAGGTTGTAAAAGGTGGACGGAACTTCCGTTTCAGCGCCTTAGTGGCAGTGGGTGACCACAATGGTCATGTGGGCATTGGTACAGGAAAAGCCTTAGAAGTTCCTGAAGCAATTCGCAAGGCAGCACAAAACGCTCGTAAAAATCTTGTTTCAGTAAGCTTACTAGACTCATCAATTCCTCACGAAATTTATGGAGTGTCTGGAGCTGGAAAAGTATTTTTAAAACCAGCAGCACCTGGTACCGGGGTTATTGCCGGTGGACCAGTGCGGGCTGTGTGCGAACTAGCTGGAATTTCAGATATTCGTACCAAAAACATTGGTTCAAACAATCCTAGAAATACCGTTAATGCAACAATGGATGCTCTTACCCGGTTAAAAACTGCAGAAAATGTAGCAAAACTTCGTGGCAAGAGTGTAGAAGAAATTTTAGGATAAGGGGGTTCATCAATGGAAACAATTAAAATTAAATTGATTAAAAGCCCTATTGGACGCACAAGCAAGCATAAAAAAACAGTCAAGGCCCTTGGCTTTTCAAAAGTAGGCCAAGTTGTAGAAAAACAAGACACTCCTCAAATTCGAGGAATGATCAGCGCCATTGACTATATGGTTGAAATCGTAGATTAAGGAGGTGCATGATGAAATTACATGACTTACACCCAGCAGAAGGTGGCGGTGTCAAGGCAAAAAAACGTGTAGGCCGAGGACCCGGATCTGGTACAGGAAAGACATCAGGACGTGGTCACAAGGGTCAAAATGCACGCTCCGGTGGTGGCGTACGCCCTGGATTTGAAGGGGGCCAAATGCCATTGTTCCGTCGTTTGCCAAAACGCGGTTTTACAAATAACTTTAGCAAACAATTTGCACAAATTAATGTTTCTGCATTAAATTGCTTCAAAGATGGAGATACAGTGAACCTGGACAGCCTGGCTGAAAGAGGACTTGTCAACAAAAACAAGGCCAAAGACGGTTTAAGAGTCTTAGGAAATGGAGACTTAACTGTAAAAGTAACTGTTCAAGCAGCCCACTTTACAAAATCTGCAAGTGAAAAGATTGAAGCGGCTGGAGGAAAGGCTGAGGTGATCTAATGTTGCAGACTATCAGAGATGCGTGGAAAGTACCGGAAATTCGAAAAAAGATGATCTTTACTCTTTTAATGCTGGTAGTCTATCGCATTGGCGCAAATATTCCGGTGCCCTTTGTAGATAGAGCATATATTGCAAAATTATTATCTCATGGACAAAGTAGTTTGTTCGGATTTTTAGATTTAATGGCAGGGGGAGCAGTGAGTCGGTTTACGATTTTTGCTGCAAACATCTATCCCTACATTACCGCATCAATTGTTCTGCAACTTTTGACCATTGCAATTCCAAGCCTGGAAGCACTTTCTAAGGAAGGTGAAACAGGCCGTAAAAAAATTGCAAAATACACAAGATATCTATCTGTAGTTCTAGCCTTAGTTACAGCATTGGGTTATGTTTATGGTGCTTTCTCTAAAGCTGTCTTAGCAAATGGATTCTTAGAAAACTTAGTCGTTGTATTATCTATCGTAGCCGGTTCTTGTTTCTTAATTTGGATTGGCGAATTAATTACAGAACGAGGCATAGGAAACGGAATTTCCTTAATTATCTTTGCCGGTATCGTATCTCGATTCCCAGCAGATATTTTCAGATCTGCTGCAGCCGTTGTTGCAGGTCGAGCATCCGTTGTCTTTTTGATTCTATTTATAATCATTGCCCTGGCTATCGTCGTTTTCGTTGTAACCTTAAACGAAGGAGAACGTCGGATTCCAGTTCAATATGCAAAGCGTGTTGTAGGTCGGAAAATGTATGGCGGACAATCTACCCATATTCCCATCAAGGTTCTTATGAGTGGGGTTATGCCCATTATCTTTGCCAATTCCATCATGGCCATGCCACAAACCATTGCGCTCTTTAGACCGAATTCCGGTTTTGCAGCCTTTGTAACCAAGTGGTTCTCACCAGGAGGAAATTGGTTGGGTATCAGCATCTATTCAGCCTTGACCATTATCTTGATTGTCTTCTTTACTTTCTTCTATACCACTATCCAATTCAATACAGTGGAATATTCCAAAAACTTACAACAAAATGGTGGATTTATTCCAGGCATCCGTCCCGGACGGTCTACCAGTGATTATTTAAGTCGGACAGTAAACCGCTTAGTCTTCCCAGGCGGGATTGCCTTATCCATCCTAGCCGTTCTTCCCTACTTTTTAACAAAATCCAGTGGAATGAGCTTTAACTTCGGTGGAACAAGCATGATCATCGTAGTGGGAGTTATTCTTGAAACAGGTCGAGTTATCGAACAACAAATGCTAATGAGACACTATCGAGGATTTTTAAAATAGGAGGAAGTCATGCGACTTATTATCGTAGGCCCACCAGGAGCTGGGAAGGGCACCCAAGCAGAATCAATTATTAAAAAATATCAAATTCCACATATCTCAACAGGAGATATTTTAAGAGAAAACATTAAAGAAGAAACGGATTTAGGACTGGAAGCAAAAAAATACATGGACCAAGGAGACTTGGTACCGGACCATTTAGTTGTGGCCCTAGTTCAAGATCGTTTAACTCGTAAAGACTGTGAAAATGGATTTTTGCTAGACGGATTTCCAAGAACAGTAGCCCAAGCAGTTTCCCTAGATGCACAACTGAAAAAAATGGGCATTAAATTAGATCGAGTTGTCAACATGGAAGTAGACGAAAAGCTCTTAGTTGAACGGGCAGTCGGCCGTAGAATTTGTAAATCCTGCGGAGCAACCTACCATGTTAAAAACAACCCTCCCAAAAAAGAAGGCACCTGTGATGTCGATGGAGGCCAATTGATCCAAAGAGCGGACGATACGGAAGAAACCGTAGCAAACCGCATCAAGGTCTATAAGGAACAAACATCACCTCTTATTGACTACTACAGAGCCCAAGGATTACTTTTAAACATCGATGGGTCCCAAGACATTGACCAAGTATTTGATCAAATTGTAAAGGGATTGGCTTAAGCCAATGCGAACCACAAGTGAGATTCAGCAAGGACAAGTAGTACGGTCTTTAGCCGGAAGAGATAAAGATCGCTACTTTCTTGTTCTGGAAGTTGTGGACCAGACCTATCTCCTTCTAGTGGACGGCAAGTTGAGAAAACTGGCCAGGCCCAAGAAAAAGAAGGTCCAACACGTGCAAATTTTAAAGCAAGACCTGGACCTAGACCAAGAAGGATTAAACGATAGCAAGATTCGTAAAGCATTAAAAGCATTCAATGAACCAAGGAGGGTTTAAATTTGGCAAAAGATGATGTCATAGAAGTGGAAGGGATCGTAACCGATGCCCTACCCAACACCAACTTTAAAGTAGAGTTGGAAAATGGACATGAAATTCTGGCACATATCTCCGGGAAACTACGTATGAACTATATCCGTATTCTACCAGGAGATCGTGTAACCGTAGAGTTATCTCCTTATGATTTAAGCAGAGGTAGAATTACTTGGCGTAACAAGTAACAAGGAGGGATACAATGAAGGTAAGACCATCTGTAAAAAAGATGTGTGAAAAATGTAAGATTATTAAGAGAAAGGGTCGCATCATGGTTATCTGTGAGAACCCAAAACATAAACAAAGACAAGGTTAAGGAGGTGTAACACTCATGGCAAGAATTGCAGGTATTGACTTACCCAGAGAAAAAAGAGTGGAAATTGGCCTAACCTATATCTTCGGGATTGGACGCTCCACAGCACAAAAAATTCTGGATAAAACTGGAATTGACTACAACACACGTGTAAAAGATTTGACAGAAGCTGAAGAAGCAGCTTTACGTGATGAAATCGATCATTACACCGTAGAAGGGGATTTACGTCGCGATGTTGCAATGAACATCAAACGTCTACGTGAAATCAACTGCTACCGTGGAATTCGTCACCGTCGTGGACTTCCGGTACGTGGACAAAAGACCAAAACCAACGCTAGAACTCGTAAGGGTCCTAAGAAATTAGTATCCAAGAAAAAATAGGAAGGAGAAGTAAGATTGGCTAAACAAAAAACCACAAGAACACGTCGTCGTGCTCGTAAAAATATCGAAAAAGGTCAAGCTCATATTGCTTCGACTTTCAACAATACAATGGTTACCCTAACCGATGTTAGCGGTAATGTTATTTCCTGGGCATCTGCAGGACAATTAGGCTTCCGTGGATCACGTAAGTCCACTCCATTTGCAGCCCAAGAAGCAGCCCAAGAAGCAGCTGAAAAAGCAAAAGAACATGGATTAAAATCCGTAGAAGTCTTCGTAAAAGGACCTGGATCTGGACGTGAAGCAGCAATCCGTTCACTTCAAGCCTCAGGACTTGAAGTAACCATGATTAAAGATGTCACACCGATTCCACACAATGGTTGTAGACCACCAAAACGTCGTCGCGTTTAATTGTGTTGTAGAATACCCGTAAAGGAGGGCGAGCAATAGTGTTAGAGATTGAAAAACCGGACATTGAAATACAAAGCTTAAGTGAAGATGGAAAAATGGGTCGGTTCGTCGTAGAACCCTTAGAAAGCGGCTACGGAATCACCATTGGAAATTCCTTAAGAAGGGTCCTCTTGTCCTCATTGCCAGGAGCCGCAGTTTCTTTTGTGAACATCCGAGGCGTTGAACATGAATTTGCTACAATTCCAGGAGTATTAGAAGACGTACCGGAATTAATTCTAAACATTAAAGAAATTGTCTTAAAATCTCATATCGACGAACCCGTCCATATCACCATTGAAAAGACAGGGGAAGGCGAACTGCTGGCAGGAGATATTCAAACGGGTATTGATGTTGAAATTATCAATCCGGACCACCATATTGCAACCTTAAACGAAGACGCCAACGTCTTTATCGACCTAACCGTTGAAAGAGGTCGTGGATACGAACCCAGCGAATTGAAAAAAGATGAAGTCACACAAATTGGGGTCATCCCCATTGACTCCAACTACACCCCAATTCGCAGAGTCAACTGGAAGGTAGAAAACACAAGAGTTGGACAAAGAACAGACTATGACCGTTTAATTTTAGATGTAGAAACCGACGGATCCATGCCTGCCGATGAGGCAGTATCCTTGGCCGCCAAGATTCTGACAGAACATCTAAACCTCTTTATAGGCCTAACGGACCATGTCAGTGACGTCAACATTATGGTGGAAAAAGAAGAAGACCAAAAAGAAAAAGTTCTGGAAATGACTGTAGAAGAACTGGACCTTTCTGTGCGTAGTTTCAATTGCTTAAAAAGAGCAAACATCAATACTGTAGAAGAACTTACACAAAAAACAGAAGAAGATATGATGAAGGTCAGAAACCTGGGGAAAAAATCCCTAGAAGAAGTCCAAAATAAACTAGAAGATTTAGGACTATCCTTAAAAGAATCGGAAGAGTAAGGGGGAAATCATGGCAACACTTAGAAAACTAGGTCGTCCAACAGCCCATCGTAAAGCTATGCTTCGGAACCTAACAACAGACGTACTTGCAGAAGGACGGATTACAACAACCGTAACCCGGGCCAAAGAAACACGTCGTCTTGTTGATAAAATGATTACCTTAGGCAAACGTGGTGACTTACATGCAAGACGCCAAGCCTTGGCATACATTTATGATGAAGATGTTGTGACAAAACTTTTTGAAGAAATTGCACCAAAATACGCAGACCGCAATGGTGGATACACCCGGGTCTTAAAAATGGGACCACGCCGCGGAGACTCTGCTGAAATGGCAATTATCGAATTAGTTTAAGATCCATTCATAGAAAAGAGGTTCTATAATAAATGTTGGGGTCCCCCTAGACTCCAACATTTATTTTTTGCCATAAAAAATGCACTTATCTCTTTTTTCCTTTACAATAAAGTTACCACAACAAAATGAAAGGGTGAGATAAGTGCAAAACTATACTAACACAAATCTATTGAATTTAAAAGGTGTCTCTATTGACGAGGTGGTCTCTTTTGATGATCACATTGATGTAAAACTCCATTCTTTATACAAGGAGGGACTTTGTCCTGTTTGTGGGCATAAGACCTCTCGCATCCATGATTATCGTCTGCAAAGGATCCAACATACGCCCATTGGCTTGCGGAAGGTCTTTCTTTTTCTTCGGAAGAAGCGCTTTGTTTGTCCTCATTGTCAGAAGCGTTTTTATGAGTCTTTGGATTTCTTAGCTCCTTATTCTAGACGGACTAAGGATCTCCACTTCTTTATCCAAGACCAATTAAAACAGGTCCGGTCTTTATCTTCTATTGCCAAGGACTTGGGTTTATCTTCCTCTTGTCTCACAAGCTATCTAAAGTTGGCTCCAAGGAGGCGGCCAAATCTTCCTCGGGTCTTAAGTATGGATGAGTTTAAGGGAAATGCTGGTGGGGATAAATACCAATGTATTTTAGTGGATCCAATCCATCACCAGGTACTGGATATTTTACCCTCTCGACGAAAGAAGGCTTTAATGGACTACTTTTCTTCTTTTCCCAAGGAAGAACGAAGAAGGGTGAAGTATGTGGTTATGGATATGAGTCATCTTTTCTACGCCGTCTTAAAGGAATTCTTCCCTCAGGCAACCTTCATTGCGGATAAGTTTCATTTTGCCAGACAAGTCTTTTGGGCCTTAGAGAATGTCCGCAAGACACGACAAAAGGCAAGGGATGCAAAGTATCGTCTCTACTTTAAACGGTCCAAGTCCATCCTACGGAAAAAAGGCAGTCGGCTAAGCCCCGAAGAAAAAGAAAAATTGGAGCTAATGCTTTGGCAAGACAAGGAAATCAAAGAAGCTTATCTCTTAAAAGAACGCTTTTATGACGTCTTAGATGCCTCCAGCAAAGAAGAAGCAAGACAGGCCTTAGACAAGTGGCTGTGGGTTGCTAAAGAAAGTGGATTAAAGGAATTTAAAGCCAGTATTCGGGCCTATGAAAACTGGAAAGAAGAAATCCTAAACGCCTTTTCCACAGGCATCACCAATGGACAAACAGAAGGCTTTAACAACAAAATCAAAGTGATTAAACGGGTTTCCTATGGGTATCGGAATTTTGAGAACTTTAAGAGTCGCATTTTAATGGTCTTTCGAGCATAAGAAAGGGGCGAGAATGAATCTCACCCCAACATTTGACAAAGAGCCAGAAAAGATAAGGGACCTGCCTGGCAGGTTCTTTTTTTCAATCCAGATAAAGTATTGTAATAGGCAGAAAAAACCACTACAATAAAAGAAGCAAAAGAGAAAGGAAAAGGACATGGACGATAAAAAAAGTTTATCCGCCCCGGGCCCAGTGGCCCTAGCCCGGACAAGGACTGACTCCTTACATAAAGCAAGAAAGCCATGGAAGCTCCTTGGGGAAGAAAGGTCCCCGGGAGGTAGGCAGCCATGACCCTTAAACAAAAAAACATCCTCTATATCCTCTTTACCTCCCTCTTGTGGGGGTTAAATGGAAACATGGGAGCCTATCTTTTCCGGACCACCAACCTCAGCCCAGCAGGCCTTACCGCCATGCGGCTTCTTTTTGGTGGGGCCCTACTCCTGGGATTAACCCGGGCCTCTGGCCAGGACATTTTCGACATCCTAAAGACCAAGTCCAACCTGGTTTGGCTGGCTCTCTACGGGATTT
Organism: Urinicoccus massiliensis; assembly: GCF_900120405.1. Classification (GTDB taxonomy): domain Bacteria; phylum Bacillota; class Clostridia; order Tissierellales; family Peptoniphilaceae; genus Urinicoccus; species Urinicoccus massiliensis. Next base: position 205,320 of record NZ_LT635493.1, on the reverse strand, counting down.
TCGGCCTCTTTGTCATGCAATTTGCCCTCTATGCCTGTATCTTTTATTCCAATGCCCCTACAGCCTGTCTCTTGCAATACTGCGGAATCTTCCTGGTGATTTTTTATTCCGCCGTCTTTATGAAGGTGCCGCCCCAAAAAATGACCTGGATCGCCCTGGTCCTGACAGTGGTTGGAGTGGTCCTCCTCCTAACCAAGGGGGACTTTAACCAGCTCCATATTTCAGGAATCACCCTCTTGACAGGCTTTATCGCCATGTTGGGCTACACCGTCAGCAATATTGTCCCCCTGCAATTAACCCTGCGCTATCCCACAAAAATTGTGGCCGGCTGGGCCATGGTTATTGGGGGCCTCTTTATGGTCCTGGTCTGCATCTTAAGGCAAGAAGCCCTGCCGGACCTGGGTGGATTTTCCCTCTTGGCGGCCCTCTATTGTGTTATCTTTGGCACAGTGGTACCCTTTAGCCTATACCTGGCCAGCCAAAGGGTCGTAGGCCCCACCATTGCATCCCTGTTGGGCCTAACCGAGTCCGTTTTTTCCACAATCTTTAGTATTTTTTGGCTCAAGGAAGTCTTTTCCCTGACAGACCTCTTGGGCATGACCCTAATCTTTATTGGGGTCGTTCTCATGAGCTTGCCAGACGAATTTTGGCAAAAACCCCGCCTGTCCGGGAAGGTCTTGCCGGCAGAAAAGAATCCAAGAAAATCCACAGGCTAGGCCAGCTTTTTGTTGAATTAGCCGTATAAATATGATAAAATCAATATATTATGAAGTAGTAGAGGAGGTCACTATGCGTACACTTTTATCCGTTATCATTGCAATTGCATGTTTAGTTGTTATTGTAGCCGTCATGCTGCAAGAATCCAAGCAAGCGGGTCTAGGTACCTTGGACGGGTCCGCCGATTCATCTTGGGGGTCCTATGCAGGGACAAGCCGCAAGCAAATGCTTGAAAAAACAACCTTGATCGCATCCATTGTGATGATTGTTGCGCTCATTGCAGTTGCAGCACTGTAAGTAAATATTTTTAGAGGGGAGTAAACTATGAACATTTTAATTATTGCAGCCATAGTGGGTGTACTTGCTCTCGTTTTTGCTCTATACAAGGCATCCTTTGTAGGCAAGCAAGACGAAGGCAGCGACCGGATGAAGGAAATTGCCGGTCATATCCACGATGGGGCAATGGCATTCTTAAAGAGAGAATACCGATCTCTTATTATTTTTGTTGTCGCTTTATTTATTATCCTAGGTATCGGCATTTCATTTAAAACAGCCGTTTGCTTTTTAATCGGAGCCCTATTTAGTGTTTGTGCAGGTTATATCGGCATGAACGTAGCCACAAAGGCCAACGTTCGGACAGCCAATGCAGCCTACCAACATGGAATGGGAAAAGCCCTAGACATTGCCTTTTCAGGTGGTGCGGTTATGGGACTTTGCGTTGTTGGACTTGGAATTATCGGAATTAGTATCTTATATTATATCTTCCAAGATGCAAATATCATCACCGGATTTTCCCTAGGAGCTTCATCCATCGCCCTTTTTGCCCGGGTAGGTGGAGGAATCTACACCAAGGCAGCCGACGTTGGAGCTGACCTGGTAGGAAAGGTTGAAGCAGGAATCCCAGAAGACGACCCAAGAAACCCGGCTGTTATTGCCGATAACGTTGGAGACAACGTAGGGGACGTTGCCGGAATGGGAGCCGACTTATTCGAATCCTATGTAGGAGCCCTTTTGTCCGTGATTACCCTGGGAGTTGTATCCCATGCTGAAGCCGGCGTATCTTACGGAATCGGCATTGCAGCAGTAGGGATCCTGGCCTCTGTTGTATCCATGTTCTTCGTTCGTGGAGACAAAAACCCACAAAAAGCCCTGAACATGGGAACCTATATTGCCAGTATCATCACCATTATCGTATCTGCCATCTTGGCCAACCACTTCTTCGGGGACTTAAAATTCTTTATTCCCGTTATCGTAGGAGTTTGCGTAGGCTTGATTATTTCTAAAATTACAGAATACTACACAGCAGACCAATACAAACCCGTTCGTCACATTGCCAAAGAATCCGTTACTGGAGACTCTACCAACATCATTGCCGGCCTATCCGTTGGGATGATGTCCACTGTTGGACCCATCATTGTCCTGGCCATTGGAATCATCCTGGCCTACAACCTGTCTGGTGGAACAACAGAAGCCATTGACGGCCTTTACGGGATTTCCCTGGCTGCAGTAGGAATGTTGGCCACCACCGCATCCACCATTGCTGTAGATGCCTACGGCCCCATTGCCGACAATGCCGGTGGGATTGCCGAAATGTGTGAACTACCAGAAGAAGTACGGGAAATTACAGACTCCCTAGACTCTGTTGGAAACACCACAGCAGCCATTGGTAAGGGATTTGCCATTGGGTCCGCAGCCCTGACAGCCCTATCCCTTTTCGTATCCTATATTCAAACCACAGGCTTGACAGGAATCGATATTTCTAAACCCGCCGTTATCGCTGGGACCTTCATCGGAGGGATGCTTCCCTTTGCCTTCTCAGCCCTAACCATGTCAGCAGTAGGAAATGCTGCCGGAGCCATGATTGACGAAGTTCGTCGTCAATTCAAAGAAATTCCCGGCATTATGGAAGGAAAAGCAGCACCGGAATACGCAAAATGCGTAGACATTTCCACAGGAGCAGCCCTGAAAGAAATGATCGTTCCCGGAATGATTGCCGTAATCGTTCCAATCCTAGTTGGCGTTTTAATCGGTACAGAAGCCCTGGGTGGTCTCCAAGCAGGAGCCCTCATTACAGGGGTTCTTATGGCCATCTTTATGTCCAATGCCGGTGGAGCTTGGGATAATGCAAAGAAATACATCGAAGGTGGAGCCCATGGAGGAAAAGGAACTGTAGCCCACAAGGCAGCCGTAACAGGCGATACAGTAGGTGACCCCTTTAAAGATACCTCTGGCCCATCCTTGAATATCTTGATTAAATTAATCACTGTTGTATCCTTGGTCTTTGCACCCCTATTCATCCACTTTGGAGGAATTCTCTTATAAGAAAGACCCCAAGACCATAAGAAAATTAAAATCGACATGGAGCCTAGGCCCATGTCGATTCTTCTATTCCCGAATCCCAAGGAGGAAAACATGCCATCTGAAAATCTCACCAACCTCATCATCCTCTTTTTTAGCTTTTCAGTCCTGGGTTGGATGATAGAAGTTAGCTTAAAATTCATAGACTTTGGCCGCTTTATCAACCGGGGCTTTTTCATTGGCCCCTATTGTCCCATCTACGGCCTGGGGTCCATCCTCATCATCCTGGTGACCCAAAACTTCCGAGAACATTCCCCAGCCCTGGTCTTTTTAATTTCCCTCCTGGTTTGCGGCCTGGTGGAATACCTGGTTTCTTACTTTTTGGAGGCAAGATACCATGCCAGGTGGTGGGACTATAGCAACCGGCCCATGAACCTCAACGGGAGAATTTGGATTGGCAACCTGGTCCTATTCGGCCTGGGAGGTCTGGCCATAGACCGAGTCTTTGAACCCTGGATTATGGACGGGCTGGCCTTGATGCCCTTAGTTTGGAAACAAGGCCTGGCCCTTGCCATTGTCCTGGTTATGCTGGTGGACCTCTTGATGTCCTACTTCGTCATGAAGCTGGTCAAGGTCAATGTAGAAGGATCCAAGGCCGACAACACCCAGGCCATCCGGCAAGAAATGAAGGTCCTGGTAACCAATAAAAACATCCTTTACCGGCGCTTTATCAACGCCTATCCCGATGTAAAATACCGGACAGACCGGATTAAGGCCAAACTCAGAGAATTTGACCTGGAAAGCAAGCGGATTAAAGAGGCCATTGAAGAAAACATCGACCTTGAAAAAGCCCAACTCAAGGCCGACCTGGAACCTACCAACCTCTTAAAAACCCAAATCATCCAAAGGCAAGGAGACCTGATTCAGCTCTTGGAGGAAGGACAAGATCCGGAAGCCATCCAGGCCTTGAAGGAAGAAATCCAAGACAAAAAAGAAATCCTCAACCGCCGACGTCGCCGGCTCCACTTGGAAGAAATCCATTAAAAATTGGATAGGAAGCAAGCTCCGAAGCCCCTGAGGCTCCGGAGTTTTTTTATGACCCAAGTCAAAAAAAGAACAATTTTTCATAAAAGCAAACAATTTTCCTAAAAGAATTGTAATGTGAACCAATAAAGTATAAAATATAGAGATAGGGTATCTTACCCTAAATATAAAAAGAAAGGAGGGAGAGAAATGAAGAAAAAATTGAGGCAAGTATTAACGACAAGCTTTTTAACCCTATGCTTAGCCGGGACCATTTATGCCAACCCTGAAGAGGGGAAAGAGGCCCTGATGCCTACAAGTCCATCTATTCATACAGCCTCTCCAATCCAAACCCAGCCAGGATCTGGTAACAAGCAAGACCTAGGAGGGACTCCGGAAGACCAAAAGCCCATGGCAGATCCATCTTCTAAGGAGCCTGACGAAAATCGAGTAAGTAAGCCCGACGAGACCGAAAAAGGGGAAAACCCAAAAGCGGTAGAAGCAGCCAGCAGTCAGCCGACACCTTCAGAAGAAGCCAAGGCCCCTGGCCAAAGTAGACAGGCCAATCCGGTCCCGGCCCCAGGTTCCCAAGAGAATCCAAGTCCGGCTAATCCGGACCCAGGTCAAGGGCAAGCATCTGATCCAAAAGGGGAAGACAAAAAAGACAAGCCACAAGTGGACCCTAAAGGGGATAAAGGCTTAAGCGACTTGCAAGAGCAAATTGACAAGGCAAACGCTGCAAAAGACACTAAAACAGAAGCTGCACTTCAAAAGGAATACAATGAAAAGCTCTTTAAGAAGATTGAAGAAACTGGATCCGATAAGTATGCAGATGATACAGCCAAGCGCCTAACAGACAAGGATCAAATTGCCCTGTATAACCAAATCAAGGAAAAGAAAAAAGAACTTGATGAAAAGTTGGAAAAAGGAACTTTAACAACAAAAGATGTTAATGACTTCAATGAACTTTTGGGAAAATTTACACCGCCAAGAGCCCTTACAGGGGATGAAAAAGACGCTGTAAACAAGCTTCAAGAAACACCCTATGTTCCTGGAGTTACAAAGGATGAGGGAAATCTTTACGATACCTATGATAAGGCAAAAAAAGCCTTAGAAGCTGCTCTTGACCCCAGTAAAGATCCACTTAAAAAAGAAGACTTGGACAAACTCGTTCAAGCCTTTAAGGATGCTGAAAAAGCTTTAATTGAGGGGATTAGATCAGGTAAAGTCACTCCAAATTATGCAAAAGGTGATCCTGAAATTTATATTTACCCACTAGACAGCAATGGAAAAGCTAATAAGGAACCATTGAAGAATAAGGAGACTTATTACATTCCTGACGATACTGGCCTAGACCTCTTATTCCAAGTTAATAAGAATGACCAGCCGAAAGAATTTACTTTTACAATTAAAAATTTGGAAAAAGTAGGAAATCCAACCCTACCAAAAGTAGAGAAGGATAATTTAAAGAGCCTGGTATTTTTAAATGGAAAACCAGTTGAACTGAAAGACAATGGTGACGGGACTTATTCATTTACTACAACAGAAGCAAACCAAAACTTTGGGATTGCCCAGTTGAAGTTCAATATGCCTGGCTTTAGGGCATCCTTCCACGAAGGATTTAAACTTACGCTTGAAGGTACTGGTGGTGCCAATAAAGTTGAAACTACCTTCTTAATTACCAAGAAGGGCTACGAAGACTACACCAACCTCAACGGAAAGGGACTCCAAAAACCAGGTAAAGAAAAACCAGGTGAAAAAGAGGACATTCCAGAAATTGATGGAGGAGCAACTGAGGACAATATTGTCGACCAAAACACAAAAGAGCTCCATGATTTCTTTGTAGAACTCAAAAAGAACAATGCCTACATTGACGACGTCTTAGTGAACTCAGCCAATGGAAGGTCATTACCCTTATCGTCTGTGGACATTACCATTACTGCACCAAAAAACTTTAATGGAAACTTTGCAGACTTTATTCATAAGTCAGGACTTAACTACCATGACAATGGAAATGGAACGTATACCTTAAAATTAAACTTAGAAAAGTTTAATAAGAAAAACTTCTCTGTAGATGAAAAAGGCAATCTAATGTACGATGGGCAACCCATTGAAAACAAAAAACTTACAGATGCTATCCTAGAATCAACTGAAGGTAAAAAATACCTTGATGAAAATGGTAAAGAACATGATATAACAACAACAACTGTTCTTGAAGGTACACTTGGTGAAGGAGCTAATGCAGTAACTTACCAAGTTAGACTGGACAAGGACCATAAGGTTCAAAGCCTTTGGAAAAAGAATGCTGATGGTTCTTACGAAAAGCTTGGAGACTTCAAAGAAGGAAAAGTTACTGCTAACGGCAGAACCTATGAAGTCCGTGGTAACGACTTAATTTCCTATAAAAAGGAAAATGAAGTTTACGAAGGCAATGTTTCTAATGACAAAGAAGGCAAGGCAGATCCAACTGTTACACCAACTTTTGAAGGAACACAAGTTACAGTTAAAGAAAAAGGCAAAGATAAAACTTCCTACGGTGGAACCATCGTAGAAGATAAAATTTTCCAAAAAATTGGAAAAGACGAATATCGCTACCTTATCAATCAAACCGGCTTAAAAAGAACAGACAAAGCTTGGGTTGATGGAACTGGGAAAGAAGTTACAGAAGGAACTGCTGGGGCAAGACCAGTTGAAAAAGCAGTATTTAAAGAAGTTACTAAAGATGGTAAAGTTGAATACTATATCGTTGATGGCTTAGAATACAAATCAGGTCTAAACCTGATTGACAAGTTTGGTCGTCTCATGAATAACATTACTGTTGAAAAAGATGGCGATAATTACACCTTTACTCATGCTATTAAGAAAGATGAGAAAGGGAAGGCATTAAAGATAGAAGCCAAAAAAGAAAAAAGCGGCAATGTTTGCAAAGTCACCTATGGTGATAGAACCATCACAGTTGGACAAAACAAAGAAACAATCTTTGTTGACAATACAAACTACATTGTCAATGATGGTCATACAGCCAAAGTTGGTCACTACTACTATGACAAGGAAAAAGATCAATTTGTATCAATAGACAAAAAAGACGTTATTGGTGACAAGTACTACCAAGACCTTAAAAAGTCTGAAAAGCTTGAAAGAAAAACCATAGAAACTTATGATAACGGCAACAAGGTAATTACTGATGACAAGATTCAAAGATACTATGGCAGCCTTGATCCCAAGGAATACTTTGAAGTTGAACGCAGAACTTATGTTAAAAAAGGTTCAGGTGCTCAAACTTACCTAGAAAGTGCCGATGGTAAAGATGCAAATATTATTGCAGGCTTCGATAGTCAAGCAGTTGTTCAAACTTTAGGCGAAGGAGATAAGGCTAAAAAAGTTATCACCAATGAAACAGATATTTTTGACGCAGTGCAAAATGCAAAATTTGCCTTTAGGTATCCTGGCTTCCTAGCTGGTAAGGACATTGTTTACAGTGCCAAAGCTCAAGTGAAAGCTTATTATAAGGATCCTAACCAAAACAACACAGAAGTTTCTATTTTTGGAGAAGAAAATTCTAAGACAGTAACTAGGTACTTTACACTAAAGACCAATGACATTACAAATCCTAGATTCTTTAAGAACAAACCAGAAGAATTTGAAAAATATGGTATTCCAAACTACAACTTCTTCAATATCTTCTATAGGGATTCCACTGACCGTCAAAGAGATAACTTACTGAAACCTTTATTAAAAGAAAAAGAAGTATATGACGGAAAAACTGAAGACGAAAAGAAGAAGGTAGATGAAGAGACTCTAAATAAGTTAAAACTTCTTGAGACTATCCAAAAAGAATTGAAAAACCGCTTTGAGGGAGCACAATTTGCCTTAAACAATGAAGGCGAAGTTGTCATCCAAGACAAAGATGAACAAGTTATCAAAGAAGAGGAAGTAAACAAAATGCGGTCTCTACTTTGGGAAATCGGCTTTACATCGAAAAAAGGCGACTTGTTATTCCCAGAAGACAGAGACACCTCCATCGTAGTAGAAGACTACAATATGGACAACCGTCTAGTCTATGATGAAATTATCATCAATGACACAAAAGAAAACTGGAAAAAGGCTAAAGATAAAAAAGACCCAACACAAGCTCAAGAAGCATATGATGCTGCCAAAAAAGCAGTAGAAGAAGCTGAAGAAGCCTATAAAGCTAATAATAGTGAAGCTAATAAGAAAGCTCTTGAAGAAGCGAAAGAGACTCTAAAGGAAAAAGAAGAAGCTCTTGATAAAGCAACCTTCAAAGGCACTGACCAATACTTCTTCTTAGACCAAATCGATAACATTCGTTTTGGTGTAAGCAGGGGCTATCTTGATGGCGACTTTATAGCTGTTGGAAAAGACTTTATGATTACAAGAAAGCAAATTGAAGATGCTCTAGGTTATAACACAGAAGCTGTTACAGATGATAAGACAGAAACTGAACTTACACTTGGACCAAAAGAACCAAAAGATAAGACATTTACTGTTAAACTGACACGTGACACAGAAAAGGGACAAATTAGAATTAAGGTTCTCAAGGCCTTCTATCAAGAGAATAAAGAGTATTCTAAAGATGACAAAGCTAAAGATAATAAATTCTACAGTCCAGTCCAAGAAGCTTACGAAAAACAACGTAACGACTTTATTGAACATGCTGACAAGTACTTTAAGGCTGAAGCTAAAGATAGTGCAGAAGCAACAAAAAAAGCCTTCCAAGAATCTTTTAAAAAGTTCATAATACAAACCTATGATGCAAGAAGTGACTGTTTTGGAACTTTGAGCCATCTCTTTGAAGAAAGACTTAAAAAAGTTTCTACAAAAGATGCAAATGGCAAGGATAAAACTCCAGATGCAATTGCAGAAGAATTAGCAGATATCAGAAATGCCATGGTTAAGGCAATGGACACCATGGATCTTAAGTATCTTGATCCAAGCAAGGGCGACTACAAGTTTGACGATATGCGTTTCAACGCTATCCGGGTTGAATTAAAACCCAACATGGTTATCGGTGGTGCTATGACACCCCAAAGAACCAAGAAGTTTGGCATCACTTCCGTTATTGTTCCAGATGTGGACATTCCTTACACCGATGAATTCGGCAAGCCAATGACAAATAAGGATATGTACCTTAACAAGTTTATTAAGGAAGTAGTAAATGATGAAAAATTCACTAAAACAATAGATGGATTTGATAAGGATAACTGGAATACAAAAGAAGAATCCTATGTTAAGGTTATGGAAGAAGCCTACAGAAGACTGAACGAAAAGTATGAGTCTAAGATTGTTCCACTTGTTACAGCAAGTGGCGAAAAAGAAAAATTTGCTTGGAACAAGTACACTATTAAAAAAGGCAATGAACTTGAATCAGGAGACTTATCCATTGATGGTAAGCCACTGATGGATCCAAAAGGTGGCCGAATCAATCCTTTGTATATCCTAACGGAAGAAAAGGATAAGGATGGAAATCCTGTAAAAGATAAGGATGGAAATCCTGTAAAAGATAAGGATGGAAATCCTAAGACAAAGCTTGTAAAAATTACTGATCTTGTAACAGATAAAGAAGTAAAAGAAACTCTCAATCAAAAGTATGGCAACAAGCCAATTGACTTAATTGCCTACTATATGATTAAGGATGGCTACAACAGACCAACCTTTAAAAACTTTGCCCAATACAAGCTACCCAAGCAAAAGCAAGGTCCTGGCATCTATGGCGAAGACAACAACTGGAAGGAAAAAATCTGTCATTCTGGTATCATTGGCAAGTGTATTGAAATGTCCGGTGGAGACCAAGAGCCTCCAACACCTGGCAAGAATGCTAAGGGTGACGACGGCTTTAAGGCCAACGATGACATAACCATCGATTATCCAGAAACAGACGATAAACCGAATGAAGAACATCCAGAGGTAAAGAAAGAGTCTGATAAAAAGAATATCGATCTTTCTGAAAAAGACCAAAAGATCAACTTTACCATTGGTGTCAGCGTCAACCAAATGACCAAGACAGAAAAGCAAATCTATGATGCAGAAACTGGTAAGACGAGCCAAATCAAAGACGGAGACTATTCAGCCAATGGTCACTACAGATACCAAGATGGCACCTTGATTATGGACATCCTACCAAATATCTTTAAGCTTTCTAATGGTGAAAAAATTGAACTTAAAGTTCATTCTGACAAATTAATTAGCGGTGGATCATTTGAAAATGAAGAAGCCGTTAATAAGTGGAAAGCAGGCATCAAGTACCAATATGTTGAAGACCTAAAAGCTTATATCGATGGCTTAAAAGATCCAAAGCAAAAAGAATTATTGCAAAAAGCCTATGATAAGGCAGTTAAAGATGGCGAAAAAGTTCAAGCTGTTATCGCTTGGCTACCAGCCTTTGATGCACCTACTGGAACTACAAAGCACTTTACCTTTAAGCTAAACAATGTCCTAGTGGACAAGAAAGAATTTAAAGACTATATTGGTAAAGGAAATGGGATTGGTGAAATTTATACCAACCATGCTATCTTTAAAGACAATGGAAAAGTTTACTATGCAAGCACAGATATTACCATCAAAAAGGATAAGGAAGGCAGCGTTGATAAGTTTCTGAGAATCTATGATGAAAAAGGAAAAATTATCAATGGAAAAACTGCCAAGGAATGGTTCAAGGGCAATGCTAAGTTGAAATTTGGCGACAAATTTGACTACAAGCTTGTCTATAAGGCTGAGACTGATATCGAAGATACCAGCCGTGTAGGTGAAAAGCTTATAAAAGTTGAACTTAAAGACCTATTTGAAGGAAGAAAGGGCTTTAAGCCAGTTCTCAATGACTTTGTCCAAGTTCAAGACAAATACAAAGATAAATTTATCATCAAGTATCAAATTGGTAAAAACCAATACACTCAAGAAGAGCTTGAAAAAGCAGGCTTAAAGTTAAAAGATGTTACAGGTATCTTTGTCAAATCAGCAGATGGCGGCGTTAATGCCGGTGAAGCTCCTGAATTTATCCTACCCATGATGGTTCCAAACCTGGATGCTAAAATTGAAGACGGAAAAGTTTTCTATATTGGCACAGACGGAGAAAAGCATGAACTTGGTGATGCAAAAGACTTCTTTGACCTAAAGAAACTATTGGATTCAGGGGCTGAAATGGCCTTTGAAAACAAAGTAGAAGGTTTCAACACAGTTACTGTCTACCTTGAAAAGGAACGCTTTATCAAGGTCTTCAAGGAATTCCTAGATGGTCATGGCCAAAAGCTAAAGAATCTTGATAACTTAGAAGCTAAGTTTGACATCTACCAAATCATTGAAGAAAATGGTGTCAAGAAGCGGGTTAAGGTCGGTCAATTAACGGCCAACAAGGCCAATGACTTTACCGACATGCTGGACCACCTACCCATCTTTAAGAAGACAACCACCATTGATGAAAAGGGTAATGTTAAAGTAGAAGAAGTCAAGTATGACTATGAACTTCAAGAAGTTCCCATGGCTGGATTTGAAGGTAAGGTTTGGCAACTGAAGGACGATGAGGGTCTTGGTTTTGTATGGAAGGCTGAAAACACTGAAAAGCCTGAAAGACCACCCCACAATCCACCGGAAGAACCCAAAACTCCACCGGAAACTCCACCGGAAGAACCGGGAAAACCACCGGAAACTCCAGGGGAAAAACCCAAGTATCCTCAAGATATTCCTGGGGACACGCCGGGTAAACCGCGTAAGCCACGGACTCCAAACAATTTGCCAAAGACGGGTCTTGTAGAAGACTTAGGCCTTGTATATTTAAGTGGACTGGCTCTTGTGGGTCTGGTCCTCTTGAGAAAAAAATATTTTCTAGACTAGGAGCAGGTTATGAAAGGGAAGAGACTTTTTATCAATAGTTTAATTATTCTTGTGGCCATCTTTTTTGCCTACAAGACCCTTTCCTACCTGCGAATTCAAGTGGATGAAAAAAAGTCAATGGAGGCCTATTCTGGTCTTGAGACCCAGGCTTTTTCCAAGGGTCCGGGGTCTCAAGATGGGGGCTTGGACTTAACCAAGCTCCGGGCTGTGAATCCGGACATTTTTGCCTGGATTCGGTCCCAGGATGGGGCCATTGACTATCCCCTGGTCCGGGGCGGAGATAACGACCGTTACCTCCACACCGGGGCCAATGGGGAGAGAAATGCCCTAGGGGCGATTTTTATGGACTATCGGAATGGGTCTTTAGAAGACCCCTTTATCCTGATTTATGGCCATATGATGAAAAATGACTTGATGTTCGGGTCCTTGAAGTCTTTCAAGACCCAACCCAGGAGTCTGGAATTTTACCTGGACACGGGGGAAAAGACCATCAAGACCAGGGCGGTTTTGGCTGGGATCCTTTCTGGCCAAACCATCCTGGACCCTAGGGATTTCTCTACATATGAGAAAAGATTGGATTTTTACCGGCGCTTGCAAAAAGAAGCGGTCTATGACCCGGGCTATGACTTGCAGCCCCAGGACCAAATTATCAACCTGGTTACCTGCACTTATGAAAGGGCCAATGTCCGTCTTTTTGTCCTGACGGTAGTGGAGAAAGCTTGAACCATCCCCCAGGGGGTGGTTTTTTCTGGCTCTTTGTCAAATGTTGGGGTGAGATTCATTCTCGCCCCTTCTTTATGCCCGAAAGACCATTAAAATGCGACTCTTAAAGTTCTCAAAATTCCGATACCCATAGGAAACCCGTTTAATCACTTTGATTTTGTTGTTAAAGCCTTCTGTTTGTCCATTGGTGATGCCTGTGGAAAAGGCGTTTAGGATTTCTTCTTTCCAGTTTTCATAGGCCCGAATACTGGCTTTAAATTCCTTTAATCCACTTTCTTTAGCAACCCACAGCCACTTATCTAAGGCCTGTCTTGCTTCTTCTTTGCTGGAGGCATCTAAGACGTCATAAAAGCGTTCTTTTAAGAGATAAGCTTCTTTGATTTCCTTGTCTTGCCAAAGCATTAGTTCCAGCTTTTCTTTTTCTTCGGGGCTTAGCCGACTGCCTTTTTTCCGTAGGATGGACTTGGACCGTTTAAAGTAGAGACGATACTTTGCATCCCTTGTCTTTTGTCGTGTCTTGCGGACATTCTCTAAGGCCCAAAAGACTTGTCTGGCAAAATGAAACTTATCCGCAATGAAGGTTGCCTGAGGGAAGAATTCCTTTAAGACGGCGTAGAAAAGATGACTCATATCCATAACCACATACTTCACCCTTCTTCGTTCTTCCTTGGGAAAAGAAGAAAAGTAGTCCATTAAAGCCTTTTTTCGTCGAGAGGGTAAAATATCCAGTACCTGGTGATGGATTGGATCCACTAAAATACATTGGTATTTATCCCCACCAGCATTTCCCTTAAACTCATCCATACTTAAAACCCGAGGAAGATTTGGCCGCCTCCTTGGAGCCAACTTTAGATAGCTTGTGAGACAAGAGGAAGATAAACCCAAGTCCTTGGCAATAGAAGATAAAGACCGGACCTGCTTCAATTGGTCTTGGATAAAGAAGTGGAGATCCTTAGTCCGTCTAGAATAGGGAGCTAAGAAATCCAAAGACTCATAAAAGCGCTTCTGACAATGAGGACAAACAAAGCGCTTCTTCCGAAGAAAAAGAAAGACCTTCCGCAAGCCAATAGGCGTGTGTTGGATCCTTTGCAGACGATAATCATGGATGCGAGAGGTCTTATGACCACAAACAGGACAAAGTCCCTCCTTGTATAAAGAATGGAGTTTTACATCAATGTGATCATCAAAAGAGACCACCTCGTCAATAGAGACACCTTTTAAATTCAATAGATTTGTGTTAGTATAGTTTTGCACTTATCTCACCCTTTCATTTTGTTGTGGTAACTTTATTGTAAAGGAAAAAAGAGATAAGTGCATTTTTTATGGCAAAAAATAAATGTTGGAGTCTAGGGGGACCCCAACATTTATTATAGAACCTTTTTTCTTTTGCCTTGAGGGCCTTGAAAATATGTGGATTAAGTGGTAGTATTATTAGTGGTTTAGAGAGTGGCCCTAGGGCCCTTGAATGAAAAGATATAAAAAAATGGAGGGAAAAATGGGTTTTATTGAAGAATTAAAAAGTAAAGTTTCCGCGCAATGTCCAAGCATTGTCTTTCCAGAAGGGGAAGATGAACGGATTTTAGGTGCTTGTGTTCGTCTACAAGAAGAAAGAATTTTAGCACCAGTTGTTTTGGGAAACATTGATAAGATTAAAGAAACAGCCCAAGCAAAGGGCTTAAACATTGACAATCTTGCTGTCATTGATCCATTAAATTATGATGATACAGATGCCCTGGCAGATGCCTTTGTAGAACGTCGGAAGGGAAAAATCGACAAGGAAGGCGCCATTGAAATGCTCAAGGATCCAAACTATTTTGGAACTCTTTTGGTTTACACTGGTCGGGCTGCCGGCATGGTTTCCGGTGCTGTTCACACCACTGGGGAAACAGTAAAACCTGCCCTTCAAATTATTAAGACCAAGGAAGGCTTTAAACGGACCAGCGGTCTTTTCGTTATGCTTAGAGGGGACGAACAATACCTTATGAGTGACTGTGCCATCAACCTGGAAATGGATGCTCCAACCATGGCTGAAGTGGCTGTCATTACAGACATGACCGGGAAACAATTCGGCATGGATCCCCATGTAGCCATGTTGTCCTTCTCCACCAAGGGGTCTGCAAAATCAGACGAAGTAACCATGGTTCAAGAGGCAACTGCCCTGGTAAAAGAAAACCATCCTGAAATTAAAATTGACGGGGAACTTCAATTCGACGCAGCTTTTGTTGAAACAGTTGCCAAGAAAAAAGCACCTGGTAGCCCAGTTGCAGGTCATGCTAACACCTTTATTTTCCCAAATCTTGCAGCCGGAAACATCGGTTACAAAATCGCCCAAAGATTTGGTGGCTTTGAAGCCATTGGGCCAATTCTTCAAGGTTTGAACCATCCTGTAAACGACTTGTCCAGAGGATGTAACGAAGACGAAGTTTATTCCTTAAGTATTATTACAGCTGCCCAAGCTATCTTATAATTTTTAGTGAGTATTTGAAAGGCTTTCAGGTTTCTGAAGGCCTTTTTTCTTGTTTAGAAAGAGTGTAATATGGAAGATATACGAGATTATTTAAGGGGCTATCCCTCGATCCTGGTGGCTTTTTCCGGGGGAGTGGATTCTAGCCTTTTAATGGACCTGGCTGTGGAAAGCCTAGGAAGGGACCGGGTCCTGGGAGTTTTTATGAATATGGCTTTCCAAACCCAAGAAGACAAGAGGATTGTTTTAGAGGAGGCGGAAAGGCGGCAGTGGCCCTTGGAGATCCTTGAACTGGACTTTCAAGACCTGCCGGACCGGGTTGTGGCCAATCCGGAAAACCGCTGCTATTGGTGTAAAAAAATGATCTTTGAGAAGTTTTTGGACCTGGCCCGGGAAAGGGGCCTGGCTGTGGTTTGTGACGGGAGCAACCTGGACGACCTGGGTGACTACCGGCCTGGTCGCCAAGCCCTGGAAGAGCTGGGAGTGGTTAGCCCCTTTTTGGCCTGTCATTGGACCAAGGACCAAATTCGTCAGGAGGCCAAGGCCAGGGGACTGTCAACCTGGAACCGGCCCAGCGATGCCTGTCTTGCCAGTCGGATCTACCCCAACCACGCCATTGAAGCTGAGGACCTAAAAAGGGTGGAAGCAGGCGAGGCCTATCTGAAGTCTTTGGGCTTTAACCATGTCCGTTTACGGACCCTGGGAAGGGGGACTTCTATTGAAGTAGAGGCAAGTCAGGTGGCTCGGGCCCAAGACTTGCTGGCCCCCATCCGGGAAGAGTTAAAGAAGTATGGATATGACCAAGTGGATATCGACCCCAGGGGTTACCGCCAGGGGTCTTTAAACAAGGAGAAGAAATGAACTTACAATTGGAACCTTTTGCAGGAATTAGCGGAAATATGTTTTTGGCCCTACTCTTGGACCTGGGAGCCCGGGAGGAGGTCCTTCGGCAGGAATTGGCCAAGGTGGACTTTGCCGGCTATGAGATCCAGGTCAGTCATTTGGAAAAAAATGGCATCCACTCCTGCTATGTAGATGTCATTTGTTCCCAGGGTCATGACCATGCTCACCATCATGACCACCATCATGACCACCACCATGGCCACCGGGACCTAAAGACCATCCTGGACCTCATTGACCGGTCGGGTCTCAAGGACCGGGTCAAGGAGGATGCGAAAAATCTCTTTATCCTTTTGGGAAAAAGTGAAGCCAAGATCCACCACAAGCCCCTGGAAGAGGTCCACTTCCATGAGGTAGGGGCTACGGATTCCTTAGTGGACATGATTGGGGCGGCTATTTTGATGGACGACCTGGGTCTTGATTCCTTCGACTTTACCAGGCCCAATGTAGGGGATGGCTTTGTGACTTGTGCCCATGGTCTCTATCCGGTGCCGGCTCCGGCGACCCAAGATATTCTCTTACAGGCCGGCATTCCCTTTAAAAAGGGACCTGTAGAGATGGAACTGATGACACCGACCGGAGCATGTATTTTGGCCTACTATGGCAAGTATTCTTCAGGATTCTTCCAAGGAGGAAAAGTGGGCTATGGGGCCGGCAGTCGGGACCTGGACATTCCCAATGTCTTAAGGGGGGTCTTGACCCAAGAGGATGGAAAAAAATCCATCTATCAAATGGACTGCAACCTGGACGATATGCTGGGAGAAGACCTGGCCTATTGCATGGACAAGCTCTTTGACCTAGGGGTCTTGGATGTTTGGTTTAGCCCCGTCTATATGAAGAAAAACCGACCAGCCTACCTGCTTTCCATCTTGGTGGAAGAGGACCTTTTAGAGGGGGCCCGAGACCTGGTTTGGGCCCACACCACCAGCCTGGGTTTACGCTATTATCCTGTGGACCGCTATGAGAGGAAGCGGAAGCTGGAGACTTTTACCAGCTCTTTTGGCCCTCTAGGGGTCAAGGTCTTTGACGGGGGCTATAGTTTTGAGTATGAAGATTTGAAAAAAATTGCAGACCGAGAGGGTATGAGTCTTTTGGACCTGCGAAAGAAAGTGGAAAGGGAATACCATGGCTAAGTATTATGCAGTACGCCAGGGCCGGGTCCCGGGGATTTACAGGTCCTGGCCTGACTGCCAGGACCAGGTTCGGGGCTTTAAGGGGGCCCAGTTTAAGAGTTTTAAGACGGAAGAAGAGGCCCAGGCCTACCTGGTTGGGGGACCTGAGGCCAGTCTAGACCGGGAGGCTTTGACCCAGGCTCCAGACCCCGATACGCTGGTGGCCTATGTAGACGGGTCCTACCGCCAGGAGGATGCTTCCTACTCTTTTGGGGTCTATTGCCTTTTTGGAGACGGGGACCAGGCAGAGTGGTCTGGGCGTTTTCACAAGGACGAGGCATCTTCCATGCGGAATGTGGCGGGAGAAATTTACGGGGCCATGGAGGCCATGAAGTTTGCACAAAAAAAGGGGATGAGTAAACTCATCATCCATTATGACTATGCCGGGATTTGCCATTGGGCCCTGGGAGACTGGAAAAGGAACAAGGTCCAAACCCAGGCCTACCATGACTTTTACCAGTCCATTAAGGACCAGGTCCAGGTGGACTTTGTCAAGGTAGAGGCCCATACTGGGGTTGCCGGCAATGAAAAGGCTGACCAATTGGCCAAGGAAGCGGACTTTATCCTTCCTGACCAGGATTGATTTGCTCTAGATGGACGCCGTTTTTTTCAAAAAGGTCCAGGGCGTAGTCGTCCACCCGGTAGGCATTTTTATAGTAGATTTTTTCGATGCCAGCCTGGATTAGGGCCTTGGAGCAGTTGAGGCAGGGGAAGTGGGTGACATAGGCAGTGCAACCCTTGACGGGGATCCCCTCCTTGGCACAATACAAGAGGGCGTTCATTTCTGCATGGATGGTGGCAATACAGTGGCCATCTCGCATGGTGTGGCCCACTTCAGAGCAGTGGGGGTTGCCAGCCACAGACCCGTTATAGCCTGTAGAGACAATCCGGTGGTCCTTGTTGACTAAGACGCAGCCCACAAAGGCCCGGTCGCAGGTGGACCGGCTGGCCACCATTTCTGTAATTTCCATAAAATATTCATTCCAACTTTTACGCATGATATCCTCCTTTTAGGAATATTATAGCAGAAAAAGGGGTATCACTACATAGAAAGAAAGAATAGAAAGGAGATTCAGATGAAAAAGACCTTGCAAGAATTTAAAGACTTTATTGCCCAGGGCAATGTCATAGATATGGCCATCGGGGTCATTATTGGAGGGGCCTTCGGGAAAATTGTGGCCTCTTTAGTGGACGATGTCATTATGCCCCTGGTGGGCCTCATTATTGGGGGGATTGACTTTAGTAACCTCTATATTGCCCTGGATGGCAAGTCCTACCCCAACATTGCAGCGGCCAAGGAGGCTACGGCAGTCTTAGCCTATGGAAGTTTTATCCAGAATATTGTCAACTTCCTTATTATTGCCTTTGTCATCTTTATTACTCTGAAGAAAATCCTGGCTGCACCTAAACTCTTTAAGAAGGAAGAAGTGGCAGAGCCTACGACAAAAACCTGTCCTTATTGTTTAAGTGAAGTCCCCTTAAAGGCCAGTCGTTGCCCCCACTGTACCAGCCAATTGAAGGATGAAAAATCCCATGAAGCTTAAGGATCTTTTTCAAAAGAGGCAGGCAGGGCCCCTTTTTATAGAGAACCGCCATGCCGTTTTGATTCCCCTAATCCGGGTCCAGGGAGGCCTCCGCATCTTATTTGAAAAGAGGGCGGCGGACTTAAGGACCCAGCCTGGGGAAATTTCCTTTCCCGGAGGGTCTATTGAAGAAGGAGAGAGTCCTCGCCAGGCTGCCCTAAGAGAAGCCATGGAGGAACTCAACCTGGAAGAGTCCCAAATTGAAATCTATGGAGAGGCGGACTATGTCATCCGGCGAGATGGCCGGGCTGTCCGGGCCTTTGTAGGGGAAATTCGAGGCCTTGACCTGGAAGACATCCGGCCCAATCCTCGAGAGGTGGACCATGTCTTTGCAGTGCCCCTAGATTTTTTCTTAAAAGAAGAACCCCAGGCTTATGACCTGAAAACCAGCCTGGACTTGCCGGAGAACTTTCCCCTAGGACTGATTCCGGGAGGTAGGGACTACCCCTGGTCCTTGACCAAGGAGAGGATTTATTTTTACTCTTGGCAGGACTATGTCATCTGGGGGATGACGGCGGGCCTAACCCTAGGTCTTGTCCAAGTCATTAAAAAAGGTGAAAACTCTTGACCTGTCACCGAATTGTAATAATTAAATAAAAAGGCGAAAAACTGCTTGGTTACTTGTTTTAACCGGGCAGTTTTTATTTTTTTGCGCTAAAAAAGAGATCTTTCATTGACAAAAAGAAACAAAAAGGTTACAATTAGACTTGTAAAAATTACAGAAGTAACAAATTAGTAACAAATTATACAAGATTGTAATCAAAAAATTATTGGAGGTGTCCGTAAAACATGAATTGGCGCAAAAGACTCAGCCTGGTATCCATGGCTGGCCTACTCACTGTTACGCCATTGTTAACAGGTTTTATTGGGGGAAAAGTAAACATACAATTTAACGGAAGTAAAAAAGAAATCAGCCTAAAGGGACAAACCCTGGCAGATGCTTTAAAAGAAGAAGGAATTCTGGTAAGCGACAAGACCTGGGTAAGTCCTGAATTGACAACCCCCCTGGATGAATTAAGGGATAAGGAAATTGTGGTTTCTCAAGAAAGAGACCGGGTTTTAATCGTAGACGGACAAATCAAACGAGTTCGGGTTGCTGGAGATACGGCCCAAGGAATCCTAGGGGCGGCAGGTGTCTATATAGAAGACCAAGACCAAGTCCTTCCAGCAAGAGACCAAGTGGTTCCTTTGGGAACAGTAGTTCAAGTAACCACCCACCGGACCAGCAAGAGTGTCCAAACTCGGGAAATTCCTTTCACTAAGGAAACGGTGGAAACCGACCAACTCTACAAGGGACAAAGAAAGGTCATCCAAAAGGGAATCAATGGAATTGTCAACGACCAAGTGGAAGTGACAAAAATTGCTGGTCAAGTGACAGGAACCATGGTAACCGCCAGTCAAGTGGTTCAAGAAATGCTTCCGGAAATTACCCAAGTGGGAACCAAGGAAAGACCACAAACATCCACCTATTCCAAGGTGAATTTTGAAGGCAAGCAAGTTCTTAAGAAGATTGTCATGCAGGCAACAGCCTATGACCCCAGTGCCGGTTCCAGGACAGCCCTGGGAACCCGGGCAAGAATTGGCGCCGTAGCTGTAGACCCCAGAGTGATTCCTCTTGGAAGCAAGCTCTACATTGAAAGTGCTGACGGTTTTCCAACCTATGGCTATGCAGTAGCAGAAGATACCGGCGGAGCCATCAAGGGAAAAAGAATCGACCTTTTCTACGGGTCCAGCGCTGAAGCCAGACGCTTTGGCCGTAGAAATGTTGTTGTCTATGTATTAGAAAATTAAGAAGCGGTGGGAAACCACCGTTTTTTTATTGGGAATTTTTCCTGTTGAAATGGGACAAATGGGGTATAAATAGACTAGAAAGAGGTGAGTCTATGTTTAAACGTATTTTAATCCCCATCGATGGGTCCAAGGCCTCGAAAAAGATTATCAAGGCGGCCTGTGAAATTGGAGAAAAATTCCAATCCGACCTTATTATCCTGACTGTTATTCCGGAAGTCAGTATTTTTGAGCAATATCCATCGAATTTCCCCTATAGCATGGAAGTGTCCAAGGCCAACCAGGAAAGGGCGGAATTTATCCTTGAAGATGTGGAAAAAAGCTTAAAGGACTATCCCTATGGTCTTGAAACCCTCTACACTACAGGTAGTGCCTCCCAAGAAATTGAAGAAGTGGCCCTGGAAAAAGAAGTGGACTTGATTGTCATGGGTAACCGGGGCCTAGGGGCCTTCTCCAGGACCCTCCTGGGCAGTGTTTCCTCCAAGGTCCTGAACCAATCCAAGGTTTCTGTCCTGGTGGTTAAGTCAAAAGAAGATTAAAGAAAAAAGGCTCTTTGTCAAATGTTGGGGTGAGATTCATTCTCGCCCCTTTCTTATGCTCGAAAGACCATTAAAATGCGACTCTTAAAGTTCTCAAAATTCCGATACCCATAGGAAACCCGTTTAATCACTTTGATTTTGTTGTTAAAGCCTTCTGTTTGTCCATTGGTGATGCCTGTGGAAAAGGCGTTTAGGATTTCTTCTTTCCAGTTTTCATAGGCCCGAATACTGGCTTTAAATTCCTTTAATCCACTTTCTTTAGCAACCCACAGCCACTTGTCTAAGGCCTGTCTTGCTTCTTCTTTGCTGGAGGCATCTAAGACGTCATAAAAGCGTTCTTTTAAAAGATAAGCTTCTTTGATTTCCTTGTCTTGCCAAAGCATTAGCTCCAATTTTTCTTTTTCTTCGGGGCTTAGCCGACTGCCTTTTTTCCGTAGGATGGACTTGGACCGTTTAAAGTAGAGACGATACTTTGCATCCCTTGTCTTTTGTCGTGTCTTGCGGACATTCTCTAAGGCCCAAAAGACTTGTCTGGCAAAATGAAACTTATCCGCAATGAAGGTTGCCTGAGGGAAGAATTCCTTTAAGACGGCGTAGAAAAGATGACTCATATCCATAACCACATACTTCACCCTTCTTCGTTCTTCCTTGGGAAAAGAAGAAAAGTAGTCCATTAAAGCCTTCTTTCGTCGAGAGGGTAAAATATCCAGTACCTGGTGATGGATTGGATCCACTAAAATACATTGGTATTTATCCCCACCAGCATTTCCCTTAAACTCATCCATACTTAAGACCCGAGGAAGATTTGGCCGCCTCCTTGGAGCCAACTTTAGATAGCTTGTGAGACAAGAGGAAGATAAACCCAAGTCCTTGGCAATAGAAGATAAAGACCGGACCTGTTTTAATTGGTCTTGGATAAAGAAGTGGAGATCCTTAGTCCGTCTAGAATAAGGAGCTAAGAAATCCAAAGACTCATAAAAACGCTTCTGACAATGAGGACAAACAAAGCGCTTCTTCCGAAGAAAAAGAAAGACCTTCCGCAAGCCAATGGGCGTATGTTGGATCCTTTGCAGACGATAATCATGGATGCGAGAGGTCTTATGCCCACAAACAGGACAAAGTCCCTCCTTGTATAAAGAATGGAGTTTTACATCAATGTGATCATCAAAAGAGACCACCTCGTCAATAGAGACACCTTTTAAATTCAATAGATTTGTGTTAGTATAGTTTTGCACTTATCTCACCCTTTCATTTTGTTGTGGTAACTTTATTGTAAAGGAAAAAAGAGATAAGTGCATTTTTTATGGCAAAAAATAAATGTTGGAGTCTAGGGGGACCCCAACATTTATTATAGAACCAGAAAAAAGTGCTGGATTTGGATCCAAGCACTTTTTTTTGTGGAAGGGCATAAAAAAAGAGAGCCGAGGCTCTCTTTGATGAATTACATATTCTTAGAATAGAATTCAACGATTAATTGGTCTTCAATTTCTACTGGAATATCTTCACGGTTGATTTCAGCAGAGAAGGTTGCCTTTAGGTCCTTGTCCTTGCTGATGTAAGGATAGGAAGTTACGAAGTTTGTTTCGTAGTTGTCTTTAAATAAGTCAACTTTTTTTCCTCTTGGAGCTAGAGCAACTTGGTCGCCAACGCTTAAACGGTAGGAAGGAATATCTACTTTTTTACCATTTACAAGCATGTGTCCATGGGTTACCATTTGACGAGCTTGACGGATGGAAGAAGCAAATCCCATGCGGTAGGTCATGTTGTCCAAGCGAGATTCAAGAATCTTAACTAGGGCTGGACCTGTTTGTTCCTTGGATTTCTTTGCTTCTAGGAAGTAGTTTACAAATTGTTTTTCCATAACGCCGTAGTAAGCACGAAGACGTTGTTTTTCTAATAATTGCTTACCATATTCAGTTAATTTTTTGTCTGAACGAGCAGTTCCCTTTACGGCACGTTTCATAGCCTTTGGATGCCCGCATACATTTAACCCCAATCTTCTAGATTCTTTAAAACGGGGTCCCATCATCTTTGCCATTAAATTTTCATCTCCTATAAATTTTCTGCCGCGATAATTTATAAGCCATGAAGCATTATACACTATTTGGAGCCTGGGGTAAAGGGTTTAAGGAAATTTTTGCTAAAAAGACCGGAAAAATCTTATGTAAAAGGACCCATCTTTTGATATACTAAAAGAAAAGGGGGATGATTATGTCATTATTGATTAGAAATACACGTTTTTTAGATGTAATTGAAGAAAAAATCCAGGAGGATATGGACCTCTATATTGAGGAGGGGCGGATTGCCAAGATTGGGAAAAATTTAGACGTCCTGGCAGACGAGGTCTTGGATGGTCGGGAAAAATTAGTAACCCCGGGCTTTATCAACGGACACACCCACCTGGGCATGAGTCTTTTACGGAACTATGCCGACGACTTAGAACTGCAAACCTGGCTGGAAGATGCCATTTGGCCCATTGAAGCCAAGTTAAACCGGGAGGACATCTACTGGGGGTCCCTGCTGTCCATGGCTGAAATGATCCGGTCTGGGGCCACTTGTTTTTGTGACCAATACTATGAAATGGACCGGGTGGGAGATGCCGCCTTGGAAATTGGGATGAGGGGTATCTTGACCCGGGGCTTGATTGAGGACGGGGACAAGGATTTGAAGCTGGACCAAACCCGGGCCCTCTATCAAAAATACCACAAAAAAGGCAAGGGCCGTCTCCGGGTGGTGCCTTCTCCCCACGCCATCTACACCTGTGGCGAGGACTATTTAAAGGAAATTATTGACCTGGCCAAGGAAATGGACGGGGTTATTAACATCCACATGTCCGAAACCATCAAGGAAGTGGAAGACTGTAAACGGGACCACTACATGACCCCCATCCAATATATTGAATCTTTGGGTATGTTGGACCTCCATGTCATTGCGGCCCACTGTGTCCACATTACTGAGGAAGAGATGGACCTGGTAAAGAATCGGCGTTTTTATCCCATCTACAACCCCTCCAGTAACCTAAAATTGGCCTCAGGCTTCACCCCGGTACAAAAGATGCTGGACAAGGGCATTGTCATGGGGATTGGAACCGATGGAGATTCCTCCAACAACAATCAAAATATATTGGAAGAAATCCACATTGGATCCATTGTCAACAAGGCTGTCAGCATGGATCCCAAGGCCCTACCGGCCATGGAAATCTTAAAGATGGCCACCATTAACGGGGCCAAGGCCCTGGGGCTAGAGGACCAAGTAGGATCCATTGAAGAGGGTAAGGCAGCTGATTTAGCCATCTTCAACTTGAAATCAGCCTCCTTTACCCCCAAGAACAACCTAATCTCCGCCCTTTGCTATTCTGCCCAGGCAGAAGATGTAGAATCGGTCTTAATTGATGGGGAATTTGTCTTAAAGGACCGTCAATTGACCAAGATTGACTATGACAATCTTTTAAAGACAGTTCAAGACCGGATGGACCAACTAGTCCGTCGCTAGGTCTGGTAGGATGACTCTGCGGTCCCGGGCCCGGTCTTGTAAGGACTGGAAGACCTTGCCTGAATATGCCCTCTTGGATTGGTTGAGGTAGAGGCTCTTTAGGATGCTTTCTTCCACCACTTCCACAGTGGCGCGAAAGATGGGGTTTAGGTCAGGATCTTTGATAGAAGGATTAGGGCAGCTAGTAAAGGCCAGGGCGAATTCTCCGCTACCGTGACCGCTAAAGGACCCGGTTCGGGCGATGCCGGATTGGACCCTTTTACAAAGGCGGAGGAGCTGGCGGGAATCCAGGGGAAGGTCTGTGGCCAGGATGGTGACAATGGATCCCTGGTCTTCCGTTTCCTCTTGGACTAGGTCAGGACCCAGCTTTTGACCCAGGATGCAAAGGTCCTGGGTGGATCCAAAATTGGCTAGGACCAGGGCTCCCAGGGTGTAGGTCTTGTCTTGGACTTCCAGGACCCTGGAAGCGGACCCGATGCCTCCCTTGAGGCCATAGCAGACCATGCCAGTTCCGGCTCCTAGGGATCCCTGGTCAAAATCTTCTCTGGCAGACTGGATGGCTTCCAGGGCATGTCCAGGCTCCAGGGCCATGAGGCGGATGTCATTGATATTCCCATCATTACACTCCAAAACCAGGGGGTTGATGGTGGTGGGACGGCCAATGGTTGGGTCCAAGTCTATCATGTAGTCCAAAAGTCCCCGACAGGCATCCCCAATGGATAGGGTGTTGGTTAAGAGGATGGGGGACTCAATCTCTCCCAGCTCCCGGACTTGGTCCAGGCCCAGGGGCTTGCCAAAGCCGTTGATCCGGTGGGCGGCGGCAATGAATTTATCCCGATAGGGGTTGTCTCCCGGTGGTAGGATGGCCGTAATCCCCGTGTGGACTCCCCGGCTAGGGTCTTCCAGGGTCAAGTGGCCCACCCGGACTCCCGGGACATCGCACAAGTTATTTTTCGGACCTTTTTTATAAAACCAATACATAGATTTCCTCCTTAAGTGTTTGCCTTCTATTGTAACACAGGGAAGATTTCTTTTGAAAGACCATCAGCAGTTTGAAAGGAAATTTTATGGATAAAAAAATCGTATATAGTGGAATTCAACCCTCAGGGAACCTAACCCTGGGAAATTATATAGGGGCCTTAAGGAACTTTCCGCCCCTCCAAGAAGACTATGACTGTATTTATTGTATAGCCGACATGCACGCTATAACCGTCCCTCAAGAGCCCAAGGTTTTAAGGGCCCATAGTCTGGACATCCTGGCCCTCTACCTGGCTGTAGGGATTGACCCAGACAAGTCTACCATCTATATCCAGTCCCACGTTCCGGCCCATGTGGAATTAATGTGGCTCTTAAATACCATGACAGGCCTGGGTCAATTGCAAAGGATGACCCAGTTTAAGTCCAAGGCAGAAAAAACCAATGAAGTCAATGCCGGCCTCTTAAACTATCCTGTCCTTATGGCGGCAGACATCCTCCTTTATGGGACCCACTATGTCCCGGTGGGAGACGACCAAAAGCAACATATTGAAATTACAAGAGACCTGGCAGAACGTTTTAACTCTCGCTATTCTGAAACCTTTGTCTTGCCGGAAATGCTCAAGGCCAAGGTGGGAGGTCGGGTTATGAGCCTCCAAGACCCCACCAAGAAGATGTCCAAGTCCGATGCGGATGAAAACTCCTTTATCTTGATTTTGGACCAAGACGATGTCATCCGTCGGAAGTTCAAACGGGCTGTGACGGATTCAGAAGGCCATATTGCCTACAATGACCAGCAAGCCGGGGTGAAAAACCTCCTGGATATCTATTCTGCTTGTTCCGGTCGGACCATTGAAGACCTTTTAAAGGACTATGATGGCAAGGGCTATGGAGTCTTAAAGGAAGACGTGGCGGAAGCTGTCATTGGAGAAATTGGACCCATCCGGGACCGCTTCCATGAAATTCGCAGCGACAAGGCCTACTTGGAAGAAGTCTACCGCCAAGGGGCAGAAAAGGCCTCAAGACGGGCGACTAAGATTTTACGGAAGGTCTACAAGAAAATGGGCTTTACTCCCCGCTAGGTTAAAAAATTGGACCCCACCTGGTTTGCCAGGACGGGGTCTTTTTTTCTTTTGGGAAAAGGGGCAGGAAGTTTCTTGACAGGCTGGGCCCCAGCTCTTATAATGAATGTATATACCGTATAAGAAAGAGGAGTAGCTGGTGGAAGCTTACAGAGAGTCAATGCTTGCTGGAAATTGACAGGGGAAGCCGGTGAAGGTTGCTTTTTGTTGGGAACCAAGGGTTTCGGGTGACTCCGTTATGGGTTAAAAGTGTCGTATAATTACGAAATTAAGGTGGTACCGCGTTCCTCGTCCTTTTGGATGGGGATTTTTTTATGGATATATTGAGGAGGTCAGAGTGAAAGAACTAGCAAAAACATATGATCCCAAGGATTTTGAGGATCGAATTTATGGGGAGTGGATGGAGAACCATGCCTTTCATCCGGAAGTAGACCGGTCAAAGGAACCCTACACCATTGTCATGCCCCCGCCAAATGTAACGGGAAATTTACACATGGGCCATGCCCTAAACAACACCATTCAAGATATTTTAATCCGCTTCAAACGCCTTAAGGGTTACCAAGCCCTCTTCTTGCCGGGAACAGACCATGCGTCTATTTCCACCGAAGCCAAGGTCGTGGAAAAACTTAAATCCCAAGGCAAGTCCAAGGAAGCCCTGGGCCGGGAAGAATTTTTAAAGGAAGCCTGGGCCTGGACAGAAGAATATGGTGGCAATATCAAGAACCAGTTGAAGAAGCTGGGAGTGTCCTGTGACTGGGATCGGGAGGCCTTTACCCTGGATGACAACCTATCCAAGGCTGTGGAAGAGGTCTTTATGGAACTCTATGAAAAGGACCTAATCTACCGGGGAGACCGGATTATCAACTGGTGCCCCCACTGCCAAACAGCTATTTCTGATGCAGAAGTAGAGCACATTGAGCATGATGGAAAGATTTGGACCTTCAAATACCCCTTGACAGACGGGTCGGGTTATTTACAAGTAGCCACCACTAGACCCGAAACCATTCCGGGGGACTTGGCTGTGGCCGTCAATCCAGAAGATGACCGCTACACAGACCTGGTAGGCAAGACCATCCAACTACCCTTTATGGACCGGGAGATTCCCATTATTGCCGACAGTTATGTAGAAATGGACTTTGGAACTGGGGCTGTAAAGATTACCCCCTCCCATGACCCCAACGACTTTGAAGTTGGAGCACGTCATGACCTGGGCCAATGTATTGTCATTGACCAAAAGGGTTATTTAAATGAAAATGCAGGACCCTATGCCGGCCTGGAACGGTTTGAAGCCCGGAAGAAAATTGTAGAAGACTTTGATCAAAAGGGTCTTTTAGTTAAAATCGACAACCACCACAATGCAGTAGGCCATTGCGAGCGCTGTAAGACAGTTATTGAACCCTTGATTTCCAAGCAATGGTTTGTCAAGATGGAACCCCTGGCCAAACCGGCCCTGGAAGCCTACCAAAAGGGAGACCTCCACTTTATTCCTGACCGTTTTGGAAAAATCTACAGCCATTGGCTGGAAAACATCCGGGACTGGTGTATCTCTCGTCAACTTTGGTGGGGCCACCAAATGCCTGTCTACTATTGCGACCACTGCGACCATGTAGAGGTTTCCACCAAGGAAATTGACAAGTGCCCCGCTTGTGGCGGGTCGGTCCACCGGGATCCCGACACCCTGGACACCTGGTTCTCCTCAGCCCTTTGGCCCTTCTCCACCCTGGGATGGCCCAATAAGACCCAGGACCTGGACTATTTTTATCCCACCAATGTCCTCTGTACAGGTTATGACATTATCTTTTTCTGGGTGGTTCGGATGGTTTTCTCTGCCTTGGAACAAACGGGCCAATTACCCTTTAAGGATGTCTTTTTAACGGGTCTGGTTCTGGATGAGCAAGGACGGAAGATGTCCAAGTCCTTGGGCAATGGAATTGACCCCTTGGAAATCATCGACCAATACGGAGCAGATGCCCTGCGCTTTACCCTAATTACAGGAAATAGCCCCGGCAACGACATGCGGTTTTCCATTGACCGGGTGGAAGCCAACCGGAACTTTGCCAATAAGCTTTGGAACGCCTCTCGTTTTGTCTTTATGCACATGACTGACGACCTCTATGACCTAAAAGACATCAAGGACTTGCAACTGGAAGACCGGTGGATCCTTTCCAAGGGCCAAAGAGTGGCCCGGGAAGTGGCAGAAAAATTAGACCACTACGACCTGGGACTGGCTGCCGATGCCGTCTTAAACTATATTTGGTCCGACTTCTGTGACTGGTATATTGAACTGGTAAAACCCCGTCTCTTTAGCCAAGATGCAGAAGATAAGAAAGTGGCTGTGAGCGTTTTGGCTGCTGTCTTAAAAGACATCCTCCGCCTGCTCCATCCCTTTATGCCCTTTATTACAGAAGAAATCTGGTCCAAGCTTCCTGACAGCCAAGACTTCTTAATGGTCAACCATTGGCCAGAAGAAGACGACAGCTACCTGGATCCTGAGGCAGAAGACAAGTTGGGAAGGGTCCAAGAAGCCATTCGGGCCATCCGGAATGCCCGGGCAGAAATGAACATTGCCCCCAACAAAAAATCCAAGACCCTCCTTTACAGCCAAGACACCAAGGCTAAAGAAGCCCTGGAAGGGACTGAAGGATTCTTTAAAACCCAAGGCTTCTCCACAGGTTTTGAATGGATTGAAAATCCCAAAGACCTGGAAGGAGACCACCTATCTGTTGTATCCCAAGGGGTAGAATACTACATGCCCCTGGAAGACCTGGTAGACTATGAAAAAGAAGTCCAAAGATTGAAGAAAGAATTGGCCACGGCCGAGTCCGAATTAGACCGGGTGGTGAAAAAATTAGCCAACCAAGGCTTTGTAAGTAAAGCACCCGAAGCTCTAGTAGCCAAGGAAAGAGAAAAAGAAGGGCAGTTTAAGACCCAAATCGACCAATTGAAAAAACGGATTGAGAGCATTGAAAACCGTTAAAAAGAACTGATCCTAAGACAAGGGCATAGAGCCCTTTTGGAAAGGAGCCAAGCCATGGCCAGCTACAAAAAGACCTTATTGAGTAAACTTTTCCCAGTCTTGGTCTTGTCCATATTTTTGCTAAGTGCTTGTAGCAATAAAAATAGCCCAGCTTCAGGGGAAGTCCTAGACTTTCCCCTAGATGACAAGGGCTATCCCAAAAATAATCTAGCCTTGGTAAACGGTAAGACCTACCCCATGGACCTAGTAGGGGGAGTCCACACAGGCTCTGAAATAGAGGTAAAAATAGACAAGGGAAGGGATGACCTTGAAATTAGTCTTCCCCAGTACCTCCCTATAAATACCTGGAGTCTTGAGGAAGGGGCTTATTTGGACCTAACTTCCTATAACAAGATAGCCTATCCCATAAAGAAAGAAAACATGCTGGAAGGGATATCGCCAAATGTGCAGAATTTCAAGATCCAGTTGCCAGAGGGGGAAGGGACAGAGCTAGTCTTTAAGTGGGCCAATGTCAATGAAGCCGACAAGCTCTTTAAGGACAAGCAGGAAGATTATCTCTTGAAGATCATCCTGCGAGACTAAAAAATAGATTAAGAAGCGATTAGGGATAAAAGATTCCTAGTCGCTTTTTTAAAAGACTTGTCTCTTTCACCAGGATCATTGGCTAGAATTTTTAAAAAAGTGAAGGACAAAAGCCATGGCTCTTCTGCAAATATCTTTTGAAATCTCTTTCGTGATATACTATGATAGAAGTAAAGATTTCAGGGAGGACCTATGCTTTTTAATTCCATTTCTTATTTGCTTTTCTTTCCCATGGTAGTGGTTTTTTACTTCCTCTTGCCGGGAAAACTAAAAAAACCTTTTTTACTGGCAGCCAGCTTATTTTTCTATTCTTGCTGGAATGTAAAATACACCCTCCTGATGGTCCTGTCGATTTTGGTGACCTATGTCACGGGACTCTTGCTGGATAAGAGTCAGGATGAGACCCGGAGGAAGGTCTTTGTCTTTTTTTGTTTTCTCA
This sequence comes from Urinicoccus massiliensis, assembly GCF_900120405.1. Taxonomy (GTDB): domain Bacteria; phylum Bacillota; class Clostridia; order Tissierellales; family Peptoniphilaceae; genus Urinicoccus; species Urinicoccus massiliensis. Next base: position 174,721 of record NZ_LT635493.1, on the reverse strand, counting down.
TTAACCTGGGGATTTTATTTCTTTTTAAATATGCCAATTTTGCCATCCAGAGCCTAAACTTTTTTGCTGGGGTCTTCCACATGAGTCCCTTAAAGAGGACAGTGGACTTTCTCTTACCTGTGGGGATTTCTTTTTATACCTTCCAGGCCCTGGGCTATACTCTGGATGTCTACCGCAGAGAACTGCCGGCAGAGAAAAACCTCATCCAATACGGTCTTTTTGTGTCCTTTTTCCCCCAATTGGTGGCAGGGCCCATTGAGCGGTCTGTAAACCTCTTGCCCCAATTAAAAAGGGGAGGGACCTTTGCCTATGAAAACTTGGTCTTGGGAGGTCTGGACCTGGCCTGGGGCTATTTTCTTAAATTGGTCCTGGCTGACCGGGTGGCGATTTTTGTCAACGAAGTTTTTGGCAACCTGGAAAGTTTTTCGGGCTTTAGCCTCTTGATGGGGGCGGTCTTTTTTACCCTGCAAATCTATTGCGATTTTTATTCCTACTCCCTTATAGCCAAGGGGTCGGCCAAGATTCTGGGTATCGACTTGATGGATAACTTTAAGGAGCCTCTTTTGTCCAAGTCCATTGTGGAATTTTGGCGGCGCTGGCATATTTCTCTATCCAGCTGGTTTCGAGACTATCTCTACATCCCCCTGGGAGGCAGCCGGGTGAGCCTGGGAAGGAACCTGGCCAACATCCTCATTGTCTTTGGAGTTTCGGGCCTTTGGCACGGGGCAGAGATGAGTTTTGTCCTATGGGGGCTCATCCATGGATTTTTTAACAGTCTGGAAGTTTGGTTGAAAAAGACAAGACCGGCTAAAAAGACTCAAACAGAAGGAGGATCTTTTATCCTGTCGGGTCTCAAAAGGGTCTATACTTTTACCATTGTCGTCCTGGCCTTTGTTTTTTTCAGGGCAGATAATATCTCCCAGGGCCTGGCCTATATTGGTCAATTTTTCCGGGCCCATTGGGGGATCCGGACCTGGCTTGGGGAAGTTTCTGCCAGTCAATTGGGTATGACGGGGCTCTATCCCATCCTAGGGAGCTTGCTGGTCTTGACCCTGGTAGATGGAATCAAGTACCGGGGCTATCCCTTGAGAGAATCTTTGGCCAAGGGGCCCTTTGTCCTCCGCTGGGTCCTGGTCTTGCTCTTAATTGTGGCCACCTTGATTTTCGGAGTCTATGGCCCGGGATATTCGGAATCTCAATTTATTTATTTTCAATTTTAGGAGTTGTTGTCATGGGGAAAAAATGTCTTAGGGCAGGGAAGGTCTTGGTCTTCCTGGTCCTGGTCCTCTGGACCCTGTCCCAGTTAAATCAAATTTTTATTCGCAAGTCCTTGGATAAGCCCTGGGATATGTCCAATAAAATCGGGGGTTTTTACAATAGCCAAGAGGACTATGACCTGTATTTTCTAGGGACCAGTCACAGTTATTGTTCCTTTTCGCCCCTGGAAATTTATAGGCAAACAGGCCTCAAGTCCTATGTCCTGGCCAGCCAGCAGCAGCCCCTGGATGTGACCTACTATTATATGAAGGATGCTGTGAAAAAACACAAGCCCCAGGCAATTGTCCTGGATGTTTTTTCCTGCCTTCTCCAGGAAGATGCGAGAGACCCGGGGATTGTCCATTCCTACAGCGACGACATGCCCATGAGCTTAAACAAGTTGGAGATGGTCTACCGGGTCGTGCCCAAGGATATGAAGGCCCAGGTGGTTTTTCCTCTGATTAAGTACCATGACCGTTGGCCTGACCTGGAAGAAAGAGACTACCAGGTCAAGTACCGGGACTACCATGATCCCTACCGGGGCTATGTGGCCTTGGAGGGACAAAGTCAAAAGTTTAAGACAGACCTGGAGGGGGGCTTAAGGGGAAAAATTGCTACAAAAGTCTCCCCTAAAAACAAGGAAACCCTCTTACGGATTGGGAACTATTGTGCAAAGAGGGGGATTGACCTGGTTTTGGTCAAGACGCCCACTTTTGAAGACCAAAGCTATGCAAAAGCCTTGGATGATTTGGAAAAATTTATGCAAGTAGAGGGCATGGACTACATCAATTACAACCTAGAAAAAGAAGCCATGGGCCTGTCTGCCCAAGACTACTATGACGGCTACCATATGAACCGGCAGGGGGTGAAAAAATTTACCAAGGTCCTGGTTGGGGACTTAGAAAAGTTTGTAGACCTTAAAAAGGACCAGGCTCAAGATCCCCATTGGGTCCGGGACCTGGCCTTGCTTGAGAAAGACAAGGGATAGGGAGAAGACATGAAAGATAAAACAAGAAAGCTTATACAAGTTATTTTACTTTTGATTTTGCTCTTTAACCTCTACAAGATTGGGGCCTACTACCAGGCCGGTGGAGCCTATGACCGGGGAGTTCAAAAAATCCAAGCCCAGGTCCAGGACCAGGAAAAAGAGGACCAGGCTCCCAACCAGTCTCCGGACCAAGAATCCATAGAAAAAATCCAGGCCCTGGAAAAGACCTATCCTGAAATTAAGGCCTGGATCTTCCTGGACCAAACCGAGATCAACTATCCTGTGGTCCAAGGAAAGGACAATGACTACTACCTCTACCACAGCTATGAAAAAGAATCCAACCCCTTTGGAGCCATCTTTATGGACTACCGCAACCAGGCCGATTTTTCCGACCAAAACACCATTATCTATGGCCACAATGCCAAGAGGGGAGGCTGCTTCAAGGACCTCCACCAATACGAAAACCCAGACTTTGTCAGCCAGGCCCCCTATATAGAAATTGATAGCCTGGCGGGCCACAAGCGCTATGAAATTTTTGCCGTCTACAAGGCAGACCCCAGGGACCCCTTCCGCCATACCAGCTACCAGGGCCAGGACCTGGAAAACTTCCGGGCCTATGTCCAAAAAAGAAACATCCTCAAAAGACCCCTGCCGGAAAAGCTGGACCACTTTATCACCCTCCAAACCTGCTCTCCAGGCGACACACGTTTAGTTATCCAGGCCGTCCAAGCCCAATAAAAAAACTCCCTCAAGGGAGTTTTATTTTTGTAGGGAGTTTAAAAGGTCCTGGTAGACTTGGGAGGGGTTTGCCTTAAAGGTCTCCATCATTTTCTTCCCTTCTTCCACGGAAGAAACCGTAAGCTCGATGTTTAAAATGGGGGCCTGGTGTTCGATAATTTGCAGGACAATGTTGTAGGTGCCATTGGGGTTGGGAAGGAGGTTGGCCAGGATGGAGTTTTCCTCTTGGACCAGGGTCTTGGCATCCTCCAGGAGACTATCCAGGGTTTGGGTTGTTTCCTGGCTCAAGCTTTCCAAAAACAAGTGGAAGGCTTGGTCGCCGGCCTGGGAGGGGTAGAGGAAGTTATTTTGCTCGTAGACAAGCCCCACCCGAACCAGTTCCAGGCTGTATTGGTTGACTAGGAAGTAGTTCATCAGGCCATGGGAAAGGACAAAGTCCACCAGGCTTGTTTTTGTGAATTTTCCCGGGAGCTTATGAATAATATAGAGTAGAATTAATTTTTGATTCAGTAGGTTTGACCATGCCTTGTTATCCATTTTTCACCTCTTTTTCCTATAGTATACCAGGTCTGGGGAAAAGATGGTAGTTGTCTGGAAATAAAATTGGGTAAAGGGCCCATCCATGGTATAATAGGGATAAGTTTTAAGAAGGAGGACCTAGATGGCAAAAGAACGTGTACTTATTAGTCGTGAAGAACTAAGAGAAAGAATAGAAGAATTGGGAAAACAAATCACCCGGGACTACCAGGGCAAGGACCTGGTCTGTATTGGCCTACTTAGGGGAGGCTTTATTTTTCTGGCGGACTTGATCCGGGAAATTCCCCTGGAAATGGATGTGGACTTTTTGCGGACAGCTTCCTATGGACATGGGGAAAAGTCCTCGGGGATTGTGGAGATTTTAGACCGCCACAAGGTGGATATCCGGGGCAAGGAGGTCCTTTTGGTGGATGATATTATCGATTCCGGCCGGACTATTTCTACTGTTGTGGACCTTTTGAAAAAGGAAGAACCTGCCAGTATCAAGACTTGCCTCATGTTGGACAAGCCATCCAGGAGGGAAGTGGACTTCACTCCGGACTATGTGGCCTTTGAGATTCCAGATGTCTTTATCGTGGGCTGTGGCTTAAATTATGGGGACTACTGCCGGAATGTTCCCTATATCTATACCTATGACGATTAAGAAGTTGCCCTTGGGGCTCTTTCAATTGGGCCTGTGTATTTTTTATTTCATTTTTTACTACTTCACCCAGGCCATTGACTCCTGGGCCATGGTGGGCTTGACTTTGATGGAACTGGCCCTCTTGATTATTGGAGGAAGTATCTACTTGGCTTGTGGGGGACCGGGTCAGTTGGGCCACCCCTATCAAAAGCAGGACCTGGCCTTGGCTGTCTTAGTTCCACTTTTAATCTACCCCATCCTCCTCCTGTGCAACGGTCTCTTTTTAAGCCTTTTGAGTAAGTTTATTGACCTGGAGGATGCCTCGGCAGGCTTTGTGGGCAATGGCATGGGGCTTTCGGTCTACTTTTTTTATGGCCTCCTACCGGCAATTTGTGAAGAGGCCTTTTTCCGGGGTGGGCTTTTTTCCTACTACCGGCAATTTGACGAAAGATATAGTTTGTGGATGACCAGCCTTCTTTTTGCCCTCTTCCACTTTCACATTCAAAATTTTGTGGTTCCTTTTTTATTGGGATTGGGCCTGGGGCTTTTGGTCCTGCGGACTGGCAAGGTCATGTATGCCATGATTGGACATTTTGTAGCAAATACGGCGGGAATCCTCTTTCGTCGGAGCCTGTCGACGGAAAACATTGCCTGGCTCAGGTCCTTGGGCCTGGTCCAAGCCATAGGATCTTTCGAAAAGAGCCTGATCCTTGTCTTGGTCCTGGCCAGTATCCTGTCCCTGGTGGTCTTAAGGCTTTGGCTGGGGCGCCAGGCTCGAACGGAAAGAGTCGTGGGAAGGGGAAACCGGGAGGTCCTCCTCTTTGGGTCCTTGCCCTTGTTAGTGGTTGTGGTTTTTTATTGTATAAAAGTTTTTTAGGAGGAAAAGATGGAATACCAAGAAGCTGCAAATTTAATTCTTCAAGCAAAAAATATGTATGCTTTAACGGGAGCGGGGATTTCTACGGAATCCGGCATTCCGGACTTCCGGTCGGACACCGGCTATTACAAGGAGTTTGATGGGGCGACAGCCCTTTCCAGGGATGTCCTCTTAGGGGACCCGGACCGCTTTTACCATGAGGGCTTTGTCATGCTCAAAGACCTTTTTGCTAAAAAACCCAATGCCGGCCACAAGGCCTTGAAAAAATTAGAAGACCTGGGCTACTTAAAGGGAGTCATCACCCAAAATATTGACAACCTCCATACTCTGGCTGGGTCCAAGAAGGTTTTTGAAGTCCATGGCCACACCCGGACAGTCCACTGCATGTCCTGCCACAAGACCTATCCCTTCCAAGACTATGTGGACCTGGTTACTGTGGAGGAAGAAATTCCACCCCGCTGTCCAGCCTGCCAGGGAGTTTTGAGACCTGATGTGGTCATGTTTGGGGACATGATGCCCCAAGACTTCCAGGATGCCTATGAGGCTATGGAAACTTGCGACCTGCTTTTGGTGGCAGGGTCTTCCCTGGCGGTGGCTCCTGTAAGCTACCTGCCGGGTATGGCCAAGAAGTTGATTATCATCAACAAGGAAGCAACCCCCTATGACTACAAGGCTGATGTGGTGATCCATGAGGGGATTGGCCAAGCCCTGACAAAAATTTTAAGCCTGGTGGAAGAAGGAGCGAGCCGGTGACCTATGAGTATTTAGCCTCTGTCTACGACGATTTAATGACAGACTACGACTACAATGCCTGTCTGGCCTGGTTGGAGTCCCAGGAGCCAGGCTATAGAAATATCTTAGAAATGGCCTGTGGCACAGGGACCTTGACGGGAAAATTGGCCAAGAAGGGACCGGTAACAGCCTTTGACGGGTCTGAGGCCATGTTGGAATGGGCCCAGAAAAAGATTGGTTACAATCCTCGGGTCCGGCTCTTGCGCCAGGACCTAACCTCTTTTCAATTGCCGGAAAGCTACGACACCATTGTCTGCTTTTGCGACAGCCTAAACTACCTCTTGGACCCCCAAGACCTGGAGGCTTGTTTTAGCCGGGTGGCTCAAGTTTTAAGTCCAGGAGGGGCCTTTTACTTTGATGTCAACACCTCTTACAAGTATGAGGAAATGGGGGCAAACTTATTTATGCAGGAAAGTCCTGGGGCCCTGGCCCTGTGGCAAAATAATTATTCTAAAGAAGATAAAATAAATGACTACAACCTGACCATCTTTCGGGAAACGTCTCACCAGGAGGATCTCTACCAGCGCTTTGATGAAATTCACAAGCAAAGGGCCTATGACCGGGAGGACTTGGAGGCCCTCTTAAGGGACCTGGGCTTTAAGGACCTGGCCTTTTACCATGGCTATAGCCAGACCCCGGCAGGACCTCAAACCCAAAGATTGGTGGTTAAGGCAAAAAGGAGAGAGAATGGAAAATAAATTAGTTCGAGGAATCAATGGAAATAAAACCATAAAAGTTGCGGCGGTTTATGCCCCAGAGGTGGTGGAAGAGGCCAGGAGGATCCACCAAACCACCCCAACGGCCACAGCAGCTCTGGGTCGGACCCTAATGGCAGGCCTTATGATGGCTGCCGGCATGAAAAACCAAAAAGATTCCCTGACCATCCACATTGATGGAGACGGTCCCTTGGGAAAAATCCTGGTAACAGGGAAAAACGATGGCCATATCAAGGGCTATGTCCAAAACCCCCAAGCCGACCACGACCTCAAGGCCAATGGAAAATTGGATGTGTCAGGGATTGTAGGATCCCAGGGGGTCATGACGGTGGTCATGGACCTGGGCCTCAAGGAACCCTATGTAGGCCGGGTTTCCCTCTTGTCGGGAGAAATTGCCGATGACTTTGCCAACTACTTTGTCCAATCTGACCAAGTTCCCTCGGCTGTAGCCTTGGGGGTCCTGGTGGAAAGAGACCGGACGGTAAAAACCGCCGGAGGCTTTATTGTGCAAATGATGCCGGGAGTGTCGGACCAAGAAGTGGACCAGGTGGAAGAAGCGGTGAAAAAAATTGGGTCTGTAACAGACTACTTTAAGACTGGCAAGGGGCCGGAAGACTTGATCCGGGACCTTTTAGAGGGGCAAGACCCGGAAATTTTAGAAAGTCGTCCCATTGCCTATGCTTGTGACTGTTCCAAGGAAAAGGTGGCAGACTCCCTCTTGTCCCTGGGCTACAAGGAATTGGAAGAAATCCAAGACCAAGACGGCCAGGCTGAAATCACCTGCTATTTTTGCAATGAAGCCTACCACTTTGATGGGGAAGATTTAAAGGCCTTAATTGAAAAATCGAAAAAAATTGATCAAGAATAGGGTCCTTGGACCCTATTTCCCCAGGGGGAAGTTTTGAAAATCGTCTTGACTTTTATTTTAAAATCCGTTAAGATAGTAAAAGTAACGAGTGGGAATACTGGCCCAGATAGCTCAGTCGGTAGAGCAGTGGACTGAAAATCCACGTGTCGCTGGTTCGATTCCGGCTCTGGGCACCATCTTTACTATGAGTATCGCCGGACATGTTATTCTTTGATCCGAAATAATGGAGGGGTATCGAAGTGGTCATAACGAGGCGGTCTCGAAAACCGTTCGGGTCTTCGGGCCCACGTGGGTTCAAATCCCACCCTCTCCGCCAAAATTCAATAGGGCGACATAGCCAAGTGGTAAGGCACGGGTCTGCAACACCCTCACCCCCAGTTCAAGTCTGGGTGTCGCCTCCAAAATCAAAAGCTCTTCGGGAAACCGGAGGGCTTTTTAGCTTGCCTTCATTGAAATAAAGCCACTTAAATGGTATAATAAAAGAATTGAAATTACTTAGTTAAAGGGGAGAACCATGAGAGAAAAACTGGAATTGATTGAAAGGGAATCTTTGGACCAAATTGCAGACTGCCAGTCCTTAGAGGCCCTAGATAAAATACGGGTGGCCAGCCTGGGTAAAAAAGGCCAATTGACAGGGATTTTAAAGGGCATGGGGAAACTCAGTCCGGAAGAAAGGCCCAAGATGGGAGCCTTGGCCAATGAAGTTCGGGAAAGAATTGAAGGGGCCCTGGCCGACAAAAAGGAAAAGTTGGAAAGAGACAAGTTAAACCAACAATTGGACAAGGAATGGATTGACATCAGCCTGGACAAAAAACAGGCCCGTCGAGGCCACATCCACCCCTTGAGTCAAACCAAGGAAGAATTGGAAGACCTCTTTGTTCAAATGGGCTTTATCGTCTATGAGGGACCTGAAATTGAGTCTGTGGCCAACAACTTTGACGCCCTAAATGCGCCTATGAGCCATCCCTCTCGAGATAAGACGGATACTTTTTATATCGATGATACTACCCTTTTAAGGACCCAAACTTCTCCGGTGCAAATCCGGGCCATGAAGGAATTGGGAGCCCCTCTTCGGATGGTTTGTAGTGGACGGGTTTTTCGTCCTGACGATGTAGATGACACCCACAGCCCCATGTTCCACCAATTGGAAGGCCTGGTTGTGGATGAAAAAGTCTCCATGGCCAACCTCATCCATACCCTGGATGTTTTTATCCACGAAATGTTCGGACAAGACATGGAAACCCGTTACCGTCCCCACTACTTCCCCTTTACGGAGCCAAGTACTGAAGTGGACGTAACCTGCCATGCCTGTCATGGGACTGGTTGTAAGGCCTGCCATGGAACCGGCTGGTCCATGGAATTATTAGGGGCCGGCATGGTCCACCCCAATGTTTTAAGAAACTGTGGCATTGACCCTGAAAAATATTCCGGCTTTGCCTTTGGTATGGGGATTGACCGGATTGCCATGGTTAAATATGGCATTTCCGACATCCGCCTACTCTTTGACAACGATGAACGTTTCTTGAATCAATTTTAGGAGGTCCTAGCCCATGTATTTACCAATTGCTTGGTTGAAGCAATATTGCCCAATCGATAAAGATGTAAAAGAACTTGCTGATAAAATTACCCTGACAGGATCTCATGTTGAATCCATCTTCAAAAGCGGCCAAGACATTGACCGGGTTGTAGTGGGGAAGATCTTGTCCATTGAAAAGCACCCTGATGCCGACAAGCTAGTGGTTTGTCAGGTAGATGTGGGTCAAGAAAAAATCCAAATTGTAACAGGAGCCCCCAATGTCTTTGAAGGGGCCCACCTGCCTGTGGCCTTGGACAAGTCCAGCCTGGCTGGAGGAGAAAAAATTAAGAAGTCCAAACTTAGAGGGGTCTTATCCCAAGGAATGTTTTGTTCCTACCAAGAATTGGGCTATGATGTTTCTGTCATCCCCATGGCCTTTCGAGACGGGGTCTTGATTTTAGATGAATCCGTAGAAGTTGGCCGGCCCATCCAAGAAGTATTGGACATGGACCAGGCTGTTTTGGAATTGGAAATCACCCCCAACCGTCCCGACTGCTTAAGTGTTTTGGGCATGGCCCGGGAAACAGCGGCAACTTTTGACCTGGACTTGGACCTTCCCAAGTTGGAGGTTGAAGAAGATGAAAAGCCCATCCAAGACTTTGCCCAAGGGATTGACATTCAAAGTCCAGATTGTCACCGCTACTATTCCAGGGTTCTTTATGATGTAAAAATTCAACCATCTCCCCAATGGATGCAAAATGCCCTGATGCAAAGTGGCGTTCGGCCCATTAACAATATCGTAGACCTGACCAACTTTGTCATGTTGGAACTGGGGCAACCCCTCCATGCCTTTGACCTAGACAAGGTCAAGGACAAGAAAATTATTGTCCGAAACGGACGGGAAGGGGAAGTCCTGACAACCCTGGACAAGCAAGAAAGAAGGGTCAATGAAAAAGACATCCTGATTTGCGACGGCCAAGAAGCCATTGGTCTGGCGGGAGTTATGGGGGGTCTAGATAGTGAAGTAACAGAATCCACCAAGACCATCCTTTTGGAAGGGGCTCTTTTTGACGCCTACACTGTCCGCCAAACGTCCAAAAAGTTTGCCCTGAGAACGGAAGCTTCTACCCGTTTTGAAAAGGGAATGGACCCCAATTCCTGCAAGGAAGCTGTAGACCGTCTTTGCGTTTTGGCCAAGGACCTGGGAGCTGCCAAGGTGGCCAAGGGATCCTATGACCAAAAGACAAAAGACTTCCCGGAAAAGACCATCCACTTGCGGCAAGAAAAGGCCAATGATCTCTTGGGGACCGACCTTAGCTTGGACCAAATGGGCCACTACTTAAAAGGCCTGGGTATCGAAACAAAAGAAAAATCAGGAGGACTTGAGGCCAAGATTCCATCCTTCCGCCAAGACCTAACTATTGAAGAGGACTTGGTTGAAGAAGTGGGACGGCTTTTCGGCTTCCACAACATCACCCCCCAACCTCTTAAGGGAAAATTAACCAGAGGGGGCAAGCCAGCCAGTCGGAACCTGGAAGCCAAGCTGAAGGAAGTTCTGGCTGCCCTGGGCTACAACGAATGGATGACTTTTTCCTTTATGAGTCCTAAGGCCTATGACCGTCTCAACCTGGAAGAAGATTCTCCCCTGCGGAAAAACGTCGAGCTCCTGGACCCCTTGGGAGAAGAATATTCTGTTATGAGAACCACTCTTTTGGCAGACAGCCTGGAAGTTTTATCTAAAAATATGAATCGGAAAAATCCAGAAGCCTTCGGTTATGAGTTCGGCAACACCTTTAGCCTGGACCAAGACCAAGACCACCTGCCAACAGAACACAAGAGATTGGCCATTGGTTTTTACGGAGACCAAGATTTTTATTTCTTAAAGCACACCATCCAAAGACTCTTTGACCGGGCAGGAATTGGGGAAATCACCCTGAAGAGGGCCAGCCAAGGCTACCTCCACCCGGGCCGGAGTGCAGAAATTTTTGTAGATGGCCAATCCTATGGTTTCTTTGGAGAAGTCCATCCCCGAGTTTTAGGTAACTTCAAGATGAAGAAGAGGGCCTATGTGGCCGAAGTGGACTTCCAAAAGATGGTGGAAGCAGAAAAGACGGCCATCCTCTACCAAGATCCTGGAAAATATCCCAGCATCGGTCGAGACCTGGCCTTTATCCTAGATGAAAAAACAGAAATTGGCCAAGTCAAGGCCATTGTCTTGGAAGAAGGGGGAGACCTTTTAGACCATTTTGAAGTCTTTGACATCTACCGGGGAGACTCTATTGACCAAGACAAGAAGAGTGTGGCCTTTAACATGCAGTTCAAGAGCAAGGACCATACGCTGAAGGATGAAGAAATCAACCCAAGTGTTGAAAGCATGATTCAAAGAATCCAAGAAGAACTCAAGGGTCAATTAAGAGACCAATAATAGAAATGGGGGAAATTCTCATGGACCGGATAAAAGTTGATATTGATGGAATGAACTTCTATGTTGTTGGAAGTGATGACCAGGAAAAAATTCAAAAAATGGCTGGGGAGTTGACCCAAAAAATTCAAGAAACAGCCAAGGCCAACTATCGTTTAAACCAAGTCCAAGGCCTAGTCCTAACGGCTTTGAACCTCTTAAACGACCTCTACCAAGCCCGGGAAAACTTAGATGATTTGGCATCTGAAAATCCTGAAAATGAAAAAATTCAAAAGTCCCAAGAGGAAAACCGAGCCCTGAAAGAGGAAGAGCAAAGACTTCTGGAAGAAAAGAAGGGGCTCCAAGAAAAAGTTCAGGACCTGCTCCAAAAGAAAAAAGACCTGGAAGGGGAAGTAAGGGAATTAAAGGGCTACCTGGACCTGGCCAAGAGGGACTTGAAGTCTGCCCAAGACCAAGTGGCCCTCTTTGACCAAAAAGAAAAGGCCTATGAGGACAAGATCTACCAAGACCAAGTAACCATTGTGGACCTACAAAAAGAAGTCTCCCTCTTAAAGGGGAGTGAAGAAGAGTGAAGCAAGTAGAAGTCTTAGCTCCAGCAGGTTCCATGGATGCCTTTAAGGCGGCCCTGGCCTACGGGGCCCAGGCCATCTACCTGGGAGAAAAAAAGTTTTCAGCCCGGGCCCATGCTCAAAACTTTAGCTTGGAGGAGGTCCAAGAGGCAGTGAGACTGGCCCACCTCCAGGGGACCAAGGTCCACGTCACCCTAAACACTCTTTTGGCAGACCAAGAGTTGATGGAGGCTGTGGAAACGGCGAAAAAATTAGCAAAAATCGGAGTGGATGCATTGATTGTACAAGACCTGGGCTTGATACGGATGCTTCGCTCCGTTTTGCCCTATATGGACCTTCATGGGTCAACCCAAATGACCATCCACAATGTTCAAGGGGCCAAGCTTTGCAAGGACCTGGGCCTGACCCGGGTGGTCTTGAGCCGGGAAACTCCTTTTGAAGAAATTAAACGGATCAAGGACCTGGTGGACATTGAAGTGGAGGTCTTTGTCCATGGGGCCCTTTGCGTTTGCTATTCAGGCCAGTGTACCATGTCTTCCTATATTGGTGGCCGGTCGGGAAACCGGGGAGACTGTGCCCAACCCTGTCGGAAAAAATACCAAATTATCCGGGGCAAGGAGCTTTTAAAGTCCGGCTATCTTTTAAGCCCCAAGGACCTTTGGGCCCTGGACCAAATCCCAGACCTGGTGGACTTGGGGGTGGATTCCTTTAAGATTGAGGGCAGGATGAAAAAACCTTCCTATGTAGCCTATGTCACGGAAATGATTAGCAAAGCCTGTCAGGGTCGGCGGGACCGGGACCTGGAACTCAGGGCCCGGGAAAGTTTTAACCGGGGCTTTACCCAGGGGCGGACCTTTGGCGCCTTTGGTCAAGACTTTATCACCCAGGGGCATGGGAAAAATAAGGGGATCTACCTGGGACAGGTGGATGCCAAGGACCCGGCCCTGGTCCATCTCCAAGAGGGGATAAAAGAAGGCGACGGCATATCCTACCTGGACCAGGAAGGATTTTTAAGGGGCTTTGAAGTAGGCCGAGACCTGCCGCCTGGAGAATCGAAACTAACCTTTCCCTATCCGGCTAAGAAGGGATCGGATATCTACCGGACCTTTAACAGTCGCCTGGCCAACTTTCAATTAAAAGACTTGGAAAAAACCGGCCTAAGGGGACGGTTAAGCCTTAAAAAAGGCCAACCTGCATCCTTGGCCCTGGATAAGCCCATAAAAGTTTCCATCCAGGGAGCCCTGGTGGAAGAAGCCCAGAAACGAGGTTTAGACCAAGACCGGGTCCGGAGTCAAATGGGCAAGTTAGGGGACACACCCTTTTATTGGGAAGACCTGGACTTGGACCTGGATCCCAATTGCTTTTTATCCATCAAAGACTTAAATGTCCTAAGAAGGGATTTAGTGGAAGAAATTTTTCAATCCTACCAAGGGGAAGAGGACCGGCTGGGTAAGCTGCCTCCCTTGAAGATGGAAGGACCGGTAGAGGGCAAACGAACCCTCTATATTGAAAACCAAGAAATTGCAAGAGGTCTAAAGAGGCAAGACCTGGAAGCCATGGACCGGATTATGACAAGAGACCTGGACCTCATCGAAGACCTCCAGGGTCTGAATCCAGAAGTCTATTATGTCTTGCCTCCTATTGTGGACTATGACCTGGGTCAGGAAGAAAAACAAAGAGCCCTGGACCTCTATAGGCAGGGAAAGATTGCTGGAGTGGAGGCCACCAGCCTTTGGCCCTTTGCCTATCAAAAAGATTTGACTCCCATGAAAATCCATGCCGGTATGGGGACAGGAGCCTTTAACAGCCAAAGCATATCCATGCTCCGGGACTTGGGAGCCAGCTCCATCGACATTTCCTATGAGGCTACCTACAAGCAAGCCCAGGTCATGGCCAGGAATTGTGGTGGAGACCTGTCCACTCTCTACTATGGATTTTTAACAGGGATGATTATGGACCATTGTCCAAACTCCCTGGTGAAGGGCTGTAAAGATTCCAGCCAGTGTGAGACATGCTCCCTTAATGGGGTTTTTGCCCTAAGAGATGAAAAAAATATGGACTTTCCCTTTCGGAGACAGGGGAAGATTACAAGAATTTACAACAGCCTCCCCCTGTATTTGGATGGGAAAAAGAAAAACTACCTGGAGGAGAAGATTGGCTTGAGGATTGATGCTCAATTTTCCTCGGAACCCATTTCAGAAATTATCCAAAGTCTGGACCACAGGGATGTGGATTGCAAGAAAATCTTAAAAGAAAGTTTTAATGGCTGGACCTATGGTCACTACCAAAGGGGTATTTTAAGGAAGGATTCTCTATGAACCAACGTGTTTTAGACATTTTAGAATTTCAAAAAATTAAGGACAAGCTGGCTAGTTTTGCTGCTTCTGAGCCCGGCAAGGCCCGGGCCAGGGAAATTACTCCTTCCCACCACGAAGCCAAGGTGGAAAGAGGCCTAGCAGAAACCCAAGAGGCTGTTCAAGTCCTAACCAAAAGGTCCCGGCCCGCCCTGGTGGGGATTCGGGACCAGGAAAAAGACTTTAAGCGTCTGGCCCTAGGAGGAACCCTGACCATTGAACAAATCGTCTACCTGGGAGACAGCCTTAGAGGAGTCCAATATCTTAAGGATTATTTTTCTGAGGAAGCGCCACCAGCCCTGATGGGGACCTTGGTGGACAAGCTAACCCCCCTAAGGGGGCTAAGGGAGAAAATTGAACGGACCTTTGAATCAGACCAGGAAGTTTCAGACCAAGCCAGTCCAGCCCTGGCCCAAATCCGCCAGAGCATGGTCCAAAAGAAGGAGGAGGTCCGACGAAAACTCAACTCCTTTGTAACAGGAGATAGTCAAAAGTACCTCCAAGACAACCTGGTGACCATCCGGGCTGGCCGCTATGTTATTCCGGTTAAGCAGGAAAACAAGTCTTCTATCAAGGGTTTAATCCACGACACCTCCTCTTCGGGAGCCACTGTCTTTATTGAACCCCTGGCTGTGGTGGAATTAAACAACCAGCTAAGGGAGTTGGAGAACAAGGAAAGGCAAGAAATCCATCGAATCCTTCAAGAATTGTCCGATCAATTGGCGGAAAACTTACCAGCCCTAAAGCAAAATAACTATGCCATGGTGGAATTGGACTTTATCTTTGCCAAGGGACGGTTGGCCCTGGAAGAAAAGGCCATCAAACCCAGGATTAGCCAAGAAAAGAAACTCAAGATTGACCAGGGCCGCCACCCCCTCCTGGACCCCAGGAGGGTGGTTCCCATTGACCTGGACCTGGGTTATGACTTTAATTCCCTGATTATTACTGGCCCCAACACAGGAGGAAAGACGGTTAGCTTAAAGACTACAGGACTCTTAATCCTCATGGCCCAAGCAGGACTTTTTGTGCCGGCGGGGCCCAATACTGTGATTCCCCTGGTCCATGAAATCTATGCAGACATTGGAGACGAGCAGAGTATTGAGCAAAACCTGTCTACTTTTTCATCCCACATGGTCAACATCGTAGACATCCTGTCCAAGATTACGGACCAGGACCTGGTCCTCTTTGACGAACTGGGAGCCGGGACAGACCCCACAGAAGGGGCGGCCCTGGCCATGACCATTATTGACAAGATGAGGGAGCAGGGAATCTTAACCATGGCCACCACCCACTATAACCAGCTCAAGGTCTATGCCCTAGAAACTCCCGGCGTGGCCAATGCCGGCATGGAATTTGACCTAGAGACCCTGAGCCCCACCTATCGTTTGCGGATTGGAACGCCGGGTAAGTCCAATGCCTTTGAAATATCCAGACGTCTGGGCCTGGGCGAAGATTATATCCAGGCAGCCAAGTCCTTTATCCATTCAGATTCTTTGAAATTTGAAGATGTCCTAGAGGGACTGGAAAGAGAACGCCAAGACCTGAGCCGGAAAAACCAGGCCGAAGAAGCCAAGCAAAGAGAAATTGAGGCCCTAAAGGCTAGGCTCCAAAGGGAAGTAGACAAGTCTGAAAGACAAAGAGACCGGATCCTAGACCAGGCCAATGAAAAGGCGGAAAAGATTTTAAGAGAAGCTAAAGAACAGGCAGACCTGGCCCTTTTAGAGTTAAAAGATATCCAAGCCTCCATGGCCAGCCAGGAGGAAAAAAGACTCCAACAAACCCGAAACTATCTTGGAGAAAACCTAAGAAGTCTTTCCAAGAAGAACAAAAAGGGCCTGGTCATAGAAAAAGTAGCCCGACCCATTGAAGATGTAAAAGTTGGAGACACGGTCTTTTCCAAGAGCTTGCAACAAAAGGGCCAGGTCCTGGAACTGCCGGATAAACAGGGGAATGTCTTGGTTCAATTGGGCATCTTAAAGATGTCCCTTCCTGTGAATTCCTTGACCTATGCAGAAAGTCAAGAAGAAGCCAGGGGAAGGGTCCAAACCAAGTCCATGATTTCCAAAAAATCTAAGAATTTCAAAACTGAATTGGACCTTAGGGGACAAACCTTTGAAGAAGCTAAAATCCAGCTAGAAAAATATATTGACGATGCCTACCTCTCAGGGATGCCCTCGGTGCGGATCATCCATGGGAAGGGAACAGGTGCTTTAAGGGAAAAGGTGCGGAACTTTTTACACCACTACCAACCTGTTAAGAAGATTGAAGACGCAAAAATGAACGAAGGTGGCTATGGGGTCACCATTGCATACTTAAATTAAAGGAGGATACCTTGCATAATTATCGTAATGAAGTTATTGAAGCCATCCATGGCCAATGTCCAGACTTAGATTTGGACCAAATAGACCAACTTATTGAACTGCCACCAAGTTCAGACCTAGGAGACTTTGCCTTTCCTTGTTTTTCCCTGGCCAAGACCTATCGGAAAAACCCGGCTATGATTGCCCAAGAAATGGCAGAAAAAATTGACAACCCTCTTTTTGACAAGGTTGAAAACAAGGGACCCTACTTAAACTTTTTCATCAACAAGGAAGCCTTTACCAAGGATATCTTCCAAGACCTTCAAGAGAAGATGGAAGACTTTGGCAAGACCAACTATGGGGACCAAAGAACTATTGTCTTGGAATACTCCTCTCCCAATATTGCCAAGCCCTTCCACATTGGCCATATCCGGACCACAGTCATTGGGGATTCCCTAAAGAGAATTTCAAACTTCCTGGGTTTTAAGACCATAGCCGTCAACCACCTGGGAGACTATGGGACCCAATTCGGCATGATGATTGAGGCCTATCTAAGATGGGGAGACCATGACGTCATTGAAAAAAACCCCATTCCCGAATTGGTCAAGCTCTATGTGCGAATCAACGAAGAAGCCAAGGACCAACCAGAACTCTTGGACAATGCAAGAAACTGGTTTGTCAAATTGGAAAACCAAGACCCCAAGGCAGTAGAACTTTGGGAGTGGTTCCGCAAGGTCAGCCTGGAAGAATTCCAAAGAGTTTATAAGCTCTTGGACATTGACTTTGACTACTATACAGGAGAATCCTTTTACTCTCCCATGCTCAAGGATACAGTGGACTTAATGGAAGAAAAGGGCGTCCTAACAGACTCCCAAGGGGCAAGAATTGTAGACTTTGGCGACGAACTTCCCCCGGCTATTATCATTAAAAAGGATGGCTCTTCCATCTACCTGACCCGGGATATGGCTACAGCCCTCTACCGGAAGAAGGAGTTTGACTTCTACAAGAGCATCTATGTTGTTGGAAGCCAACAGAGCCTCCATTTCCAACAATTAAAGGCCATCCTAAAGAAGATGGGCTATGATTGGGAAGAAGACATGGTCCATGTGGCCTTTGGAATGGTTTCTCTAAAGGAAGGAACAATGTCCACCCGTAAGGGCAAGGTAGTCTATCTGGAAGATGTCTTAAATAAGGCCATCAACAAGGTGGATGACATCTTAAAGGAAAGAGAAGAATCTCGAGGAGAAAAAATGGAAGACCGGGAAAAATTGGCCCGGGAAGTGGGTATTGGGGCCGTTAAGTTCCAAGAACTCTTTAACCAAAGGATCAAGGACTATGTCTTTGATTGGGACCAAACCTTGAGTTTTGAGGGAGAAACGGGCCCCTATGTCCAATATACCCATGCTCGAATTTGCTCCCTATTAAAGAAGGGGGAATTTTCCATCCAAGACCCTGTAGATGAAAAGGCTCTGGGTCTTCCCGAAGAACAAGAGCTCCTAATGAAGTTGTCTCGCTTTACAGACGTTGTCATTGATGCCCATGAAAAACATGAGCCCTACTTCATCACCCGCTATATTACAGACCTGGCCAAGACCTTCAACAAGTACTATACCCACAACCAAATCAACACAGAAGACCCCAAGGTAAAAAAAGCCAGACTCCTTTTATCTTACGGAATCAAGACAGTGATTGCTCAAGGTTTAAACCTCTTGGGAATCCATGCACCGGAAAAAATGTAATGAAGTTTCTCCTAGTTGGGATTAATTCCAAGTTTATCCACACCAACCTGGCCATCCGCTATCTCAAGGAAGTGTCCAGGGCAGAGACCTCTTTTTTAGAATTTACCATCAACCAGCCCCTGGATACCATCTATGGGGCTTTGCTGGAAGAGGAGGCCCAGGTTTATGGCTTTTCCACCTATATTTGGAACATTCAAGAATGCCTAGACCTGGCCAGAGACTTAAAGGCAGTCCGGCCCCAGGCTCGGATTGTCTTTGGGGGACCAGAAGTTTCCTATGAATCCCAAGCTTTTTTACGAGACCACCCCTATGTGGATGAAATTTTGCTGGGAGAGGGGGAAAGGGCCTGGCCCATCTACCAAGAGAAAGTCATCCAGGGAGGGGACTTAAAAGATGTCCCCAACCTGGTCTACCGACAGGGGGATCAAATTTGTCAAAATCCCCTGGCTCCCTACCTGGACCTTAAGGACTTGCCAGACCCTTATTTGGAAAAAGAGGACCTAACCAATAAGATTGCCTATCTGGAGTCTTCCCGGGGCTGTCCCTTCCACTGCGCCTTTTGCCTGTCTTCCGTTCTGGGGCCGGTACGTTTTGTAGACATGGACCGGGTCTTTAGCCAAATTCAAAGGCTCCTTTCCTATGGGGCGGTGCAAATTAAGTTTATTGACCGGACCTTTAATGCCAGTGAAAAAAGAGCCTTCAACCTGATGGACTTTATCCAAAGCCTGGGCTTAAAAGACTTTAATTTTCACTTTGAAGCCACAGCCCATCTTATGAGCGAGAAGATGATTGACTATTTTTCAAAAAGTCCCCGGGGGCTTTTTCAACTGGAATTGGGCATCCAATCCACCAATGAAAAAACCCTCAAGGCCATCAACCGGACTATGGATTGGCCCCGGCTAAGAGAAGTGGTGGAGAGAATCCGCAGCCAGGGCCGGACCCACCAACATGTGGACTTGATTATCGGCCTGCCCTATGAGGGAGTGGACCAGTTAAAAAAGAGCTTTAACGACACCTATTCCCTGGGGGCTGAAAAAATTCAAGTGGGCTTTCTAAAAGTCCTTAAGGGGTCTCTTTTGAAAAACAAGGCCCAGGACTATGGTCTGGTCTATAGCCACAGGCCTCCCTATGAAATCTTAGAAACCCCCTGGTTGTCGGCCTTGGAAATTCGGCAATTAAAAGTTTTTGAAGACCTGGTAGATAAGTTTCACAATGAAGGCTACTTTGAAAGAAGCAACGGCTACCTTATGAAAAAGCTGGACCAGGACCCCTTTTCCTACTTTTATAATTTCAGCCTATATTATAAGAAGAAAGGCCTCCACCTGGACCAACACCAAAGAAAGAAACTCTATCAAATATTGACCTCCTATGCCCAGTTCTTGGGCCAAGGAGATTCCGATTTTTACCGGGCCCTTTTCTTGGACTATGTCCAAAACAACCAGGGACCCCTGCCGGACTACTTTCCCCAAAGACAGGAGGCCTATCTGGAAAAAAGTAAAATCCATGACCTCTTCCGGCAAAGTCGGGTCCAAGACCTTTTGGGCGTCCAAGACCCCCATATCAAAGACCTGATGAAAAAAGTCCACCCCTACCGATTGGATGGGAAAATAATCCTAGTAGACCGGCGGGACAACCCCGTTAAAATATACGAAATGGAGGAAATTCATGACTGACCTAATCCAAGTTTACCAAGAGGCCCTGCTGGGCCTAGTGGGAAATATTAAAAGAAGGCCCCTGGACCACCTGGTGGGCTTTCTCTTTCCCCTGGTAACTTTTTTTATCGTTAATTATATTTTTTCTTTAAACTATATGGCCAATGACAATCTCGTGGTGGGAGTTGCCCGCTTTATAGTCTATGTGGTTCTTTTATCTTTTTACCTGGGAATCCTATCCCTTATATTAGAAGGAAACCCCATCAGCATTCCAAGTTTTAAGTCCAGTGGCCTTAGAATTCTCAACGATGTTTGGACAGCTTACTTTGTCTTTTCCCTATTTGACCTCTTTGCCGGCAACCTCCTTTCTGGAGGGTTTTTAACCATTGGTCTCTTTCTTGCCTTTAATCCATTTATTGAAATGATTTATGTGGATAAAAAACCGGCGGGCCATCTCCTGGGAGACCTGGCAAGCTTTTACAAGACCAACATCCTCCATTGGCTCTTGCCCCTGCTAATCTATCTTTTGATTTTAGTGGCCCTGGCCCCAAGCTCCATAATGGCCTATGTCTTAATAGGAGCCAATCCCATGGATTTTGCCTTTGGGCCGGCCCGGCTCTTTAGTCAATTTATCCTGGAAGAACCCCTGGTCCTCCTTTTGAGCCAGGCCTTCCACTACTTTTACCTCCTCTACCGAGGCCAGGTCTATAAAATTATTGCCCATTCCAACCCCAGGAAGCGGGCCTATATGAGGGAGTATAACGATGGACTACCAAGATGAACTTGTATTTTTAACCATAAGCCGTAAATTGGACCTGGCGGGAGTGGAAATAGAAGAAGGTCAAGACCTTCCCCTAGTAAAAAGCTCCATGGTTCAAAACTTAAAAGACAAAAACTGGCAAGAAAGCATTCCTTTTATAAACTTTCTTTTGGGGATGGTCCTTTGCCAAACAGTGGACCCTGCTCTAGCTCAAAGCCAGGGCTATGACAAGATTTTACAAAAAAGTCCCTACCAGGGCCAGGTCATTAGCCGGATTATGACAGGAGACTTTGACCGCCAGGCCAAGATGGACTTTTTAACCAGTCTGGAAGAGCTCCATATCAAGGAAGAAGATATCAGCTATCTTAAAACCACCTTAAAAGAAGAAGAAATTCGCCAAGGCAAGAAAGAAGGACAGGACCTGGAGCAAAGCCTGATTCCCATCATCAAAAGCTATGGGAAAGTTTCAGAAGAATCCCCCTTCTTTGGTCAGGCTCTTTTGCGCCTAAGTGGAATCTATGCCGGCCTGGGTCACTATATCAAGGCAAGACACTATGCCCGGGAGGCCCTTTTAAAAGATATGCCGGAAGAAGTGAAAAACCAAGCTCGGTTGGCCATTGAAGAACTAGAAGACTATGCCAATATGGAGGCCGTGGAGTCCTATCTCAACCTTCAAAATCTGGAAAAAGCCAAAGACCACCTGGGAAAAGTATCCCAGCAATACCTCAACCCAGACCATGTTCATTACTTTCTAGCTACCATAGCCTTGGCAGAAAATAAGCTGGAGGAAAGTAAGAGCCACTACCAAGAGGCTTTAAAACTAGCAGACCAAGGCCTCTACCATGAACGTCTAGCCTTTGTAGACAGTCAATTAGGCTTGATTCAGGAGGCCATTGACCACTATGAAAAAGCCCTGGAAAAGGGAAGTGATCCCTATACCATCCACCACAACCTGGCCTATCTCTACCTGGAAAGAGATCCTAAGGAAGCCCTCTACCATGCCAAGGCAGCCTATAACCTCAACAACAGCCAAGAACTTGACGACCTAATAAAAACTTTAGAAAAAAATGAAAAAGACCTTGACAGGAGAGATGGATTTCAGTAAACTATACAAGCTACTCAAAACAAGGCAAAAAGCCTTTTAAGAAGTAGCAAGAAAAACCAAAAAGGTCCTTGACAAAGTCAGGGAGACTTGGTAAACTAATACATGTTGTTTTCCACAAGTAAAAAGCCCGTTAAGAAAAAGCAAAAAAGTTCTTGACAAAGACCTTTTATCGGTGGTAAAATAATTAAGCTATCTCGTAAAGAGATTAGTTACAACAGAACCAAAAAAACTAAACAGTGTAAGAGAATGAACACACAAGCAAAAGCAAAAAAGCGGAACTTCAGTGAAGAATCCGGAGTCAGTCTAAAGACGATAAAATGGAAAAAACTTTTTAATTGAGAGTTTGATCCTGGCTCAGGACGAACGCTGGCGGCGCGCCTAACACATGCAAGTCGAGCGATGAAATTTTAACCGATCTCTTCGGAGAGAAGATAAAATGGATTAGCGGCGGACGGGTGAGTAACACGTGAGAAACCTGCCTTTCACAAGGGGATAGCCTCGGGAAACCGGGATTAATACCCTATGACACATTTCCTTCGCATGGAAGAAATGTTAAAACTCCGGTGGTGAAAGATGGTCTCGCGCCTGATTAGCTAGTTGGTGGGGTAACGGCCCACCAAGGCCATGATCAGTAACCGGCCTGAGAGGGTGAACGGTCACATTGGAACTGAGACACGGTCCAAACTCCTACGGGAGGCAGCAGTGGGGAATATTGCACAATGGAGGAAACTCTGATGCAGCGACGCCGCGTGAGCGATGAAGGCTTTCGAGTCGTAAAGCTCTGTCCTATGGGAAGATAATGACGGTACCATAGGAGGAAGCCCCGGCTAACTACGTGCCAGCAGCCGCGGTAATACGTAGGGGGCGAGCGTTGTCCGGAATCACTGGGCGTAAAGGGTTCGCAGGCGGTCTACCAAGTCCGATGTGAAAGGCATGGGCTCAACCCATGTAAGCATTGGAAACTGGTAGACTTGAGTTAAGGAGAGGTAAGTGGAATTCCTAGTGTAGCGGTGAAATGCGTAGATATTAGGAAGAATACCGGTGGCGAAGGCGACTTACTGGACTTAAACTGACGCTGAGGAACGAAAGCGTGGGGAGCAAACAGGATTAGATACCCTGGTAGTCCACGCTGTAAACGATGAGTGCTAGGTGTCGGGGCAACTCGGTGCCGCAGTTAACACATTAAGCACTCCGCCTGGGGAGTACGTGCGCAAGCATGAAACTCAAAGGAATTGACGGGGACCCGCACAAGCAGCGGAGCATGTGGTTTAATTCGAAGCAACGCGAAGAACCTTACCAAGGCTAGACATTTTAATGATCGGTCTAGAGATAGACCTTTTCTTCGGAACAGTAAAACAGGTGGTGCATGGTTGTCGTCAGCTCGTGTCGTGAGATGTTGGGTTAAGTCCCGCAACGAGCGCAACCCTTACCTTTAGTTGCCAGCATTTCGGATGGGAACTCTAAAGGGACTGCCGATGATAAATCGGAGGAAGGTGGGGATGACGTCAAATCATCATGCCCTTTATGCCTTGGGCTACACACGTGCTACAATGGTCGGTACAGAGAGCAGCGAGCGAGCGATCTCAAGCGAATCTCAAAAAGCCGATCTCAGTTCGGATTGTAGGCTGCAACTCGCCTACATGAAGTCGGAGTTGCTAGTAATCGCGAATCAGAATGTCGCGGTGAATGCGTTCCCGGGTCTTGTACACACCGCCCGTCACACCATGGGAGTTGGTAATACCCGAAGCCGCCGAGCTAACCGTTTGGAGGCAGGCGTCGAAGGTAGGATCAATGACTGGGGTGAAGTCGTAACAAGGTAGCCGTATCGGAAGGTGCGGCTGGATCACCTCCTTTCTAAGGAGTTCAGAAAGAAGTGGGCCTTGAGCAATCAAGTCATTTCTTAACTCTTACACTGGATTTTTTGGTCTTTACCCAATGTGGGGGTGTAGCTCAGTTGGGAGAGCACCTGCCTTGCAAGCAGGGGGTCAGGAGTTCGAATCTCCTCATCTCCACCACAACCACGGACAATAAATCCTTGATTTGTTAGAAGTGGTATTTATTTAATCTTAATAATACGTGTCAACGTATGATTGAGATAGATGCACAATGAAAACTACATACTCCAATTTTAAAAGTAAGAATGAGATTTTCAAATTATTCAATAACGAGAGTAAAGAAAAGACATTTTTACCGGATAGAAACAGTTTTAAGGAAAACTGAAACAAAGGTCAAGTTAGAAAGAGCATCAGGTGGATGCCTTGGCACCAAGAGCCGAAGAAGGACGTGATAAGCTGCGAAAAGCAACGGGGAGTCGCAAATAGACGTGAATCCGTTGATGTCCGAATGGGGAAACCCGTATGAGCAAACCTCATACATCCATGCATGAATCCATAGTGTATGGAAGGAAGACCGGGGGAACTGAAACATCTAAGTACCCCGAGGAAAAGAAAGAAACCTCGATTTCCCAAGTAGCGGCGAGCGAA